>CANQJV010000018.1 GCA_947624295.1 uncultured Ruminococcus sp. | reverse complement strand
GAATCAGAACTTGACAGGATTAGCGGACAGGTATTTCTTTACCATGAGTGCGATTTTGAAAATAATAGCGTGGTCAAATTCACGTAAGTCAAGACCTGTCAGCTTCTTGATTTTCTCAAGTCTGTATACAAGTGTATTTCTATGAACAAAGAGTTTTCTCGAAGTTTCTGACACATTGAGGTTATTCTCAAAGAATTTCTGTATTGTGAACAAAGTTTCGTGGTCAAGCGAATCAATGCTTCCTACTTTGAAAACTTCATGCAGGAAAGTTTCGCAGAGGGTAGTCGGGAGATGGTAGATAAGGCGTGCAATACCGAGATTTTCGTAGCTTACAATGACCTTGTCTGTATCAAATACCTTGCCGACTTCAAGAGCCATCTGCGCCTCTTTGAATGAACGTGCGAGGTCTTTCACGCCAACAACTGCCGTACCGATACCGACATTGACTCTTGTATAAAATTCGCTTGAAAGTGTATCAGCAATGGAACGTGCGAGTTTTTCGAGGTCTTTTGAATCAACAGTGCTTTTGAGTTCCTTTACGAGAACAATATCGCTTTCGGTGATGTTGAAAACAAAATCCTTGTTTTTATCAGGGAAAAGGTTCTGAATAACATCGTAAGCCGAAATATCATTTGCGGACACAATTCTGACGAGGAACACCGCACGGCTGATTTCCGCATTGAAATGGAGTTCACGGGCTTTTATTACGATGTCGCCGGGGAGGACATTATCAAGGATAACGTTCTTGATGAAGTTGTTGCGGTCGTATTTCTCATCGTAATACTGCTTGATATTCGAAAGAGTAATAGCAAGGATACTTGCGTATTTTGCGGCTGAATCGTCAACGCCCTCAACGAATACGGCATAATCGGGTTTTACTCTTGAGCCGAACGGCTTATATGTGTAGCCGTCACGGATAAAGATATCGTGTGAATCGCTTAAATCGAGAGAAACAAATTCATTTGTTGTGCCTACTTTAGTGAGGTCACTGCAAGCGATGATAGTAGCTGAATCATCGACAACGCCTATTGTGGCATCAATTGTATCTCTCATCTGGTGTACTAAACCCTGAAATAATCTGTTGGACATAAGTATGAATCCTTTCATTAAAAATATTTTGAAATTTTTTCAGAGAAATTAACTTATTACAGATTGTAACATATTTTTATGAACATAATATTAACAAATTGTTAATTTTCTTTGAAAAATGTTAATTTTGAACAAGTTTTATGTGTTGGTATTGTGATAATCTCACAAACGCCCGAAAATTACTGTAAAATAACTGTAACTGAAATGTAATTTTTTACATTTTTTCAGGCTGTTCTATTTTAAGTATAGTGAGAACATTCCTTATAACCTGCCTTACAGCAATACAAAGAAGTATTCTTGCATTCATAAGTTCAGGTGATTCCGCATTTTTTACACTGCACGAATCATAGAAACGGTGGAAAAGCGTTGCAATATCGATTGCGTATTTAGTGAGTTTGGCAGGGTCGTATTGCTTTGCAGAAAGTTCAATTTCGTGCGGAAGTGAGGCGATATGGCGGATTAACTCTATCTCATTTGAATTTTCGAGAAGTGTGAAATCTGCCGTTGACGGGATTTCAATTCCCTCTGTTTTGAGATTGCTTATAAGACTGCAAATTCTTGCATGAGCATATTGCACATAAAATACTGGATTTTGCGAAGATTTTTCTACAGCTAAATCCAAATCAAATTCAAATTGTGAATTTGCCTCACGCAGATTGAAATAGAATCTTGCGGCATCAATCGGTATTTCGTCGAGAAGTGTCACAAGTGTAATCGCTTTACCGCTTCTTTTCGACAGCTTGACAGTTTCGCCCTTACGCACAAGACGTACCATTTGCATAAGCACGACATCGAGTTTAGAGGCATCAACGCCGAGTGCAGTAAGTACAGCTTTAAGGCGTGGCACATAACCGTGGTGGTCTGCTCCAAGTATATTTATCGCCTTATCAAAATTGCGTGTTACGAGTTTATCGCAGTGATACGCAATATCAGGGACTATATACGTATAAAGCCCGTTTGAACGCCTCAGTACAAAATCCTTGTCAAGCCCGTACTCCGTAGCTTTGAACCATACTGCGCCGTCTTGTTCGTAAGCTTTCCCCGATTCAAGCAGTTTGTCGACAATTTCCTTTGTCTGATTTTTTTCGTGAATTGTGCTTTCCCTAAACCAGTTATCATAGACAATACGATATTTTTTCAGGTCACGTTCCAGACCTGCAATGTTAATCGGCAGTGCGTAGTTAACAAGTATTTTCCGGCGTTCTGATTCCTCCTGACCGCTTAATACAGCCCCGTATTCATCGAAGTAATTTTTAGCGTGTTCAATAATATCCATTCCAAGGTAAACATCTTCAGGCATTTCGAAATCCATACCCTCACCGCTTAAATCGTAGATATACTGAAAAAGTGTGTCATTATCGGGATTATTTTTCATTGCTTCAATGCCCTTTTCAGAACACAACTGCATATAGCGTAAATCAAGTGATTTGCCGAATTTTTCAATCTGATTCCCTGCATCGTTTACATAGAACTCACGTTCAGCGTGGTAGCCTGCCCAATCAAGAACGCTTGCAAGGCAGTCACCGATAGCACCGCCTCTTGCGTTACCGATATGCATAGGACCTGTAGGATTTGCGGAAACAAATTCCACAAGAACTCTTTTTCCTTTACCGTAATCTGTACGCCCGTAGTTTTCTTTTTCTGTTAAAACATTTTCCACAACGTCTGCGAACCATTTACGGCTTAAAAAGAAGTTCATAAATCCGGGTCCTGCAATTTCGTAACGTTCAAAGACAGTACCTGTAAGGTCAATTTTACTGCATATGAGTTCAGCAATTTTCCGTGGAGGCATTTTGAACGGTTTAGCACATACCATAGCTGTATTCGCCGCAAAATCGCCATGCGACTTATCAGCAGGTATTTCAATTGTAAAATCGGGCAGGAGTTCAGCAGGGGCAATTCCTTCCACAACGAGTTTGCCGAGTGCGTCAAGTATAATTTCCCTTAGTTGCAATGATGCCGATTTTATAAGGTCTGACATTGGTAACATTCCTTTCTTTTATTTCTTTTATTGATTTATCGTCAGAATTATTTCGTTGTCCGAAATAAGCGACGAATTTACATCTAAAGTATATTTCATATACAGTTTTCCGTCCTTATTTATGCTGTTACGGATTGAATGGGTATATATTCCCAATTGCACCGAACCGAACGGAGTACCGTATTGGCAGTAATGTTTTTTGCCTGTTTCAAGCGACAAAACGGAGTTGGCAGTTCCCGTCCGTACGATTGATGCCGATTTGTTGCCGTTTATAGTGATTGTCGTAACAGAGCCTTCAAATCCTGTTGCTTCCGTATCGTTATAAGATATAACATAATTATCGCCCGATTGTGAGAAATTTGCTTTAGTTAAAAGTTCTGTTTCGCTTTTCTCATCGTCCTGCCACTGGACGCTTGTAAGTGAAATCATTACATTATCTTTATTTTTCAAGCCCGTTCTCCTTATTTTAATATCAATATGTTTTTTCGGAATTTTCAATCGCTTGTTCGAGGAGTTTATCAAGAAGATACGGCATTTCCATTCCGAGATGTTTCATGAGTTTCGGGTATACACTGTTAAGCCTTAATCCCGGAGCAGTGCCGATTTTATTCAGCAGAAGTGTGCCGTCCTCCTGAAGAAAGAAGTCAATTCTTGCGATACCTTTACAGCCGAGTGCCTTGAACGCCTTTATAGCAGTCTCACGTATCATATTATGCGTATCATTGGGCAAATCAGCAGGTATTATAAGGTCATCGCCTGAACTCCTGCGTACTTCTATGGGGTTGTATTCCTTTTCAGTCGGTAAAATTTCGCCTACATAAGATGCAAATATTGCCTCATAGCCGAATACAGCTACTTCGAGTTTACGTCCGCTTATAAATCGCTCAACAACAACTTTATTGTCATTTGAAAACGCAATTTTCACTGCTGTAATGAGTTCCTCGAGGTTGTTAGCGGTACTTGTTCCGGCACTGCAGCCGCTGTTTGCGGGTTTTACTGCCATTGGAAATTCAAAACATTTTGAGATTTCAAGGCATTTTTCGTCGATATTGCTTAAATCCCTCTGGGTTATCAGTTTCCATTCAGCAGTTTTTATGCCGTAATCGTCAAGAACCATATGAGTATGCGATTTATCCATACACGATGCGGACGCAAGCAGTCCACTTCCGACGTACGGAATCCCCGACATATCAAGAAGCCCCTGTATTGTACCGTCAGCACCTAATTTCCCTTGTACTACGGGGAAAACAACGTCTATACGCCTGATAGTTGCCTCACCGTTTTCGAGGGTGATTATTCCACGGTGCAGAGGGTCGGGCGAAAGTATAGCTGACGTGCAGTCAGTGTTCAGTTCCCATTTGCCTTCAGCGATTTCGTCAACATCACCCGGAAAATACAGCCAGTGACCTTTTTTAGTTATTCCGACAGGTGTAACATCGTACTTTTCCCGTGGAATATTGCGGATAACTTCCACGGCTGATGAGAGAGAGAGTTCATATTCCTGAGAAGTACCTCCGAATATTACAGCAGTTTTAATTTTTGCCATAGTTTGCTCCTTTTTAGTAAAACAAAATATTTTTCAATCAATATTATTTTATCACATTTCACAAAAAACTTCAAGTATTTTTTGCAAAAATAAAGAATAATTGCAATAGAAGTACATAGCTTACAATTATAAACAGCATTATTTGTGCAAAATGACGATATGTTACCTGAAAAGTCAAGATATTTTTACAAAAAAGTACTGGATTTTTTCACGGCAATGTTGTATAATGTAATTATGTCTATATATTTATTTTGAATGGAGATGATTTTTGTGACTATAAAAGATTTTATTTCTGCCTTGTCAGGCGGATATTTTGACGGGAAACTTCACGAACTATATGGCGATTCCGATAGCGAAATGCTCCGCAACAGAATACGTTACATAGATGCCTGCGAAAAATTTTCGAAAGCAAATCCCGAATGCAGTGATATACGAGTGTTTTCCGTGCCGACTGTCTGCAATGCAAGCGGTATCGATTTTTTTACGACTCATGACGAGATAAAAATAATCAGTGCTGACGAGAATTTCAGTTACAGAACGGATGTTCTGCATAGTATTCAGGGCTACAGCCTTTGTATTTCATCAGTCGGATTTGCCTCAGAAATGCCCGAAATCAACATTAAATACAGGGCGGTTGTTCTGAAAAATGAAAAAAATCGTCGTATTGCTGAAAATGAAGCGTTGGAATTTGGTGATATTGCCGAATTTTTCAGACTTATTAACGAATCTTTTATGTATACTTTGTGCAATTCCACTGCAATGACTGCTGTTGTCATAAGCAGGGAATTTCTTAACGGAGACGGTGCTGTAACAGCTGAAGATAATACCGTGAAAGCCTTTGTTCCGTCGTACCTTGCTGATGATTACAGGAAAATTATGTTGTCTTTGATTGATGAAGAAAACTTTTGTTCTATGAACATAAGAAATACAGGAGGTTATGAATTTACATTATGAAAAAAAATAAGAAAATCAAAAATGATGACGGTATACTTCGGCTTATCCCGCAAAGAAAAAAAGGTATCCTTAAACTTGTTTTCAGCCGATTGTTCATAATTGTCATTCTCATTCTGTTGCAAATTTCCATATTGCTATCAATATACGAGTTTTTCCTTGATTTTTTCCCGCATATCAATTTGTTCCTGAGTGTTTTCTCAATAGTAATGATATTTTACCTATTCAACGACAAAATGGACTATTCCGCAAAATTAACATGGCTCGGAATTATTATGCTTTTCCCTATCCCCGGAACTATTATGCTTTTCCTTACAAAATATGATTTCGGGCACTATACATTGAAAAAACGTATGGAATTTCTTATAAAATCAACCAAAAGAAAATTACCGTACAATAAGAAAATTATGAACGACAAGGAACTGAAACAGACAGGTATAATTGACTTGAGCCACTATATCAACAGGACAGGCTGTTTCCCGATATACGACAAAACAGAAACCGAATATTTCCCATGCGGTGAATCAAAATTCGCCTCACTTCTTGAGGAACTCGAAAAGGCAGAACATTTTATTTTTATGGAGTACTTTATAATAGCTGAAGGCTATATGTGGGGTAAAATCCTCGAAATTCTCCGGAGAAAAGCAAAACAGGGTGTTGATGTGCGTGTTATTTATGATGGTATGTGCGAAATGTCTACGCTTACTCACGATTACCCGAAACGTATGGCTGAACTCGGTATAAAATGCAAAGCTTTCGCTCCTATTGCGCCATTTCTGTCAACGCATTACAATTACCGTGACCATAGGAAAATTCTCGTAATTGACGGGAAAGTCGCTTACAATGGCGGAATAAATCTTGCTGACGAATATATAAACAAATTGGAGCGGTTCGGTCACTGGAAAGATGCTGCCGTTATGATTAAGGGGAACGCTGTACAGAGTTTTACGCTTATGTTCCTGCAAATGTGGAATATCGATGAAAAAGAACCTGAATGGGATAAATGGCTTGCTTTACCCGAAAATAACAGCAAAAACAAAAAAGCTGAGGGCTATGTTATGCCGTATGCGGATTGTCCGCTTGATGAGGAAAAAGTCGGCGAAAATGTCTATATGGATATTTTCAACCGTGCTACAAAATACATTCACGTTATGACACCGTATCTCATTCTTGACGGTGAACTTGAAACGGCTATTAAATTTGCAGCTGAACGTGGGATTGATGTCAAGCTGATTCTACCGGGTATACCTGATAAGAAAACTGCTTATGCACTTGCGAAAAATCACTACAAAGAACTGATACGGTCAGGCGTTAAGATTTACGAATATTCTCCCGGATTCGTCCATTCGAAAGTATTCGTATGCGACGACGAAAAGGCTGTTGTCGGCACGATAAACCTCGATTACAGAAGCCTGTATCATCATTTTGAATGTGCGACATATATGTACAAAACAAGCTGTATTCCTGCGATTGAAGCCGATTTCCAGCAGACTTTAAGGGATTGCCGGCAAGTTACGCCTGAAACTATCAAGAAAGAAAAGCTCTACTATAAAATTACAGGTCAAATTCTTAAACTTGTTGCACCATTATTTTAATTACATAGTAAAAACAGGAACGGTAAGTATTTTTACTGTTCCTGTTAATTTTATGTACTTTTTCGGAAATTATTGTCTGTAAGTATCCTCGCCGTAATAAGTCCGAGAGGTAAAGCAAGCACTATCATGAACGCCTTTGTAAGCCATATACCGCCTTCAGATATATTGTTCAGTGCTATGAAATATATCCCCTTATACATGAACATTCCCGGCACCATTATGACAATTGACGGTACAGTGAGAGTTATACGTGGAAAACCGATTTTCTTTTTCAACGCTGATGCAAGAAGTCCTGCACACAATGCTCCTATAAATGCACCTACGCTTGCGGGAATCATCGTAAATTCCACGAGTTCAAGCCTGAATGTATTCGCAGTCATTCCTATAAGACCTGCTGTTACCGCCATTTTCCACGTACTGTTGAACATAAGCGAAAAGCCGAATACTCCCATGAAACTTGCAATAAGCCTGAAAGTTACCATCACAAGCGGATTTAATTCAAATGAACAGAAATCTGACGGTGTAAATCTGAATACTGATGCGGTAATCCAACCTGACAATGTTGCTGTTATTATAATTAACAATGCGTATGTGATACGCTCAATCCCTGAACGCAAGTCAAGTTTTGATAAATCTATCACGCCTGTTATAAGCGGAAAGCCCGGAATTATAAAGAGCATTGAACATATATACCCCGACTGGTGAATCGCTGATACTCCGAAAAGCAGTTCAGCAAGTTTGATTGAAATGACGTACACACAACAGGCTGAAACAGTCCCCATAGCCACATTTGCGAAAAGCGTTATGTGGCGGTCAAGCAGGAGTTTGCGGACGAAATTCCCGATACCTGCTCCCAAAAATGCACATATCATCTCAATATATCCGCCTCCTAACAGGAATGTGAACGCACAACAGGCGAATGCCGCAGCAAATGCCAGTTGCCACGCCTTGTAATTTGCAGGAAGTGCCTCTATTTTATCGAGTATACGGTGGAATTGTTCTACTGAATACCTGTCTGTCCGTACCGCAAAATTATCGGCAAATTCCTCAATACAGCTTAATTTATGCGTATTTACGCCTGTTGTCCTCAGTGAAAGCGCATTTGTATACGTTTCGCCGTTTTCAATGCAGGTGTAGGCGATTGCGAGAAGACCTATATCAGCGTTACAAGTGATGTTCAGCGCACGGGAAATTTTATTCATTGATGCACGCACTCTCCACGCACCTGTACCAGTCGACAACATCAGAAGTCCCACACGCCCCACAAGTGACGCTTTTTCTTTCAGCGATGATTCAGATGCAGGTGTGATATTTTCCGTGTCGATAATATCGTACCAATTTACAGGCATATGTTGATTTCTTAGTTGGCTCATAAGAAAATCTCCTTTTATTTATCATAAAAATTAATATAAACCAGAATTTATGTTATTCATTTTTTTTAAGGAAACACCGCACAAAACCTGCAATAAAGATGCGCAATCAGATTTTTCGCAAAATTTTATAAAAAGTAGTACATCTTAACTGACATTCAGTAAAGAATTTTGTACAAAACAACGAGAAGTACAATCGAATTTGTCATAAGATTGGCTTTGTGCGGTATTAACTTAAATGATGAGGCTTGCTTTACAATAGTCTGTTCTCTCAGCTATCAATTTGATAATCTGATTATCAATTCTATCTATGGCAATACCGCAAAAAATTGGCAATGCAGATGTGAAATCAAATTTTTCGTCAAATTGTATAAAAATAGTACATCCTAACTGACATTCAGCAAGGAATTTTAGTGCAAAATAACGAAAAATGCGAGCGGATATGCTGTCAAGCGGAATTTGTGCGGTGTTGCCTTAGTCCATTATTCTTACTTAGAAAAGCTGAACAAGATAATAAATGATATCAAATTTCCAAGAATATGCGAAAATGTACTTATAACGCAATTACCCGATTTATGATAAATCACTGAGAAAATCAAGCTATCAATGAACACATTGGAAATGTCAAAAATCACAACGCCAATGTTTCCCGGTGCAATGTGTCCTACGGCGAAAATAATGGACGATACAACCGCACAAATCCAAGTAGGAAATAACTTCGAGGTTTTTCCAAAAAAGAAACCACGAAGTGCAATTTCTTCTCCAAATCCCGCAAGAATAAACTGTATTATCAATAGTATTATCTTGTCAAAAGATAGGGTAGAACTCGTCCGTCCAAGTATATGCTCAACAAATTCCCCACTGAAAATCAAATTTCCCACAACAATCGTTACAATACCACTAAAACACGGCACTAATGCCCATGCAATTACACCGTGCTTTTTTAAATCAGCAGTAATTGTATTAAATCGTAATCCTGATTCAGAACTCGGTGTTTTGGCGACCGCTTCTGTAATAAAGAAAAACGCAATCCCAACAAACACAGAATAACTTGCAATATTCGAAGATGGTACAACTTTCGTTGCCGTCAATAATATCATTATTCCCACACCTATAATTGTGAGAATATCACTCTTTTTAATTTGTTGATTTTTCATTTCATTTCCTCCTGTATTGCTAATATCGCATCTGTTCATACCCATTATAAGGCGATACCGCATAGAACTGACAATGCAGATACATGAACAAATTTTTCGTTAAATTGTATAAAAATAGACATCTTAGCTGGCATTCAACAAGGAATTTTAGTGTAAAATAACGAAAAAATGCAAGCAAATATGCCGTTAAGCGGACTTTGTGCGGTGTTGCCCTAAATGCTTTGCAATCAGCTCCCAAAACATTTATTACCAAATATTATACACCACCCTATTGTAAAAGTCAATAGTGTCTGAAAGAAAAAACAGGGCAAAAGCATTTACTTTTAACTGGTGTAAATAGGCGATTTTTCAAAATGTAGATAAGTAAAGAAATTTCAAGAACGTATTTTGTCTCATTTTTTTGTTAATTTTTAGCTCTATTCTTATTTGAAAATTATTACTTTTTAACAAATTTTTGCATATATTTTATTTATTGTAAATTTAGAAAAATAAATACTGTTGTTGTGTAATCGGTCTTTTTGTATTGCATTGAGGCTGTTAGAGTGTGAATAGTAATATTTATTGAAAAAGAAAAAAGAAAATGCTATTGACTTTATTAGTATTATGTGATATAATTTTTACTATAAAGATGAGGTGAATATATTGAAAAATACTTTTGGGAATAATATTGCTGTTACGCTTTTTGGCGAAAGCCATGGTAAAGCTATCGGAGCAGTACTTGACGGTATGCCGGCAGGTATACCTGTTGACGAGGAATTTATCGCCTATCAAATGTCATTGCGTAAATCAGTCGGAGCTATTTCAACTGCACGCAAGGAGGCTGATGAAGTCAAAATTGTCAGCGGTGTTTTCAACGGAATGACTACAGGTACACCTGTTACTTTCATCATAGAAAATCAGGATACTAAAAGCCGTGATTATGGTGAACTTGCATACAAGGCTCGTCCCGGTCATGCTGACTACACGGCGGAAATCAAATACAAAGGTTTTCAGGATTTCCGTGGAGGAGGTCATTTTTCAGGACGAATTACAGCGGGTCTTGTGGCAGTTGGTGCAGTCGTGATTTCAGCCCTTAAATCAGAAGGAATAACAATCGGAACGCATATTCTTTCATGCGGAGGAGTAAATGACAGAACTTTTAACAATATTCCTGCCGATATTGATTCCCTCAACAACAAGGAATTTGCGGTTCTCGACGACGAAAAGGCTGATGAAATGAAATCGGCTATATTATCCGCAAAAAATGACGGGGATTCAGTCGGCGGTATACTTGAAACTGCTGTAAACGGTATGCCTGCCGGATATGGTGAACCGTGGTTTGATACTGTTGAGGGACTTCTCGCCCATGCGCTTTTCAGCATACCTGCTGTAAAAGGCGTTGAATTCGGGGCAGGATTCAGATACGCCAATATGCGTGGAAGTCAGGCAAATGATTCTTTCAGGAATATCAATAATTCCATATGCACGTCAACAAACAATTGCGGAGGTATTCTCGGCGGTATTACTGACGGTATGCCGATAATTTTCAGATGTGCCGTGAAACCTACGCCGTCAATTTACAAAGAACAGCAGACTATCAACTTAAAAACAAATGAAGATACTGATTTGCAAATCAAAGGCAGACATGACCCTGCTATTGTACACCGTGCAAGAGTTGTCGCTGACAGCGTTACAGCAATTGTATTGTACGATTTGCTTAGAAATAAATAAAAGTGAGGAATTTTTATGCCAATGAATCTTATAAGGGAACTCCCTCGCCCTGCCGAAATCAAGGAGGAATACGCTATATCACCTGAACTCGCTAAAATCAAAGCGGAACGTGATGAGGAAATAAAAAGCATTTTCAGAGGTGAATCAGACAAATTTATTCTGATTATAGGACCGTGTTCAGCTGACAGCGAAGAACCTGTACTTGACTATATTACTCGCCTCAGAGGATTACAGGAAAAAGTAAAAGATAAAATTTTTATCATTCCGAGAATTTACACCGGTAAGCCCAGAACTACAGGCGACGGCTACAAAGGTATGCTTCATCAGCCTGACCCTACAGGTATGCCTGACCTCGCCGCAGGTATCGCTGCCGTAAGAAGTCTGCATATCAGGGCACTTGCTGAAACGGGATTCACTGCCGCTGATGAAATGCTTTACCCTGAAAATTACAGCTATCTTGATGATATTCTTGCTTACGTTGCTGTCGGAGCAAGGTCTGTTGAAAATCAACAGCATAGACTTGTTTCAAGCGGAGTGTCTATCCCCGTAGGTATGAAAAACCCTACAAGCGGAGATATTTCCGTAATGATGAACGCTATAACTGCCGCACAACACGCACACGCTTTCATATACCGTGCAAGTGAGGCGAAAAGTGACGGTAATCCCTATGCACACGCTATTTTACGTGGATACGTCAACGACAGAGGTCAGTCTTTCCCGAATTATCACTATGAGGATTTGTACAGACTTGCACAGATTTACGCAGAAAAAAATTTACAGAATCCTGCACTTATTGTTGACACGAATCATTCAAATTCAGGCAAGCAGTACCTCGAACAAGTCCGCATTGCAAAAGAAATCCTGCACAGTATGCGTCACAGCAACGATATAAAGAAACTTGTCAAAGGGCTGATGATTGAAAGTTATATTGAGGACGGTTCGCAGAAAATAGGCGAATCTGTTTACGGTAAATCAATTACAGACCCATGTCTTGGCTGGGAAAAATCAGAACGTCTTGTGCTTGATATTGCTGAACAGCTGTAAAATATTAAAGTTGTACATAATATGTACAACTTTTTTATTTACTCTTGAAACCAAACCACTTTATCACTCAAGTATTATTAAGGCAGCACAGCATAAAGCCGCTTGACAGCATATCTGCTTGATTTTTCGTCATTTTGCACTAAAATTTCTTGTTAAGTGTCAGCTGAAATGTACTATATTTAATGAAAAGTTTGATTTTACATCTGCATTGCCAATTCTGTATGGTATTGCCTAAAATCAGCATTTGAGACGGCAAAAATAATTTTTTCAATAATTTTCAAAAAAGTACTTGACAAATGTGGAAATATATGATATGATAATATTAACATATGAACAAATATTCATATGTTAATATGAACACAGGAGTGATACTATGGAGAAAACTTACGAAATACTGAATCTTGATTGTGCCCATTGCGGAGGTAAAATCGAGGAAGCTGTAAAGAAAATTGACGGCGTTGAAGATGCGAATCTTAATTTCCCGATGAGGAAAATAAAAATCAGCGGTGATATAAGTGACGGGTTGCTTAAAAGAATCAACGAAATTGCGGGGAAAATCGAGGCAGGCGTTATCATTGCCGAGCCGAGTGAACATCATCACGAGCAGCTCCACGAACATCATAACGACGCTGAATGCTGCTGCGGTCACGAACTTCACCACGAGCATGAGCATGAACATCATCATCACGAACACGGTGACAGCGGTAAAAAAGAAATCATTATGCTTGCTGTAGGAGTTGCGGTGTTCATAACTGCGCTTATTTTGCACCATATGACGCATTCACCCGCTGCGATTGCGCTTTTTGTAGCAGCATATCTTGTGTTGGGCTGTAACGTGCTGATTGCGACAGCGAAAAATATACGTGTAGGGAATTTTTTTGATGAGAATTTCCTTATGACCGTCGCAACTATAGGAGCGTTTGTACTCGGGGAGTACTCCGAAGCGGTGGGAGTAGTGTTATTTTTCAAGATAGGCGAACTTTTCGAGGATTACGCTGTAACACGCAGTCGGAAAGCCATTACAGACGTTTCAAAACTGAAAGTTGACAAGGCGGAAGTCTTGAGAGACGGTGAATTTGTCCGCATAGACGCAGATGAAGTAGAAATCGGCGATATATTGAGGATAAAAGCAGGGGAGAGGATTGCGGTTGACGGAGTTGTTGAGTCAGGTGAATCAAGGATTGACACATCGGCTATAAATGGTGAACCTGTACCTGTTGCGGTTCGTGCAGGCGACAATGTAATGTCAGGCTGTATAAATCTTTCTGAAACGTTCAATATAAAGGCGACAGCAGTTGCGGATGATTCGATGATTGCGAAAATTGCCCGTGCGGTAGAAAATGCGTCAGCTGAAAAGCCTGAAATTGACAGATTCATAACACGTTTTTCGAAAGTATACACGCCTGTAGTCATTGTAATCGCCGTACTTACAGCAGTGATTGGTTCTGTAGTTACGCACGATATTCGGAAATGGATTTATTCTGCACTCACATTCCTTGTAATCAGTTGCCCGTGTGCGTTGGTTTTAAGCGTGCCTCTCGCCTATTTTTCGGGGATTGGAGCATCGTCTAAATTGGGGATATTATTCAAAGGCGGTAATTCGATAGAGGCACTCGCAAAAGTAAAAGCTGTAATTTTTGACAAAACAGGCACTCTCACGAACGGCAGTTTTAACGTTACTGATGTAAGGACTTGCGGAGGATTTTCGGAAGATAAACTAATGCAGATTTGTGGAAGTTGCGAACAAATTTCATCGCACCCTGTTGCTGAAAGCATATCATTGTATTGTAAATCAAAAGGGTTGAAATTCACGGAGCCTGATAAATCTGGAGAAATCGCAGGACGAGGAGTATATGCGGAATATGACGGGAATACAGTTTTTTGCGGAAACGAGAAACTCATGGCTGAAAAAAATATTGCTGTTCCTGCTATGCCTGAACCGTCAACGGGAAGTATCGTATATGTTGCGGTGAACGGCGAAATAAAGGGCAGAGTTACTGTTTCAGACACGGTGAAGAAATCGTCATTGAATGCAGTTGTGGAACTTAAATCAATGAATATATACACGGCAATGCTTACAGGCGATAAGCCCGAAAATGCAAAAGTGGTTGGCAAAGAAATCGGCGTAAATTTTGCAAAAGGCGGTCTTATGCCTGACGAGAAATTACAGGAACTCAACAGAATCAGGAGTGAAAAAGGTGCTGTAATGTTCGTAGGCGACGGTATAAACGATGCGCCTGTACTTGCGGGAGCTGATATAGGCGGAGCAATGCAGTCGGGCTCAGATTTAGCACTTGAAGCGTCTGATGCTGTATTTATGAACAGTGAACCAGAATCGATTGTTACAGCAAAGAAAATTGCCGATAAAACGTATCGTATTTCGTATGAAAATATAATTTTTGCGCTTGCAGTGAAAGCAATTGTCCTTATTTTGGGGTTACTCGGACACCCTGAAATGTGGCTTGCAGTATTTGCGGATTCAGGGGTAGCAATGCTCCTGATACTCAATTCAATCCGTGCGTTGAATACGAGAAAATATAAAAACTAATTTTTGTAAAGCCGTCCCTGATACGTATTACGGACGGCTATTTCTTTGTCGATACCGCCTAATACTGCGATTTTATTTTTGCTCCAGTCAGGCGCAATCAGTTTGCTTTTATCTCCGTCGCCTGTAATTCGTTCTATGACTGTTTCAGACGGTAATAATTCAAGTTGTTTCACGGTAATATCAATATATTCCTCACGGCTTAACAGTGATATTTTACCGTCTGCATACATATCCGCCAATTTTGTACCTTTTATCACATGGAGCATTTGTATTTTAAGCCCTTCAGGGTGCAGGACAGCAATCTGACGGGCAGTTTCAAGCATCATTTCAGCTGATTCATACGGTAAACCGTTTATTATATGCAGGCATACACGGATATTTTTTTCTTTTAACTTATAGTAGCCGTCAAGAAATTCCTCATGTGTGTAACATCTGTTGATGAGGTTTATTGTTGATTCATGAACAGTCTGCATACCGAGTTCTACAGTGAGGTTAGTGCGTGAATTGAGTTCACATAGCAATTCGATTATGTCATCTGAAAGGCAGTCTGATCTTGTGCCGATTGAGATTCCGGCAATACCGGGGAAATTAAGAGCCTTGTTATAAATTTCCCGAAGTTTGCCGATTGGAGCATAAGTATTTGTATTCGCCTGAAAATATGCGATAATTGGTACTATGCCGTTTTTCCGGAATATGCGTTCTTTTTCGGATTCGAGTTGTTCAGTTACGCTTAATTTGCCGTTTGTGAAATATCCGCTGCCGCCGTCGCAGAAAATACAACCGCCGAAACCTTTTGTCCCGTCTATATTAGGGCAGGTAAATCCGCAGTCGATTACAGCTTTATATAGTTTTTGACCGAAATTCGTCATAAAATAGTAGTTCAGAGTATGGTATCTCTTATTGTTAAATGAAAATTGAAACATAAAAATCACCTGATATTATTATAACAACAGAAAAATATTTTGTCAAATATTACTGTAAAAAGCTGTTTATGTTATCTATAATTCACAAATTTACAATTTTTTCACATTTTCTATTTACAAATTGTTTATTTTGTGTTATCATATACTCAAGGTGTATTGCAAAATCTGAATTTTGAACACGGAAATCAATTTTCAAAAAATCACCTGAAAATGATTCTAATTCCAACATAAACTATACAAGATTATATTGGTTAAATAACTTTATTAACAAAATTGATTTCCGTGAATTTTGAAAATTATACTTTACTTTTGCGGACTAATGTGCTAAAATAATTATAATAAATTAAATGCGATTGGAGTTTATTATTATGATTAACAAAATTAAAAGCGAAAGTATGGATTTATTATTTGAAGCTGTCCTTACCCTCGAAACTGTTGACGACTGCTATAAATTTTTTGACGATTTATGCACAAGTATTGAACTTAAAGCGTTCGCACAAAGATTACAAGTCGCAAAACAACTCACTGAACATCGTGTATATAACAGTATCGTGAACGAAACAGGCGCAAGTACAGCTACTATAAGCAGAGTAAACCGTTCATTGAGAGACGGCAATGACGGATATAATATTGTATTCGACAGGCTTAAGGAAAAAGGCTTGCTGAATCAGAAAGGAAAATCAAATGAATCTTAAAAAATCAGCTGTTTGTATTGCAACAGCACTCATTCTTTCCAACAGCGCATTGACCGCAAATGCTGCTGTAATCACGGACGAACCGAATAATTACCATAACTATGCGGAGGCTTTACAGCTTGCCCTCTGCTTTTACGATGCCAACAAGTGTGGTGATGAAGTCGGTGAGGACGGCTATTATACGTGGCGAGACGATTGCCACGTAAAAGATGCGGAAATACCGTTACAGCCTATGAACCCTATGCCTACTGTAAACAAGGGTAACAGTGATGAGGACGACGGTAAAGATAACGGTCTCGGTAACTATGACGGCGAAGGCGACGGCGGTGACAGTGCTGCTGAAGGGCTATATACAGGCGTTAATATGTCCGATGAGTTTATCGAGGCTAACAGGAAATATCTTGACCCCGACGGCAACGGCACACTTGATTTGACAGGCGGTTGGCACGATGCAGGTGACCATGTTAAATTTGGTTTGCCGGGCAGTTATTCAGCGTCAACTGTAGGCTGGGGATATTATGAATTTCGTGATGCTTACAAGGAAACAGGGCTTGACAAGCACGTTGAGGACGAACTCCGCTGGATTAACGACTATTTCATGAAAGCTACTTTTCTTGATGATGACGGGAAAGTTGTTGCTTACTGCTATCAGGTCGGCGAAGGTGACAATGACCATAACTACTGGTGTCCGCCTGAATTGCAAGTTGACGGGACTTTTGTAGCGTCATCTTCTTGCGGAGTAAAAAGACCTGCTTATTTTGCAACAACTGAAATGCCTGCATCTGACCAGTGTGCGGGAGCAGCAGCATCTCTTGCGATAAACTACCTTAATTTCAAGGACACTGACCCCGAATACGCTGAAAAAAGCCTTGAATATGCGCTTGCCCTCTATGATTTTGCGGTTGAAACTCATACTGAAGAATGGGAAATAGGTTCAACGCCTACCGCAACAAGCCTTGGATATGACGGCGGATTCTATACGTCAAGCTATGATTATGACGAACTTGCATGGGCAGCAGTATGGCTTTACTACTGCACGGAAGATTATAGCTATATCGACGATATTATTGCTGTAGACGAAACTATCACAAACGACAAAGGCGCACACCCCTATACAGGCTATTTGAAGCGGATAATGACTGATACGGGTAACTGTTGGCAGAATATATGGGTTCACTGCTGGGATACAGTATGGGGCGGAGTATTTGCGAAACTTGCTCCCGTAACAAATACTGCACGTGACTGGTATATTTTCCGCTGGAATCTCGAATTCTGGTCAGGAGTTGACGAGGCTACCGCTGAAAATGCTGACTATTATGTTGCGACTTCCACACATAAATATTTTGGTATGGACGACTTGATATGGAATCAGACAATTGACCCGTCAACTATCCCTGATTTACCTGAAAACGGCGGTAATTTCATAGCGAAATCCCCTGAGGGATATGCTGTTGTGGCAGGTTACGGAAGCGCAAGATACAATACAGCAGCAGGACTTGAGGCAATGGTCTACGCAAAAGAAACAGGTGACACAATTTTTGCGGAATGGGCAAAGGACCAGATGGAATATATTCTTGGCGATAATCCTATGGGATACTCCTATATTGTCGGCTACGATAAAAATTACGCTTCTCAGCCTCATCACCGTTCATCGCACTGTTCGCCTACACAAAGCATGGACGACCCTGCAACGCAAGTGCATACATTATGGGGCGCATTGGTAGGAGGTCCTGATTTGGACGATTTCCATAGCGACATAACTAAAGATTACATTTACAATGAAGTTACAGACGACTACAATGCAGGACTTTGCGGTGATTTGGCAGGACTTTATCATTTTTACGGCGCAGAGGGCAAGGAATACGAGAAAGAAAACCATATCAAGCCGAATTTCAATATGTCCGAAAATGCAGCAGGTTACGAACAAGTTGACGAGAACGGCGACCCTATACCGACAGGTCTGTATATTTCAGCCGGAAAAGCGCAGGAAAATGATGCAGGCTTACAGATTAAGATAGTAGTCCACAACAGGACTGTCAATCCGCCTAAATTCGAGAGCAATCTCAAAGCAAGATACTATTTCAACATCAACGAACAGCTTGCTAAAGGCGAGGATATAAGTTTCATAGAAACACGAATTGACTACGACCAAGAAAAAAGTTTCACGGACGGTAAAAATCAGGCGATTATCTCCGAACCTATAAAATACGATGATAAAGGCACTTATTATATCGAGATTTCGTGGCAGAATTGTGATTTTTACGGTAGCAGAGTATATCAGTTCGGACTTCTCAACAAAATGAACCCTGAAACTTATGATACTGTATGGGATTCCGAAAACGACTATAGTTATGCTGACCTTGTAAGTTTCGAGGACGATAACGATGCTGCTGCTATCACGGATAAAATCACACTTTATGCTGATGATGAACTCGTGTGGGGTACTGAACCTGACGGAACGACTGCCGGCGATGTAAGCGGAGGCAGTACGGGTATATCGTACGGTGACGCTAATTGTGACGGTGTTGTGAATATGGCGGATGTTACAGCGATTATCCAGTACATAGGCAATAAGGACAGTTATACTCTTACGGAGCAGGGTTTGCTTAACGCTGATGTGAACGCTGATAAGCAGATAACAGGTGTTGATTCCTTTATAATTCAGGAAGTTGTTGCGGACATATATAGTCTGAAAGATTTACCTGTCAACGAATAAAATATAATTAAAAGAGCAGGCTCAGACCTGCTCTTTTTTAGATTATGACAACTACAATTTTCATATAAATTCTATGTGCTGTATCGGATTTGTTGTATATTTCTTTTGCGAAACGTCTTGTAAATTTAAGACATTTATTCAGCTCATCATTTTCGGGAGGATATTCCGAAAAGGTTGATTTCAGGGCGATATTCATAAATTCCTTGAACTCACCGTTAACAAAATACACACCGCCTGCGGAATTTTCAACGAGTGCGGAAAATTCTGCATATTCCATATTATCCTGCCTGATTTTCAAGTATTTCAGCAATTTTTCAGCATATAAGTAAATATATTGCATACGGGATTTGCGTGAACCGTCACTGAAATGTTTCCGCCTGATAAAGAGAATAATCAAACGCCTGATATATAACAGCAATGCAGTCAATACAACAGCTGTTATCGTGTAAATGACGTATTTCAGGGCTTTCGGAGTATGCTTGACTATTGATTCACCGCCTCCGACAACTGTCGTAACAGTTACAACTGTTGTTTCGTAAGCGGATTCAGGTACCAAACTCAGCGTAGTAATCTGAATATTTTCCTGCGTTGTGACTTCATTTGATTCTGTCAGTTCAACTGAAGTTGTTTCCGTTGATACTGTTGAAGTTGTCGCTGTAGTGGTGGTAGTAGTGGGAGTTGTGTCAATTGTCTGATTCGAGTAGCCTGCTGTAAATTCAAAAGGCACCCAACCATAGCCGTCCATATATATTTCAATCCACGCATGACTTCTGCTATCCTGTAGAGTTATCGTGTAACTTCCGTCCGCATTCATTGTATCCTCGTTGAAATCGTCGCCTACAATGACATATCCTGTAGCGTATCGTGCCGGTATACCTGCCATTCTTGCGAGGATAACGCCTGCTGTAGCGTAGTGAACACAATAGCCCTTGTTATTTTCGAGTAAAAAATAATTAACAAAATCTCTTGTTGCGGGAGTTCTGCCGGGAATCAGCGAATATTCCGTCATTGACGATACTTTGTCCCTTAACGCCGTAAGAATTGCGACTTTAGAGCGTTCGTCACTGCCGTGAGCCGTATCGAGAATATCAGCAAATTCCTGACGGATTTCAGCAATATCCTCTGTATCAGGGAGTTGCAGATAATTTTCGTAGACGAAACTGCGGTAATCATTTTCAATAAGTTCAGCGAGGGCTGTACCTGCTGTTGCGCCGATAAAACGCCCGTTTGCGATTGAAAAGTTATTATCAGCCAGTATATTTTTGTCGCTGACGTAATCCGCAAGTTGATTTTCCCACGCCTGACCGCTGTAACTTTTTATATTGTAGCCTCTTTCGCTTGAAACAAAATGGTCAAGTTTTGTGGCGATGTCGTTAGCATCAACGCCCGTGAATTTATAGGAGTACACATTGCCTGATTTTGAAGTAACGTTATTATCATACTCATATTCTTTTATACCGATATTATCAGTACCGTACGGTGAAAAGCTCCTGTTACGGCGCAATTTGGAATTTATTTCAATTATATACTCATTTTTCACACTGTCGTAAACATTGACATCATTGCTGAATCTGTACGGGAAATCCTGCGGATAAGTGCCATATTCCTCGAAATCATCGAAAATAGGTTGATTATAAGCGGAATCAGGTAAAATATCCCATTGATTATTATTATAAACTGAACCTGTATATTCTTTTAAGTAAACAGCACCATTGTTATATTTTTGGTTAAATGTTACAATCAAGTCGGTTGAATTTTTATACTTAAGCCTGTCAACATTACCGAGTTTATGGGACTGTATCTTGAAAGTAAAGCCGAATGCGCTTGTAAGTTCGGAGATACTGCCTGCCAAATCATCAGATGAAAACGAGCTTACAGCGTCACGTATTTCGAATCTTTTCTGATTTATTTTTTCACTTCGTTCGTACACAATCATATCAAGCACAAAAGATGTAACAGCTGTAACAGTGAAAACGACAGCTATGACGTACATACCGCATTTTTCAGTTACTTTTAATTTCATTTGTCTTTTCGGGAAAAATATATTTTCTTTTCGGACGAAACCTCCTTTTCCGCCTGAATACTCACCCATATCAATAGCGGTCATAGCGAACACGGCGAACCAGTATGCAACAAGGAGCATTCCCCAGAAAACCGATATTTCGATACCGTTGTAAAGACCGGTTTCAATCAGAGGGAAGGTGACAATCAAAGGCGGAATAGAGTTAGGGTGATATACAGTGAACATGTAGATAATTATAGCTAAACCCCACGTACCGACTACAAAAAGCGTTGTAACTGAACTCTCTTCAAATTCAGGGCGGAGGAATTTATAGTAATCTATATCAGTGTACATAGCTTTCCTATATATGACGTTAAACACGTATTTATAGCCCATAGAAAGCGTATCAATCATTTTGTATGATACGGCGCACCCTGCAATAAAAGTAGCCCATACAATCCATATAGTTTTTTTAGCCGTAAGCGCAAGGAAAATGTACACTATTGAAAAGAACACTGCTGAAAAAGCAACTGACTTGTGATTGAAATTAAAGTCAAACATACCGATAAATGACATAATAGCGGAAACGTAGCCGATAACTGCAATTGCAACAGCCTCAGCTTTCCGCATATTGAAACGTTTTTTCTTAACGGACATTACGATACTGTCGCAAATAGTAATGCCGTTGTCATTTTGTAAATTTTTTTTCTTCATAGTTCTATATCCTTGATTGATGTTATCCTGCCAATAAGAACAGGTATTATATTTACATCTGAAGTACCTGCTGTAATATTTTCTACTTCTTCGGGAGAAGTTACAGCAACGACTGCATTTTTTATATCAGCATCTATATTATCGCCCATATATTCGAGAAGTTTCGGTTCAGGGGATGAAGTAACGCACACAAAAGTTGACAAAGAGAGGTTATTTTCAGCGATATAGTTTTGCGGAGGCTGATATACAGCGTTTTCTTTAGCTGAACGTATAATTTCATAGAGAGTTTCAGTAAGCAAATCGATATTTGTTATATGTTTTTCGATGAAATTATTTGCCATTGAATTATAGTAGACTATTGAATGACTGCGTTCGTTTTCGAGCATAAACTGCGAAATTGAAACTAATGTTTCCATAAGCGTGTCATATATTGGAAGTTTATATTTTGAATCAATTTTCAGGTCAAGGAAAATCATACAGGGAATATCAACAGGCAGACTGTAATCTTTCACTATAAACTCATCACGTTTTGAACTGAGTTTCCAGTGTATGCGGTTGAGTTTATCGCCCTGATTATATCCCCTTAAATCGAAGATTTCGGACGGGTCATCGCCTGCTTTGTATTCTGAAAACGTATTGCTTTCGTCGTTCACTCTGTCAGATGAAGAAATATAGCCGTTTATATCGTAACCTTCAGGCATAACGGAAATTTCCGTATGGACGTTTTTACCTACTCTGAATCTGAAAATTTTCAGAGGGTCGTAGATATTTATATAAGCGCAGTTTATTTTGACGATACCGCAATATTTGGAGCTTATGCGGAATGATATATCGTGAGTATTGCGAGCCTGAACAGGCATAAGCAAGCTGAATGTATTTGCTTCACAACTGAAAATATTCGAGTAGTCAATAAAAGTTTCGGCTTTACCAACAGGGAAAATGCTTTTGTTAGTTATTTTAATCTGTATAGGGAAATCTTCATTTTTCATAACAGTATCATTTGGAACAGCAATTTCAACGTCTATATTTTTTTTAGTAATCAGCATAGTTATGAACATAACAACAGGTATAGCTGAAACTGTCACGAGGAGTACGAGAGCGAAATCCCATAGATACATTATGTAAAATATTATACATATTACTATCAGTACAGCGAAAAATATTTTCATTATAATCATATTTATTTACCTGAAATTCTTGGAGCAGGTGTATTTCTTATAATATCGTCAATGACGTTTTCAGCCGTCATGTTGGACAATTTTGCTTTTGAGGCGAGTATTATACGGTGACTGAAAACGTCGTGGCATATATAAGTAACATCGTCGGGAATGACATAATCACGCCCCATAGCAACAGCAATTCCCTTTGAAATCTGCATGAGAGCGAGAGTACCACGGGGACTTATGCCGAGTTTTATCATAGGGTGATTTCTTGTTGCGTTGGAAAGCTGTACGATATATTCATAAACCCTGTCATTTATGTAAATATTTGAAATATATTCCTGTAATTCGCTGATAATCCTTGCATTTGCGATTTCACGGACATTTTCGAGAGGAGCGGAGTTATATTTTGCTTTAAGGATAGCGATTTCTCCCTCAAAATCGGGGTAGCCCATACTCAGCTTTATCATAAAGCGGTCGAGTTGGGAATCGGGCAAATTATGAGTTCCTGCTGAACCAATGGGATTCTGCGTAGCAATTACTGTATACGGTTCAGGTAATTTGTAGGTATTTCCGTCAACAGTGATACTTTTTTCCTCCATAAGTTCAAGGAGTGCGGATTGAGTTTTGCTTGAAGTCCTGTTTATTTCGTCCGCAAGGAACAGATTACAGAACGCTGTACCTTTGCGGAATTCAAAAGTATTTGTTGACTTGTTGTAAACGGAAAAACCTGTTATATCGGACGGCAATACGTCCGGAGTGAATTGCATTCTGTTGTGTTCGAGGGATAAAGCCTTCGAAAAAGCAAGAGCAAGGGTAGTTTTACCGACACCGGGAATATCCTCTATAAGAATATGACCTTTGCATAGAATAGCGAGCAATACTTTTATAATAATTGCATCTTTACCGATGACAGCTTTTTTGACTTCGGACACAATATCGTTGATTTGTTTTGAGTAAATGTTATTCATTTTCAAAAATCTCTCCTGTTGATTATAAAATTAAACTTTTTTGCTGCTATACTCTCCGCTGTTGCAAAGTGTCCAAAGAATGCTGAACAGAAAATCCGTATGTCAAGGAAGAGGACGAAAGCATACTGTCGTATGGTGAGGACGATGACGCAGACAGACGGGTTTTATGTCAGTATTACTGGACAGTTTGTAACAGTGGAGAGTATATTATATGCCTCATATAGTACATTCTGCTGATTGTGCCGAAAGGGGACATTATTGCTATAGGAAACATATTTATAATTTGTCTGCATATATCTGCATACATATTTTTATTATATCACTTTCTGTTGAATATTGCAAGAAAATTTTTCTGAAATTCTGAAGTTGAATTTGCAAGTTAGTAATTTTAACCAATTGATTTTGCTTATAAATTTTACAATACAGGATGAATTTTTTAGTAATATTTGCATTTGATTTTTTAGTTATTTTGCACAATGATTCCCGAACAAGGAAATAGTTTCAGCAATAATCATGGATAATTTTCTCTGAAATACAACGATTCCGAAACTGAAAATAAATTTTTGAACAAATTATTTGTGCAATATATATAAAGTTGATTTCTGTATTCTGAAATTAGTACAGAAAGTGATATGTAAAATATAAATAAATACAACACTTTTTATTTGTGCAAAATCGCTATTGAAAATACAGGTAAAAATGCGGTATAATATAGTATAGTACTATTATAATAAAGAAGTGTTGCTTTTTATGGAATTATATAAAATATCCGCCGATAAAGCTAAAGAAAAGCTGATTTATGGCAATGAAAAATACATATCTTCAAAAGAACTGACTTGCGATGTTTCACGTGAAAAACTCCTGCATTTCAGCGAAAACGGTCAGCAACCGTATGCAATTATAATCACCTGTTCAGATTCAAGAGTTATCCCTGAAATGATTTTTTCCGCTGAAATAGGCGATTTATTTGTTATAAGAGTTGCCGGAAATGTTATTGATTCTCATCAGCTCGGAAGTATAGAATATGCTGTTGAACATCTCGGCACAAGTCTTGTTGTTGTTCTGGGACATAATCACTGCGGAGCAGTTGATGCGGCTATGAATCACGAACCTGATGGCTATATCAAATACATAACAGATGAGATAATTGACGCAATCGGTGACGAAAAAAATGAATTTAATGCCTGCTGTCTGAACGTTAAACATAGTTGTAAAATAATTGAACATAGTCTGCAAATTCAAAAAGATGAACAGGAATACGGCTTGAAAGTACTTGGTGCAATTTATCATCTTGAAACAGGAAAAGTAGAATTTTTGTAAATTTTTTTGCAAAATAACAAACTTGCTGAATAAGTCAAAAGATTTGCAATATCTGAAAATGTTTATTCAGTTTCAGAAAAGTAGAATTTTTTGCTGAAATACAAAACTTACTCGAATAAGTCGAAAAATTTATCAAATTCTATTCGGGAAAGTCTGATAAGGGAGGAATAATTATGAATATACAAATGAACGAACAACAATTGCTTTCAGCATTTGACGATGCACTGAAATTCGGTCATATTTATGCGGTTTTCCAGCCGAAAATGAACCATACTACCGGCAGAATGATAGGTGCAGAAGCCCTGATGAGATGGGCTGACCCGCAAAACGGTATGCAGTATCCGGCTGATTTTATCCCCGTACTCGAAAAAAATGACCTCGTTTATCGTGCTGACCTCGGTGTTTTTGAACAGACTTGCAAATTCCAGAGAAAATGCCTTGATGAAGGTGCTAATCCCGTGCCGGTTTCAGTAAATATGTCACGATATGACATCTATGAGAAAAATTATATCGAAGAAATTGAAAAAATACGTAAGAAATACGATATTCCTGTGAAATATATCCACATAGAAGTTACTGAAACATCTGCTGTCGGCGGAATGGAGTTGCTTAAATCCGTACTTGACCAGCTCCATAGTCTTGGATATATCGTTGAAATGGACGATTTCGGGAGCGGTTACTCCTCCCTAAACGCCCTGAAAGACCTCGAAGTTGATATGATTAAACTCGATATGCGTTTCCTCAGCGGTAATATCGGCGGACGTGGCGGTACTATTATCAGTTCCGTTGTTCATATGGCGAAATGGCTTAATACACCCGTTATCGCTGAAGGCGTGGAAACTGTCGAACAGGCGGACTATATGAAAAGTATCGGTTGTCGATACGTACAGGGGTATCTCTACTCTAAACCGCTTAATCCCGATGATTTCCGTAAAAAACTCGAACTTCTGGAGCACGAACCGGTTGCTCCGCCTATGGATTTGATAAACACTTTGAACGCAAGGAAATTCTGGGACCCTGATTCTATCGAAACTCTTATATTCAACAATTTCGTAGGCGGTGCTGCAATTTTTACATATCAGAACGGCAAACTTGAAGTAATCCGTGTAAATAAAAAGTACATCAGCGAAATATGTGCCAATATGACTGAACAGGAAATACTTGAGTCTGACCCTTGGGAAGGTATTGACGACGAAAACCGCAGAATATACGAGGAAGCTCTCAAAAAGGCAAGTGAAACAGGTGAGGAAGTAAAGTGCGAAATATGGCGTAATGTCAATTCTAAAATGTGCGGTTCGGACAGAATCTGCATACGCAGTTTTATAAGAATGATTGGCAGAACCGAAATACAACAGCTTTTCTATGCAATGGTTCAGAATATCACCATTGAAAAACAGCGTTACGAAGAAATTTACGACAGTGAACGCCGTTTTCGTTTTGCAAGCGAACAAATTAACGTCTACGCTTGGGAGTACACTATTTCTACTAAGGAAATGCGCCCTTGTTTCCGCTGTATGCGTGATTTGCATTTACCTCCGCTACTTGAAAATTACCCCGAACCTGCTTTTGAAATGGGAATTTTCCCGCCTGATTACGCTGATATGTACCGAGACTGGCACAAGCAACTTGCTCAAGGTGTCGAACATCTTGAGGCGATTATTCCGCTTACTGCGGACAGAGTGCCTTTTCACGTACGCTACACACTCGAAAAAGATGAGAATGGCAGACCGTTGAAAGCATACGGTTCAGCTGCACTTGTTGTTGATGGTGTTAAATAATTTACAGGAGGTGCATAGAATGAAACGTATCCTTGCTTTCTTAGTCGGTGCAATTATGTGTATTTCTTTTGTAGGTTGTGCAGATAAAAAAAATAATTCGCCGGAAGTAGAGCCGGGACCTGATTTTTTCCCATTGACTGAAATTAAAGACGGACGGAAAAATATTTATCTTATAGTTAAAACTCTTGCCAATAATAATTACTGGGAAGTTTTAATGGACGGTGCAAAAGACAGTGCTGATTTTCTCGACTGCAATGTATATGTAAGCGGTTCATACGCCGAAAGCGACTGGAAAACTCAGGAACGCTTGCTTGGCGACGCAATATCCGCAAATGCTGACGGTGTTGTTATAGCTCCCGATGATTCTGTTAATCTCGCAGGAAAAATAGATGAAGTCTATCTTGCAGGGATACCTGTCGTTTTAATTGATACAACCGCAAATACTGATAACTACGACATCTGCTATATGACCGATAATCTTATGGCAGGTCAAAAAGCTGCTGACGAAATGATTAAACAATTAAAAAATAACGGTGTCAGCGATAGCGAAAATATACAAATCGGTATACAAGTCGGTCAAGCCTCCTCCCAGACTGTCATAGAACGCCTTGCAGGTTTCCTGCAATTCTGGAGTAAACACGCTCCTGATTCATGGGAAATTCTCCACGATATAAGGTGCAGTAACGGTATTCCCGAAACAGCTCTCGAATATGCGGAAGATATACTCGAAAATCCGCAAGTTAAGGGCGTTTTTACTACAAACAGCGGTCCTACTGTTGGATTCGCTAAAGCGTTGAAAAATAATAACCGTACAGACGTTGTTTTTGTGGGATTTGACTATTCCGATGAAATGGCTGATATTGTCAATGATAAGGACTACCACGCCTCAACCATATTACAAAGGCAATACGATATGGGCTATACAGGTGTTGAATCTGCTTTAGGATTGTCAGACGGCATTTCCGTGGATAATAAATTCATTGATATGGGCGTTGTTGTTGTCAATAAAGATACAATAAATCAGGCAGATATACAGGAAATTTTACAGCATAACTGAGGTTGAAAGAATATGAAGAAAAAACAAAACAAAGATATTACTTACGAGATTGCAAGAAATCTCTCTTTCTTCAAAATGCTTGTAATCTATCTCATAGTTTGCCTGATTGGTGTGGCGATTCTCCTCCTGAATTTCAATTCACTAATCAGAAACCATGATAAAAAACTCACCGGGGAAATATGCAGTCTTGTTACCGAAAAAATGAACGATTCTATTAGTTACATGACAAATTCCGCTGAAAATATGTCGGCTGCGTTATCATCACAAAATCACAACGATTTACAGGCACTCTATGATGAACTTTCAGGCGGTAAAAAAGGCAGCGGATATATCAGCATAGGTTTTATTGACGAAAATCAGAAAATTTATGCCTCAGAAACCGAAATAGAGGAGTTTTCAAAATGGGAACTGCTTGAAATCGCAAAACAAGCTGAACCTGTATCAATTTCAGCCCCGTACCGTTCGGGAATGACAGGTCAGCCCGTATATACAATGTTTGCTGATTTTACTTATGATAACGGCAAAAACGGCTATTTGTTCCTTACGTACCCTCTGAAAGAAATACAGAATATGGCTTATACCGACTCGCTGTCAGAAGATACCGAAATTTGGCTTATGGAGGCTGATTCCGATAATATCATTCAGTGTGCAGGTTCGGATAACTACTCCATAGGCAGCTGGAATAACGCTATTCTCGCAATGCAGGCGCAGATTGACGACGACTATCAGCCCGAATATGCAGACTGGAAAGCTCATATGACTGCCGGGGAAGATACAGCCGGTATTACTTACGAAATCGGTAAGAAAACGTATACCCAAGTTTACGCAAAAATCGACTTTATGCACGGCTGGTATGTAGTCGTAAGAATACCAAGCAGTTCACTTTCCGCTGCAATTCAGCAGTTCAGAACAAGTGTTCTGCTGTTCCTCGGTATACTGTTCATCGCAACTGTTATTATGTTCGTGATGTCGCATATCCGTGAAACTGAAGAAAAGAAAATGCTTGAAAATCTCTCAATCCATGACCCGCTTACTTCATTGCTGAACAGACGTGCTTTTGATTACACTTCGAGCCAGTATCTGAAAAAATCTACTAAAAATGAGGCTTGCCTGCTTTTTATAGACGTTGACTACTTCAAACAGGTGAATGACCGTTTCGGACACGATGCAGGCGATAAAATATTGGTTGACTTTTCAGCGGCACTGAATGAGTTATTCAAGGAAAACAGCTATATTTCGAGATACGGCGGTGATGAATTTGTTGTACTCGTAAGAAGTGCCGATAAATCGGAGATAAGTTCTAAACTCGATGCTCTGCAAAAAATGGCAGGCGATATTAAACCTTGCGATGACCCTGCAATATACGGCGATTTCGTGCTGACTTTCAGTTGCGGTGCAGCAACTTTCCCGTTCGATGCGTCCGATGTGAAAAGTCTACAGTCAGCCGCTGATAATGCTCTGTATATCGTGAAAGAAAAGGGCAGAAACGGTTACGAATGGTACAGTAAAAACAAATAACTAAATTTTAAGGAGATGTTGAAATGAATCCATTTGGAATGTTGAAAATAAAACCTCTTTTTGAACAGTTCTGTCAGGACCACCCCAAAATACTGATGTTTTTCGGGGCAGCCGCAGGAGCTGTTGACAAAGGGAGCGTTCTGGAAATTTCAGTTAAGACTTCCGAGGGGAAAATAATGAAAACAAATATTCTTGTCAATGACAACGATGTTGCTATTTTCGATGAACTGAAAAAAATGCTCTCAAAAGAAAAAAATTAGGCAACACCGCACAAAGATTGTACGTCAGATGCGCAGTCAGATTTTTTGTCAGATTATATAAAAACGACGCAGGAATACTGTCGTATTTCAAGGAGTTTATGTGCAAGATGACGGAAAATATGCAAGCAGATGACGTACAAAGCCGTTAGTCGGTCTTTGTGCAGTGTTGCCTTAAACAAAAAGCAGTTTCCTTTTCAGGAAACTGCTTTTTTATAGCCGTAAATAATATAAATTTCGTCTGTTTCATTATATTCAAAAGGAATTGAATATTTTTTCATAAGACGGATAAATTCTTCAGTGACATCATAGTAAATTTTTTCGTCAGGAATGAGCATCCCTCTGTATATTGATTCATGAAATTTCGGCTTGACTTTCACCCATTCAATCGATTTGAAATCGTAATTATTGAAACATTCTCTGTCATAAAAACGCTCATATAGTTCAAAGTGGTCATCTTCAGAGAGATTTTTAAGGTCAAATGGAGGTGCAATTGACATTTCCTCGTCCATAGCGTGTACAAATTCACACCATTTTGTTTTATTCATATAACTTACAAGTTGTCTGTCATTGATTATTTCCATAATCTTTTCGCTATGAGTCTTTTTTGAATTAAATCTGCCGTTTTCAATGTCATTGACAAGGTGCTGAATTGATTGAAATAATTCATTATCACATTTCTTTGCAGTATATGTGTAAAAAATCTGTTCACTATTTCGCGTAATATAATACCATAATCTTCCATTAAAAACATCTACTAAAAAATTCACATTATGTTTCCATTTTACATTGATAATCCTATTCGGACTGTCATCAGACTGAAAAATACCACTCTTGAAGTCAACGTTTTCTTTGATTTTTTTAACAAGTTCACTGTACATAAATTTTCCTTAATCAAAACAGAAGATTTTTTAGGTCTTTTGTTTGTTCTTTTATTTAATCAGTGCTTTTTCTTTAATTCAATTTCAGCAAGTGCGTCCTTACGTGAAAGATTGATTCTGCCCTGACGGTCTATCTCGATGACTTTCACAACAATTTCATCGCCGATTGAAACAACGTCCTCTACGCTTTCAACTCTTGTTTTGTCAAGTTTGGAAATATGCACAAGTCCGTCTACTCCCGGAACAATCTCAACAAATGCACCAAAATCAACAGTACGGACAACTTTACCTCTGTAAATTGCTCCGACTTCAGGACCGTTCGCAATTGTTTCGATAATCTGGAGTGCCTTTTTCGCATTCACACCGTTAAGACCGCTGATGAATACGTTACCGTCGTCGCTTATATCAACCTTTACATCGCAATCAGCCGTAATTTTCTGGATAATTTTACCGCCTTGTCCGATAACATCACGGATTTTGTCAACAGGGATTTTCGTCTGTAACATTTTCGGAGCATATTCGCTTACTTCTTTGCGTGGTTCGGGGATTGCTTTGAGAATAATCTCGTCAAGAATATGGATACGAGCTTTTCTTGTTTTCTCGAAAGCCTCCTTGATAATAGCAGGTGTAAGACCGTCAACTTTAATATCAACTTGAATAGCCGTGATTCCTTTATGAGTACCGCCGACTTTGAAGTCCATATCGCCGAAAAAGTCCTCAAGTCCCTGAATATCCACCATTGTCATAAATTCGTCGCTGTCGGGGAGTGTGATAAGACCGCAGGAAATACCTGCAACAGGTGCTTTAATCGGAACGCCTGCGTCCATAAGCGCAAGAGTAGAACCGCAGATTGAGCCTTGTGAAGTAGAACCGTTTGAGGAAAGTACCTCCGAAACAAGTCGCATAGCGTACGGAAATTCCTCAACAGATGGAATAACAGGAGCTAAAGCACGTTCAGCAAGTGCGCCGTGACCTATTTCACGTCTTCCGGGACCTCTGCTCGGCTTAGTCTCGCCGACTGAATAGCTTGGGAAATTATACTGGTGCATATATCTTTTGGTTTCTTCCTCGTCAAGACCGTCGATTTTCTGAGCTTCGCTTATCGGTGCAAGTGTTGCAACAGTCAAAACTTGTGTCTGACCTCTCGTGAAAAGTCCTGAACCGTGTACTCGTGGGAGTATTCCAGCTTCAGCAGCAAGCGGTCTGATTTCGTCAATGCCTCTGCCGTCAACACGTTTACCCTCGTAAAGCCATGTACGGACGATTTTTTTCTGTAATTTGTAAATACATTCGTCTATCATTGCAGTTTGTTCAGGGTATTTCTCATCAAAATTAGCATGAATATCGTCGATAATCGGGGCAAGTCTTGAGTCACGGACAGTTTTGTCGTTCGTATCAAGGGCAACTTTTACACGGTCTGAAGCAAATGCTTCAATTGCATCGAACATATCGTGGTCAACTTCCATTGATTCAAACGCAAACTTCGGTTTACCTATTTCTTTGCGGATATTGTCAATAAAAGCAACCATTTTTTTGATTTCCTCGTGACCCGTGAGTATTGCATCAAGCATAACATCTTCAGGGACTTCGTTTGCTCCTGCCTCAATCATAACGATTTTTTCAGCTGAACCTGCTACTGTAAGCACGAGGTCTGTTTTTGCACGCTGTTCGAGTGTCGGATTGAGTACAAATTCACCGTCAACAAGTCCGACGTTTATACTTGCAACAGGACCATTCCACGGAATATCGGAAATGGATATAGCGATTGAAGTTGCAATCATACCTGCAATTTCAGGGGAATTATCGGGTTCAACAGCAAGGACTGTCATAACAACCGAAACATCATTCCTCATATCTTTTGGGAAAAGCGGTCTGATTGGGCGGTCAACGCATCTTGAAGTAAGTATAGCTTTTTCACTCGGCTTGCCCTCACGTTTCGTGAAAGAACCGGGGATTTTGCCGACAGCGTAAAGTCTTTCCTCGTAATCGACTGATAACGGGAAAAAGTCAACGCCCTCACGAGGTTTAGGGCTTGCTGTAACGTTCGCCATAACAACTGTTTCACCGTATCTTACCCAGCATGAGCCGTTTGAAAGTCCGCAGGTCTTGCCTGTTTCAACAACAAGAGGTCTGCCTGCATAAGTGGTTTCAAATTTTCTGTAATTTTCGAACATAATTTTTCCTCCTATGGAATTTGCATCGGCTTTAGCAATAAACTCTGATACATATATTCCCCTCTATTACAAATATCAGCAATATTGCTGATATAATTTCCGGCACTCTGCGTCAGAAACCTTCACCATACGTCAGTATGCTTTCAGGTTTCTTCCTTGATTAACAAAAATTTTATTCAACACTATTATTGACATTTGCAATAGAGGTGAGTATAGTTAAATTTATAAACAAAAGTGTATCACAGTTTAATGCTAAAAACCGAATCTTACAATTTTCGTATAAAATATAGACTTAAAGGCAGAAGGAATGACCCTCTGCCTTACGGACTGTATGGAATTACTTACGGAGACCGAGTTTTTCAACAATATTACGGTATCTGTTGATGTCCTTCTTCTTGAGATAAGCGAGAAGGTTACGTCTATGTCCGACCATTTTAAGAAGTCCACGTCTTGAATGGTGGTCATTTTTATGCTCTTTGAGATGAGCATTAAGGTCATTGATTCTTCTTGTGAGAATAGCAATCTGAACCTCAGGGGAACCTGTGTCGTTTGCACTTGTTCTGTTAGCCTCAATAACGGCTGTTTTTTCTTCTTTACGTAACATAAAGCACCTCATAAATATAATATTCCGCATACATAGACAAGGGTGAAATTTGAGGTCAAGCCCTTTTCCAAGAACACGGTGAATATATTATACCACAAAAAATTTGATTTGTAAAGAGGTTTTCGAAAATTTTTTCGTGTATTTTTATTTAATAAAATAAATAAAAAAATCATTTCAGGCATATTGACGTAAGCCCTGAAATATTATATAATAAATATATAGACTAAAGTAAAAGGAATGATAAAATTTTGACAAGGCTTGTTTCAGCATCGATTCTCAGTGCGGATTTGCTAAATCTGGAATCGGAAATCAAAAAAATTCAGGAAAATAATGTCGATATGATTCATTTTGACGTTATGGACGGCGTATTTGTACCAAATATAAGTTACGGTATACCTGTTCTGCAACAGTTAAACAGAGTTGTAGACAAATACACTGAAATCGACGTGCATCTTATGATTACTGACCCTCTTAAATATATTGAGGCTTTCGATAAAGCCGGGGCTGACCATATTACTTTCCACCTCGAAAGCGCAAGTAATCCTGCGGAAACTATAAAGGCGATTACTCAAACAGAATGCACTGCGGGAATTGCTATAAAACCCGGTACTCCTGCTGAAGAAGTATTCCCCTACATTGACGATAATTTAACAATGGTTCTCGTGATGACCGTCGAACCGGGATTCGGCGGACAGAGTTTCATGGATATGAGCGGGAAAATACAGAAAATCCGCAATTACGCCAACGAACACGGTTTCAATAATCTGCTTATTGAAGTTGACGGCGGTATAGACGATAAAACTGCTCCTATTGTCAAAAATGCAGGCGCAAATGTTCTTGTTTCGGGGAGTTACCTGTTTCAAGCTGAAAATATGGCTGATGCCGTGGGAAAGTTGAAGGCGTGAGTATGCAGAAAAAATTAAAATCAGAACGCTTTGTATGGCTTGACATAATGATTACACTCATAACACTCGAAATTATGCAATTTTTCTACTACGGTGCAAGAGCTGTCGTATTATGCGGAATATGTGCTGTTGTATCCCTCATAACAGAAATAATCTGTACTCGCCTTATGGGACGACATTTTACAGCTGATGACCTGTATTGCATATCGGACGCTCTCATAGTGACACTGATGTTGCCTGCTGTGATTGATTTCAAAATTGCAGGAATAGCGTGTGTTTTTACAGTTATCATAAAAAATGAGTTCGGCGGAAGAAAAAATATGATATTTTCACCTGCATCTGTCGCTTACGTGTTTATGCTGACTTCGTGGCGCAGTCAGCTTATTATGTACACTGAACCACACGTTCACACGGGTATATCTGAAAAAGCAGGTAATTTAGTGAGTTCAGCAAGCCACGTATTCAACACAACAGGCAAACTTAATTTCACTGATTTCGAAATACTCATGGGCAATATGGCAGGTTCACTAAGTATGCTGTTACTCGTAGTTTCTGCTGTAATCCTCTTTTTCAGGAGCGATATATCAAAAGGCGCATTCGTTGGCACAATTACAGGAACATTGTTTTTAGCCTGCATTTTGCCTATGTGCAGTAATATATACGATTCAGTAAAGTATACGTTTTCAACAAATATGGTTCTTTTTGCATCAGTTTATATAATTTCGGACAGGAGAATTGCTCCGAAACATAATTACTACGCATTTTTCTACGGATTTTTCACTGCGGTATTCTCCTATGCTCTGGTAGCGTTCACGCAAAAGGAAAATATGATTATTATTGTATCGCTCTTGCTCACTCCTGTAGCCCTTGCATTCAGGAATCTCGAAAAAAATATAGAACTTCTTGAGAAGGCTGAAAAGAAAGGGGCGGTAACTGTTGAATAAAAGAACTTCTGTTTTTGACGGCTTGATAGGCAATAATACTGTACTGTCATCGCTTATGGTGATTTCACCCGTCATAATGTGCGGTGATACGCTGAAAAACGCAATGGCAATAATCTATGCTTTTTCGGCGATAACATTCATTTCAGTTATAGCAGGCTCTTTTGTGCCACGGAAATTACCCTATGCAGTCAGGATTATAATTTACACAATTATTTCCTCACTCGTGTTTATTCCGGTGAAATTCGCCGCACAACAATTTTTCCCGCAAGTCATAAACCGCATAGGGATTTATTTTATGCTGCTTGCAGTAAATTCGCTTATAATAGTACAGACTGAAGCGAAATTCTACCGCATGAAACGTGGGAAAATGATTTTCTCACTGATTTTCTACATTTTCGGCTTTGATGCCGTAATTCTTATTGTTTCATTTCTCCGTGAACTTATTGCACACGGTACAATATATGACAGAGTTGTTGATATAGATACGCTTATCAGCGGTTTCGGTTTACCGTTCGGCGGATTTATTTTCCTCGGTCTTATGTGCGGATTATACAGAAAAATACGTTCCGTATCAAGACACGAAAATACAGGAGGTGACAGCAATGTTTCTGATGACTGAAATTATTGTCCTGCTTACCTCGAATCTCATTCTTACGCAGGCTCTCGGAACAAGTACACTGTTCATAGCCGCCGGTAACAGGAAAAATCTCCTCGGAACTGCTTTTACAATAACTCTGTTCACTATGGCAGGTTCGGCAGCAGCTTACTTTATAAGCAATGCCCTGCCGGGAAGTGCAAAGGATTTCATACTACTGTTTTATGCACTTTCCGTCGGAATCCTGTATATACTGTTCCTTATTGTGCTGTACTTTTTCAACAAAAAAGTTTTCAGAAATGCCAAAAAATATATTCATCTTTCTGCTTTTAACTGCGCAGTAATGGGAACTCTTTTCACTATAACAAACAAAGCGGAGGAAAATCCGCAATTAAACAATATCGGCAGTTTCATAATTGCAGGAATTGAGGCAGGAATAGGTTTTATACTTGTTTCGCTTATCCTCATGTCAGCATACAAAAGACTTAATTCAAAAGATGTACCCTCTGCTTTCAGAGGATTCCCCGCAATGCTGATTTACCTCGGGATAATATCAATGGCAATTTACGCACTGACATAAAAACACAGGAGAAAGATAGATATAATGAAACGTAAGGACAAAGGAAGAAAAATTTATAGAACAAAAGAAAAAAATTATTACGGAAAAAGCCCGTTTGAAAAATTTATGTCGGGTCTGCTCACCGTAATTCTTATCGGCGGAATAGGTTTTCTCGGATACAGTGCTGCTGAACCGCTTCTCAAATTCACAAAACATACAGGCGATACTCCCGACGATATTCCCGTTGAAACTACAACGGGTGATTCGTCCGAAGTGATAACAGGCGAAGATGCAACGGTTTCCCCGGACGAAACAACTGCCGTTGTTACTGAACCGCAACCTCCGACTGAACCGCCTGTTACTATGGAGGCTTACAGGGCTTTTGCTCTCGGTGCCGAAAATCTCGAAAGTACGTCAGCTTTACAGACGGCTCTCGACGCAATCCCTAAAAATCAGGATATAGAATATGTTGAAGTACCTCTGAAAGATACAGGCGGTACAATTCACTACGTCAGCACCGTCGCAACTGATGACGGACTAAAAGAGTTTCAGAAACTCAATCTT
>CANQJV010000017.1 GCA_947624295.1 uncultured Ruminococcus sp. | reverse complement strand
ATGCACTTGGCTTTTTGCTGAGTGCTTTTTCATATTCTGTTCGCTTGATAGCGATATATGCGGTGTTGCCTTAAAAAGATAGTTTCGCTGAATTTCCCGGAATATGGCGGATTTTTTATCAGGAATTTTTCTTGTTCATAGTACGCACAACAATTTTTTTCAGTCTCTCGCACGTATCATCAGGGAAATTCATTATAAATGCAAGTGCCTGTTCATGAGCCTCGTTATGCGGTAACTTGAGAAATTTGTGGAAAAATGTATATATTTCGTTGAAATTGCTTAAAATTTCCGATACTGTTTCCTCACCTTGCGGTGTTAGTACTATACTGTTACAGAAATCCTCATATATAAACCCTGAATTTGCAAGACACCTCATTGTCTTGCTTACACAAGGTCTTGATACGCCTAAATGGCGTGATATGCTTACACATTTTACATATTCGTCCTGTTCTGAAAGCTCTTTTATTGCAATAAGATACTTTATCTGCGCTGAACAATGTTTCATAAACTCCTCCTTGTAATATCATTTATCAGAATCAATCAGATGCCAGTAACCTTTGAGATATATTGCTCCTGAAATGACCGTCAGTACCGTGGAAATCCATATGAGTACAGGTATCACCCAGTTATCAACAGTTTCAACAACAGTCTGTGGAAAACTTACTCCGAAATCATAGCAGGTACTCAGCCACAAAAGTGCCGCTATAATAGCAACCATTGTGAATGCAGTCTTTAATTTCCCCCATATTCCTGCGGCAACAACTATCCCGCTGTCTGCCGCAAGAAGTCTTAATCCTGATACCATAAATTCCCTCGCACATATTATTATAAACGGTATTGCACCCATTTTTACTTCAGGGATTTCAACAAATACGGCAAGTGCTGATATTACAAGCACTTTGTCAGCAAGCGGGTCTAAAAATTTCCCGAAATTCGTGACGAGATTCCTCGCACGTGCTATTTTGCCGTCAAGTGCGTCCGTAATCGATGCAGCTGTAAATATTATCAGCGCAATTAAATAATGGCACGGTATTTTGAGATACATAAAAAGCAGAAAAAACGGAATAAGAAAAACTCTTAACAAAGTAAGTTTATTCGGCAGATTCATTCCGCAATCACCTCTCCTATCAGGTCATAGTCAAGCGTATCTATAACTTTTATTTTAACATATTCACCGATTGATAATTTCCTGTCCGATGTGAAAAATATTTTCCCGTCAATATCAGGCGCATCCATTGGTGTACGTCCGAAAAAACATTCGGCAAATCGGTCATATCCCTCCACAACTGCCTCAAGTTCGCTGTCCATCAGCTTTTTGTTGTTGTCAGCACTCACTTCAAGTTGCTGTTCCATAATTATTTCAGCTCTGTGTGATGCAGTTTCAGGGTCAATCTGATTATCATATTCAGCTGCTTTTGTACCTTCTTCCGCTGAATACGGGAAACAGCCAAGTCTGTCAAATCTTATTCTATGTACAAATTCCGCAAGCTGATTGAATTGCTCTTCTGATTCGTCAGGAAATCCCGTAATCAGCGTTGTACGAAGTATCACTCCCGGAATTTTCTCACGGATATGGTTAAATAAGTTCTCTAATTCCTCCTCATTGCCCCAACGGTTCATTCGTTTCAGTATATCACCGTTGCAATGCTGTATAGGTATCTCAAGATATTTGACTAATTTTTCTTCGCCTGCTATCGTATCAAGCAGTTCATCTGTTATGCGTTCGGGATAACAGTAAAGTGTCCGTATCCATTTCAGACTGTCTATTTTACATAGTTCTCTGAGAAGTTCAGGCAGTTTCGATTCACCGTATATATCTTCCCCGTATCGTGAAGTGTCCTGCGCTATCACAACAAGTTCCGTTACGCCGTTTTCAGCAAGCTGACGAGCCTCAGCAAGTATATCTTCCATAGGCACACTTCTGTATTTCCCTCTGATTGACGGTATTGCACAATAAGTACAGCAGTTCGAACAGCCCTCCGCAACTTTCAGGTAACTGAAAAACGGCAGAGTTGATATTATCCTCTCCCCGGAGAGTTCCGCATCAAGTTTAGGGGCAAATTCAACAACTCTTTTGTTGTCAAGCACTTGATTAAGTATATCAACAATATCTTTATTGTTGCCTATGCCTATTACCGCATCAGCCTCAGGGAATTGTTCTGACACTTCTTCTTTGTACCTCTCCGTAAGACAGCCCGTTATAATTATTTTCTGTATAGTACCCTCTTTCTTGAGAGTAGCAAGTTCAAGAATCGTTTCTATAGCCTCCTCCTTTGCGGACTGTATGAATCCGCAGGTGTTGACTATCACAACGTCAGCAAGACCTTCTTCTGTTACGAGTTCATACCCGTTTTTCCTCAGTTTATAGAGCATTCTCTCTGAATCTACAAGATTTTTTGAACAGCCGAGCGATACCATTCCGACTTTTATTGACATATTTACTCATTCTCCCTCCTGTTGTTCGGTATTGTCAAAATACTCCTTTACGGCACTGTTTATCTCGTCAAATCCATAGCCGTACCTCACAAGAGCATTCTTTACTTTTTCTATGGACTTCCTGTCACTTCTGTCTGTAAGATAACGATAATGCTTTTTCTCAAGCAGTTCCATAAGATTATCATAATACATATCGTTGTATCTGTCAAGTGCCTCCTCTGCAATTTCTTCGCTTATTCCTTTCAGGAGTATTTCACGTTTCGAACGCCTGTAGCCGTATTTCCTCGATTCAACAAGTTTCCGTGCAAGTTTTTCAGCATACCGCCTGTCATCTATTATACCTGCCCTCGCAAGTTTTTTTATTACATCAAGACATAGTTTCTCGTTTTTATACGTTTTCATCAGTTTATTATAGAGTTCCTCCGCTGAATAGTCCCTGTAGTCAAGGCAGTACAGGGAATATTCATAGGCACGGCGGAAATTTGATGCGTATACGATTTTTTTCAGTTCAGCACGCTCAAGTTCCATATCTGTCCTCAAGCCAAAATCGGCTATTATATCTATATGCAGATATAGTCTGCGTTCTGAATCAATTTCAACTTCGTAAGTCTTGCCTTTGTATTGTTTGATTTGCGTTATCTTCATTATTCGTCAACAGGTGTAAATTCATCGAAATCATCTTCAGTGTCAGCAGTATCGTCCTGCGTTTCGGCACTCTCTACAGCCTCAGCAACAGCATTTGCTACTTTGTTTTTCTTATCTTTCTTTTCAGCCTTTTCAGCAGCAATCTCGTCTTTGCGTGCAAGTATTTTCTCCTCGATTTCCTGCATAAGTTCAGGGTTGTTTGCAAGAAGTTCCTTTACATTGTCACGTCCCTGTCCGAGTTTCTGTCCCTCGTAACTGAACCACGAACCGCCTTTTTTGATTATCTCCAAATCAGTCGCTATATCAAGGACTTCCCCTGTACGTGAAATGCCCTTGCCGTACATCATATCAAATTCAGCCTCTTTGAATGGCGGTGCTACTTTGTTTTTGACCACTTTACAACGTGTGCTTGCTCCTATAATCTGCGAGCCGTCTTTTATAACTTCACCTCTGCGCACCTCGATTCTTACAGAAGAATAGAATTTCAAGGCACGTCCGCCCGGAGTAGTTTCAGGATTACCGTACATTACGCCGATTTTCTCACGCACCTGATTTATGAAAATTGCAACACAACTTGATTTTGCGATAGCTGATGTGAGTTTCCTCATCGCCTGCGACATAAGCCTTGCAAGCTGCCCTACGTGTAAATCACCCATTTCCCCGTCAATTTCTGCACGAGTCGTCATTGCAGCTATTGAGTCCAATACTATTACGTCAATCGCTCCCGAACGGATAAGTGCCTCAGCAATTTCAAGTGCCTGTTCACCGCTGTCAGGCTGCGATACAAGAAGATTGTCTATGTTTACTCCCAATGCTTTTGCATAATTCGGGTCAAGAGCGTGCTCTACATCGATAAATGCCGCTTCACCGCCCATTTTCTGTGCTTGCGCAATTACTGACAATGCAACCGTCGTTTTACCTGAGCTTTCAGGACCGTATACCTCTACAATACGTCCTCTCGGCATACCACCTATTCCCAGTGCCATATCAAGCGTCATTGAACCTGTAGGTATAGCCGCAACATTAAGCGTTTTTGTCTGCCCTAAACGCATTACTGCTCCTGCACCGTATTTTTTCTCGATGACCTTTATTGCGCTCTCAAGTGCGGATTTTTTATCTTCTTGTGTAGATGCCTTTACAACTACAGGTTTTTTTGCGAGTTCCTTTTTAGCCATTTTTATTTTCCTCCTGTTTTTCGGCTGTTACAATACGGATTATTCCGCCTGTATCTTCTGTGAAATTTATATTGATAAAATTATTTGATTTTAATATTTCAGCAACTGAATTATGCTGATTCATACCGATTTCATAACTTATATATCCGCCTGTTTTCAGGGAATTTCTCCATACAGGCGTGATTTCCCTGTAAAAGTCAAGTCCGTCATCACCGCCGTAAAGCGCAGTTTCAGGTTCAGCCCGTACTTCTTTCTGTAAATCCTGCATTTCTTCTGCTGTAAGATAGGGCGGATTACTTGCTATAATGTCAAAATCCTTGAATTTTCGGGCGGTTTCGGGCGAAAGAACATCTGCTTTCACCGCCCTGACCTCTGAATTATTCAGCCTGATATTTTCTTCGAGGTACTCAAATGCTGAATCATATTTTTCAACAGCCCATACTTCGGATTGTGGGATTTCCTTGTCAAGCGTTATTGCTATACAACCGCTTCCACTGCATAAATCAAGTATTTTCGGCGATTGTAATTTATTTTTACGGCATATGTCAAGTATATTTTCAATCAGCGTTTCAGTATCAGGACGGGGTATAAGTACTCCCTCGCCTACTCTGAATGTATATTTCCAGAAATCCCATTCGCCTAAGACGTATTGCAGAGGGTATCCCTCACACCGCTTTTTGATTATATCAGTTATCTTTTCGGCAATATCGCCGGGTATTTCCTCATCAGGTTTCGTCAGCGGATATTTGTCGTTGAGAATGTCCTGAAATACACAAAGTGTATCAAATCCGGCAGTATCACATCCTGATAATTCAAGCATTTCTTTGCACTGTATGAAAAATCTTGCTCGCCTTACCATTTGTCTTCTTCTTTGTCCTCAGGTATGCATACTTTCAGGGCAGTTATTGCTATCTCAATCATACTGTCATCAGGTTCTTTTGTAGTGATTCTCTGCATAGCAAGCCCCGGTGCAGACAGTATTTTTGTAAATATGTTGTCGTGATTGCCCGCAAGCCTTATGCATTCATACGAAATACTCACAACAAGCGGTAATGTGATTATGCTGATTAGTGACCTCTGCCACCATAATAAGCCTTTAGGGACGAAACACATCACAAATATGCCTATAATTAAAACAATAAATATAAAACTCGTTCCGCATCTCTTATGGAATCTCGTCTGCTGACGCACGTTCTCGACAGTAAGCGGAAGTTCAGCCTCGTGACAAGCAATTGTTTTGTGTTCAGCACCGTGGTACATATATTGCCTCTTGATGTCTTTCATCATACTTATCGCCCACATATACAGCACAAAAAGCGTTATTTTCACGACACCCTCCAGCACCGAACGGAGTATTCCCCATTCTGACGAGTTCGGGATAAGCCCTACAAGAAATTTAGGTAAAACAAAAAACAATCCTAACGCCATAACAATCCCCAGTATTGACCCTATCAGCATAATTATATCAGTTGCTGTTTCGCTTAATTGCTCCTCCTCATCTTCTTCAGTCATCTGCTTTTCAGCCGATTTCATTGTGTATTTGTAGCCCTTTACAAGCGATGATACAAAGTTGAAACAACCTCTTATAAACGGCGTTTTCTTATACCACGGAGCTTTTTTGCCATTGTTTTCGTCCCACGTTTCGAGGTCTATCGTACCGTCAGGCAGTCGGCAAGCCATAGCTCCTTTTGTAGGTCCAAGCATCATTATTCCCTCTATAAGTGCCTGTCCGCCTATTTTAGATTTGAATTTTTCTTTTGACATTTTATCTTACTCCTGATTTTAAGATTCCCACATAATCACTGTTTCAAGAAAATCTGTTATTTTGCAGGCAGAGTTATTTTTACTTGTGTACCTTTGCCCTCTCCTGCGCTTGAAATATCCATAGTACCGCCGTGCATTGAGATAATTTCGTCAGCTACGGCGAGACCTATCCCTGAACCTCGTCTTGTGTGGTTAGCTTTGTAGAATTTCGTCTTTACTTTAGATAAATCTGATTCTTTTATTCCACAGCCCGTATCAACTACTGTCACAATAATTTTGTTGTCTTTGGCTCTTGCTTTTATTGTGACTGTATCGCCTGCTGATGAATATTTCACGGCATTGTCAATTATGTTTATGAAAACTTGCCGTATCCTGTTCTTGTCACCGTAAACAAACGGTAACATTTCGGGCTCATCGTATATTATGTCTATATTTTCACGCCGTGCTTTATCGCTGTAAATCAGTACAGCGTCACCGAGTTCTGCAAGTATATCCATATTTGCGTTCTGTAAAGTAAAATGACCGTTCTGCATTCGTGAAAAGTCAAGCAATTCCTCTACCATTTGCGACAGACGTTCAGTTTCATTCACGATAACTCCCACGCCCTTTTTCATAGTATCGGGATTTTCTCCGCCGTCTACCATAAGAGTCTCAGCCCAGCCTTTTATTGCTGTAAGCGGTGTGCGCAATTCGTGCGATACAGAAGATATAAACTCATTTTTCATGGCTTCCGCCGACGAAAGTTCGTCCGCCATATGGTTTATAGCAGTACATAATTCGCCTATTTCATCATCGTTGTTTGTTTCGATACGTACGGAAAAATCTCCCATAGCATATTTGCGTGTTATACCGCTTATCTGCCGTATAGGCTTGACGATTGAACCCGCAAAATATAGTCCCGTTACAACTATAATCAATATAATTGACATACATACAGCCGTCACAAACATTATATAGCCTTTTATAGTATTGTCGATTTCGGTAAGCGATGTTACCATGCGCACTGAACTGTATTCGCTGTTGAATGACGATATGGGCACTGATACCGCAAGTATTTTTTCTCCTCCGGTAAGCCTGCCTATATAACTGCCTTCGCCTTCCTCCATAGCCTGTTCGTAATCAGGCATAACTGAATCGGATTCGGGCGAAAATCCCGATGATGTGAGGACTACTCTGCCCTTTGAATTTATCGCCATAAGCTCAATTTTGTCCTTTTCGTTGAAAGTTTCAAGCATATTGCGCATTTCAGATGAAAAATTAGCTGAACTGTCCTGCGAATGTATACTCAGTACGCTTGTAACCGCATTTATTTTCGATACAAGATATTGCTTTGCGGAATTATAATAGTAACTCTGCAAAGCGTATATTACTACCATTTCGATGACAAGCAGGGCGAGGATAATAACGCCTAAATTGTTGAATATCCAGCGTTTTGTGATACTTTTTTTAGCCATTACTGCATATCATTCCATTTATAGCCGTAACCCCATATAGTTATGATATATTTCGGGCTTGATGGTTCTTCTTCGATTTTCATACGGATTCTTCTGATATTTACGTCAACAATTTTGTCGTCACCGTAGTAGCTTTCACCCCATATGTGATTGAGAATACTTGCACGGTCAAGAGCAGTATTCTTGTTGTTCATAAAGTATTCAAGTATCTGATACTCTACCTGCGTGAGTTCAATCGGTTCGCCGTTTTTAGTTACTGTACGGCTTTTGAGATTCAATACAAACGGTCCGCTTTCTATTATGGATTGCTTTTCGTTCTTGATGAAACTCATACATACACGGCGGTATATTGCGTCAACTCTTGCGGTGAGTTCTGACGGCGAAAATGGTTTGGTAATATAGTCGTCCGCTCCTATCATAAGTCCGCTTACTTTGTCCATTTCCTGCGTTCTTGCAGTAAGCATTATTATGCCTATAGTGGAGCTTTTCTCCCTGATTTTCTTACACACTGTAAACCCGTCAATTCCCGGCATCATAATATCAAGCAGTACTATATCAAAATTACCATGTTCTTTTTCGAAAGTCTTGAGAGCTTCCTCACCGCAGTTCACATCAGTAACATCATATCCTGCACGCCGTAAGTTGATAACGATAAACTCACGTATTGTGTCTTCATCTTCACATATCAGAATACGTTTCATAAAATCACTCCTTTTGTTAATTCTTATAAACAAATCCTATTGCTGTATCAGTCTGACTGATATACAGGTCATCATCAGTACTTGACGGCGGTATGTACGCAAGATACGAGGAATCACCCTTTGTCCTGAGCATAATGTACCCTGTATAAAGCCTGTCCTCACGTGAAGCCTCATCTTCTGCACAATATATCCGCAAAAGTTCCCTGCCGATTTTATTCGTTTCAGAATCACCGTTGTATTCGCAGAAAACTGTTTCGTCATTTATAGCATCTCTTTTTATGGTCACTTTATTACTCCATTTTTCAGGGAAAATAAATATATACCCGTTCCCTACGCTGTAATATGATGTGTATTTCAGTTCAGGCTCATTGTTTTCGTTGATATACAGCCAGTTTGTGAGATTTATCCTTTCGCCCTCAGAGGCTTTTTCGTAACCCGGAGCAATTGTCTGTACAGGTATTTCAAGCTGTCCGTCACCGTCAACATCGTATGAATTACAGCCTGACGGTCGCAGTGTTGAATCTGATTCCTCTTTATTTGAAAACACTCTATGCAAACCGTCCTTGTCCATATAGATAATATCAGTCTGTATGAATCCTGCTCCCGAAACCGCATCTATATAAAGCCCTTTGTTACCGCTGTTCAGTTCGCCGTAGCTGATACTGTCAAATTCCGTGAAACTTCCGCTTAATTCCGTCTGCGATTTATGGTATCTGCCACTGTCGTCCAGCTTATAAGCCTCCGTAACAGCAGGCTCGTTATTCGAAGAACCTTTCAGCAGAAGAAATTCATTGTTTTCATCGTGGTCAAGGTCTGTCACGTCTATGAACGAGTATGCCTCCGAAAATGTGGGTTCAAGCTGTCCTCCGCTGTAACTGTAGATTGTTGCCATTTTTTCACTTCTGTTTATAAGACTGCTCCCTATAATCAGGTTCATACGCTGATTTTCCCCTAATTTCGAAATCATTACACGTTCGATTTCAGAGCCGTCAGCAGGTGTATCGTACACGGAACGCCATTTCCCGTTATCGCTGTCGAGAATATTTATCCTCAGTGTGTTCTCCTCAACTGTAAGCCCTGTTTTTTCGTAGAATACAACCGCTTCATTACCGTTGTCACCGTCAATGTCCTCAACTATGAACGCTGACAGATATCTGCCCGATTTAGGGTATTTCAGGCTTATGGAATCGCCTACAGCGTCGGTCAGTGCAGTGTAAATCTGTTCCTGTTCTATGCTGAGTTTAGGCGGTGACATAAGTGTATCTATACTTGTGCCAAATGAACACCCTGTCAAAAGCAAAATAATCAGGGGAATCAGGAAAACTGCTGTAAATCTGTACTTATGCATTTTCAACAAGCGTTTTTTCTCTGTCATCTAATTTAACATATTCAAGTTCTTTTGCAATCGCCTTGTATGCAGGTCGGATAATTCTGTTACCAGTGAGAATTTCCTCCATTCTATGCGCTGACCAGCCTGCCATTCTCGCAACTGCAAAAAGCGGTGTGAACAGTTCGTCCGGTATGCCAAGCATACGGTACACAAGACCTGAATACATATCAACATTTGCACACATAGTCTTTGCACTGCCCTTGACCTCTCTGAAAACTTCAGGCGTAAGGCGTTCGATAGTATCAAGCAGTCTGAATTCAGCCTCTATCTCCTTGCCTTTAGCAAGTTCAAAAGCCTTTTTCTTCAGGATAACTGCACGAGGGTCTGAAATAGTATATACAGCGTGTCCCATTCCGTAAATAAGCCCTGATTTGTCGTTTGTTTCTTTGAGGATTGTCCGCTTTATGTAATCAGCAACTTCTCCTTCATCTTCCCAATTCTTTATGTTGGCTTTGAAATTGTCCAGCATATTTATCACCTGAATATTTGCACCGCCGTGCTTTGGACCTTTGAGTGAACATATCGCTGATGAGTACGCTGAATACGGGTCAGTGCCTGATGACGTGAGTACCCTGCACGTGAATGTGGAGTTATTGCCTCCGCCGTGTTCAGCCTGCAACATAAGCAGTCTGTCAAGCATCTGCGCCTCATCTTTGGTGTATTGGCGGTCAGGACGAATCATTGACAGAATACATTGCGCTGTATTTTCCTCGTAATTGATAGGGTGCATAATCATACTTGCGTTGTCAAAGATACGCTTTTTGACTTGATACGCATTCACCATAATTACAGGGAGTTTCGCTATAAGGCTTATTGCAGTAATCATTTCCTTGTCAAGCCCTTTGTTTTCGCAGTCCTCATCATAAGAATAAAGTGCCAGTACTGAACGGGCAAGTTTATTCATAATGTTTTTGGAGGGTGCTTTCAGAATCATGTCTTCTACAAATCCGTTCGGCAAATCTCTTTTCAGGGAAATATATGTCGAAAAATCCTGCAATTCTTTTTTAGTAGGAAGATGTCCGAAAAGCAGCAGGAAAACAGTTTCCTCAAAGCCGTATCTGTCTTCAGCCTCAACATTGCTGACAATATCGTTGATGTTGTACCCTCTGTAGATGAGTTGTCCCGGAATAGGTTCAACTTCACCCTCGTTCATAAGATAACCGTGTACATTGCATATGTTTGTGATTCCTGCAACAACGCCTGTACCGTCACTGTTGCGGAGTCCTCTTTTCACGTGGTATTTTTCGTAAAGTTTTTGTTCAATAGCAGAATTTTTTTCAAGGTTTCTGCATAAACCTGTAATATTAGCACCTGAAATAAATGACGGCATTTTTTACCACACTCCTGTTTATAGATTCATAATTAAATTATACACCATTTTTCAGGTTATGTCAATCTTATATTTTATACAAGGAGAAATTTATGAAAAAAATATTACTTTCCGTTGTGATGATTGCTGTATCTTCAGCAGTAATCCCTGCTGTACCTGCCTGTTTACAGGGGAATACAGCTCATATGCATTCGAGTGACGTTCCTGAAGTCGCCCTGAAAGAATATATTTTTGACGAAACAGACATTTCTGCTGAATCCTATGCCGAACCCTACAGAGTACTTGATATTTCAAGCGGACAGGTTCTCGAAGTCCCCGTGCGTGATTACGTTATAGGTGCAGTCTGCGCTGAAATGCCTGCCTCGTTCGAAACAGAGGCTCTCAAGGCTCAGGCAGTCACCGCACATACTTACGCTGAAAGACAACGCATTACAGAACAAAATGACCCTTCCCCCGAACTTTGCGGAGCTGATTTCTCAAATGATACGTCGGTTTATCAAGGATATTTCACTGACAGTCAGATTAAAAACTGTTTCGGCGATAATTATGGGGAGTACTATTCCAAAATAAGCAGTGCTGTTGACGAAGTTTTGCCTTATATCCTGACTTACAACGAAGAACCGGCAATTGCGGCATTTCACTCGATGTCGTCCGGTAAAACCGAAAGTGCGGAAAATGTATGGGGTACGCCTGTTGAATACCTCGTTCCCGTGGACAGCAGTTATGATATGTCTGCTCCACGATATATTGAGGAAGTCACTATAAATAAGCCCTTGCTCCGCAATTACCTCGAAACTGCTTTTGACGGGATAATTTTAGGCGATAATATGTCTGAATGGGTTGTTCCCGCTGAAATTTCAGAGTCAGGGACAGTCCTGACCGCCCGTGCAGGCAATCTGACCGTTACAGGGAACGATTTACGGAATGCACTCGGTTTGCGTTCGGCTGATTTCGAAGTGGAATATGCCGATGATAAGGCGGTTTTCACTACAAAAGGCTTCGGGCACGGCGTGGGTATGAGCCAGTACGGCGCAAATGCTATGGCGAAAGAGGGTAAAACTTGGCGTGATATATTGGAACACTACTACACCGGTTGTGAGATAACAAGCGTGAACTGATATGCAAAGCAACTTGAAAACGGCTATAACAGCGCATTTATTCTGATTTCAGGGGAACAGTTGTTCACCCTGTAATCTTATGCTAACATAGTCAGGTTTACAGAATCAGCGACAGTTTTGACAGCTTGCGTTCAGCTGATTTCAGGAAACAATTGCACATTACTGTAAGTTTATGATAACATAGTCAGGTTTACAGAATCAGCGACAGTTTTGACAGCTTGCATTCGGCTGATTTCCGGGGAACAGTTGTTCACACCTGTAAGTTTATGCTAACATCGGCATGGTTTACAAAAGTTAACAAACAGACATTTTTTTTGTAAAAGAGTTATAATATACTTATTCAAAAAATAGCAGGGGAGTGAATACCTATAAAAACAGTAGAGATTTTCTCGGACGGTGCGTGCAGCGGTAACCCCGGCGCAGGCGGTTACGGTACTATATTGCGCTTCGGGCAGACTGAAAAGGAACTTTCGGGCGGTGAGGCTCATACTACTAACAACAGAATGGAACTTATGGGCGTTATAGCAGGTCTTTCGGCTCTCAGAGAACCTTGTAACGTCGTACTCACTACTGACAGCAGATATGTTGTTGACAGTGTCACAAAAGGCTGGGTTTATAACTGGCAGAAAAAAGGCTGGAAAATGTCCCCCACTCAAATGCGTCCGAATGTCGATTTATGGGAGAAACTCCTGCCGTTGCTTGAAAAACATAATGTCACTTTCAATTGGGTGAAAGGTCACGCAGGTCACCCCGAAAATGAACGTTGTGACAAGTTGGCTGTCCAACAGCGTGATAAATATGCATTGTTAAAATAAATTATTAAAATAAAGTGAGGGATTGATTGAAATGGAAAAAAGATTTATTTACGCCGATAACGCTGCTACTACTCCTGTTTCGGAGGAAGTCCTCAACGCTATGTTACCGCATTTCCGTGAGGCTTACGGCAATGCCTCAAGTATATATAAACTCGGCAGGGACGCTCAGAAAGATGTCGAAAACGCAAGGGCTAAAGTCGCTAAGGCTATAGGCGCAGACCCTAATGAGATTTTCTTTACAAGCTGTGGTTCGGAATCAGATAACTGGGCTATAAAGGGTATCTCTGAAAAAATGGCTGAAAAGGGTAAAAAACATATAATTACTTCAGTTTTCGAACACCACGCTGTACTTCATACTACCCAATATCTCGAAAAAAAGGGCTTTGAAGTCACATATATCCCCGTTGACGAAAAAGGTCTTATAAATCCTGAAGATGTCAGGAATGCTATCCGTGATGATACGGCTCTCGTAACCATAATGTACGCTAACAACGAAATCGGTACAATTCAGCCTATTGACGAAATCGCTGAAATATGCAACGAAAAAAAAGTTATTTTCCATACAGATGCAGTACAGGCTGTCGGTCACGTCGAAATTGATGTGCATAAGCAAGGTATCGATATGCTGTCGCTTTCGGGTCACAAAATCCACGCTCAGAAGGGTATAGGCGTGCTGTACGTCAAAAAGGGTATTACTCTCCCCAATCTTATCCACGGCGGTGCGCAGGAACGCAATAAGCGTGCAGGTACTGAAAATGTCCCCGCAATTGTCGGCTTGGGAGTCGCTATAGAATCTGCTACTAAAAATATCGCTCAGAAAGCTGAAATCATCACTCCTCGCAGAAACAGGCTTATTGACGGTATCCTCAAATTGCCCTATACTCGCCTTAACGGGGACAGGGATAAGCGTTTGCCCGGGAATCTCAATATATCTATAGAGGGCATTGAGGGCGAATCTCTGCTCCTTATGCTCGATATGTACGGTATATGCGCCTCATCAGGTTCAGCCTGCACTTCAGGTTCGCTTGACCCCTCACACGTGCTGCTTGCTATCGGCTTGAAACACGAAATAGCTCACGGCTCTCTGCGTTTGTCAATCGAGGAGGACGTTACTGACGAAGATGTTGACTATATTCTCGAAGTTATTCCGCAAGTAGTGGACAAGCTGCGCTCTATGTCGCCTGTCTGGGAAAAAATGATGAAAGGCGAAAGCTATGAGTAATACAAAGCCATGCATGAAAATCACTCTCACCGATACAAAGCCCTCAATTTTTGAGAGCAAAATCGGTGGGTTGGGATATATTCCGCATGACAAGGATTTCCCGACAAACAGTTACGGCAATCAGCTGAGACTTCTCGCACAGATAGAGTGTGACAAAATTCAGCTTGATGGTTTTCCGAAAAAGGGTCTTTTGCAGTTCTGGATTATGACTGATGAAGATTTAGGGTGTCCTTGGAATAATCAAACTAATCAGGACGGTTTCAGAGTTATATATTATCCCGAAATTGACAGAGCCGTAACTAAAGAGGAAATAGAAAGTAAATTCGTATGGAATGATTATGATTATGACCATGTATCTTATGCTTTTTATGAGTGCGGTGTGAGTTTTGAGAAGTCAACAGACGGCAATATGAAACATGATAAAATCATAAACAGAAAAAACTGGGAAAAAAGTTCATGGCATAAAATCGGCGGTTATCCGTACTTTACACAACAGCTTGACCCAAGAACTGACATGGAAAATGGTGAATATTATGACTTCCTATTGTTTCAAATTGATATGACTTGGATTTGTGGTAAAGATATGCCCATATTCGGAGATACAGGAGTGGGAAATTTCTTTATAAACAGCGAAAAACTTAAAAATTGTGACTTCAGCAATGTCCTCTATAACTGGGATTGCTGTTGATTGTTGATTGCAAAGGAGATTGATATATTATGATGTACAGTGAAAAAGTTATGGACCACTTCTCTAATCCCCGTAATGTCGGCGAAATCGAAAATGCTGACGGTGTAGGCGAAATCGGTAACGCTAAATGCGGAGATATTATGAAAATGTACCTCAAAATTGATAACGGTATTATTACTGACGCTAAATTCAAGACGTTCGGCTGCGGTGCTGCTGTAGCAACGTCATCTATGGCTACTGAACTTATCAAGGGCAAATCTATCAACGACGCTCTGAAACTCACGAATGATGCTGTAGTAGAGGCTCTTGACGGCTTGCCTGCCGTGAAAATACATTGCTCTGTACTTGCGGAACAGGCTGTACGTTCAGCACTTGCGGACTACTACACTAAACAGGGCATTGACCCTCTGCCGATTGTCGGGGAAATAAAAATGCCTGAAGAATAATTTTGTGTAATATTAACAAAGGACGGTTTCTAAGCCGTCCTGTTTTTTACTTTCTGTTGAATATTCCGCTTATCACCGGTACAGCTATACTGAATCCCAACGCTATAAGCAGTTGAGTTGAATTAAGTGTTACTGTTTCGAAAATCCCCTGCAATACCGGAATCATAACTGAAATTGCAAGTATCGCCAACGATACAAGCACCGCCATTATCAGCTTGATATTGTTGAATATGTTTATCCTGAATATCGAACGGCTTTCCGATTTGCATTCGAATACGTGGACAAGTTGCGACATTACAAGCGTTATAAGGGCTGATGTACGGCTTGCCTCAATACTTCCGCCTAATCTCGCTACTACAGCAAACGATGCGAGCGTTGACAAGCCTATGAATATCCCTCTGAATATTATTTTAGACATAAGTCCTCCTGCGAAAAATCCTTCTGTTGATTTGCGTGGAGGTTTGTTCATTATGTCGCTGTCAGGAGGTTCAAGACCGAGTGCTATTGCAGGTAAACCGTCCGTCACAAGGTTGACAAGAAGTAACTGCACCGGCATAAGTACTACAGGCATTCCCATAATTATCCCTAAAAACATCGTCAGGACTTCGCCTATGTTGCACGAGAGCAAGTATCTGACAAATTTACGTATGTTGGCGTAAACACACCGCCCCTGCTCTACAGCGTTCACCAGAGTGGCAAGGTTATCGTCAAGCAGTATCACGTCAGCAGTCTGTTTTGTTACGTCTGTACCTGTAATCCCCATGGCAACGCCTACATCAGCCTCTTTTATTGCAGGAGCATCGTTCACGCCGTCACCCGTCATCGTTACTATTTCGCCCTTACGCTTGAAACTGCGTACTATCCTCAATTTGTGGACAGGCTCTACCCGTGCGAAAACTGTATAATTGTCAATACATTTATCAAGCTGTTCATCTGTCAGTTTGTCGAGTTCAGCTCCCGTCATCGCCTTGCCGTTCTTGAGTAACCCTGCTTTCCGTGCGATTGCTACAGCTGTATTCTTGTGGTCGCCTGTAATCATAACTGTTTTGACAGAAGCATTTGCGCACTTTCTGATAGCTGTTTTCGCCTCGTCACGTGGAGGGTCTATCATTCCCGCAAGCCCCGAAAATACAAGATTACCACGGTTTTCATCGAAATTATCCGATATACAGAACGCAAGCGCAAGTACTCGCAGGGCATTGTCGGACATCTCAAGCACTTTCTCTGATATTCTCTTGCGGACTGCCGGCGTAAGCGGTAATAATTCGCCGTTTCGGGTGATATACTGCGTACAGCGTGGTAAAATGACTTCCTCTGCGCCTTTGAAATATATTTTCCTGTCGGAATTTTCAGAACAGTGTACCGCCATAAATCTTGTTTCGCTGTCGAACGGGTACTCTTTTAATTTGGTGCAGTGCAGATTCTCACGAGTTATCCCTGCTTTCGCTGCCGAAATAAGCAACGCTATTTCAGTAGGGTCGCCTGTAGTATTCCACTCGCCCGAGCCTCTGATTGAACCTCTCCGCCTGCCTGCCGAGGCTTTCCCCGACGATATGACCGCTGTAGAACATATCACTCCGCATTTCAGGGATTCTGTGAGAGCCTTTTCGTTTATGGGATTGATGATTTTCCCGTTTTCAGTGACTTCTCCTCTGATACGGTAGCCCATACCCGTGAAATTATAATCGTTGTCAGCCGTGGCGAGTTCTGTAACCGTCATCTTGTTCTCAGTGATTGTCCCCGTTTTATCTGAACATATCACCGATGTACAGCCCAATGTTTCAACGCTGTGCAGTTTGTTCACAAGAGCTTTCTGTTTCAGCATACGATTCACCGCAAGCGCAAGTGCTATAGTGACAGTCGCAGGCAAGCCTTCAGGTATAGCGGCGATGGCAACTGTTATCCCCGTCATCATCATCGTGAAAACGTCTTCCCCGTGAAGTACTCCCGCTCCGAACACCGCAAAGCATACTATCAGGCATATCACCGCAACTATTTTCCCGAGTTCGGCAAGCCTTTTCTGTAATGGTGTCATTTCCTTGTCAATATCGGCGATTAGTTCCGAAATGCGCCCCATTTGAGTGCGTTCACCGGTAGCAATTACTTTCGCCCTGCAAGTGCCCTTGACAGCAGAAGTCCCGCAGTAAATTATATTCGGCTTGTTTATGCTGTTGTCAGTATCGTCCGTAATAGTCGCTCTTTTCTGAACAGGCTCAGATTCGCCCGTGAGTATAGATTCGTCTGCCGAAAATCCTGCACAATTCAGGATAACACAATCAGCCGGTATTCTGTCGCCTGCCTCAAGTTCAATGACATCGTCCGTAACAAGCAGTTCCGCCTTGATTTCCTTCAGTTTGCCGTCCCTGTAGCATTTCGCTGTGGGCGAAGTCATAGCCTTGAGCGTTTCGAGAGTATGCTCCGTGCGGTACTCCTGTATGAAGCCCAGTACAGCATTCAGCAGGACTATTATTATTATAGTGACAGCGTCGGAGATTTCCCCTAAAAGCACCGAAATGACCGTAGCACCGAGGAGAATCATCACCATAACATCTTTGAATTGCCCGGCGAATATTTTCAGAACGCTTGTTTTCTTTTTGTCGGCGAGAGTGTTCAGCCCGTCAGATTTGAGTTTTTCGGAGGCAGTTTTTTCCGTAAGTCCCATTACATATCACACCATTCTGCTTTTTTATTACAGAATATGCGGTTTTCGGATTTAATATGCCCCATACGTTTTATATAGCAACTTGCAAAATGGGTGTACACCTGTCCCAACGGCTATATTACGTGATTTTACCCGTACCTGAAGATGTACAGCGGACACCATACGCCGTACAATGCACACCTTTGGTACACCGTTCGGGACACCCTATCTGACGTATTACAGGCAAAGGGACACCTGTACGCCATTTTCTTGAGTTGATATATATATACACGCACGATACGCCATTTTGAAACGATACGCCATAGGATACGCCTTGTGATACGCCGTTTTCAACGTATTATAGGGGAAGATACGCCGATACGCCATTTTTTGCACTTGATATATATTTACGTTCCAAACTCCTTGCCGATTTCTAAATTTTTAGAAAGCGTTTTTTCGGTTTCGCACTGTAGTATGATTAGTGAAGTAGATATCCATGCGGATTGTGTAAATTTAGTAACTATATTTTTTTCAGTAAAGTTTTATTTTTTTCCTGCTCCGCAAATAATATTTTTCTTTTTCAGATAAGTAATATAACAAAACCCCTGTATTTCAGGGGATTGCTATATATAATTCAGTGATTTAAGGATAAACAGCCATGCTGTAAGGGTGAATGCGCTCCCTAAAGTGGTCAGCATTACCGAAAATGCCGTTATAACGCCCGAATGTCCGAAATTTTTCGCCATAACAAAGCAGCTCCCCGTGGTAGCACTGCCCAGCATGACGAGGACTGCAATAAGCTTTTCGCTCCTGAATCCCATGATAATTGCCACGGGCAGGAATATTCCGCAGAAAAGTATCAGCTTTATGAACGTTATCCCCAGTGTTACGGGCAATTTGCCTTTAGCGTCGCTTAACTTGAATGACGCTCCGAGTGCTGTCAGCGACAGAGGTGTTGCCATATTTGCGAGATATGTGACGGATTTATCGAGTATCACGGGCTGAGGGATTTTCAGGAGTGACCACGCCATGCCTGCTATAATCCCCAGTATTATGGGATTGGTAGCGATTCCCCTGACCGTATCAAGGAACAGCTTTTTACCGTCACCCTTTTTTTCGGGGGAAGTCAGAGACAATGATATTACAGAGATGATGTTATATAACGGCACTGTTCCTGCAATCATGAGGGCAGCCATAGTAGCTTCGCCGTAGATGTTCTTGACGAAAGCTATCCCCAGTACAGCAGCACTGCTCCTGTAGGAGGCTTGTATTATCTCACCTCTTTCGGCTTTATCCTTGTGGAAAAGCGAATATATACAGGCGACAGCAACGCTTATCAGGGTCGCTGAAATACAGAACATCACAAAGCCTGTATCCCATACTGCACGGAAATCGGCGTGAGAGAGGTCAGAAAAAAGAAGTGCAGGGAGAGTTGTCTTGAAAGTGAATTTGTTTAGTTTAGCGGTGGTATGTTCGTCAAGCAAGCCTGTTTTCCGGCAGAATCCCCCGAAAACCATCATCAGGAAGACGGGGACGGTTGCATTGAGGCTGAAAGCGAGATTTTCGAGGAACATAGCTTATTTTTTCCCGAAGATACCGCCGAGTTTCCCTGTAATATCGTCTATGCTTATTTTTGCCTTGATACCGGAGATGATTTTGTTGACCTGTTCGTCGGGCAAATCGATACCTAAGACGCTTTCAACGGCTTTAGTTGGATTCTCCTTGAATTTCTGCCCGAAATCCTTATCATTTTTGACTTTGTTGACGAGTTTGTCAATTTCAGCTTTAATATCCATAAAAAATTACCTCATTTCAAAAAATTTTCGGATAGTATTATTATACCATACTTTCACTGACATTGCAAGACTTTTATTACAGACTTTCATACAAAAATGTTCAAAAGTATTTTGACCCCGTACAAAAATGTTCACCGTTGCGGAGCAGGAAAAAAAATAAATATATAGCAACTTCAAAAAACGGCGTATCGGCGTATCATCAGCTATAATACGTCAAATAAGGCGTATCACAAGGCGTATCCCCTGAAAAATGGCGTATCACAAGGCGTGTACAGTTTACATAATCTGCGGAAGTATCTGCCTCACTTAACAGACTACAGCGCAAAATTGCGTGCGCAGGCTCTGCGCTTACTCCTCAGACGAATTGACCGCCTTTTTCATTTTGGACTTCTGCCCGAAATTCAGAGACATTGTCAGTATCTTGTCCGATTTGAATAATTTCAGCGCAAGGAACAGACATATTGCAAAAAATACTGCCTGATACGCAAGTCCTCCCCAGAATACGCCCATATGCCCGAACATTATGTTAGGAATAGACGAAAATGTGTGCGTGAACGGTATTGCGTACACAAATATTTTAGCCCATACAGGGAGAGTATTTATATCAGTGAACATCGAGATAAGATAGGGGATTACGGCTGCTATCATTATGGGCATTACTATAGTCTGCGACTGCTTAGTATCGGTCACGAGTGCGCCCAATATAATCGAAATAGAGAGGCATATCATTATACTCAAGAACAGCTGTATTCCGATGAGAATATAGTCTCCTGCGTTCAGAGTAAGCCCTAACTGTTTCATAGCCTCATTGTCGGAGAGCTGTTCGGCGACAGTGCTTGTTATTTCGGAAGTCATATTGATATTTGCGCTTGTTGCGCCCGACATTAACGACGAGAATCCTGCCATAAATACGACAGCGTTCAGTATAGCGACGATACCTGCGGACAGTACTTTTGCGCCGATTACAGCCGTTCTGCTGACAGGTGCGGACAGGAGCGTTTCGAGGGTCTTGTCGATTTTCTCGTTAGCGATTGCGCTGATGATAGTCTGCGATGCCATTATAATCACGAGGAATACTATTACAGGCAAAATTATATTCTGCATAGAAATTTTCCCCATCACGCTGAAAACGCTTGTTTCAGCCGATTTCCCTTTTACGACAGTATGCGATTTTATTTCAAGGGGCGAATTTATTCTGATAATCTGCTCCGTATCGAGACCTGCCTGCGCTGAAATCATATCGGCAACGCAAGCATTGATAAGATTTATAGCACTGCTGTTACCACTGTCAGCGACTGCGGACACTGTAGAGGACGTGAGTGCTGAAACGTCTATAATATCAGCAGTTTCGCCGTTTTTGACCTGTTCTGAGAAACCCTCGGGGATAATAATCAGATTTTTCTGACCTGTTTCGTTCAGGATAGCACTGTAATCATCACCGCTTGTATCGAATTTATTTATTTTGGCATCGCTTTTTTCTAAAAGTTTCATAAGTTCAGCAGTGAGGTCAGTATTATCACGGTCGCTGATATTGATAGTATACTCATCATTGGAAACGTCCTCAATTGTAGTATTCATCACGTTCCCCATGACTGAAAGCAGTACAAAATATATAACAAATGAAATAACAGTCTGCACGTTGATAATTTCAGCGAGTTCTTTTTTCAGCAAGTTAAAGAATTTCATTATTATTCACCACCCTTTCGAAAACTTCCTCAAGATTCTGGGCATTGTAGCGTTGTTTGAGTTCATCGGTGCGCCCGGTGACGAGCAGATGACCTTTAGCGATAATCCCCACACGGTCTGAAACAAATTCAATTTCGAGCATATTGTGGGACGACAGCAGGAATGACATACCCTCATCTTTAGCTAAATTTTTAATCATACTGCGGATTTCGAGGGCGTTCAGCACGTCGAGACCGCTTGTCGGCTCATCGAGTATAGCGAGTGAGGGGCGTGTCATGACGGCTCTTGAGAGGAGTAGTCTGCGAATCATACCCCTGCTGTAAGTACCGATTTTGTTATTCAGCCTGTCCCCGAGATTGGACATTTTTTCAGCTCTTTCGACATAGCTGTTGATTTCGTCAATATCAGTCGAGAAAAGCCCTGCCATAAAGCGCAGATATTTTTTCCCTGTCATATTCTTGTAAGCACCTGCCTCATCGGGGAGATACGTGATATTTTGACGGACTTTTTCGGGGTCTCTGAGTATGCTGAAGCCGTTTACAGTTGCGTCACCGTCCGTAGGCGTCAGCAGTGTCGAAATCATACGTATAGTAGTGGTTTTGCCTGCGCCGTTAGGTCCTATCAGTGCGAAAATCTCACCCTTTTGTATTTCGAAAGAAATCCTGTCTACAGCGAGAGTTTTAGCGTACTGTTTGGACAATTGTTTTACTTCGAGAATATTCTCCATAGTAACCTCCTGAATATAAATAATATATATATTTTAACATAAGTTACTATAATTGTCAATACTCACTTGACAGACAGAGTGAAATTTGCTATAATTTTAATTAGTTGAATTAGCTGATAACAAGGGACTGTTTCTATGAAAGTGAAAGTGAAAAAAATTCTATGCTTTTTTATTTCAGCAGTAATAATATGCCTGTTTGCGCCGACGAATGCGGTTACAGCGGAATACTGCCCTATTGAACCTGTAAGCCCTTATATGACTTTCAGAGAATATTATGATTTGTACTGCACTCAACCTGAACCGTCAGGCGAAATTATTACGAATGGTGCGGACTTTGTAACTTGTGACGGCGATTGTGTTCCCGAATCAAATGCGCTCATATGGGGAAGTACGGGAGAAGTCACCTATAAGACGAATATCCCCGAAACAGGGCGGTATTGTCTGAAAATCAACTATATTCCGCTTGAATCCGACAGCCACGAGATAGAACTTGCAATTAAAATTGACGGCGAAATCCCCTATGATACGGCAACAAGAATAGTACTGAAACGGGTATGGGTCAACGAAACTGCAATTCATACGGATTCACGTGGGAATCAGGTACGCCCGTCGCAAGTACAGCAGAGTATTCCGCAGGAAACTTTTGTGCAGGATTCGGACGGCTTATTCAGAGAACCACTGTTTTTTTATTTAACCAAAGGCGAACATAGTATAACATTCACTTCAGACAGAGGGGACTTTTCGCTGGAGAACTTTACATTCTGCAATCCTCCCGATATACCGCCGTATCAGCCTGTAGATGTTACTTGTGATGAACCGTTTGTTTTCAGAATCGAAGGGGAGAACGCTGTCTATAAGAGTGACGCAGTTTTATCGCCGACATACGATAATTCAAGCTATAAAGTCTCGCCTGCTGACCCTGTAAAAGTAGTATACAATACAATCGGTGCGGACGGTACGTGGGAAAACGCCTTGCAATCGCTCACATGGGAGATACCCTCCGCTGAAATAGGTGAGGGAGGCTGGTTCAGAATCGGAATCAAGGCAAGGCAAAATCAGATGAGGGGACTTTATTCCAACAGGCGGATTTACATAGACGGCGAAATACCGTGCAGAGAGTTGGAGCAAGTCAGCTTTTTCTACAGCAAGGACTGGAGCGTTACAGTCCCTGAAACTGAATCGGGCGATGATATATATGTGTATCTTTCGGGCGGTACTAATCACACGATTACTATGGAATGCACTACAGGCGACATAGGTGAACCCGTGCGGAAACTTGACAGTGTCATAGACCGTCTGAACGAGTATTACAGGGAAATACTGATGATTACAAGCCCGTATCCCGATAAATATACAGACTACTATGTTCACGAAAAAATCCCTGATTTGCTTGACAATTTTGGTGAAATTTCACAAGAACTGAAAGCTATACAGTCTGAAATAGAAACAATTTCAACGGGTTCTGAAGTATCACTGTTAGGGAATACGGCAGTTATCCTTGACAAATGCATAGAAAAACCGCTGAGAATCCCTGATTACCTTGCGCAAATCAAGGAGAGTATAACGTCAGTATCGGCTGTAATGCGTGACTATTGCAGACAGCCTCTTGAAATCGACTACATAGAATTTGCCACGGCAGGAGCTGAATTTACAGACTGCACCGAAAATATATTTTCATCGGCACTGTTCGGCTTGAAATCGTTCGCAGGCTCATTTTTCGAGGATTACAGTACTCTGTCAGATACGCCGGATACGTCAGGCAGGGAATCAACTGAAATATGGGTTGCTTCAGGGCGTGACCAGGCGCAGATAGTGCGTGAACTCACTGAAAGCCGATTTACAGAAGAAAGCGGTATACCCGTGACCGTGAAACTTGTGTCAGGCGGAATCATAGAGTCGGCACTTTCGGGGAAAGAACCTGATTGTGCTCTGTTTTTAGGCGGAGAGTTTCCCGTCAACCTCGCATCAAGAGGGCTGATTACCGATATATCGCAGTATTCTGATTTCGGAGAAGTATCGGGGCGATTTCAGGAGAACGCTCTCACGCCTTACCAATATAAAGGCGGAACTTACGGTATACCGCTTGTGCAGAATTTCCCGATGATGTTCTACAGAACGGATATTCTCGCTGAATTGGGGATAGATTCACCGCCTGAAACGTGGGACGACCTTATAGATATGTTGCCCTCATTACAGCGGAATTATTTTTCAGCAGGGCTTGTGCTGCCGTCAGCCAATATTTCGCCTGCTACGGAATCAGGGCATACTTTTGCGACGCTTTTGCTACAGCAGGGAATGACGTATTACAGCGATGATATGAGTAAATCAGTGCTTGACGATATACGTGCGGTGCAGGCTTTCGAGAAGTGGACGGACTTCTATACTGATTACAGTTTTGAACAGTCATACGATGCATTCAGCCGATTCAGGACAGGCGAATACCCTATAGTCATTGCGGACTACTCGTTTGCAGGACAGCTTGAGTACGCCTCCCCCGAAATAAAAGGCTTGTGGGATTTCTGCCGAGTACCGGGTACTTTGCAGCAGGACGGTACAGTCTCGCACGCTGTAAACTCCACAGGTTCAGGAGCGGTGATTTTCAGCGGTTCCGATAAAAAAGAACAGGCATGGGAATTTATAAAATGGTTCACACAGGACGATATACAGGCGGATTTCGGTAACAAAACAGAGGGCTTGCTCGGAATTGCAGGGCGTTATCAGACCGCAAATGTCAATGCACTCCGCCGGTTACCGTGGTCGGAACATCAGCTTGAGAGGCTTACTCAGCAGCAGGCTGAACTGGCTGAAATACCGATAATACCTGCATCTTATGCCGTCACGAGGAATATTATGAACGCATTCAGGGAAACGGTCAACAACAATGAAAATCCCCGTGATATGCTGATATGGTATAACCGTGATATAAATGATGAGATAGAAAGAAAAAACAAATGGACAAATTAAAAAAATTATGGTGTGATGTCCGTAAAAACAGGGACTGTTATCTTATGCTTGCGCCGTTTATGATACTTTTTGTTATATTCACGATAGTACCTGTAATAATGTCACTGCCTGTAGGATTCACCAATTTCAATATGGCACAACCGCCTGAATTTGTAGGATTTGACAACTATATAAACTTGTTTCTGTCTGACAAAGTATTCACAAAAGCAATTCGGGTGACGATAATATTTGCGGTCATCACGGGTCCCGTAAGCTATATGATATGTTTTCTTTTAGCGTGGCTGATAGACGGTTTACCGAAAAAATTACGTTCTATTTTCACACTGATATTCTATATCCCCTCTATGGCGAACGTTTACACTGTCTGGAAAATAATTTTCAGCGGAGATATGAACGGGTGGCTTAATTCAACTCTGATAGAATGGGGCTTTATACAGTCACCCGTGCAGTGGCTGACTGATTCGAGGTATGTTCTCGGAGTAACAATAACAGTACAGCTATGGCTTTCGCTCGGAGCAGGATTCCTCGCGCTGAGTGCAGGATTCAGGAATATAGACCGCAATCTCTATGAAGTCGCATATATTGAGGGTATGGACAGCAAATTACAGGAACTCGTATATATCGTGATACCGTCTATGAAACCGCAAATGCTTTTTGCAGGAGTTATGCAGATAGTCAGCTCGTTCACTGCGGGGACGGTAGCGCAGGAACTTGTCGGATTCCCGTCAACAGATTACAAGGCTCACACAATTATGACACACGCTTATGATTACGGCTGGGTGCGTTGGGAAATGGGTTACGCTTCAGCAATATGCACTGTACTTTTCATAGCAATGTACGTCTGCAATAAGGTCATAAGCAGGCTATTCAAGGAATAATTATGGTAAAGACAAATAAACAGAAAGCAGGCAATATTATTACAGCACTGCTGCTTATTATACTTGGCGCATTTATGTTTCTGCCGATTTATCTCACAATAGTGATGTCGCTGAAACCGCAGGAGGAATTGTTTATATTTCCGCCGAAACTGTACACATTACGCCCTACGCTTGATAATTTCAGCAGTATGTTTGATATTCTCGATAACAACCGTGTACCGTTTTCACGGTATCTGTTCAACAGTATAGCAGTTACGTTTACAGTGACTTTTTCGCAGTGCGTATTTGTTTCAATGGGAGCGTTTGTACTCGCAAAATGCAGATTCCCGTTCAGTAAGCTGATAAATTCGGTCATAGTCACGTCACTACTCTACCAGAGCAATGTAATTTATATAATGCAGTACGCAGTTATGTCGAAAATGGGCATTATAGATAATCCGCTTGCACTTATATTACCGTCAATAGCCTCACCTATGGGACTATTCCTGATGAAGCAGTCAATAAGTCAGATGCCTGACAGCATAATAGAATCAGCTAAAATAGACGGAGCAGGGCTGTTCAGGATATGCTGGCAAATAGTTATCCCTAATCAGAAACCTGCCCTTATGACGCTGATTATCTTTGCATTTCAAGCGTCGTGGAATATGCAGGGCGGCAGTCTTGTATTTCAGGAGCAGTATAAAACTTTGCCGACTGTAATCACACAAATTTCCACAACAGGTATCGCAAGAGCAGGCGAAACTATGGCTGCATCTGTTTTTATGCTTATACCGCCTGTTATCGTGTTTATGCTCACGCAAAGTCAGGTGATTGATACTATGGCGCATTCAGGTATCAAGAGGTAATCAGGAGTTGAAAATGGAATCATATAACTATGACAAATGGGGTGAGGCAGTACCCTCACAAGCAGGATATATCGCTGAAAAAGCAGTCACGGGTGATGAATTGGGCGTGGGAAGTCTGAATACGCCGTCAGATATATTCTATGATAGTGCCGATGAACTTTTTTATATTGCGGATACAGGTAACAACAGGATTATTGCGGTAGACAGCGATTTCAGCCGTGCCGTTAAAATATATGACAATCTTGACCTCAAGTCGCCTATGGGTGTATTCGTATCGGACTATATATATATCGCTGACAGCGAAAATTCACGGGTGCTTGTTACGGATAAGAACGGCGGAATTGTCACGGAAATAACAAAGCCTGATTCCGAACTGTACGACAGTCAGAAAACATTTATTCCGCAGAAAGTAATTGCAGATAAGGCAGGGAATATTTACGTTGTCCTGAACAATATAACTTCAGGGGCAGCAGTATTTGATTCGGACGGTAATTTTACGGGATTCTACGGTGCGGACAGCGTTAAGAATACAGCAGGAGTTATGGCGGATTACATATCAGATATGCTTATTTCGGACGAAAAACGGGCAAGGCGGTCAAGGAATATCCCTACAGGCATAACGAATTTTGATATAGACGGTGATTTTATATTCACGTGTACTTCCTCAAGGACGGATTCCGTCAAAAAACTGAATCCGGCAGGAGATAACATATTTTCGGGGAAAGAACTGACAATCGGGGATTATACGCCTATGTACGATACTTCGCAGAACAGGCTTATGTCATCAGAAATAGTTGACATCGACATAGCAGAGGACGGCTGTATAAATTGCCTTGACAGGACAGCAGGGCGTATTTTCCAGTATGACGAGGAGTGCAACTTGCTTTTTATTACAGGCGGTACAGGTAGTCAGACGGGGAATTTCAGGCAGGTTTCAGCGGTAGAGTCGGCGAATAATGCTATATACGTGACTGATTCAATGAAAAATAATATAACTATTTTCAGGCAGACTGATTTCGGCGAAATAGTCCATAAAGCTGTTGACCTCTATAACGGCGGATACTACGAGGAATCGCTTGAGCCGTTTCAGGAAGTCCTGAGGCGTGACGGTAATTACAGGTACGCTTATAAAGGCGTTGCTTCAGCATTTTTACGGGAGGGCGACTATAGCAGTTCTATGAAATACGCAAAACTCGCTGACGACAGGAGTACATACAACAAGGCTTTTGAGGGTTACCGCCGTGAATTTATCCGTTCAAACGGAGGGTATATATTTTCAGCAATTATCCTGCTTGTATCAGCAATAGCATTTTTCAGGAAATACAGGAGAAAAAAGTAATATGAATCAGTTACAATGGCTAAAATACGCCGTTACGCACTTATCGGACGGTTTCGAGGAAATGCGCTGGAAAAAATCAGGTTCTATGAAAATTGCGTGGATTCTGTTGACTTTGCTTTTCTTTTCACGTATTGCGCAGGAACGCCTGTACGGTTTTCAGTTCAGGGAATCTTATGACAAGACTTTCAGCGTAATCCCCTGTATAATCAGCAGTTTTGTTATATTTTTTGCGTGGGTGACTGCCAATAATGCGGTGAGTACGTTCCTTGACGGCGAGGGAAGTACTAAAAACATATTCATATACAGTTCATATGCGCTTGTGCCGTACATTGCGCAGAGCCTGATAAATACAGTCCTTTCGCATTTCCTGATAAAAGACGAGTACGTATTTATGCAGGTGATAGAGATTACAGGCGTTATATGGTCAGTTATCCTGATATTTTCGGCAGTGAAAGCCGTCCATCAGTATACTTTTATGCGGACAATTGCGTCTGTACTGCTTACAATTGTGGCGATGTTCATAATGCTGTTTCTGCTGATACTTTTTATGGCACTTGTTCAGCAACTGTATATGTTTATTTCGACTATATACACTGAACTCCTGTACAGAATCAGGGGATAAGTTCTCCACAATGAAATTGTTGAAACTGTTGAAAACTCTGTTGAAAATAAGCCTGTACTTGTTCAGATTGCCAAAAATGTTTGCAGAATTGTTGAGAGATTTGCCAATAAATTAAACTCACACTCATCTTTCCACAAATCCGATTGTTGAAACTGTTGAAAACTCTGTTGAAAATAAGCCTGTACTTGTTCAATCTGTCGAAATTATTTGCAGAATTGTTGAAAGACTTGCCGATAAATTAAATTCACGCTTATCTTTTCCACAAATCAAATTGTTGAAAGTGTTGAAAACTCTGTTGAAAATAAGTATGTACTTGTTCAGTCTGCCAAAAATATTCGCAGATTGTTGAGAAATCCCGCTGATAATTATAAGAAGGTAAATATTTATGAAAAAATTTACACTTATCATTGCAACTCTTATGCTTATCTTTTCCACAAATCCGATTGTTGAAACTGTTGAAAACTCCGTTGAAAATAAGCCTGCACTTGTTGAAGCTGTTGATAATGTTGAAAATATTGTTGAAAACTCCGCTGAAATAAAATTCAGGGAATGTGCGGAAAATGATGGCTACAAAATGCTTGTTGACGATATATCAGGGATTATCGCCCTCGAAAATAAAATCACGGGCTATATATGGTACTCCTCACCGCCTGATACACAAAGCGATGATACAGCGTCCGACATCATTAAGCAGGAAATACTTTCGTCAAATGTTTTAAGATACGGTATCCCCGAAAAACGTACGAATAATAATTTCCTCCGCTCGAATACAGGCGATTGCAGTTTCACGGTCACTGATATTGATAACGGCATACGGATTACTTACAGGTACAGTGCAGGATTCGAGTTCCCTGTTGACTACACGCTCCGCACCGATTGCCTCGAAGCAAGTCTGAAAATCTCTGAATTAAAAGAAACCAATCCCGTGAATACCGCTACAGAAGTCACTATTATGGGCAGTTTCGGCGCAGGTTCAGATGATGAGGACGGCTATTTTGTAGTCCCTGACGGTTCGGGTGCGTTGATACGATTCAACAACAACAGGACTGCTGATACGAACGCTTATTCGCAAATGGTCTACGGCAGTGATATAACGGCTGTTCCTGCGACAAAATCAGCTGATACGCAACAAATATATTTACCGGTGTACGGTATAGTTAAAAAAAATAACGCTATGCTTGTTGTGGCTGAAAAGGGCGATTCAAATGCGTATATTACAGCGAAAATTTCAGGGCAGTCAAACAGCAGATATAATTTGTGCAGGTTTACTTTCATACTGCGGAATACTGATACTTTCTATATGTCGGGCAACAGTACCGATAAATTCACTGTATTCGAACAGGGTGATATAAAATCAGATGATATTGTGCTGAAATATTTCCCTATAACTAAAGAAAATGCGGACTATATTGACGTTGCGGAAAAATACAGGGAGTATCTTATTCAGAACGGTCTTACTCCTGCTGAAAACAGTCCGGCAGTCTATATAAATTTATATGGCGGTGCTGAAAAGAAAAAAAATATTTTCGGTATCCCCGTGACTATGAAACAAAGTATGACTGATTACAGTAAGGCAACGGAAATATTGTCTGAATTAAGAAGCAAAGGTGCTGATAATATAGTTATATCATATAACAACTGGACTGATGACGGTATTGAAAACAAAATCGATACAAGTGCGGAACCTTCGGGGACTTTAGGCGGTAAATCGGATTTCAGTAAGTTTGTTGATTTAATCAGGGAAAATAATTTCCTGCTGTACCCTACGGCTGATAACAGAGATTTTGTGTCGGGGAATGGCTATAATTCGTTAGCAAGTACCTGCATAAGAGTATCGGGTCAGTATTCCCGTATAGTGAGTTACGACAGGGCTTACGGTATACCTGACGGGTTCAGTAAAAACAAATCGCTCCTTTCGCCTGAATATTTCAGCGAAGTATTCGCCGAAACAGCCGAAAATTACAGGGAATCAGGGCTTGACGGTATTTCTCCCGCAACTCTTACAACGTCACTCTACGGGGATTACAGTAAGGATAAAATATCACGTTTCAACGCTATGGAAATTGTCGAAAATACATTGCAGGATATGTCAGGAGAATTTGACAACGGTATACTTGCTGACGGCGCAAATGCCTATGTTTTGCCGTATGTGAACCATATCATCAATATCCCCACTGAATCAGGCAGGTTTGATATTTTCAATGAGGACGTGCCGTTTTATCAGATTGTCCTGCACGGTATAGTACCGTATACATCAACTGCCGTCAACAGTTCGCCTAATCCCGCTGAATCACTGCTGAAATCAGTTGCTGTAGGCTGTCTGCCGTGCTACGATATTATAGCAGAAGAAACAAGTGTCCTCAAAGATACGGAATTTGACAGCTATTATTACGCAAATGCAGACGGTTGGATTGACGATATAGCTGAAAATTACAGTAATCTCAGACCGCTGTACGAACGTATAGCAAACTGCACAATAACTGACTATGAAGTAGACGGCAATATAGTCAAAACGACGTATTCAGACGGGACGGTTACAACAGTGAATTTTGATACAAAGCAGATTGATTATCAGTAAGGTGAACATTATGTCAAAAAAAATTACTTATCGGAAACGCAGGGAATTATGGGGATACGGCTTTATAAGCTTGTGGCTTGTGGGAACTGTCGTATTTTTCCTGATACCGCTTTTGCAATCGTTATGGTGGTCATTCAATGATGTGGAAATAGATACAGGCAAATCAATTACAAAATGGGTCGGCTTAGGGAATTATTCCTATGCAGTCAATACGGACGAAAAATATCTTGTATATCTCAAAGATACTCTCATAGAAACTCTCTGGAAAACTCCGCTTATATTGATATTCTCGCTTTTTACAGCCGTTATCCTTAATCAGAAATTCAAGGGCAGAACTCTTGCAAGAGCTGTATTCTTTTTGCCTGTAATCATTGCTACAGGTCCTGTATATGAGATTATCAGCGGTGATATTGACAGGACAGGCAACATAGGTGCAGGACAATTTTCAACGCTGTTCTCGACTGATTTGATTGGCGAATTACTGCAATTTTTAGGGATATACGGTATCAGCGACGATATGAACGGTATGATTTCGCAAATCGCTGACAATATTTTCGGGATTGTGTGGTCAAGCGGTATACAGATACTGCTTTTCCTCGGAGCATTGCAGAATATCCCCGAATCAGTCCGTGAATCCGCTATATTGGAAGGTGCAGACGGCTGGGTGTACTTCTGGAAAATAACATTCCCCTATGTAACGCCGTTCATACTCGCAAACTTGATTTTCACTGTAATAGATACGTTCACAAACCCTATGAATGCAGTTATGAAGAAAATAATATCAATGCGTTCGGATTTCAAATTCGGGGAGGCTTCAGCTATGGCGTGGATTTATTTCGGGATTATACTCGCCTCCGTGAGCCTTGCAACAGCTATTATTAAAAAATCATCTTATTATGATAATAAATAATTTCGGGAGTAGACTGATGACAAGAAAAAAAGAATTGCTATGGTCAGTTTTCAGGTTTGTAATTTTAACAAGCCTTGGATTTGTTATAATTTATCCTCTGATATATATGGTGAGTTGTGCATTCCGTGATAAAGCCGATATGACTGACCCTACTGTAATGTGGATTCCTCACCGCCTTACGCTTTCAGTTATACGGGAAACTATAACAGCTATGGACTTCTGGAATACCCTGAAAAATACAGTTTTACTGAATATAGGCTGTTCTCTGGTACAAGTCTGTTCTTGTGCAGTGACAGGGTACGGTTTCGCAAGATTTGAGTTCAGAGGGAAAAATATACTTTTCGGCATAGTAGTGATGATGATACTCGTCCCGCCTCAGATTATATCAATGCCTTTGTATTCGCTTTTCAGGCATTTCGGATTCGGGGATTTTTCGCTTAATCTCATAAATAATATGCTTACTATGTATTTGCCTGCAATTACAGGGAACGGTATAAAATCAGGTCTTATGATACTCATATTCAGGCAATTTTTCGCAGGTCTACCCCGTGAACTGGAAGACGCTGCCTATATAGACGGCTGTTCACCGTTCAGAACATTTGTTCAGGTGATTGTTCCTAACGCATTGCCTGCTTTTCTGACAGTATTTCTGTTTTCAGTTGTTTTGTACTGGAATGACTACTATGTGAGTTCGACATTTTTCACGAATAATCAGACAGTTGCGCTTATGCTGAAAAATCTTGATACGGAATTGAAAATAAATCTGTTTGATTCAGCCTCCGTTGATATTGACCCTCGTGAACAGATTGTCTGGAAAGAAGCAGGCTGTTTGCTTTCGATAACGCCTATGCTGATTATGTATATCTTTTTACAAAAGCATTTCACGGAAGGCATTGAACGTTCGGGCATTACAGGTTAAATAAATTAAATTAAATAAAAAGAACTCCCTCCGAAATAAATTCAGAGGGAGCCCTTCTTAAAGAGGTACTACTATGAAAATAGCTTGTTGTATTCGTTATAAGCCCTGACAATGATTTCAGCGCAGAGTTCATCGCCAAGTTCACTGCTGTTCAGGCAAAGTGAGTACATATCCTTATCTTGCCAGCTTTTACCGGTGTTGACGTTGAAAAAAGTTTCACGCCGTCTGTCAACTTTTTTCATTACGGATTCAACACGATTTTCTTTTATACCGTACTCCTCAACAGCACGTTTCATTCTGTCTTCGGGCGGAGCGTAAATATATACGCTGAAACAGCCTTTTTCTTCTAAAATATAACTACCGCATCTTCCCACGAGAACAAAGCTCTTTTCCTGTTCAGCGATTTCACTTATAATACGGCTTTCCATAAGAAAAACTTTATCTGATAACGGCAAGCTGTCCTCCATTGAACGGGCAGGATTAGCTGACAACAGCAGGGAATACAGAAAGCTGGTCGGAACATTTTCCTCAGCTGACTCAAGATTTTCTGCTGATATACCGCATCTTTCGGCAGTCATCTCAAGGATTTTGCGGTTGTAGTAGTTTATACCCAGTTTTTGTGCGACAAGATTCCCTATAACGCTTCCGCCGCTGCCGTATTGACGTTCAATAGTGATAATAGTTTTCTTCATTGGAAAAAACACCCCGATTCAAAATTTATTTACATTTCTTATATAATATTATAACCTTATTCACGGAAAATTTCAATATAAATTATGCTATAAATTCAAAAATCGGTATTTTTCACAACTTATCACCTGAAACATTGTGCATATTAACAAACAAGGGCATTGTAAAAAAATATTATTCTGTACTTGACATAGTGCTGAAAATGTTATATAATAGTAACTATAGAGTATTTTACTCTTTTGCTTAAAATTTTTTTCAGGAGGTATGTTACCATGTCACTTACAACAAATGCTAATGTCAATGCTTGGGTTGATGAGATGATTGCTCTCTGTAAACCTGATAAAGTTGTCTGGATTGACGGCTCTAAAGAACAGCTTGACGAACTTACAAAAGAAGTTACTTCTCTCCCGGACGGCGACCCTAATAAGATGTACCATCTTAATCAGGAAAAACTCCCCGGCTGTCTCTATCACCGCACTGCTGTAAACGATGTTGCCCGTGTTGAGGACAGAACTTTCATCTGCACAAGAACCAAAGAAGATGCAGGTCCTACAAATAACTGGTGTGACCCTCAGGAAATGTACGCTAAACTCCGTCCTATGTACGACGGCGTTATGAAAGGTCAGACTATGTACATTATCCCTTACTCAATGGGTCCTGTTACTTCTCCTATCTCTAAAGTAGGCGTTGAAATTACAGACTCTATCTATGTTGTTCTCAATATGAACATCATGACAAGAATGGGTAAGGCTGCTTTCGATAAGCTCGGCGATTCCAACGATTTCGTTCGCGGACTCCACTCAAAGGCTGATGTTGACCCCGAAAACAGATATATTGTACAGTTCCCTGAAGATAATACTATCTGGTCTATTAACTCTGCTTACGGCGGAAATGTTATCCTCTCAAAGAAATGTTTCGCTCTCCGTATCGCATCATTCCAAGGTAAAAACGAGGGCTGGATGGCTGAACATATGCTTATTCTCGGCGTTCAGAAACCTGACGGCGAAACAAAGTATATCTGCGCTGCATTCCCGTCAGCTTGCGGTAAAACTAACCTCGCTATGCTTATTCCGCCTGAGGTCTACCGCAAAGACGGCTACAAAGTATTCACTGTAGGCGATGATATTGCTTGGCTGAAACCCGGTAAGGACGGCAGACTTTACGCTATTAACCCCGAAAATGGTTTCTTTGGTGTTGCTCCGGGTACTAACGAGAAGTCTAACCCGAATGCACTCCATAGCACTATGAAAAATGCTATCTTCACTAACGTTGCTCTTAACAACGCTGATAATACAGTTTGGTGGGAGGGTCTCGACAAAAATCCGCCTGAAGATGCTACTGAATGGACAGGTATCAAGACTAACGGCAAGGAATGGACATCTCAGGTAGGTCCTGACGGTAAAAACAAGAAACTTGCTCACCCGAACTCACGTTTTACCGCTCCTGCTGTAAACTGCCCGTGCATTTCGCCTGAATTTGACAATCCCGAAGGTGTTCCGATTTCAGCTATCGTATTCGGCGGAAGACGTGCTTCAACTACACCTCTCGTTTATCAGTCATTCGACTGGGTTCACGGTACATATGTCGGCTCTGCTGTTTCCTCCGAAACAACTGCTGCTGCTGCAGGTGCTGTCGGCGTTCTCCGTCACGATCCTATGGCTATGAAACCTTTCATCGGCTACAATGTAGGCGACTACTGGGCTCACTGGCTCGAAATGGGCGAAAAACTCGGCGATAAAGCTCCTAAGATTTTCAATGTAAACTGGTTCAAACAGGACGAAAACGGTAACTTCATCTGGCCCGGATTCGGTGACAATATGCGTGTCCTTGACTGGATTATCAAACGCTGTGAGGGTACTGTTGACGCTGATGAAACTGCTATCGGCTATCTCCCGAAAAAAGAGGACATCAATGTTGCAGGTATCGAGGACGAAGTTACTCCTGAAATTATGGATAAGCTCCTCAATGTTGATACTGACCTCTGGAAAGCTGAAATCGCTGAAATGAGAAGATACTACAACGATGATATTGCTGCTAAGGGCGGTAAAATTCCGCAGGCTCTCTATGATGAACTCGATAAGATTGAGGCTCGCCTTAATAAGTAATTGATTTGATATAATAAAAGGCACAAAATAAACTTTGTGCCTTTTTGTTTATCCGGAAACTAATTCAATTATTCACGATTTTCTGCCTCATTAGAATCATATCAAAAACATCTGTCCTGCCGTCAGAATCAAGGTCATATAAAATAATATTGTCAGCTGTTTCAGTTTCAGCGTTCAGCAGATAATTCGTCATTTTAACCGCATCGGCAACACTTATTTCACCGTCTGTATTTGTATCGCCTAACTGATATTTGCATTCAGGTGTACCGCTTTTCTGGAAATTGTGTAGTGATGTGGGAATATATGCGCTCCACGAACTATGTGAACCGTCATCTTTTATTTCGCTGTCAGATTTCATGAAAAATTTATGCGAAATTGTATCACCGTCGTCCCACGTCGAATCCACGTGGAAATAATGTCCGCCGATTTTGACTATATTCCAAGCGTGGTCCTCACTATGAACATAATACGTTTCTATGCCTGCATAGTTGAGCATCAGATTGAGTGCCTTTGCGTAACCCTCGCATACAGTTGAATCATTTAATAATATCGATGCATCTGTATGGTATTCAGGCTTATTCAAATCATCAGCATATTTTGTATTTTCACATACCCAGTCGTGCAAAGCCTTTACTTTTTCGATGTCACTCATATCGGGATTTGTGACTTCATCAGCAATTTTCTTGTATTGTGCTTTTGCGTATTCGTTGATGAAACCTATATCTTCAGCCATATAAAAATTATTTTTAACAAAATCGCTGTATTTCGGATTGAAATCGCCCGTATCACTGTCAAAAACAGGCTCAGAATTTATATTCGCAAGCGACAGACAGCCGTTGAAAGCATCTCCCGAAATATTCCCTTGTGTTGTATCAGTTGTATCAACCGTAATATTTTCGAGTGCGGAACAGTCCATAAATGCGTAGTATTCTATATCAGATTTGCCGTCAAATTCAACAGAAAGCAGGTTCGTACAGCCACTGAAAGCACGTCTGTCTATTGTGGCATCATTTTTGAATGTAATGGTTTTCAGATTTTTGCAGTTTGCAAATGCATTTGCATTGAGAATACACGGAGAGTTGATGTTCAGTTCTGTTATGAGCGATTCATTGAAAGAATTGCTTATAACAGAAATTTCATTTGTTGTTTCAGGAAATGTCAAAGATGTTATTTTTGATTTATCAGTATTCGAAAAATCAATGTATTTTATCGGAACTCTCCGAAAATCCTGTGGGATAATAATTTCGGAACTTTCACCGATATATCCGTCAATAGTACAATAAAGATTATGAGTATCCTTATCAGTATCAATTCCAAAAGTAAAAGTATCATCTTTGGTATTATAGTGATATTCAGAATTCATTTTCAGATTATCATCATCAATCGACATCATATCTTGAATATTCTGAGGAAGTGTTATATCTGTGTCAACAAATGCATTTGATGAAACTGCAAGTATATTGTTGTGGAAAACAATCGTTTCAAGATTTTTGCATTTTCTGAATGTATATGCAGGAATCAACCTGAGACTTTCCGGAATATTAACGGATACCAGAGTTGAGTTTGAAAAAATGCCGAATCCGAAATAATCAATAGTATCGGGCAGGGTAACATTTTCTACAGTAAAGCCTTGTCCCTTGTTATCAGAGAAAACATCATCTCCGATAGCAGTAACAGTGTACCCGTTTATTTTTTCCGGAATTACAAGATTTGGTTCTTTACCACTATAATTCCAAAGCATAAGTTCATTTTCTCTTCCCTCTCTATAAATAAAGACCATATCATTATACCCTATCGGTTCTCCACGGTCTGAAGCCATAATTTCGGGAAGTGTGCCTGTAAAATCCGTCAGAACAGGAACAGCGGAAAGCATTGTCAGCAGAAAAGCTGATGTGAGAATAAGTTTTTTCATATAATCTACCTCTTTTTATATTTTTGT
>CANQJV010000016.1 GCA_947624295.1 uncultured Ruminococcus sp. | reverse complement strand
CGCCTGAATTTGTTAAAAGAAATTTCAAGGGTCGTTACTTTTTTGTTCGCATTGTTCAATTTTCAAGGTGCTTGTCATTGACGAAAATGTTCATCAGCTGACTTTTATTATTATATCACATCTTTTTTCATTTGTCAAGTACTTTTTGCAAATTTTTTCAAATTTTTTTCAAAAAGTTTTCTCAACTTCAAAAAATGCGATTTTCTTGCCGTTCCGTGACGACTTATTTATTATATCACGTATTTTTCATTTTGTCAAGTAGAAAATTTTCAACAGAATAAATCTATTTTTATATAAAAAGACGGATTTTTCAATCCGCCTTTATTATTAAATCAAGCTGAAGCCGGGCAATTCAAAATATATCTCCGCCAGACAGTAACTGTCTTCATCATTATCATATTCTGCATATATTTCGTAATTCATATACACATAGTTGAGACCGCCCGAAAAATCAACATTAACATAAGTTTCAACAGTGTGTTCGCCGGCTGAAAATATGCTGTCAAGTTCTTCCGAACGTATCATCTCTACTTCTTTATATTTTCCCTCCATAACAAGGTCATCTTTAAGAAGTCCCTTTATACTGCCGTTTTCAACAACAGGTTTTACATCTATGTACATATCCCTGAGTGATTTGGCAATACTTTTTGCCTTTGCCTCTGAAATTATATATTCACATTCTCTATTGGATACATGAATTCCGTTTTCTTCTTCAGTGTCATCATAAAACTGCCACTCCTTATTACTTCCAGCACTTTCTCCGCAGCCTGTAAAGCTGAACATTGTTCCTAACAGGCACACACTCAATAACACACATTTCAATTTTTTCATTTGCATAAATCCTTTCTTATCAATAGCCGTAGTAGTCATCATAAAAGTCGTAATCATCATAGTAGTCATAGTCGTCATAGTAGTCATCATATTCATCTAATTTCTTATCAAGATACGATTCCCATTCGTCTTCCCAGTCGTCATCGTCAATATCTCCGTCATAATCGTTATCACCTATAACACCGTCTGACTTGCTTTTACTCTGGTCGCCCTCTATATTGTTATTGTCAGGGTCGCAGGAGTAACAATAAAAGTCAAAAGCATCTGATGTTTTATTAGGGCAGGTATCATTCTTACCCATACAATAAAAACTCTCGTCATCGTCGTCATCATATGACGATTTACTGTAACTTGTATCATCTGATTTGCTGTAAGATTTTTCTGAACTCTCAGAACTTTCAGAACTTTCAGAACTCTCTGAACTCTCGCTTGATGAAATTACAGGAACACTCTCCGAACTCTCTGAACTTTCAGACGAATCACCGTTACAGCCCGAAAAAATCGCTGTTATTGCTGTACCTGCAAGAACAACTGCAAGAAATGTTTTGATTTTGTTTTTCATAATAATAACCTCCGCTATATTCCGAGTATTTTCTTTCTTTTTGCCTCGTATTCTTCTTGTGTTATAATGCCTTTATCAAGCATTTTTTGCGCTTTCTCAATCTCCACTTCTTCACGGCTTTTTCCCTGTAATATGCTGTTCTCATCTTTACTTTGTCCGCAAGGGCACATTGTCACGTAATCATAATTTGACCTTCCGCAAGATACACATCTCCAGCCGCCGCTGCTCAATACGCTGTCACCGATTACCTTGTTTTCTTTTTCTCTCGCAAAGGCACTCAGTCTGTCATCGTAATCGCTTTTACCGTAGCTGCTGCTCTGATATGTACTGCTTGGTACAGTAGGTTTGCAGGCAACTACTATAAGCCCAATAAGCCCGAGCCAGAATCCCCACGCAAATCCTCCGTAATAGCCCTTGCTTTCGTTGACGTGTTGCGTAATACAGCCCCATATTACGCTCCATATCAACAAACCTATAATGTACCCTAAAATATAAGTTCCATCCATATTTTCTAAACCTCTTTCTTATTTTTGTGAATTTGTCATATAAAATAATCAACCAACAGCTACCAAAATGATATTTTTTGCAAGTAAAAAATCATCGCTTTTATTTTTTTCATAGCAATTCTCTCCTTTAATTTAATTTATCTTATAATTTTATTCTATCACACTATTTCCCAAAAAGATAGACTTAAAAAATATGTTTTTTTGACATCAAAAATGAATCATAAATGAATCATATTAAATAAAAATTTGAATCTTACTATTGATTTTTTCAGGATAACGTGATATTATATTATTATACTTATCTATTAAGGAGACCGCCATGAGTATCGTTTCATCATCAGCTTGCAAATTAAATAAATTAGCAAAAAAAAATCTCTCCGACAGAGAGCCTAAATGCGTTCACCGTACTCTTTTACGGAGAACTCTCATCATTCTCAGCGAAATGTACCCCGAAACTGAAAATTTTTTCGTGCCTGTTTACAAAATATTGATGTCGTATTCCAAACGCCCTGACAAAAAAGGTGACTACGAAAACGGTATGGGCAGGCACTACTATTGCGCAACTAACGTTTCCGGCAGGGAACTTTCCCCTATAAACAGCTATTTCCGCAATGGTTCAGGGAAATTCACTAAAAGCGCAAGGACTATGTTTGAAGAAGACTACACAATGGCTCTTATTATGCACCGAGCCGGTTACACTGAAAAATCTGCCGAATTTTTGGGACGTGCAATCCATATGCTTTCTGATATGTGCTGTATTCCGCATACTTCCTCTATGACCTATTTTTCCTCCGGCAGTAAATTCCACAAGGCTTACGAAAATGTCGCTGAATTGATATACCCTGAACTCGTCCCGCAACAACACCTCTCCGCACTCCCCGATTTTTTCAGAAACAGGAGTACTTTTGCTGATGACCTCAATAAAATCGCGCTCGAAACCGCAAAGGAAATAAAAATTGTCCGTGAATCTCCGCTTGATGCCGTAAAAGAACAACTCCTCCGCACTGAACGTATTCTCGCCTCTTTCCTTATGAGGTTCATCGCTGACAGTACTGCTCACGAACGCAAGGCACACTATATAACTAATAATTCAGGGTGTCGTCTTTTGAAAGGCACATCAAAACTCGCTGTAAAAATCACTGAAAACGGCGTTGAATTTCACGGCGTAAATCCGTCACCTGAATCCGATATAAATGTAACTGATACCATATTTTACATTGCACACCGCCACAACGGTCTTTTTACGCTCTCGCCTGTTAAGGACAAAAAAGGTCTTGTCCTCGAAGTTTCAGATAAAAAATTCGTGTGGAAAAAATTTGACCCGTTACATGGCGAACAGCTTTTCAGACTATAACAAAAAAGCCCCGTATTTCAGGGGTTTTTTGTATATCTTGCATATTTTGTTATACACCGCTCTGTCCGTAGTTAGAAAGAACTCGTGCAGACGGGTCATTTACGTTACAGCCTTCCCACTCCTTATTAGGCATCCAGAAATCAACAACCATTTCACTGTTTTCAGGGTAGTATTTCTCGAAAATCTCACGGTAAAGAAGTGACTCCTTTGTGAACGGCTTTGCGTGACCGTATTTTGTGGATTTCTCCTCAAATTCAGCTTGTGTGTATTTTCCCTCAGCGTATTCTTTCAGGTAGTCAACCATTGAGTGACCTACTGCATCAGAAAATGCGGCTTTTTCACGGTAAAGTATATCGTGCGGTAAATAGTCGCCCTCAAATGCATGACGTAACAAATATTTGCCTTTGTTGTACTTGTTCAGTTTCATTTCAGGGTCAATCGCCATAACATATTTAACAAAGTCCAAATCTCCGAACGGTACTCTCGCCTCAAGTGAATTTACTGAAATACAGCGGTCTGCACGGAGTACATCGTACATATGAAGTTCTCGCACACGTTTCACCGACTCTTTTTGAAATTCCTCGGCGGACGGTGCAAAATCAGTATATTTATAGCCGAAAAGTTCATCTGAAATTTCACCCGTGAGAAGTACACGTATATCCGTCTGTTCGTGAATCGCTTTACAAAGAAGATACATTCCTATACTTGCACGGATTGTCGTAATATCGTATGTTGCAAGTATTTTCACTACCGTATCAAGCGCATTCAGTACATCATCTTTTGTAATGATAATCTCTGTATGGTCACTTCCTATGTAGTCAGCTACCTGCTTTGCGTACTTCAAATCTATTGCATCTGTATTCATACCGATTGCGAACGTCTTTATCGGTTTATCGCTTTTTTTCTGCGCAATTGCACACACAAGCGATGAGTCAAGTCCGCCTGAAAGCAGAAATCCTACTTTCGCATCAGCCGCAAGACGTTTTTCGACTCCTGCAACAAGTTTGTCGTGGATATTCCTGCAAACTTCCTCTATATCGCTATGAATAACGCTGTCAACAGCTGTAATGTCGCAATAACTTACAAATTCGCCGTTTTTATAGTAGTGTCCTGTCGGGAACGGCATTATTTTTTTAACTATATTAACAAGGTTTTTCGGTTCACTCGCAAATACAATCGTATTACTTTCGTCGTAACCGTAATACAGCGGTCTTATGCCTATCGGGTCACGTGCCGCTATAAATTCGTGTGCCTGCGAATCATAGATTATACACGCAAATTCCGCATCAAGTTTCGCAAACATTTCAACACCATATTCCCTGTACATCGGCAAAAGTATCTCGCAGTCGCTGTCACTTCTGAAACTATAGCCTTTTCTGACGAGTTCCTCACGCTGTTTCAGGAAACCATAAATTTCGCCGTTACACACAACATAGTCACCGTTTAACTCAAACGGCTGCATTCCCTCGGGAGTAAGTCCCATAATGGAAAGCCTCTGAAAGCCCAATATACCGTCTTTTACGTCAATTATCCTGCTGTCGTCAGGCCCTCTCGAAACCGTCGCCTCAAGCCCTTTTTTTACAATTTCAATACTGCTTTTTCCGCAGTAGCCCATAATTGTACACATCTTCATTTCCTCCCATAAAATTCAGTCATTTATGAATCTTTTCATCAAATTTATTCTTACTGCCCGCACCGCTTACGTCAATAGGATAATCGCCTGTAAAACAGCCTTTGCAGAAACATTCCCTGTCCGCAAGTTCACGCAGTTTTTCAACAGGCAGATACGCAAGTGTGTCCGCACCTATAGCTCTTGCTATTTCCTCTTCGGAATGGCAATGGCTTGCAATCAGATTTTCCTCGCTGTCAATATCAGTGCCGAAATAACACGAATGCACAAACGGCGGTGAGGATATTCTCACATGAACTTCCTTTGCTCCTGCATCACGGAGAAGTTTTATAATTCTTGCACTTGTCGTACCTCTCACAATAGAATCGTCTATCATCACAACACGTTTGCCCTCAACACTGTCACATATCGCATTCAACTTGATTTTTACAGCATTTTCACGCTGATTCTGTTGAGGCTGTATGAAACTCCTGCCGATATATTTATTCTTGATAAAGCCCATTTCATACGATATACCGCTTTTATGAGCGTACCCTAACGCCGCATCAAGCCCTGAATCAGGTACGCCTATCACTATATCAGCATTCGCAGGACTGCATTCCGCTAAAATTTCACCTGCTTTGACTCTTGCTTTATGTACGGATACCCCTTCAATCACGGAATCAGGACGGGCAAAATAAATATACTCGAAAATACATATATTGTTTTTCTTTTTAATATGAGTTTTTATAGACTGCAAACCGTTCTCATTGATTAAAACAATTTCTCCTGCCTCTACGTCCCGTAAAAATTCTGCTCCTACTGTTTCAAGGGCGCACGATTCAGACGCAACTACATATGCTCCGTCGTGTGTTTTGCCTATACATAGCGGTCTGAAACCGTCAGGGTCACGGAACGCTATAAGTTTAGTCGCCGTCATCAGTATACACGAATACGCTCCCTTGATTTCAGGCATTGCCCTTTCTACAGCCTCTTCTGTTGAATTGCAGTTCAGCCTTTCACGTACAATTGCATAAGCTATCGCTTCAGTATCGGAAGTACCGTGGAAAATTGCCCCTGATAACTCAAAGTCACGCCTTAAATCAACCGCATTCACAAGATTGCCGTTGTGGACAAGCGCAAGATTGCCTTTCACGTGACGTATCACAAGCGGTTGTATATTATTCGGATTTTTACCGCCAAATGTTGAGTACCTCACGTGTCCGACCGCCATATTGCCTTTGCCAAGACCGTCAAGAATATCACGGCTGAAAACGTCCGAAACAAGTCCGTCCGCTTTCTTCTGAGTTATAACTCCGTCATCACATACCGCTATACCACAGCTTTCCTGCCCTCTGTGCTGTAACGCATACAGCCCGAAATATACCGACGATGCAACATCAGCCGTTTTATTTTCGTAAATGCCGAAAACTCCGCATTCCTCGTGAACAGAATCAAACATAGCACACCTTCTTATAAATATTGTTCATTGATTTTATCAATTATTTCCGAGGCGGCTATAACTTTTTTCTTGCGGTTTTTCATTGCATACTGCTCAAGATAATAATGTGCCTCTTCTTCCGTCATATTCCTGTACTGCATAAGACAGAATTTCGCCTTGTCAATCAGCTTTATCTCATCGATTTTCCGCTCAAGACGTACATTTTCCTCATACAGTGCATATGACCGCCTCATTGCAGTATCTACCGCCTTTATGACCTGATACAAAACTTGTCTTGAAAACGGTTTCGAAACAAGTATAATGTCACCTCTGTCCGCACGGGGACTTACTTTTTCATAATTCTCGCTCTTTACGAGTACTATACAGCTTGCGGCTGTTATTTCCGATGCATATTCAGCAAGCTCAATACCTGCCTCATCAGCAAGCGGACTGTTTATAAGCACAAGTTCATACGAACGGCAATTGCTTATTATTTCCCTTGCATGATGTCCGGATTCAGCTATTGTAACCTTACAGTGAAAAGTTTCTTTTAAGAATGCTGAAAGAGTTTCCGCCGCAGAACTATTGCTTGAAATTACAATAACATTTTCCAAACCAGACCTCCATTATGAATTATGAAAATATTTTTTTTCTTCATACAACTCTTTGTCGTATTCAGAAGAATATTCTTTCCATTCGTTTTTAGCTCCGCTGATAATTATTTCAAGTAATTTTTCCGGAACGTATTTCTTCAGAAATTCCGAATTTTCAGCAATTTCCGCAGATTCAAGAAGATTTGCGGGGAGCTTTTCATAATCTTTCTTTCCGGGACTGAATTTTTCAGGCATTTCTAATCCGCCCTCTATTCCCTCAAGTGCAGCGTATATGATTAGTCCAAAAACAAAATAGGGATTGCATACGCAGTCAGGCGCACGGAGTACTATAGGAGCTTCGCCCTCTGTTTCAGTGTTGAATTTCATAATCTGTTCCTGCTCCATATCAGACCACGCTATATATCGTGGAAGTGAAAATTCACCAAATCTGCTGTATGAATTGACTATGGAATTTGTAAATATTGTATATTCACGTATGAATTTAAGCATTCCTGCTGCTGCCATATTCACACAATTCATATTGTCGGACGGCTGATTACTGCTGAAAAAATCACTGTCACGGAATACATTCACACTTATATGCATACCGTTCCCACAATCATTCTTGACGGGTTTCGGCATAAAACTCGCATGAATACCGTGCTGTTCGGCAATTGATTTAACAGCAGACTTGAAACTGAGAAAAGTATCTGCCGCTTTCAGTGCTGACGATGCTGTAAAATCAATCTCGTGCTGTCCGTGACCTGCCTCGTGACGTGACGATACAGGACGTATGCCCATTTGCTCCAGCGTATAGCACACATCCCGTCTGAAATTCTCGCCCTTGTCATCAGGTGCTGTATCGCAATATCCCGCAAAATCATGCGGTATTTTCGTCGGGAATCCGCTTTCGTCATTCCTGAAAAGCATAAATTCGCTTGATGTGCCGAATCTGAAACACCAGCCCTTACTTAACGCCGTTTTCATCGCCTGTTTCAGGAAATATCTGCCGTCACATTCAAAAGGTGTGCCGTCACCGTATTTCACATAGCAGAACATTCTTATAACTCTGCCGTGCTGAGGCCGCCACGGTAAAACTGTCATTGTCTGCGCATCGGGAATAAGATACAAGTCACGTCCGTCCGCAACTGAAAATCCGTAGAGTTTTTTCGCCGTAATCCTTACTCCCTGCTCAAAAGCTGCCGCTATTTCGCCCGATAAAACAGATATATTTTTCAGTATGCCCTTTACGTCACTAAAAGTAAGTTTTACAAATTTTACGTCATTTTCCTCTATATATTGCAGTACTTCGCTTTCGGTATAAATCATAGCAACTCTCCTTAAAGATTCGTGTATCCCACAAGATACGCATCAGCTTCCTTTGCGGCATCTCTGCCCTCTCGTATTGCACGTACAACAAGCGACTGCCCTATATGCATATCTCCTGCCGTGAAAACTTTCTCAACATTTGTACTGAATTTACCGGCCTCTGTATTGACATTCGTCCTGCTGTTGAGTTCAACTCCAAATGATTCCGCAATATAATTTTGTGCGCCTAAAAATCCTGCCGCTATAAGACAAAGTTCACACGGGAGAATTTCCTCACTGCCCTCTATTTCTTTCGGTATCATTCTGCCTGATTCCTCATCTCTGACAAATTCAAGGCGGATTGTTTTTACAGCTGTCAATTTATTGTCATCATTTTTAATAAATTCTTTCACTGTAGTACAATATTTTCTCGGGTCATTCCCGAAAACTGCTATTGCTTCTTCCTGACCGTAATCAGTCTTGCATACTCTCGGATATTCCGGCCACGGATTATTTTCAGCTCTCTCGTCCGGTAATTTCGGCATCATCTCAAGCTGTACAACTGATGCACAACCGTGCCTTATTGAAGTACCGACGCAATCGTTACCTGTATCGCCTCCGCCGATAATTACAACGTTTTTCCCTTCAGCTGAAATGTATTTATCGTCAGCAAGTGCTGAGTCAAGCAGGCTTTTTGTAGTTGCTTTCAGGAAGTCAACCGCAAAATAAATTCCCTCCGCATCTCGTCCGTCTGCCTTTATATCACGGGGATTCGATGAACCGCACGCAAGAATTACAGCATCGGACTTTTCAAGGATTTCGTTTGCTGAAATATTATGTCCTACGTCCGCATTCGTAACAAATTGCACGCCTTCTGCTTTCATAATCTCAACTCGGCGGTTTATCACGGTTTTTTCAAGTTTCATATTCGGTATTCCGTACATAAGCAATCCGCCGATTCTGTCCTCACGCTCGTAAACTGTAACAAAATGTCCTCTTTTATTGAGAGTATCAGCTGCCGCAAGTCCTGCCGGCCCTGAACCTATAACGGATATTTTCTTTCCGCTGCGTACTTTCGGGACTTCAGGCTTTATCAGTCCGCTCGCAAAACCGTACTCAATAATTGCGTTCTCGTTTTCCTTTACGGTAACAGGCTCATCGTTATATCCGCAAGTACAGGCTTTTTCACAAAGCGCAGGGCATACTCTCGATGTAAATTCAGGGAAATTGTTCGTCATGAGCAGACGCTGTAACGCCTGCTCCTTATGGTCGTGGTAAAGCAAATCATTCCATTCGGGAATGAGGTTGTTAAGCGGACAACCTGATATCATTCCACGCATCATTTTACCGTTCTGACAAAACGGTACTCCGCAATCCATACATCTTGCCGCTTGTAATTTCCTCTGTTCCTCACTCAACGGCTCATGAAATTCATTGTAGTTCTTTATTCTTTCCAACGGCTGTACTGCTGTATTGTCGTTCCTCTCAAAATCAAGAAATCCTGTAGGCTTACCCATAACTCAGCCCTCCTTCTTCGTAATATAGAATGCTTCTATTTCAGCTTGTTCACTGCTCATACCCTTTTCCTCAAGCGCAACAACTGTACTTTGAATTTTAGCATAGTCGTGAGGGAGTATTTTCTTAAAACTTCCGATATATCCGGCAAAATTGTCAAGTATTCTCTTAGCTTTCTCCGAACCTGTAGCTTCATAGTGTTCCTGTATGATATTTTTGAGTTCAATAATATCGTACTTGTTTGTAACAGATTCCAGCGATACAAGTGCCTTGTTTATCTTCATATAAAGGTCCCTGTTTTCGTCGAGAACGTACGCTATACCGCCTGACATACCTGCCGCAAAATTTTTGCCTGTAGTTCCGAGTATTACAGCACGTCCGCCTGTCATATACTCACAACCGTGGTCGCCTACGCCCTCACATACGGCAATTGCTCCGGAATTTCTTACGCAGAATCTCTCTCCGGCTACACCGTTTATGAACGCTTTTCCTGAAGTTGCTCCATATAATGCGACATTTCCGGCGATGATATTTTCTTCTGCCCTGAATCCTGCATTTTTCGGCGGATAGAGTATCAGTTTGCCTCCTGAAAGCCCTTTGCCGAAATAGTCATTGCTGTCGCCTGCGAGTTCAAGAGTAAGACCTTTCGGGATAAATGCGCCGAAACTCTGTCCTCCGCTGCCGTTGCATTTTACAGTGAAAGTATCGTCCGCAATCGTATTATCTCCCCATTTTCTTGTGATTTCAGCACCGAAAAGCGTACCAAGCGCACGGTCTGTATTGCTTACATCGATTTCAATCGTTTTCTTTGTCTTATTCTTGAGGGCTGAACCCATTTTCTTCATGATAACAGTTTCGTCAATAGTCTTTTCAAGTTCAAAGTCGTATATATCTTCTTTCCTGAAATACTGACCGCTGTCATTGTTTTCAATGTTCGTGCAGAGTATTTCTGAAAAATCAATGTTTCCGCTGTCGGATTTCTTGTAAAGCAAATCAGTCCGTCCTATGAGTTCGTTCACTGTACGTATACCGAGTTTCGCCATATATTCTCTTAATTCCTGCGCAACAAAATGCATGAAGTTGATAATATATTCCGGTTTACCCTGAAAACGCTTTCTTAATTCGGGATTCTGCGTAGCAATACCCATCGGACAAGTATCAAGGTTACATACTCTCATCATAACACAGCCCATTGTTACAAGCGGAGCTGTAGCAAAACCATATTCTTCAGCACCAAGCAATGCCGCAACAAGTACATCTCTGCCCGTCATCAGTTTACCGTCCGTCTCAATCATAACTCTTGTGCGCAAACCGTTCATAATAAGCGACTGATGAGCTTCAGCAAGACCTATTTCCCACGGTAAACCTGCATTGTAAATAGAACTCCTCGGAGCTGCACCTGTACCGCCGTCGTATCCCGAAATAAGTATAACTTGCGCACCTGCTTTCGCAACACCTGCCGCAACTGTTCCGACACCTGCTTCTGATACAAGTTTAACAGAAATTCTTGCGTTTTTGTTGGAATTTTTCAGGTCATATATAAGTTGTGCCAAATCCTCTATTGAATAAATATCGTGATGCGGAGGAGGCGATATAAGTCCGACACCTGCAGTTGAATGACGTGTTTTCGCAATCCACGGGTAAACCTTACCTGACGGGAGATGTCCGCCCTCACCCGGTTTTGCACCCTGCGCTATTTTAATCTGTATTTCTTTTGCTGATACAAGATACTCGCTTGTAACGCCGAAACGTCCTGATGCGACTTGTTTTATAGCGGAACATCTGTCTGACTTAAGTCTTTCGGGTGACTCACCGCCCTCGCCTGAATTTGATTTACCGCCGATTTTGTTCATCGCAACAGCCATACATTCGTGAGCCTCCTGCGAAATCGAACCGTATGACATAGCACCTGTCTTGAATCTATGACATATACTTTCAACTGATTCGACTTCTTCAATCGGAATACCGCCGTTTTCATCGAATTTGAAACCAAGCAGACTTCTCAGTGTGAGTTCATTATCCTCACGGTTGATAGCCTCTGAATATGCTTTATAAGTCGCATAATCGCCTGTTTTAGCTGCCTGCTGTAACAAGTGGATTGTTTCGGGCGTATACAGATGGTCAGATTTGCCCGAACGTAGCTTATGACTTCCGAAACTTTCAAGTTCCCTGTTGACGTGCAGTCCGAGCGGGTCAAATGCAGCGTTGTGGAGTTTTTCAGCACGCCTGCTTATGTCGTCAAGAGTAATACCGCCGATTCTGCTGACTGTACCCCTGAAATATTTGTCAATAACCGATTCGGAAATACCAACAGCCTCAAACAGTTTAGAACCTTGATACGATTGTATTGTTGATATACCCATTTTAGACGCAATTTTAACAATACCGTGGAGTACTGCACTGTTATAGTCAGCCTCAGCAGCATAGAAATCCTTATCAAGCATACCTGTATTGATTAAATCACGTATAGTAGCCTGTGCAAGATAAGGGTTGACCGCACATGCACCGTATCCCAGTAAAGCGGCAAAATGATGTACTTCACGAGGTTCTGCGCTTTCAAGTATAATAGCAACTGCTGTACGCTTTTTAGTTGAAACAAGATGTTGCTGTAATGCCGCAACCGCAAGAAGTGACGGGATAGCTGCCCTGTATTCGTCAACGTCCCTGTCCGAAAGTATAAGGATATTTGCGCCTTCACGGTAAGCCTTGTCGGCATCAATAAACAAACGTTCGATTGCTCTTTCAAGGGAAGTGCCGATATAGTAAGTTATAGGGATTATCGCTGTCTTGAGTCCGTCAACTTTCATACTCTTGATTTTAAGCATATCGGTACTTGTAAGAATAGGATTCTCAACTTTAAGTACGTGGCAGTTTTCAGGTTTTTCCTCAAGAATATTACCGTCTGAACCTATATATGTGCTTGTATCAGTAACAATTTCCTCACGGATAGCATCAAACGGCGGATTTGTGACTTGTGCGAAAAGTTGGCGGAAATAGTTGAATAAAGGCGGATTTTCGCTGTCAAGAGGAGGCAAAGGTATATCCGAACCCATAGATGCTATCGGTTCAGCACCGTTTTCAGCCATTGGTAAAATACTGCTCCTTATATCCTCATAACTGTAGCCGAATGCTTTCTGTAACTTTTCAAGTTCCTCGTGCGAATAATTCTGTACAGCCTTATTCGGTATGTGCAGTTCGTGGAGCTTGACAAGATTACTGTCAAGCCATTCACCATAGGGCTGACGTGAGGCATAATAGCTTTTGATTTCGTCATCGTCAATAAGGCGTTTCTGTTTAGTATCAGCAAGTAACATTTTACCCGGACGAAGTCTGTCTTTTTTCACAATCATATCCGCCGGAACATCAATACAGCCTGTTTCAGACGAAAGAATAAGGAATCCGTCCGAAGTAATACAGTATCTTGACGGACGTAAGCCGTTCCTGTCAAGGACTGCGCCCATAACGTCACCGTCTGAGAAAATTATCGAGGCAGGACCGTCCCACGGTTCCATCATTGTTGCGTAATACTGGTAGAAATCATACTTTTCCTGTGAAATGGTACGGTTGTTTTTCCACGGTTCAGGAATTGTAATCATTACTGCCAGAGGTAACGGCATACCCGACATCACCATAAATTCAAGGGCATTGTCCAGCCTTGCGGAGTCAGAACCGTTTGCATTGATAGCAGGGAGAATTTTATTCATATCGTCGCCGAACGCATCACAATGAACAGTTTCCTCACGGGCAAGCATTTTATCAGCATTGCCTGTAATCGTATTTATTTCGCCGTTATGGACAATAAGTCTGTTAGGGTGAGCTTTTTGCCAGCTCGGTTGTGTATTTGTTGAGAAACGGCTATGAACAACAGCTATTGCGGATATAAAAGAATTATCCTGCAAATCAGTGTAGAATTTTCTCAATTCGTCAACAAGAAACATACCCTTATATACAATAGTACGGCTCGAAAGCGAACATACGTACGTACTTTCGTTAGCCTGTTCGAATATACGTCTTGCTACATAGAGTTTACGGTCGAAATCAATACCTTTTTCGCAGCCTGCCGGACGTTTCACAAAACCCTGCATAATAAACGGCATACTGTCAACAGCTTTCTGACCCAGTACATCGGGATTTGACGGTACTTTTCTCCAGCCGATAAATTCCATACCCTGCTTTTTTAGGATAATTTCAAACATTTTTTTCGCCTGATTGCGTTTGAGTTCGCTTTGCGGGAAAAAGAACATACCTACACCGAAATCGCCCTCACCGCCTATATCAAGACCTGCTTTTTCAGCCTCAGACCTGAAAAACTGATATGGAATCTGCGAAAGAATACCAACACCGTCGCCTGTTTTGCCTTCAGCATCTTTACCTGCACGATGTTCAAGTTTTTCCACGATAGTAAGCGCATCTTCAACAACTCTCCTTGATTTTTCGCCGTTGATATTGACTACCGCACCGATACCGCAGTTATCGTGTTCAAATTGCGGACGGTAAAGCCCTTGCCTTTCAAAAGGATACTCTTTTCTGAAATCGTCCATTATAGTCACACCTCTCATTTTAGTTTAGTTATATTTTTTACTGATATATTCTCCCCGTACAGCCCCATTGCTGAAGTGATATATAAGTAAAAAAATAAAGAACGTCCCCAACAGACAGCTTGCCCATTGTGAACGTCCTTGTTCTATGTTATTCTATCATATTTATATCGAATTGTCAAGCAATTATTTTAATTTTGGCTATAATGCAACAATATTCCCTGTAAAATCAGTTGTTTTTGTTTAAGATTATCAAGACTTACTGTTGCAATTATCATTTTCAACTGAATATTCATGAAATGTCAACAAAAATTATGCATAACGTAAAATTTCGGGGAAAAGTCTTGACAAATCCGTATCAATGGAGTATAATAGCATTGTAAACAGCAAAGGGGCTGCGGAATACATTGCGTATTCTGTAGTTCCCTCTTTTTTTGTTTTAAGTACTTAAATCCAAATCCTGCACAATGGGGTGTATGATTTTCCGTGAAAATTTCCGGAATGTCATATACCCTTTTGTAATTGGCAATTGCTGTAAGAGAGAAAGAGAGGTAATTATTATGACAGAAATAACTCAAGAGCTTATGGACGTTATCGAAAGTGCTGTCGGTGATAAAGTTTTCGGCGTATGGTTCCTGATAGCAGTTTCACTCGTATTCTTTATGCAAGCAGGTTTCGCTATGGTTGAAACAGGCTTCACTCGTGCAAAAAATGCCGGCAATATCATTATGAAAAATCTTATGGACTTCTGTATCGGTACAGTCATGTTCATACTTATAGGTTTCGGACTTCTTCTCGGTGAGGACTGTATGGGTCTTATCGGAAAACCCGGTTTTGATATTTTCACTTCATATGACAATTTTGATTTCTCAAATTTCGTATTCAACCTTGTATTCTGCGCTACTACTGCTACAATTGTTTCAGGTGCTATGGCTGAAAGAACAAAGTTCATTTCATATTGTATATATTCCGGCGTAATCAGTGCTTTGGTTTATCCTATTGAAGCGCACTGGATTTGGAATTCAGACGGCTGGCTCTATCAACTCGGTTTCCACGATTTGTCAGGTTCATGTGCAATCCATATGGTAGGCGGTATATCTGCTTTAGTTGGTGCTACAATCCTCGGTCCACGTATCGGTAAATTTTCCAAAGACAAGGACGGCAACATAAAAGTAAACGCTATTCCGGGTCATAACCTCACAATCGGTGCATTGGGCGTATTTATATTGTGGTTTGGCTGGTACGGTTTCAACCCTGCCGCTTCACAATCAGTTGAAATGCTTGGTTCAATCTTCCTCACAACAACAATTGCTCCGGCTGTTGCAACTGTAACTTGTATGGTATTCACTTGGATTAAATACGGTAAACCTGATGTTTCAATGTGCCTTAACGCATCACTTGCAGGTCTTGTCGGTATTACAGCAGGTTGTGACGTAATGGATGCTTTTGGTGCAATATGTGTTGGTGTTGTTTCAGGCTTACTTGTATGTTTCGGTGTATGGTTCCTCGACTACGTTCTTCACGTTGATGACCCTGTAGGTGCAGTAGCAGTCCATATGATGAACGGTCTCTGGGGTACAATTGCAGTAGGACTTTTCGCTACAGATAAGGCTCCGGGATTTGCAATTGCTCAGGACGGCGGTGCAAGCGGTATTGCAGGCAACGGTTTATTCTACGGCGGTGGATTTGAACTCCTCGGTAAACAGTGCCTTGGTGTTCTCTCAGTAGGAGCTTGGACTGCAATCACAATGATAATCATATTCCAAGTAATCAAGCACACAATCGGTTTACGTGCGTCTGAACAGGAAGAAGTCCTTGGTCTTGACGTTACTGAACACGGTCTTATCAGTTCTTATGCCGATTTTGCTCCGGCAATAAGTGACGTATCTATATACGGTTACACAAAAGACGATGCTAAAAGTGTTGTAAAAGTTCCGCCTGTACCTGTAGACAAGGCTGTTGAAGTAGAAAATTACTCTGCTCCTTCAGTAAATGGCGAAGTTAAAATGACAAAAGTCGTTGCAATTTTCAAACAGCAGAAACTTCAGGATTTCATTCAGGCTATGGAAGCAATCCGTATTACAGGTATCACTGTAACAAACGTTCTCGGCTGCGGTATGCAGAAAGGTCAACAGAAATATTACCGTGGTACTCGTATCGAAATGAACCTTCTCCCGAAAATCAAGGCTGAAATTGCTATATGTGCCGTTCCTGTAGAAAAAGTTATTGATTCCGCAAGGGCTGCACTCTATACAGGAAACTACGGTGACGGTAAATTGTTCATCTATGATATTGAGAACGTTATTAAAATCCGTACCGGTGAAGAAGGATATGACGCTTTACAGGATTCGCCTGAGGAAAACAAGGTGCTTATGGGAGCATCTGATAAATAATTAAAGTATTTAATTGGATTTCAGCAGTATTACAAACAAAAATTAAAATAAATTCTCCCGTAATCTGCTGAGTTCCAATTAAAGTATATTTTTTTGAAACAGGAGAAAAGCAGATGTCAGCAAAGTATATTTTTGTGACAGGCGGAGTCGTTTCAGGACTCGGCAAAGGTATTACAGCAGCCTCACTCGGCAGACTGCTGAAACAGCGTGGCTATAAAGTCACAATTCAGAAATTCGACCCGTACATAAATGTTGACCCCGGTACAATGTCGCCGTATCAGCATGGTGAAGTATTCGTTACTGACGACGGTGCGGAAACTGATTTGGATTTAGGTCACTATGAAAGATTCGTTGATGAAAATTTAACGGTCAACTCAAATGTAACGACAGGTAAAATTTATTGGAATGTCATTACTAAAGAAAGACGTGGCGATTATCTCGGCGGTACGGTTCAGGTTATCCCGCATATCACAAACGAAATCAAAAATAAAGTTTACAGTGCGGGGAAAGATGCAAATGCAGATGTCGTTATAACTGAAATCGGCGGTACAGTCGGAGATATTGAATCAACCCCGTTTCTTGAGGCTATCAGGCAGGTAGGTACTGAACAAGGGCGCAATAATGTGTGCTATATTCACGTGACTCTTGTTCCCTATATTGCAGGTTCAGAGGAATTGAAGTCGAAACCTACACAACATTCAACAAAAGAACTCCTCTCAATCGGCATTCAGCCTGATATTATCGTGTGCAGGAGCGAAATGCCTATACCTGAAGATATGCAGGCGAAAATTGCACTTTTCTGCAATATCCGAAAAGAAGATGTCATACAGAATCTGACAGCACCGTCTTTATACGAAGTGCCATTATGGCTTGAAAAAGAAGGTCTTGCTGAATCGGTATGTCATCACCTCGGACTTGAAAACCGTACACCTGATTTGACTGAATGGACTGAAATGGTTCATAGGGCTGAAAATGCCCATAAAAAAGTAACAATCGGGCTTGTCGGGAAATACGTTGAATTGCACGATGCTTACCTGTCAGTTGCGGAGGCTCTCCGTCACGGCGGTATAGTCAACGATACAGCTGTTGATATTCAGTGGATTGATTCTGAAAACATAACTGCTGAAAATGTGGGTGATACGCTGAAAGAGTGCGACGGTATAATAGTACCGGGAGGTTTCGGCAAACGTGGCATTCAGGGAATGATTGAGGCTATCCGTTACGCAAGAGAAAACAAAGTCCCATTTTTCGGGATTTGCCTCGGTATGCAGATGTCTGTTGTGGAATTTGCACGAAATGTTGCGGGTATTGACAATGCAGATTCAGCAGAATTTTCTGATACGGAAAATCCTGTAATTCACATAATGGACGAACAGAAAAATATTGAACAAAAAGGCGGTACAATGCGTCTCGGACTTTACCCGTGCAGACTTGAGGCTGATTCAAGATGTTACGAAATATACGGCAAAGAACTCATTTACGAACGCCACCGTCATCGTTATGAATTTAACAACGCTTACCGTAAAATACTCACAGATGCGGGATTGAAAACAGCAGGGCTTTCACCTGACGAAAGACTTGTCGAAATTATCGAAATCCCTGAGCATCCGTGGTTTGTAGGGGTACAATTCCACCCTGAATTCAAGTCAAGACCAAATAAGCCTCAGAAGTTGTTTGCAGACTTCATAAGGGCTTCATTAAATAAAACAAATAAATAATGTGAGGAGATATTTATTATGGAAAAGGTTACAGATTATTTTGGCTCAATGGTATTCGATGACAGAGTAATGAAGGCTCGTCTGCCCGAAAAAGTTTACAAAAGCCTGAAAGAAACTATTGACAAGGGTACTCCGCTTGATTCAACAGTAGCAGATTCCGTTGCAGCTGCAATGAAAGACTGGGCTATTGAACTCGGTGCAACTCACTACACACACTGGTTTCAGCCGTTGACAGGTCTTACTGCTGAAAAACACGACAGCTTTATTACTCCTGCTCCTGACGGCCGTGTTATTATGGAATTTTCAGGCAAGGAACTCGTAAAAGGCGAACCTGATGCATCATCTTTCCCGTCAGGCGGACTTCGTGCAACGTTTGAGGCTCGTGGATATACGGCTTGGGACCCGACTTCATACGCTTTTATCAAAGACGGTACGCTTTATATACCGACTGCATTCTGTTCATATACAGGTGAAGCTCTTGATAAAAAAGTACCGCTTCTGCGTTCAATGGACGCACTCAACAAGCAGGCTCTCCGTATATTGAGACTTTTCGGTAATGACAAGGTGACAGTCGTGAAAACTTCCGTAGGTCCTGAACAGGAATATTTCCTTGTACCTGCTGAACTCTACGCTCAAAGAAAAGACCTCATCATGAGCGGACGTACGCTTTTCGGAGCAATGCCTCCTAAAGGTCAGGAACTTGAGGACCATTATTTTGGTTCAATCAAACAGAAAGTTTCAGAATATATGGCTGACCTCGACAAGGAACTCTGGAAACTCGGAATACTCGCAAAAACTAAGCACAATGAAGTTGCTCCGGCACAACACGAACTCGCTCCTATTTACAGTACAACAAATATTGCTGCTGACCACAATCAGCTTACTATGGAAGTTATGCAGAAAGTTGCTAAAAAACATGGTCTTGTGTGCTTACTCCACGAAAAACCGTTTGCAGGCGTAAATGGTTCAGGTAAACATAATAACTGGTCTATTTCAACTGATACAGGCGTTAATCTTCTTTCGCCCGGCGAAACTCCTCACGAAAATGCACAATTCCTGCTTTTCCTTGCGGCTGTAATCAAGGCTGTTGACGATTATCAGGATTTGCTCCGCCTTTCAGTTGCAACAGCAGGAAATGACCATAGACTTGGTGCAAATGAAGCTCCACCTGCTGTAATATCAATCTTCCTTGGCGACGAACTCACTTCAATTCTCGACGCAATTGAAAATGATACTCCTTACGGCGGTACTAAAAAAGAAAAAATGCAGTTAGGCGTTGATGTACTCCCTAAATTCCGCAAGGATACGACTGACCGTAACAGAACTTCACCTTTTGCGTTCACCGGAAATAAATTTGAATTCCGTATGCTTGGTTCATCAAACAGTATATCCTGCGCAAATATTCATCTGAATGCGGCTGTTGCTGAAACTCTCAAGCAGTTTGCAGACGAACTCGAAAAAGCAAGCGATTTCAATTCCGCACTTCACGAACTTATCCGCCGTACAATCAAGGAACACAAGAGAATTATTTTCAACGGCAACGGTTACGATGATGCGTGGATTGCTGAGGCTGAAAAACGTGGTCTGCTCAATCTCAAGACTACTGCTGATGCAATGCCGAAAATCTGCGACAAGAAAAATGTTGATATGCTTACTTCGCACGGCATTTTCACTGAGGCTGAAATTTATTCACGCCGTGACATTATGCTTGATAACTACGTGAAAGCTGTAAATATTGAGGCTCTCACAATGATAGATATGGCTCGCAAGGAAATTATCCCTGCTGTTACAAGATTCACTGCTGATACAGCTTCCGCTGTTGCCTCAAAAACAGGCGTTGTATCTGTAGCCTGCAAGTACGAAAAAAGACTTATCACAAATCTTTCTGACCTCACTGACGAAATGGACGAGGCTACTACAGCTCTTGAGGGTGCAGTTGCTGAACTCAAAGGAATTGACGATATAATCAAAGCATCTGAATTTGTCCGTGACAGCATTCTCCCGAAAATGGATACGCTCCGTAATGCCGCTGACAAGGCTGAAACAGTCACTGCTGAAGATTACTGGCCTTTCCCGACATACGACAAACTTCTTTTCGGCGTTAAATAATTTGACATCTACTTTTCTCCCCATAGATACCCTTCCTGAACTTATTTCAGGGAGGGTATAATTTTCATATGCTCTACTGTTACAAAATGTTCAAATTATACAGTATTTTGTTACCAATTCTGTTGAAATTTGCCAAAAATAAAAACATCTTGAAATCTTCTTGAAAAATTTGTCAAAATATGCTATAATTGTCAATTGGTGATAATTTATTTTAATTGGAGGTATGTCTGATATGTTAGCAGCACAAATCTTTGCCGTAATCATATTCATTGCAATGTTCCTGATGATTGTACTTGATAAGATTGAACGGCATTTCGTAACGCTTGGCTGCGGATTGCTTACCCTCGTAGTTGTTTTCGGCATCTGTATGAGAAGCGGTTCAGCAATCTGGCAGACTCTCGCTGTCAGGGACTTCGTTAAGCCTGATTTCTGGTATCAAGTCACTGAAAGCGAAAGCAAAGGTATCAACTGGGCAACTATTGTATTTATTGCCGGTATGATGATTATGGTCGAGGGAATGGCGAAAGCCGGATTTTTCCGATGGCTCTGTATGAAAATCGCTTTCCTTGTAAAATGCAGAACTATCCCCGTATTCATTACTTTTATGATTATGTCGTCTGTATTGTCAATGTTCATCGACAGTATCACTGTTATTATGTTCCTTGCGGCTGTAACAATTGAACTTGCACAACTTCTGCATTTCAACCCTGTTCCGATGATTTTATCTGAAATTTTCTGCGCAAATCTTGGCGGTTCAGCTACTATGTGCGGTGACCCGCCGAATATTATCGTCGGTACATCTCTCGGATTCTCATTCTTCGATTTCCTTACAAATACAGGCTTATGTGCAGGTATATGCCTTGTATTCACTGTTATTTTCTTTTATTTTGCTTTCAAAAAGGAACTCGCACCGACAAGCAATGAACCTGTTGATATAGCGCAGCTCCCTAAGCCGTCAACAGCTATCACAAATAAAAAGGATTTCATTGTAAGCAGTATTATTTTCGGGCTTGCAGTAGTACTCCTTGTATCGCACTCCGCAACTCATCTTACAGTCGCAACAATCGGTACAGTTATCGCTGTAATCACTCTCATCGCAAACGCAAAAGATGCTCTCGAATTGCTTAAAAAAGTTGACTATAAAACATTGCTCTTTTTCGTGGGATTGTTTATAGTTGTCGGCGGTCTTGAGGAAACAGGTATACTTAAATATATTGCTGATTTCATAGGCGATATAAGCGGTGGTAATGCTTACATAATGGTTGCTATTATACTCTGGGTTTCAGCACTCGCAAGCGCATTTGTTGATAATATCCCGTTTGCCGCTACAATGGTGCCCATTATACAAAGCCTTGCAGCTACTACGGGCGTACCTATCGCAACTCTTGCGTGGACTTTGTCGCTCGGTACGGATATAGGCGGAAGTGCTACACCAATCGGCGCATCTGCAAACGTTGTCGGCACATCTGTTGCTGCTAAGAACGGCTATCCTGTAAGTTGGGGAAGATACTGCGCTAAACTTGCTCCTGCTACAGTCATTGTGCTTGTAATATCAACCGTTTATGTATTCGCAAGATATTTATAATATCAAGGAGGACTTAAAATGTCACAAATCATTATTTCAGTCGGCCGTGAATTTGGAAGCGGTGGACGTGTTATCGCTGAAGAACTCGCCAAAAGATTTAACTTGCCTATATATGACCGTCATCTGATTACGGAAATTGCAGAAAAAACAGGTTTGTCAACTGATGAGATAGAGGCTCTCGATGAAGCTCCCAAATCAAGGCTTACTTCACGCCGTGTACGTGGTTTCAGCAATTCAATTGAGGACAATATCGCTGAAATGCAGTTTGATTTCATACGCAAAAAGGCTGAAAGCGGTGAATCTTTCGTTGTTGTGGGAAGATGTTCAGAATCAAAACTCCGTGATTTCGACTGTCTTGTTTCGCTTTTCATAATAGGCGATATGAAGGCTAAAATCAAGCGTGTTATGGAAATATACGATATGGACGAGGAAGAAGCTGAGGATTTTATTTCCAAAAAAGACAAGAAAAGAAAACGTTACCACAATTATCACGTGGGACTTCACTGGGGCGACTCAAGATTATATGATTTAACTGTAAACAGCAGTCGTCTTGGAATTGACAAAACAATTGACTTCCTCGAAACTTATATAAAGGCTCGTATGAGTAAATGATTTCACAAAACAATACTTGCAAAATAACAAATCCCTCTTTATTCAAGAGGGATTTTTTTAATTATTCAGCATTCTCATTCTAATACAGGTCATAAAGAGGACTCTTGTAAATCTGAATGCGTCCGGGAATTTCATCATAGAGAGTTATTCCCTTTTCTTCAAATAATGGCAGTACATTGTTAGTGAGTTCAGTGCCAACAGGTACTACAAAGAAATCATATCTTTCAGGCTCAACAAGTTCATTTGTATATGCATTATAGTCAGAATCATCCCAAAGATAAATCTTGTCACGGTCTGCAATATGCGGTAAAAGCCACGTATCACTTACAACTGTTGCATCTTTCGGGATTTCGTCAAGCATTTTCTCAAGTTTCTGGTAATAGTCCTTGCTGTCCTGATAGCTTTCGTAATAGCCTATGTTATGGGAAATAGAACCGAGGGAAACAACTAACGCTGCTGTACCGAGGAGAACAGGGATTTCCTGTTTAGCGTTCTGTCCCATATCATCAAGATTTATAATGCACATATACAGGAGCAGGCACGCAGGTCCGAAAATATACTGATAACCGACATTTGCCGCATAACCGTATCCTGAACCGACAACAAGATTCATAATTACGAACGGGATTATGAGCAGGAAACGTCTGATTTTCTTTGTAAAGAACGGTATAAACAACATCGGGAGCATTACCTGTAAGAAGAATGGTATTGTTTGTTCTTTTACAAAAAGGCTGAAGAAATAAGCAGGGTCAATGAGTACGTTCTTGACGACCTCTTTCAGACCGCCTTCCTGGTCTATCATAAGAATGCCGAATCTTGTCGAGGTCATCATCTGTCCGTCGCCGTTTTTAGTGAGCCAGTCCGTAATGAACATCATATATGCTCCGGCGAAAAGCGTCATAATAAGACCGTTCATTCTGCCGATTTGCTTTTTGTTCTCGAAGAACATATACATTCCTATACATATTACATAAAGCGGTGCATCTTCTTTTACAATGCACACAAGTACCGAAAATACGTAGAAAAGAACATATTTTTTGCAGTCAACCGCCCACAACAGCCACATGAGAAGTGTTGGTAAAAATGCGTTTTCGTGGAAATCGTATCCGCAAGGTGCAATAAGTCCTATACAGAATGTGTAGGCGAAGCCCATAAAAATAAGTGCCAGTCCTTTTAACTTATGGCGTTTTGCAATAAGGAACATCGGTATTATACCGCCCATTGACAAGACTGCCTGAGCTATAAGCAATGTTTCTTCTTTCGGGAAAAGTTTATATATCGGTACAAGCAAATAGAAAATATATGAGGCGTGAATATAGAAATGTGAAAGCGGTTTATCTCTTTCGCAAGTCGTTACTGCTGTAAGATTTTCGGCAAGCGAATGGTACATTTGCACAAATAAGCCGAAATCATGTGTTGATGTACCGAAATTTTTATGGTGACATACAGTGAAAACGCCGATAAATGTAGTCACGAGGACTGCCGCCGCAAGAACTATAAGACCGCATACCCACCATGGAATTTTATTGTACAGCTTTTTCTGCCGGACTTTGCTCAATGTATAGTAAATAAATATAACTGATATAATCATCACGCCATAGGAGAGATTATAGTCATTGCTCCGCCACATAAGCACAATATCAAAATACAGGATTGAGGCGAGGGTGAACGACTGGTCAACTATACGTACCTTAGGCGGTGTGAACTTATACAGCACTGTAAGTACAGCGATTACAGCAATCATCAGCAGGAAAGTGACTGCGCCATTTATCAGTGGGACAAATTCAGTCCACTTTGAAACAGACCATATTTCGTCTTTGCGCTGTACCTGAATATTTATGCCCGAAATCAGGAAAAATGCACCTATGAACCTCACGAGTAGCATATCGGGAATGCCTATGCTTTCGAATAAAGAGATTGTTTTTTTAATTATGTCATTGAATGTTAATTTCTTGGGTTTTTCTGTATTTTCAGGGCTGTTTTCCGTGGAATCTTCCTCAATTTCAGGGGAATCCTGTCCGGAATCAATCAGAACATCCTGAATATTTTCATTATTTTCCATATTTAATTAAAGAACCTCCGTTTTCATTGTCAGTTAAAAATTTAACACAAAAAACAGCACTGTTGGGTTATACTCTCCGATGTTGCAAATTGTCCGGAGAATGCTGAACAGAAAATTCGTATGTCAAGGAAGAGGACGAAAGCATACTGTCGTATGGTGAGAACGATGACGCAGACAGACGGATTTTATGTCAGTATTATTGGATAGTTTGTAACAGCGGAGAGTATACAATGCTGTTTAGTGGGAAAGAGGCGGTTCAGTTGTCTTTTTTTCCGCTTCCTATGTCAGTCTGCCTTGCAATTTCCTCGTATTCACCTGTTGCGCAAGCGTCAACAAATTCAAGAGCATTGCCGTCGAAGTAGAACCAGATACAGAAAGCAGCAAGACCTGTATTATTCTTTACATTGATGTTGAAGTCAATAGTATCACCCTGTTTGCAGGCAATATTATCGCCGTAGAATATAAGCGAACCGTTTTCATTTGAAACGTCAGCAGATTCAATTTCGCCATTGTTTACTCTGATAGTACCGTCCATGACTTTTGACGGATTTACAGTTTTACCCTCGATTGTTGAGAGGTCCGGAGAAATTCTGATTTTGTAGTCGCCGTCGGGGATGCCCTCTTTTACTTTGAAAGTAGCTTTAAGCATAGCACCCTCAAAGAAGAAGTTCTCATTTTTGGAGCAGTCAATCCACATAGCATATCTGCCGTCATTTTTGGGCTTGTAATCTGATTCAGTTGGAGCTTCTGTTGATTCTTCCAGATTTTGTGTATCAGGGTTTTCGGGATTATCAGCAGGAGTTTCCTCAGCAGGTACTGTCACAACTTCAGTTACTTTTACAACTTCTGTCACAGGTTGATTATTTGCATCAGTTTTCTTTTCACCGTTTGCCTCAGTAACCTCAACAATCTTTGTAACAGGCTGATTATTTGCGTCTGTAACTTCCTGAACAGCTGTCACATGAACTACAGGTTTTGTTGATTCCTCCGCAGTAGTTGCCTCAGTCGTACCTGCAACAGGGTCATCACCCTCAAGGTCAGCCTCGCCTGCAAAAGCATTTCCGTCACCGGCAGAGCCTATGTTAAGAGGGTATTTCATAAGAGCGTCCCTGTCAATAGTAGTAGCAGAAGTATTTCCGCCGTCACCGTCCGATGAATTTGGTTTGTCACCGCATGATGCCATACTTGTCATTGCAACGCAAAGTACAGCAAAGATTGCTATAATTTTTTTGTTAATACTTTTCATGATTCCGTATCCTTTCGATATGTCTTTTTTTTGCAAAAGCATAAGCGATTGCATTCCATAATATATTATACACAACTTAAATCGATTTGTCAAGGCACATATAAAATTGTAATCAATTATTTTGCAAAACTTCACTTTTTTATCACAAAAATCATAATTTTGTCACAAATTACTATTGACTTTTTCATAATATTGATGTATAATTCTTGTTAGGAGTTTATAACTTTTATATATAAAGGAGTTTCGCTTATGCTTAAAGCCATTTGTTCCCGAAAAGAACTTACAGACAGTGTTTTCTACTGCTGTATAGATGATATTATTGATACGCCCGAACTCGAAAAACTTAAAAGCATTACTCACCATATCTCTACAACGAGATTTCAGCATTGCCTTAATGTGTCGTATTATTGCTATAAAGTCTGTAACGCTCTGCACCTCGATGCACGTTCCGCCGCAAGAGCCGGCTTGCTCCACGATTTGTTCTACTACGACCGCAAGGCTTACAATTCCCATAAAACTAAAGGTCAGCCGAGCCACAGCAGGAAACATTCCGACATAGCTCTGCACAATGCTGAACTTCTCACGGATATAAGCCCGAAAGAACGTGATATAATTCAGAAACATATGTTTCCTCTTACGCTGTCACTGCCTAAGTACACGGAAACTTATATAATAACTTTTGTTGACAAATACTGCGCTATACTGGAATTTTGTGTTCCTAAAGTGCAGAAAATTATAAATATCAGGAGGACTTCAGATGAAAATTGAAACAAAATGCCTGCATTCAGGCTACACACCTAAAAATACAGAGCCGAGAGTTGTGCCTATCGTGCAAAGTACTACCTATGTGTACGATTCTACCGACGACGTTGCCGCTGTTTTCGATGACCCTACCAAAAGCCTGATTTACTCACGCTTCGAAAACCCTACTGTTATGGCTGTAGAAGATAAAATCGCTGACCTTGAGGGCGGTGTGGGTGCTATGTGTACCTCAAGCGGTCAGGCTGCTACAATGTGTGCTATGCTTAACATATTACAAGCCGGCGACAGTTTTATTTCTACTTCGACGATTTACGGCGGTACTATCAATCTTTTCGCTGTTACTTTCAAGAAAATGGGTATAGAATGCATTTTCGTCAGCCCTGATGCTGATGAGGACGAAATACAAAAGGCTTTCAAACCTAATACAAAGGCTGTTTTCGGTGAAACAATCGCAAATCCTGCACTTACTGTACTCGATATAGAGAAATTCGCCAAAATCGCTCACAAAAATAATGTTCCGCTTATCGTTGACAATACTTTCCCTACGCCTATTCTCTGCCGTCCTATTGAACACGGTGCTGATATAGTTATCCACTCCACTTCGAAATATATGGACGGTCACGCTGTTCAAGTAGGCGGTGTTATTGTTGATTCCGGTAATTTCAACTGGGATAACGGCAAATTCCCTGAACTCACCGAGCCTGACGAAAGCTATCACGGTCTCATCTATACTCAATCATACGGCAAGGCTGCTTACATAGTAAAAGCCCGTATGCAGTTAATGCGTGATTTCGGCTGTTACCCGTCTGCACAATCAGCTTTCTACCTCAATTTAGGTCTTGAAACTCTCGCTGTACGTATGGAGAGATACTGCAAAAACGCTCTTGCTGTAGCTGAATATCTTGAGGCAAACGACAAAGTTGAATCAGTCAACTACCCTGCTCTCGCAAGCAGTCCCTACAACGCTCTCGCTAAAAAATATCTCCCTGACGGTACAAGCGGTGTTATTTCGTTCGTAATAAAAGGCGGTCGTTCTGTAGCTGTCAAGTTTATGGATTCCCTTAAACTCGCCTCCAATGAAGTACACGTTGCCGATATAAGAACGTGTGTTCTGCACCCGGCAAGTGCTACTCACAGACAGCTCACTGATGAACAACTCGTTGCTGCCGGTATAAACGGCGGTATGATTAGGCTTTCAGTCGGTCTTGAAAATATCGATGATATTCTCGATGACCTCAAAAATGCATTTGCAGCTATATAATTAAATAAAATAATTACAATTGTCATCTCTTTTGTTACATTTATCATCTTCACATTCCGTGAATTTCATGGTAGAATATAGCAAAAGAGGTGATTTTTTATGAAACAGAAAATTTTCAAGATAATACTCATACTGTCATTCTTACCTATCGTTGTCACTCTGCTGTACGGCATATGCGTAATTTTTACGGGATTCAATTTCTTCTGGTCACAAGTCAACGGGATAGATGCTTTTTATGCTTGCACGGGCACTATACTGCTTATATTCACATTCGCTTTCCCATTGATTCCCTTGTGCATTCTCTATGAAATTATATACCTGATAGTCTTTGCAGTGAAAAACAAACAGAATTTCCCGAAAAAAGAAGTATTCTGCCTTGCAATTGCCATTGCACTCCATATTATAATTCCCTGCGCTATATTCTTCAGTTGATACTACTTTAATTATAAAAAAAACTTACAGAATATTTGCTGAAATTGTCGGATTTTTAGAATGAAGTCAATATGATTACCTGTACAACGCATATCCGTCCGCTGTTGATTCCTCTACCAGTTCAATCTGTTGCTGAATAATATCAGGATTCTCAATCCACTCCCTTTCGCCTGATTCGCCTGCCCATTTGTCTTCCTCACCTGTTTTGTATTCCGCAAGCCCTATAATCAGGGAAACTCCTCTGTCTGCCGTGAGTTCCTCCCACTTGTGCAATGTCGCTTCAAATGGGCAAGTTTCGTTTTTGAAACCAAAATAAATCTGCGGTATTATGTAATCAGCATACCCCTTTTCGCCTGCCCATAATTCAACATCTGCATACTGCGAGTTATAATTTGCATCTATATTACCCTGCGGACTTATCCCGAATTTCAAACGCTTGTTATATTTTTTGACCGTATCGTACAATGATTTAACCATTTTGTTTATGTTACTCTGTCGCCACTGCTGTAAATCGCTCTCTCCGCTTGATTCAAATTCCGCTTTGTCAAATTCAATATCAGTTGTGGGATAAAAATAGTCGTCAATATGTACGCCGTCAACATCGTAATTTTCAAGGATTTCCTCCGCACAACTGCTGATAAGTTCCGTCACTTCGTCATATGCAGGATTGAGATACCAACGGTTGTTTATAATTTTAACCATTGGGCTTTTATCGTTCACCCACTTCTTCACTATGAAATCATCAGGCATATTTTCCATTTGTTCGGCAGTCTGCATTCTGTACGGATTCAGCCACGCATGAACCGATATTCCTGCACCGTGCGCCTCGTCAAGCATAATCCGCAACGGGTCATAATCGCCTGTATAGTACACGCCTTTCGGGAAAATATCAGACTTATAATAAGCGTCACCATTCGGGTGTACGTGAAAATAAAACGTGTTTACATTATCAGCTTTTGCGGAGCTGATTATTTTTTTTAACTCACTCCTGTATTCTTCTTCTGATTTATTGTACATATAATTTTCAAAATCCATATACGGCAACCACAAGCCTGTCTGTTTTGTGTAATTCAACGGAATATAGCTTTTTTCGCTTTCGTCCTCAAAATAAGACTCATTCTGTATCTGTACTCCGCTTGTGCCGGAATCAGCAGGCGTTGACAAATCAGCTGTACACGAAACTAAGGCAATCGCCGATATTACCGCTAAAAACATTGCTTTTCTCATATTTTTTCTCATATTTTCCCTCCGTCAGTCATTTATTTTAATATATATGAATTTGCTACAGGAATTATTTAATCATCTGACGTAATATTGCATAATAATACAAAAAATTTTTTAATGGATTATATATTGACATATTACGAATAATGCGGTATAATTGTATCAGACAATTTTTATTAAGGAGAAGTTGACATGAAAATCAAAATCAAAAAAATATTCACCGCTTTAAGCCTTGTATCCCTCATTTCACTGCAATCCTGCGGGAATGTTATACAAAAAGCTGAATCAAAACCTGCTGAACATACAATCACAAGAACCGATACGGCGGATACTCCCGAAAATGATAACTCCACTACTGCCGTTGACGCTTTCAAGCCTGTTGTAACTCTGAGCCCTATAAAAGATACTGTCACGGACGTAAAAAATCAACCGTCCGAAACAGAAACAGGTATCACTACGGGCGTTGTTACGTCAACTACCGCAACTACTACCACAATCGCTCCGTCTGTTATGCGTGGCAATCTCTACGACTGCGACGGTACGCTCCTGATGTACAGCCAGAAAGATGCTTCCGGTAAAGAACAGCGTATGACAAATGATATGAATAAAGTCGCTTTTGCTAACGTTCTTAACGAAATGTCAGACGGTCTTGATAAAGTTTTCGACAGACAGCTCCGCACACAAAATCCTACTCCTGTAGGCGACTCCAAAACAGGACAGTCCATACAGCTGACTTTTGACGCTGATATTCAGAACGCTGTCTATGATTATATGGCTACTACTGGTATAATCGGCTCTGCTGTTGTTATGAGAAGTGACGGCTCTCTTGCAGCTGAAGTCTCATATCCCTCATATAATCCCGATGATTACTACGGTATCGAAACTGATGAGGATTTAGCGTGGGGTACTTACGGGAACAAGGCTTTCCAGAATTTCCCTCCGGGTTCCTGTTTCAAGATTATGTCGGAAGTCCTCTCCGATAAGCACGGTATATATTCAGTTTACGATGAGGGTACTTGGTACTATGACGGCACTTCTATCGTCAACTGGGACCACGATACAAACTGGGGCTATCCTATGGAAAGGTCACTTTATTCCGCTTTTGTCAACTCAAGTAACATATTTTTCGCACACGCTTTCGATACAATCGGTAAAGATGACGTTCTCGCTGACCTCGAATCTATTTTCCACTTCGTAAGCGATATAGACTGCGATTTCGGTACTATAAGCAACAATATCGAAATTTACTGCAATGACGACTTAAGACGTTCAGCTTTCGGGCAGTCCTATGTAATGACTTGTCCTCTGTACCTCGCTGCACTCGGCAGAGAAGCTGTATTCGGGGATATGGTCAAGCCGTTTACTATGAAAAATATTGTCGATACTAACAACGTAAACCAAATTATTTCAACAGGCTCAAAAGACCACGATATTATAGGTACTATCCCATCTCAGTACAGACAGAATCTCCTTGACGGTATGACGGGTGTAGGCGGTAATCTCGGAGTATACGTTCCGTCAGGTTACAGTTTCTACGCAAAAACAGGTACTGCTGAAACGTGGGAGGGCGATTTCCTCTATATTACAGGAATACTTAAAAATTCTAACGATGACGGTACTAAAAAATACAGCGATTACAGCAATTACAGCGATTCCTACATAATCGTAACTCAGTTCAGGAATCCGCAGGCATTCGGTTTCAGTTTCGCAAGCGAATCCGCCTCTCTGTATCAGGGTATCGTCAACTGCGTTACAGGTCAATAATTTTTATCGCCTGATTTATATTTGACAAGCTTGTATTTTTGTTGTATAATATAACTTGACCGCAAAAGTTTATATGAATATGTTCGTTGGAGGAATTTTTTTATGATGAATATTGCTGTAGCTCAGTCGGGAGGTCCTACCTGCGCTATAAATGCCTCTCTTGTCGGAGTTTTCAGGGAGGCTCTCAAAGTCCCGGATATTGACGCTGTTTTCGGCTCAGTCAACGGTATAGAGGGCATTATCAACAATCACCTCGTTGATATGAAATCGCTTATAAAATCAACTGAAGATATGGAATTGCTGAAACAGACTCCCTCAACTGTCCTCGGCTCGTGCAGATATAAATTGCCCGACAGACAAGATGATGATTCCGTATACAGGAAAATCGCAAATACCTTGATTCAAAGACAAATCGGCGCATTTTTCTATATCGGCGGAAATGATTCAATGGATACTGTAAACAAACTTTCTGAGTATTTCCGTGAAATCTCCCTCGATGTGAAAATTATCGGTATCCCCAAAACTATCGACAACGATTTGTGCATTACTGACCATACGCCCGGATTCGGTTCAGCCGCTAAATACGTCGCTGTCACTATGCATGAAATTATACGTGACAGTTCAGTCTACAGTATGCCCTCTGTCACTGTCGCCGAAATTATGGGTCGTCACGCAGGCTGGCTTACAGCGTCAAGTGCCGTCCTGCACGCTCTCGGGGAATCCGCTCCGCACTTGATTTACGTCCCTGAATGCAAATTCTCCCTCGAAAAATTCCTGAAAGATGTCCGTCAGGAAATGGCTAAACATAAAGCTGTAATCGTTGCCGTATCTGAGGGTATCGAAGTCCCCGACGGCGTACAATCAGGCGTTGTTGATAATTTCGGGCATAAGTACCTCTCAGGTATAGGCAAGTACCTCGAGGAATCCGTCCGCTCCGAAATAGGCTGTAAAGTACGCTCCATTGAATTGAACGTTATGCAGAGATGTTCCTCGCACCTCTGTTCCCGTACTGATATTGATGAGGCTGAAGCTATAGGTTCAGCAGGCGTAAGGTGCGCTCTGAACGGCGATACAGGTAAAGTTATGGTTTTCCGCCGTGTTAAGAATCAGCCCTATACTATCGTTATCGAAACCGCTGACGCTGGCGAAATCGCTAACAAAGAGAAATTCCTCCCGACTGAATTTGTCAACAAAGAAGGCAACAATATCAGCGACAAGGCTCTCGATTACTTCTTACCGCTTATTCATGGCGAACCTGATATCGTTATCGATAAGGGTATTCCAAAACATTTTACTATTCAGGAATCAGTACTTAAATAGGCAGGAGTTTTCTAATGGAAATTATCAGAGAAATTGATTTCATTATACTTGACTATATCCGTGAACACCTCCGCAACGGCTTTTTCGACAATGTTATGCCCATAATAACAACGTTCGGTAACTTAGGGATATTCTGGGTTGTTGTCGCTCTCATCATTTCAGCTAAAAAAAAATACAGACGGTGCAGTGTCACAATGATGATTGGTATGATTATTGGCGTTGTCCTCGGGAATTTCATAGTGAAAAACATCGTCCGCCGTGAAAGACCTTGCTGGATAAACGAAATAGGCGATATGCTTATAGCTATCCCACAAGACTACTCTTTCCCGTCAGGTCACACGCTCTCAAGCTTTATTTCCGCAACTATTCTGACTTACTACGATAAAAGATTTGCTGTACCCTCTTTCAGTGTCGCAATTCTTATCGCATTTTCGAGAATGTACCTCTATGTGCATTTCCCTACCGATATTATGGGCGGTGCAGTCCTCGGCGTGGGTATTGCGATTATGACCATATCACTCACTAACAAGTATATATTTGATAAAAATAAAAACAAAACAGTTTAATATATTCGCCTGTTCTGTAACTCAATCCCACGGAACAGGCTTTTTATTAGATAATAATGGGAAAATGTACAAAAACAACTATCAAATTTTTACCTATTGCACAAACTTTATAAAAAGCCTTGACATTCTTGATTTTATGTGATATAATAACAATGAAAAGAATGATTTAATCATTCAAAAAATAATAGGAGATGATTAATGATGAAAAATAATTTAGCTATCCAAGCGGTTAAATCTTTTTTATGTGGTATTATTATTAGTTGCATCAGTGTTTGCCCGTTGTCTTATGTGTTTGCTGGTTCTGCTTCATCAGGTCCATCAACTTCAAAAACATACGGTGGTTATTCTTACAAAGGATATAATACCACATACACGGGAATGCTTTATGGCAGTAAGTTTGCTCGTGGTGGCACAACTATTACTTCTACCGATGTACTTCCTGCCGGTTATGGTGGAGTTTCTCCAAAACTTCGTGACAGTTCAGGCAACGTAGTTGCATCTTCAGGATGGACATATACGTCAAGTGGAAGTTCTGGAATTTCTATTACTGCAAATTATAATAATTTCAGTGGTACTCCTGCTGTATACAGTTGCGGAAGTATGAGATGTTGGAGCGGTAGTGGTTATGTAACTGTTACACTTGATAACGCACCAACTCTTAGTGATTATACAGAAGGCAACCCAACATGATTTATCTGAAAGGAGAATAAGTATGAAAAAACTTGTTAACGGAATTGTTACTGTAGCATCTTTGTTATGTGGTTTTTCACTTGTAACTGCTGTTGTAGCCTATGGTGATAAAGCTGCGCCAACTGTACCATATGCTGAACTTGAGGAGCAGGAATTGAATATAACTACTCCTTACAATGAAGAGGATATGAGGTCGCTTATGGAAGAACGTGAGGGAATTAAATATTCTGTAAACGATTACGGACAGACCTACGGAACTGATTACAACGTAACTTATCCTGAAAATCTCCCTGACCTTATAGGCGTAATTGGCGATAACGGCAAAAAGGGATATGTATATTCAGACGAATTTTATTGTGACCCGCCGTCTTCTCCCGAAGAAGCTGTTAAAATAACAGAATCTATGCTTGACGGAACATATGAACCTAAAGTTTTTACTGTATATGCGGTAGACGGAAAAACCGCTATAGATACATTTACCGAGAGTGTACCTGACAATGTGGTAAATATATATGATACAGATGATGTAGAAACTGCTATAGATAAGGTATTTACTGAAAATTCGTCTAACACTATGGTGAATATTTATTGATGTAAAAATCATTTTGCTTAAAATTTATCCTTTCATTAGCAAGAAGACTCCCACCTCTTAGGTGGGAGATGAATTGTGTCACGCTTGACGAGATGACAAGTGAATCCAAAAGTAAAAACTCGAAAAATTTTTTTTTTGGGCTTGACATTCTGTTTCAAATATGGTATAATAATAAATAAGAACCGTGGGACACACGGGGTTAGCTCGCTTATGCTTAGTACGCCGGTACTATCGAACGAGAACCAATTTCGCTGAGGACGGGAAGCCCCCGTTTCTACAGGCGGGGGAGGATGTCACCAAGATGCCGTTTGATTACAAAACGGCATTTTTTATAGTTTGCTCTCCGATGTCATTATTTTACTATTTTTGTCATCAAAATAATATACAAAAGTTTATATATAATGTACAATATTTATAGTTGATACGGCAAATTACTTTAGCACTGTAGTTTCCCGTATATGAATCGATTTATATAAAATTTCAGAGAGGGGTTTTTTATCATGAAGAAAAACAAGAAATTTTTTAAGCGTTGTATGGCATCTGTTGCTTCGTGCGTACTCACGGCATCAGCTATGTCTGTTGCTATCCCGTCAGTATCTTTTGCGGCTGGCAACATCATCAGTAACTCTACTTTTGATACGGGTACGACTGACTGGGGTACTTACAAGGAAAGCGGTGGTGCTTGTTCGCTCACTACTGAGGACGGCAAGCTCGCTCTCAAAGTAACTAAGCAGGGTACTCTCAACTACGCTGTACAAATGTTCTATGACATCGTTCCGCTTTATAAAAACGGCGTATACCGCCTTAAATACGACATCTCCGCAAGCATTCCACGCTACGTTGAGTCTATGATTCAACAGAACGGCGGTACATATCAGGCTTATACGTGGAAAGGTATAAACGTTACTACTGAACCGCAGACCGTTGACTATGAATTCACTATGGAGGAAGATACCGACATAATGGCTAAATTCTGCTTCAACTGCGGATTACAGGAGAAAGACGGCGAACTTCCCGAGCATACTATATATCTCGATAACGTTTCTCTCGAACTCGTTGACGACAGTCAGGTTGACTACAGCGCAATCAAGGCTTATGAATCTCCCATAATCACCAATCAGATAGGCTACAAGCCCGACGCTAAGAAATCTGCTGTTATCCGTCAGAAACCTAATGTTGACGGCACTGTAACTGCTCACGTTGTCAATGCGGATACTAAAGAAGTTGTCTACAGCGCACCTATAGGCAATGCTGTTGAAAATACTTCGGCAGGCGAAACAGACTACATTTTTGACTTCTCAGAAGTAAAAACTGCCGGAAAATACTATATACAGTGCGACGGTATTGAGGACGTTTCCTATAATTTCGAAATTTCAGACAACGTTTATAACAATCTCCTCGATTCAAGCGTGAAAATGCTCTATTTACAGCGTTGCGGTACTGAAGTAAAAGACGATAAATTCAGTCACCCGTCCTGTCACGATACAATCGCTACTGTTTACAAGACTGACAAGCAAATCGATGTAACAGGCGGTTGGCACGATGCAGGTGACTACGGCAGATACGTCGTTCCTGCAGCTAAAGCTGTCGCTGACCTGCTCTATGCTTATCAGGCTAATCCCGCTATGTACAGCGATAATATCGGTATCCCCGAAAGTAACAACGGTACTGCTGATGTACTCGATGAGGCTCGCTACGAAATCGAATGGATGCTCAAAATGCAGAACAAGGAAACTGGCGGTGTTTACCACAAAGTAAGCTGTGATGTCTTCCCCGGCTACGTAATGCCCGAAAAAGAAACTAAACCGCTCATCGTTATGCCCGAAACTACTACTTCTTCAGCTGATTTCGCTGCTTCTCTGGCTCTCGCATACGAAGTGTACAAGGATATTGACAGCAATTTCGCTGCAACTTGCCTTGACGCTGCTAAAAAGGCTTACAGCTGGGCTAAGGCTAACCCGAATCAGCTCTATCTCGCTAACCCTGATGATATTTCTACAGGCGCATATGAGGATAAAAACGCAAAAGATGAACTCTACTGGGCTGCTCTGCAACTCTACCGTGCTACAGGCGATAACAGCTATCTCTCGGACGTTTCAACCGCCTCAACAGGTCTTGACTGGGCTACTGTAGGCGATTACGGTAATATCGCAATCCTTACTATGAAAGATGTTGATAAAAATTCAGATGTCTATAAAAATGCTCTCTCCGCTGTACTCAAACAGGCTGACGATTTCGTGAATATTTCAAAAGCTGTACCTTATAGTGTAGCTCTCACTAAATATAACTGGGGCAGTAATATGACTGTCGCTAACGCAGGTATTATCCTCGGTATAGCTTACAACGCTACAGGTGAGGCTAAATACCTCGATGTCGCAAATGCTCAGCTTGATTACCTCCTCGGTAAGAACCCTCTCGGAACAAGTTTCGTTACAGGTTTCGGTACTGTTTCCCCGGAACACCCTCATCACCGTCCCTCAATGGCTGTAGGCTCCGCAATGCCCGGTATGCTCGTAGGCGGTGTAAATCAGGCTCTCGAGGACAGCGCAGCTAAAGCTTACTGTCAGGATTCCGCTCCCGCTAAACGCTGGGTTGATAATTCCGAAAGCTATTCGACAAATGAAATAACTATCTACTGGAACTCACCTCTTACTTACTTACTGACACTCACTGAATCAGCTGGCGAAGTTACAGATAATCCTGATCCTACTCCCGAACCGACAACTGAACCGACTTCAGACCCGTCTGTTGACCCTGCTACAGGTCGTTTGGGTGACGCTAACTGCGACGGCGAAGTAAATATGTCCGATGTTGCCGCAATTATTCAGCATATCGGTAATCACGACAATTATGCTCTCTCCGAACAGGGCGTTAAAAATGCAAACTTATGCGACGGTCAGGACGGTATCACCGGTATGGACGCTTATGCGGTTCAGCTCTTCATCGCTAAACAAATTGACAAACTCCCTCTCACTACTACGCAGCCTCAGGTGACTACTTCTGTTGCCGCTGACCAGCCTCAGGCTGAAACTACTACCGCTGTACAGCAGTTACCCGAAAATAACGGTATCAAGGATTACGGCACTCCTATGAACGCTGACGCTACAGCTGTTGAGGACTTCAGGGACGGTAATTCGTCACTCTTCTTTGCCTCGGACGGCTGGACTAACGGCGACCCGTTCAATTGCGGTTGGTATAAACAGAATACTTCCCTCGATAACAATATGCTTAGTCTTACAATTGACAAGGATTCTACAGGCAAATATAATTACTCCGGTGCTGAATACAGGACAAACGACCACTACAGCTACGGCTACTTCGAAACTTCTATGCAGGCTATAAAAAATGACGGCGTAGTTTCATCGTTCTTCACCTATACGGGTCCCTCAGAAGATAACCCTTGGGACGAAATCGATATAGAAATTCTCGGCAAGGATACTACTAAAGTACAGTTCAATTACTATACTAACGGTGTCGGCAACCACGAATTTATGTATGACCTCGGTTTCGATGCTTCAGAAGGTTTCCATACTTACGGTTTCGACTGGCAGGCTGACTATATCGCTTGGTACGTTGACGGCAAGGAAGTCTACAGAGCTACCGACAATATCCCTTCCACTCCCGGCAGAATCATGATGAATACTTGGAACGGTATCGGCGTTGATGAGTGGCTTAAGCCGTTCGACGGCAAAACTCCCCTCACTGCACACTATCAGTGGGTAACTTACGATAACAAGAATTAAAATATATTTTTGTGCATCTCTCTGAAAAAAGAAATTCGCTCCTGATTTACTTCGGGAGCGCATTTCATTGTAGCGGGGAGCCACCGCTCGCAGTTTCGCATTGTAGTATGGTTAGTGATGTAGATTATTCTCGGCTGTCGCCTCGGTCGGTGCTTCTGCTTCGCAGAGGTGTCCCCCGGACACCCGCACCTCTGCGGATTGTGTAAGTTCAGAACCTATATTTTATTTTTTCCCTGCCCAGCAGTTTTATATAGCAACTTTGATTTTAGGCGTATAGGCGTATATTTGGCTGTAATACGTTATTCAGGGTGTATATTTTATACGGGGCATACGGCGGAGAGCCTCCGCTCGCAATTTCGCACTGAAGTCTGTTCAAGGAAATAGTTACCTCTGCGCATTGTACAGGCTGTACGCCATAGGGTACGCCCTTGTGTACGCCTTATCTGACGTATTATAGGCAAAGGGACGCCGATACGCCATTTTTTGAAGTTGGCGCAGAGCCTGCGCACGCAATTTTGCGCTGTAGATTGTCCAGTGATGTAGATACCTCCGCAAATTATGCATTGCACGCACCCTGCACACTTTTGGCACGCTGTCTGCACACGGGAGATTTGCCTAAGTATAGAGATTTGCACGCCTGCACGGGTTTTTTCAGAGTTGCTATTATATTACTTTACTGAAAAGAAAAATATAGTTTCTGAATTTACACAATCTGCGGAGGTATCTGCCTCACTGAACATACTACAGTGCGAAACCGCCAGCGGAGGTGCGGGTGTCCGGGGTGACTCCCCACGGGGTGGGGAGATGTCACGAAGTGACAGAGGGGACGGACCCGATTAGGGGACCTCTGCGAAGCAGAAGCACCGACCGAAGCGACAGCCGAGAACTCTCCGCACGCCATAGGATACGCCTTGTGATACGCCGTTTTCAACG
>CANQJV010000015.1 GCA_947624295.1 uncultured Ruminococcus sp. | reverse complement strand
CCACATTTGATTGTCGGTTTTGATGTTGCGTTTGATAAATCGAGTGAACGAATACAAAAGATTGTTGACAGTTCACCTGAAGCTGATTTTTATTATACTGATGGATACTTCGGATACATGGATGTTGTTTTTCCCGGCAAGCATATTCGTAATGTACGAGATAAAAAAGATACACATAATGTTGAAAGCATAAATGCTGATTTACGTCATTATATTCCCGTTCTCGCAAGAAAAAGCAGATGCTTTGCCCGAAAAATTGAAACACTTTATGCTGTTGTGGCTGTATTCATTGATGCTTACAATCGCTTTGGCTTAGCTAAATATAAATACCGTCAACGTAAGAAAAACCGTGAACTCCCTTTCTCTATCGTTGATTTTTTTTAACAACGCTATTGTCCACTCCTAAAATAAAAATACTATTGACTTTGTCAGTATTTTATGTTATAATTAGATAAAAATATTATGGGGGTGTTTTCCCGTGATGAGAAAACCTGTAAACGAGAAATTACTGCCTTTTACTTTTTACTTTTAAGGAAAGGCGGATTGAATATGAAGAAAATTTCCGATAAAATTATAACAATAATCACTGCCGTACTTACAATTGCACTATGCCTTGAAAATTCACTGCTTATGACCGTTTCAGGCGTATCTAAGAAAATTATGCGTATACCGTACGGTTTCAATACATTTCTGATTGTAGACAGAGACGGTAAAGTATCAGGTTACTATGCGGATTACCTTGAGGAACTCGCAAACATCAATAATTGGGAATATGAGTACGTCAATGCTACGTGGACGGAAGCTGTAGATATGCTCGAAAGCGGAGATATAGATTTCCTGTTTCCGACGAATTACAGCGAAGAACGTGATAAAACCATGGATTTTGCATCTATTCCCATAGGCTATACATCTGTCGGTATTTTTGCGCTTGAGGACAGCGTTTATAATTACGAGGACTATGAATCTTTTGACGGAGCAAGGATAGCTTGTGCAGCGAACTCCACTAACTCTGAAGAACTTGCTGTATATGCCGAAACAAACGGCTTTTCCTATGAACTCATCCCGTGTGTTACGAACGACGAAATGATACAGGCTGTCAGGGACGGTGAAGCTGACCTTGCTGTATTCAGTGCCGCAAATCAGTTTGCAGGTTCAAAACTTGTTGCGACTTTCAGCTCCGCACCTGTATATTTCACCGTAAAAGAGGGCAATACTGAAGTTATGTCTGAAATTGACAGCGGTATGCAGGAAATTATAAGGGAAAATATTGACCTCGTGTCAGAAACAATGAAAAAGACACTTGTCGGCGAAAACGGCAGTATAAGTGCTTTCACCTCCGAAGAACAAGCTTTTGCGGAATCGGACAGGGAACTTGTTGTCGGATTTTACGAGGAAAGCGAACCGCTTGCATATGTTGACGATGACGGCGAATATAAAGGTATATATATTGACGTTTTGTCATATATTACGGAAAAATCGGGCGTAAAATTCAAGACGTACCCTATAACAAGATATGAAAGATGGCAGGATTTGATTAAGAACGGCGAAATTGACCTGTATATAGGCGCATCTGATATTGTCGTACAGCAGGACAGCGATATATGTACTACACGCTCATTTATGGAGTACTCCAATTTTCTCGTGACGAAAAGCAACTGTATGCTTAATCAGATAGAAAAGCCCGTTATTTCGATGACTTACGGACGGACAAGCTGGGCGAAATATCTTGAGGAGAAATTTGATAAAAACATTGAATTTGTGTACTACCTCACAACAAGAGAATGTATGATGGCAGTTACAAATGGTACAGCTGATGCTGCACTCATCAATAATCTTGAGTACAATTACCATAAGAAAAATCCACGTTTTGCGTCGCTGACATATTCGAATCAATACCGTTACCCGACTAAAATAAGCATAGCTGCATCAGCTGATATTGACCCGAACATATTTTCGGCGTTGAACAAGATGATTGGAGTTGCGGACTCGGACTATGTTAATTCAATAACAGACGAATCGCTTAATATCGCCTATCATTCGTACTCATTCAGCGACTATGTGTATAATTACCGTGTGATGTTGCTGATTATATGCGGTGTGATTATAATTATTATTATTTCAATTTCCTATTACATAAGCAAGCAGAAAATCAAAGAAGAAGCCCATAAAAAAGAACAGGATACATTGCGTATCCTTGCGGCGTTGAGTGAAGATTATTCTGCTATATATTTCACTGACCTTGATTCGGATAAGTGTACAATTGTCCGTTTCCCGGAGAAGACTGTTTCGAAAGTATACCAGAAAAGTAAGCATTCAGAGGCACTTGATGTATATATGCATGAATGCATAAAGCCTGAATATCACGACGAAATAAAGCCTTTATGTGACCCGAAAAATATAATTGAAAGATTTAAGAAAGAAAAAACTTTCTATATCCGCTATCAGGTATTGCCGTCTGAACTGAATACAAATTACTATGAGATGTGTTTTGCGAATATCAGTGAAGGCGATAAGAACAGAATGGTTTTCGGTATACGCTGTATAGATGAACTCGTCAACACTGAGAAAAAACAGCGTCAGGTACTGGAAGATGCCCTGAAAAGCGCAAACCGTGCGAATGCCGCAAAATCGGACTTTTTGTCGATGATGTCGCACGATATACGCACTCCTATGAACGCTATCATAGGTATGACAGCTATTGCATCGGCTCACGCAGAGGACCCTCAGCGAGTACGTGATGCACTGAGTAAAATTGCAAGCTCCAGCCAGTATCTTCTCAGCCTGATAAACGATGTGCTTGATATGAGCAAAATAGAATCGGGTAAATTCAAGCTGACGAATGAGAATATCAATATGACTTCGCTCCTGAATGACCTCATTGAAATGGTTCAGCAACAGATAAAACAGCATAATCACACATTCACCGTAGATATAAAAAATATTAAACATAATGATGTAGTCGGCGATAAACTCAGGATACAGCAGGTATTTATGAACCTGATGAGCAATGCAATAAAATATACTCCTGACGGCGGAAAAATATCGTTCAGTGTAAATGAAAAAACAATTAACTCCCAATCAGCAGCTTGTTTTGAATTTATTTTCAAGGATAACGGCATAGGAATGTCAAAAGATTTGTTAGAACATATATTCGAACCGTTCGTCCGTGCTGAAGATTTACGTATCAGCAAAACACAAGGTACAGGGCTCGGCTTGTCGATTACAAAGAATATCATTCATATGATGAACGGTTCAATTGAAATAGAAAGCGAACCCAAAAAAGGCTCAACATTTTTAGTTACAATTTTCCTTGTACTGCAAAACAAAGCTAAGGATTCAGGTGATTCCGGAAACGCCGATGATAAGAACAAAATCCATACAGGCGATTTCAGCGGTAAGAGGATACTTCTTGCGGAGGACAATGACCTCAACAGAGAAATTGCAAAGGAAATCTTTGAAATGTCGGGGCTTATTGTGGAGGAGGCTGTAGACGGACAAGATGCGTTCAATAAATTTGCTGAATCTGATGACAACTACTATGATATGATTTTTATGGACATTCAGATGCCCAATCTGAACGGTTACGATGCAACTCGTGCTATACGCAATCTCCGTCACCGTTATGCGGAAAATATCCCCATTGTTGCTATGACTGCAAACGCATTTGTTGAGGACATCAAGGCTTCGAAATCGGCAGGAATGAATGAACATCTCTCAAAACCGATTGATTTTGCAAAATTAAATCAGATACTTGAAAAATACTTGTAAGGCGTTGCTGTTTCGGGAGTTCTGTACTCGTGTTTTTCGTAGTAGCCTATGAGAGCGTTATTATCGTCCCTCAGCGCAATCATATAGACATCTTTGTTTTCTTTCGGGTTATGGAAAGTAAAAATCCTGTTATTTTCGGGTGATTTGCTGAACCACTCAAGCACTTCCTTAATTTTCCCGCACGAAACAGGATTATGGCAGTCAAGAAGCGATTTACCGATGAGTTCTGCACCGCCTCTTTTAGCGTAGTGGCGTATTGCGGAGGGATTCATATAGATAATCTCGTGATTTGTATTGCAGACAACAACAGGCGCAATATCGCTGTCAATTATGCTTTTGAAAAAGATTGATAAATTCATAACAAAAATCTCCTTTAGATGATTTCTATAGATGACTTCACCGGAAACAGCGGATAATCCGAGTTTACGGGGAAGTCTTAATTTTTTTAATTAAAAGTAAAACTGCATAAAACTGAAAATGCAAGCGTGTCGCTTAAAGAATGCACATACTGTCGCCGAAACTGAAAAACCTGTATTTTTCCTGAACCGCAACTTTGTAAGCATTCATAGTGTTATCGTACCCCATAAAAGCCGAAACAAGCATAATCAGCGTACTTTCGGGGAGATGAAAATTAGTGATAAGACCGTCAATGCATTTGAATTTATAAGACGGGTATATGAAAATATCCGTGTAACCCTCATGTTCAGCGATTTCATTGTAAAAAGTCGCAACGCTTTCGAGGGTACGGCAGGTAGTAGTCCCGACCGCAATAACACGTCCGCCATTAGATTTAGTTTTGTTGATTAAATCGGCAGTTTCCTGCGGTAAGAAATAGTGTTCGCTATGCATTTTGTGGTTGAGGACGTTATTTTCCTTGACGGGTCTGAAGGTACCAAGACCTACATGAAGTGTGACAAATGCCGTATTAACGCCCATATCACGTAATTCGTCAAGCATTTCCGCTGTAAAATGCAGACCTGCTGTAGGTGCGGCAGCTGAACCGAGTTCGTGGGAATATACAGTCTGATAGCGTTCTTTGTTTTCGAGTTTCGTCTTAATATAGGGCGGTAGAGGCATTTGCCCGACATCTTCGAGAGCAGTGAAAAAATTACCGTCGCATTCAAACTGCACAATTCTGTTGCCGTCGTCTTTTACTTCCACGACTTCAGCGGTAAGTCTGCCGTTGCCGAAAGTGAATCTTCTGCCTGTTTTAGCCTTTTTACCGGGACGGCATATAATTTCCCATAATTTATCGCCTTTTTGTTCGAGTAACAGAAATTCAATAAAAGTATGTGTATCCTCTCTTTCGCCGTAAAGCCGTGCAGGGATAACTCTTGAGTCGTTCATAACAAGCAAATCACCTTTTTTGAGGTGCCTGCATAAATTATAGAAATGGTCGTGAGTAATTTCACCCGTCTGCCTGTTCACGCACATCATACGTGAAGCGTTACGAGGTTCAACAGGTGTCTGAGCAATTAGTTCTTCAGGTAAATCGTAATAGAAATCTGATTTAAGTAATTCCATAAAAACACTCCTTAAAAAATTTTTTCAAAAAACTATTGACATAATCAAAATAAAGTGATATTATTATAACAGATAGAGGTGCGGATGAGATAAGTAGTCATTGCAGAGGATAACCAATCCGTTGAATCATGATGAAAGGCAATTCCGCCGAGGAACAGTTTCCGGTAAATTCTGTTCCGGCTGTAAGTCTAACAGGCTTATGGCTGTCATCATGATTTGATGGAGAGCTATCGGCATTGCCAATACTTCTATTATAACTCATGATGAACCGGTTTGCAACCGGTTTTCTTATTTTTTTATAATATTTTTTCAAAAAAAGGAGTTTTATTTTATGAAACAGTACAATGTCGGAATAATTGGCGCAACAGGTATGGTAGGTCAGCGTTTCGCAACTTTACTCGAAAATCATCCGTGGTTTAACGTGAAAGTTCTTGCGGCTTCACCGAGAAGTGCAGGCAAAACATACGAGGAAGTTGCAGGGAATCGCTGGAAAATGGCAGTACCTATGCCTGAATCAATGAAAAATATGGTACTTCTTGACGCAACTGCTGATATTGAGAAAATCGCATCAATGGTAGACTTCTGTTTTTGTGCCGTTGATATGAAAAAAGACGAAATAAAGGCACTTGAGGAGGCTTACGCAAAAGCTGAATGCCCGATAGTTTCGAATAATTCCGCACATAGATTTACTCCCGACGTTCCTATGGTAGTCCCCGAAATCAATCCCGAACATATCGAGATTATCAAGGCACAAAGAGAACGTTTAGGCACAAAACGTGGATTTATTGCGGTAAAATCCAACTGTTCAATACAGAGCTATGTGCCGGCACTTCACCCTTTGAGGAAATTCGGCTTGAAAAAAGTCCTTGCCTGCACATATCAGGCTATTTCCGGAGCAGGAAAGAATTTTGAAACATGGCCTGAAATGGTTGATAATCTCATTCCCTACATCGGCGGAGAAGAAGAAAAATCCGAACAGGAACCACTGAAAGTATGGGGTGAAATCAAGGGCAATGAAATTGTAAAAGCTGAAACTCCGTCAATTACAACGCAATGTTTAAGAGTACCTGTTTCCGACGGTCATACAGCAGCTGTATTTGTAAGTTTCGACAATAAGCCCTCAAAAGAGGAAATTTTACAGTTGTGGGCAGATTTCAGAGGAGTACCGCAGGAATTGGAGTTGCCTTCAGCACCTAAGCAGTTTATTCACTATTTCGAGGACGATAACCGTCCGCAAGCTAAACTTGACAGGAATCTCGAAAACGGTATGGCAGTCTCAACAGGACGTTTGCGTGAAGATACGCAATATGACTATAAATTTGTATGTCTTTCGCATAATACATTGAGAGGTGCGGCAGGCGGAGGAGTACTCCTTGCTGAACTTCTTGCCGCAAAGGGATATTTCGACTAATCCGAAAGGAGCGATTTTATGAAAAATACTATTTTTACAGGCGCAGCTATTGCAATTATAACGCCTATGAACGCTGACGGCTCTATAAATTACAGTGTACTCGGCGAAATGATAGATTCACAAATCGAAAACGGCACTGATGCTATCGTTATATGCGGTACTACTGGCGAATCGTCTACAATGACAGATGCAGAACACCTTGAATGCATAAAGTTTGCAGTTGACCGTACAGCAAAAAAAGTACCTGTTATTGCGGGTACGGGTAGCAATGACACTTCATATGCCGTGAAATTGTCAAAAGAGGCTGAAGAAGCCGGAGCAGATGCACTTCTTGTAGTTACGCCGTATTACAACAAAACTACTCAGCGTGGACTTATCAGTCATTTTACTGCTATTGCCGATGCTGTAAATATTCCGCTTGTGCTTTATAATATTCCCGGAAGAACAGGCATGAATATAGAAATTGCAACAATAAAGGAACTCGCAAAGCATAAGAACATATGTGCTGTAAAAGAGGCAAGTGGTAATATAAGTTACGCTGCTAAACTTATTGCGGAATGCGGAGATATGATTGACGTTTACAGCGGTAACGATGATATGATTGTACCGCTTATGTCACTCGGCGCAAAAGGCGTAATATCAGTACTTTCGCACGTTATCCCGACGGAAACCCATAATATGGTGCAGTATTGCCTTGATAACAATTTTGCAAAAGCAACCGAATTGCAGATTAAGTATCTTGATTTAATCAATAACCTGTTTATTGAAGTGAATCCGATACCTGTAAAAGAGGCTGTAAATATGATGGGTGTCAATGCAGGACCGTGCAGATTACCTCTTTGTGAGATGTCCGCTGAACATAAGGCTGTACTTCGTGCCTCCCTCGAAAAGCACGGTTTGATTAAGTAAATTAAAGAACTGGAAGTGTAAAAATGACAAATATTGCTATATGCGGTGCAAACGGTAAAATGGGTAAAACAATTTACAATTGTGTGAAAGACCGTGATGACTGCAAAGTTATTGCAGGAATAGACCTGTATACCGAACAATATGCGGACTTCCCGATTGTTGCAAGTCCGTCTGAACTCCCTGAAAAGCCCGATGTTATTATAGATTTCTCAAATCCCGCATCACTTGACGGACTGCTTGAGTACTGCCTTTCAACAGGTACGCCTGTAGTTATCGCCTCAACAGGGTACAGCGATGAGCAGATTACAAAAATAAAGTCTGCTTCTGAACAAATTCCGTTATTTTTCACATTTAATATGTCACTGGGAATAAATCTTCTTGTGCAACTTGCTAAAAAAGCCGCTGAAGTTTTAGGTGACAGATTTGACATTGAAATTGTTGAAAAGCACCATAATCAGAAACTTGATGCGCCAAGCGGTACAGCTATAATGCTTGCGAATGCAATCAACGAAACGCTTGACAATTCAAAGCATTATGTTTACGACCGTCACTCACGCCGTCAGAAACGTGAAAAGTCTGAAATCGGAATGCACGCTATAAGAGGCGGTACAATTGTCGGGGAACACGATGTGATTTTCGCCGGAAATGACGAGGTAATTACGCTTTCGCACTCCGCCGCATCAAAGACTGTTTTTGCGGAAGGTTCAATAAAAGCGGCGATATTCCTGAAAGATAAGCCGGCAGGACTTTATGATATGCAAATGTTGATATGAGGTGATTGCTTGAAAAGAATTATCGGATTGATTATAGGAGTTTTCGGTGCATTGCTGTCTTTAAGTTCAGCATTATTCCTGATAAGATTTGCAATTGCATTTTATGAAATTTCCTCGAAAAACGATAACAGTATCGGAATTATAGGAGGTGCGGACGCTCCGACAACGGTATTTATTGCATCATCAGGAGTTGCAATACCTCTGTTAATAGCGATTGCAGGCTTAATTACGGGGATTATCTGCGTAGTTGTTTCGGCTGTACTATTGCGTAAGAAAAAATCAGAATAAAAGAATAAATCACTTCTTTTCAGGGCAGAATATCTCTGAAAGGAAGTGATTTTTATGGTTGAACAGGATACGATAAAACTGCTCCGTGAATGCGATTCAGGTATAAAAATGGGGATTTCCGCCATTGACGAAGTTATGGAGTACGCACACAGCACGGATATGAGGAAGTATTTACAGGACAGCACTGAGGAAAATCAGAAATTACAGGACGATTTGCAGAAAGTGCTTGCGGATTACCACGACAACGGCAAAGAGCCTAATCCGATTGCATCGGGAATGTCGTGGATAAAGACCAATTTCAAGCTGAAAATGGACGAATCCGACAGCACAATTGCTGAACTTATGACGGACGGCTGTAATATGGGAATAAAGTCCCTCAGCCGTTATCTGAATCAGTATCAGGCAGCCGATGAACGTTCAAAAGATTTAACAAAACGTCTTATAAAAGCGGAGGAGAAACTTTCGCAGAATATGAGGCAATTTTTGTAGAAAACAGCGAAACCTGCTTGAAATTATTTCAGGCAGGTTTTTTTGAATTATCTGTATTTGTATAGGGTAACAGCCTCGAAACCGTCAAGCAAAGTCGCCGTATTTTTGAATGCCTTGCCCGTACCTTTAGCAACGCAATTTATAGCATCTTTTGCGACAACGCACCTTATGCCGAGAGTACGCTTGATGAGTTTGGTGAATCCGCCCAATAAAGCACCTCCTCCGGTGAGGAGCAAGCCGTTATCATAGATATCGCCGACGAGTTCAGGAGGAGCGTCCTCAAGTACTTTCCTGATAGCCTCCATTATGATGAAAGTTTCGTCCTCAATCGCCTTGAAAAGTTCGATTTCACTCAAATCGACTTGTGCAGGTAAACCTTTTAACAAACTCCTGCCCTTTACCGTGTATGTAACTTCGTCATTCGGGTCATATAGATTGCAAAGTTCAATTTTTACTCTTTCGGCAGTCCTTTCGCCTATGAGAAGTTTATACTTATTCTGCATATACCGTATAATCGCACGGTCTATAGCATTTCCTGCGGTTTGTATTGTATGCGACGTAACAACGCCATTCATTGAAACAATAGCGACATCTGTAGTACCTCCGCCAATATCGACAATCATATGACCTTTTGCCTTTGAAATATTGATACCTGCGCCAATCATAGCGGCAATAGGCTGCTGAATGAGGAAAACCTGACGTGAGCCTGCACTTTTAGCGGCATCAACAACAGCACGGCTCTGAATATCTGTAATAAAAGACGGCACGCAAATTATAAGACGAGGTTTAACGAGCTGATGTTTGTTTACTTTGAGAATAAATTCACGTATCATACTATGGGCGAGGTCATCATCTGAAATAACACCGTTTATTATAGGTCTTGCAACGCATATGTATTCAGGGTTACGGCCAATCATTTCGTAAGCGGCTTTCCCGACAGCGAGGACCCTTTCAGTCCTTGTATTGTAAGCGATAACAGAAGGTTCATTGAGGACGACACCTCTGCCGCCCGTAGTTATAGCGATATTTGAAGTACCCAAATCGATTCCTATATCCGTATTAGCCATTTTGATTTTCCTTTCTTTGCAACATATCTCTCAGGCAAGTATAACGTTTAGTTTGTTGGTTGTTGTCAACCATATTGTGGATTTGTTCTTCCGAACCGACAAGTATAAGCAGTTTTTTAGCACGAGTTACAGCGGTATACAGCAGATTTCTGTAGCAGAGTCTATCGAAACCGTCCATAACAGGCATAATAACAGCTTCAAATTCACAACCCTGACTTTTATGTACTGTAATAGCGTAAGCGAGTTCGATTTGTGCGAGTGTATCAAATGAATATACTGCACGTCGTCCGTCAAAATTAACAAAAACAGACTGTGTATTTTCGTTTATATCAGTTATTTTGCCTATATCACCGTTGAAAATACCTGTACCTTCTTCAGTGCCTTTTTTCCAGACAATATCGTAATTATTCTGCATCTGCATAACTTTATCGCCAACTCTGTAAGTATTGCCGAATAATTTGTATTCTTTTTTGTTATCATCAGGCGGATTAAGTTCAAGCTGTAATCTTATGTTCATTTCTTCAGTACCGACACTGCCCTTGTGGGACGGTGTAATTATCTGAATATCGTCAACAGGAGAATATTCATAGTGATTTGGAAGTCTTGTTTTTGTTAAATATACAATAAGACCGGCAGCTGTTTCGTGGTCATCGACTGCCAAAAAGAAAAAATCATTTCTTTTTTGTGAAATATCGGGGTATTTTCCTGAAACTATCCTATGTGCGTTCATAATTATACAGCTTTCCTGAGCCTGCCTGAAAATTTCCGTGAGTTCAATAACAGGGACTGCATTACTGCGGATAATATCTTTGAGGAGATTACCTGCACCGACTGACGGCAACTGGTGAAAATCACCTACCATAATAATTTTGCAGTTATGACGTAGAGCCCGAAGAAGTTTCTCGAAAAGAATGCAGTCAACCATTGACATTTCGTCGATAACGATAGCATCGCATTCAAGCGGATTGTTTTCGTTGTGAATAAATACGAGTTTGTCATCAGTACTGTAAGCGACTTCCAGTAAGCGGTGAATAGTTTTCGCCTCACGTCCGGTGAGTTCGGACATACGTTTTGCGGCACGCCCCGTAGGTGCGGAAAGAAGTACTTTGTCGCCTTTTTTTTCAAGGATTGAGATTATAGCGTTCAGTGTAGTAGTTTTACCTGTACCGGGTGAACCCGTAAGCACCATGATTCCCTTTGAAACGGCGGTTGCAATTGCAAGACGTTGTTTACCCTCGTATTTTATATTATGTTCCTGCTCCTCAATATCAATGAGAGCATCGCAGTCAACATTTTCAGTTGAGGAGGAAGATTTACATAAAGCGTTAATTTTTTTAGCAATAAAGTTTTCAGCGTTGTAGTAATCAGGCAGGTAAACATATTCCTTGTCATTTATTTTGTAAGAAAAAAGTTCTTTATTTTTAACGGCATTGTTATAAGAATTAAGAAAATCCTTTTGAGTTATATCGAGTTCAGGCATAATAGTTTCGATGATATTCTCAACAGGCAGGCAGGAATGACCGTCATCAAGATTTTTACAGAGGATACGCTGTATACCCGCAATAACACGGCAGTCAGCGTTTTTAGCTATATTAAGGTCATTTGCGATAATGTCAACCTTTTCAAATTCGAGTTCAATACCCTCACTGCATAGGATATAGGGGTTTACTTTTAAGAGATTCATAGAATCAGTACCGTATTTGCGATAGAGTTTCATAGCATATTGTGCTTTTATTTCATATTGTGCGAGGTATGATGTAATAATTCTGAGCAGGAATATTTTTTGCGATTCGTTAGTAATTTCCCTGCATTTTTTAGGGGAAATGCCTTTTATTTGGCAAAGTTTGTCAGGATTTTTCTCCATAATATTAAGAGTATTATCGCCAAAAAATTTAACAATTTTCTTTGCAAGACCTGGACCTATTCCTTTTATTGCGCCTGATGCAAGGTATTTTTCAATATTCACGGCTTTATCAGGCAATTTTCTTTCGCAGTATTCGGCACTGAATTGAATACCGTATTTTTTATGAGTGGTATAATTGCCCTCAAGAATAAGGATTTCGCCTTCTTCTATATTACCGAGTAACCCTACAACTGTAATTTTTTCGTCTTTTGATTTGAGGTCAAGGACAATATAGCCGTTATCTTCATTTGTATAAATAATATTTTCAACAGAACCCTCAATATGTAAAAGTTCATTTGACATTTCGGTACACCTCTCTGATTTTTTACTTGCTTAATATATTATACTATATTTTTGTTCAAATTGCAAATGTTTCGGCAAAATATTTTTCAAGTTCTTCGTGGGAAATAAAAACAGCATCGGGATTATCACGGACGAACTGCCTGCAAAGTTCCTGCTGAACGTCGTCAGCGGAATAGTCAACAATTATAATATTAGTTCTTCCACAACCTTTTTGCAGGATAAATTCAAGTCTTTGCCCGAAATATTTGTCATCAGCGAAAACTGGTAAAACTGCAACATAAGGCGGTGCATTGTTAGCAGGCAGCGAAAAAAGCGATATAATTTCAATCATTGCTATAAAAGCAAGTATAAAAGCTGATATTACTATAATCATGTCCATAAAAAAGCTCCTTTACTCAGCATTTTTTATATAATATGCCGAATAAAGGAATTGTGTTACTTATAGTAACCCTACTTGAAAATCAAACAAGTTCACTGATAAAAATTTCCCATAGCTACGTTGTCGTTGTCACCGTGCGACAGCACGCTTTCCTCCTCCGCCTTGCTATGAAAAATTTTTATTCAGTTCCTTTTGTCCGCTTTTCAAGTGGGCTTACTATATTATCCGTAAAAGGTACAAATTTTTTCTGCTGATGACGTAAAAGTAATATAAATACGATTGCTTCTGTTATGAAAGTCATTGCCCATGATACAGTATAGGAAATATACAGCGTTTCAAGCGAGTGGAATTTCCTGAATATAGTGTAAATCCATACAATTCTGAATCCGCACACACCTGCCACTGTAATTATAAGCGGAGTTACGCTGCTGCCTATACCACGGAGTGAACCTGTTGCAACGTCCATAAGACCGCATAAAAAATAGGGGATACAGATATAAGTAAGACGTACTATACCGTATTTTATAGCTTCGTCCGAATCAGATATATATATTGACAAAAGCGGTCTGCCGAAAGTAAAAGCGATAAGACCGAGGGTGATACCTGTTACAAAGACGAATCCGAGGCAAATGAACATTATTTTCCGTACTCTGTCGAATTTCCCCGCACCGTGATTTTGCCCGATGAAATTAAGAGCAGTCTGACTTACGGAGTTCATTGAAGTGTATACGAATCCCTCAATATTTTGTGCAGCGGCATTCCCTGACATGACAGCAAGCCCGAACGAATTGACGGAGGACTGTATAATTACGTTAGAAATCGAAAAAAGTGAGCCTTGAATACCTGCCGGGAAACCTATTTGCAGAATCCTTAAAAGTTGACGCTTGTATATTTTTATTTCATTTAACTTTAGTCTGCACGCATCTTCACGTTTCATCAAAGCACGTATTATCAGAAAAGCAGATACACATTGTGATATTGTTGTAGCGAGCGCAACGCCTGAAACGTCCATTTTAAGCACAATTACGAAAAAGAGGTTGAGTATTACATTGAGGATACCTGCGGTCATAAGGTAAATAAGAGGTGATTTTGTATCGCCTGCCGCACGCAGAATAGCCGCACCGAAATTATACAGCATACTTGCGGTAATACCGCAGAAATAAATACGCATATAGGATAATGAGAGTTTCAGGGCATCTTCAGGCGTATCCATAAGACGGAGAATTGTTTTAGCTCCTGCAATGCCTATAGCAGTGAGGACTATACCGCATATAACGGATAACGGGATTGAGGTATGCACGACACGTCTGACATCTTCACTTTTACCTGCGCCTATTCCGTGAGCAACAGCAACACCTGCACCGACTGAAAGCCCGATAAAAAGATTAACAAGAAGGTTTATTACAGGACCTGTAGCACCGACTGCCCCAACAGATATACTTCCGCAATACTGCCCGACAACAATAAGGTCAGCGGCATTGAACAGGAGTTGCAGTATACCTGTTAATATTATCGGAATAGTGTAAAGGATAATTCTTTTCAGCAGAGGACCTTGTGTGAGGTCTGCCGATTTACTGTTCATAAAATAATCACTCCCCATAAATTTATACTAAACTCTATTGTTAAATTGTTAAAATAAATTACAACAGAGTTTAGTATATTAGTTACAATAATTATATTTTACACCCGTAACAGATATTTGTAAATATGCAGTTTGACAGAATTTTATCAATAATAACGGCTTAATTTTTATCAATCTGCTTATGCAGGAAATCGAAACTTCCGGGGGAGGCTTTTAGGCAGAGTTCAAGGCAGTACGAGAAAAATTTCAGTTTGTATTCCATAGAAACGCTTGTTGACGGGAAAGACGTATCGTCAATAAAGAACGTCAGTACAGCAACAATCATTTCAGCACTTTCTTTCGGGTAATCAGTCTGTATGCTTCCCTCAGCGCACCCTTGACGGAGCAGGGCAGTCAGAACAGGGGAAATTTCCTGTACAGCAATCATTTTCATTTTGTTATGCAGGAGCAAATCGTCACTCAAGTGCAGACTTATGATTAAATTTTTTTTCTTATTGCTGAACTCGCTCTTGATGATTGAGTTAAACAGGAGATTTATTTTCTGTAACGCTGATTTTTCGGAGTCGAGTTCCCTGAAAAATTCGTGAATAGCGTTTTTGTAGCATTTTTCCACGACAGCGTCAAGAATTTGTTCTTTGCTTTCGAAGTAATAGTATATACTTCCCTTAGCAATACCGGCTTTTTGAGCAATAAGATTTACGGAAATATCTTTTCCGGGCATCTGACACATAAGTTCCTGAGCGGTTTCAAGAATCAGTTCTTTTTTATCATTTTTCATAATAATCTCTCTTTTCAGTTGCATTTTTTTAATTATATCACAAATTTTCAGAAAAATCAATATTTTTTTCAAAAAATACTTGACCGGCGGTCAAAAACGTGTTAGAATATAAAAAACAAAGAAATTGACCGCAGGTCATATTTCAGAAAGAGAGTGTTTTTGTCAATGAAATTCAATATTATCGGCGCAATTGCCGGAACTGCTGCTGTTGCAGGCGGTGTGTCGCTATATGCCGCAAACAAACTGTTCAATATGACTATACCACGTCAGGACGGTGTACAGGTTGACCTCAACGAAATGGCTGATATGGCGAAATGGGAGGAATACAAGAAAATTATTGCTCCTCGCAGTGAATGGGTGCATTCGCAAGAGCTTGAGGAAATATATATCACCGCAAATGACGGAATAAAGCTCCATGCGTGGTATCTTCCTGCTGAAAATTCAACGGGCAGAGTTGCAATAATCGAACACGGCTACACAAGCAAGGGGATTGATTCCGCTTCACACGCCTATTTCTTCCATAATCAGGGATTTGACGTGATTATGCCTGACCATAGAGCGCACGGTGACAGCGAAGGCGATTATGTGGGATTCGGTATACTTGACAGATATGACTGTATTTCGTGGATTGACTACACTATGGAACGTTTCGGCGATGATGTTGAAATTCTCCTGCACGGTACGTCTATGGGCGCAACAACTATCCTTATGGCATCAGGTCTGCCTGATTTCCCTGACAATGTGAAGTGCATGATAAGCGACTGCGCTTTTACTTCACCGCATGACGTTTTTGCGCATATCCTCAAGCGTGACTATCATCTCCCCGAATTTCCTATAATGAACATAAATTCAGCTATGTGCAGGAAAAAAGCGGGATACGGTTTCAATGATTACTCAACTCTCACTGCTATGGAGTCGAATAAATGCCCTGTTCTTTTCATTCACGGCGGAGATGATAATTTCGTACCGACAAGAATGGTCTATGAAAATTATTCCGCTTGCCGTGCCCCTAAAGAGATTCTTATTGTGCAAAATGCCGGTCACGGTGCAAGTGCATATGAAGATAATGCACTTTACGAGAGTACAGAAGAAAAATTCATAGAAAAGTATATCCCTAAAAATTAAAGGAGTCTTAATTATGAAAGAATTTATTGTAAACGGCGTAAAAGTTGAGGCATATCCGCTTACAGCCGCACAAAGAATACACAATTTTTCGAGAATGTCATGCCCGTTCCATCAACTCCTGAATATAGGTACAGGCTTGTATATTCAGCAGGAAACTGACTTTGATTTGCTGAAAGAATCCATAAAAGAGTCAATCAACAGATTCGAGTCAATGCGCCTGAGATTTATAAAAGACGAAAATGACGATGTTTACCAGTATCTTGTGCCGTTCGATGACAGAGATATTGAATTGGTTGATTTTTCTAACTGGAATGAAGATGATGCCCACGACGAAATGAGAAGATGGACTGCTGTACCGTTTGAGAGATTCAATTCGCCTATGCACCTCATCAAAATGATTAAGTTGCCGAACGGTTTCAACGGAATCTACAGCAAAGTAGACCATATGACTATGGATTCAAGTTCAATCATCACTTTCTACTCCGATGTACTGCAAATCTACTGCAATAAGCGTTACGGTAATGATTACCCTAAGCCGATGCAGTCATATATAAAATGCTTGAAAAAAGACCTTGCTTATGAGGCAAATTCCCCTGCGTACAAGAAAGATGAGAAATTCTGGAGGGATATAGTCGAGGAAAGCGAACCTATGTTCACGGATTTCAACGGTATGGGCAGACTTATCACGCAAAGACGTGCCGAAAATAACCCGAATCTCCGTGCAGCTTGTACGACTTCCACAAATACAGAGGCATCTATTTCAGTTTTCAAACTCGAAAAAGAGCCGTCTGAACGTCTGCTGAAATTCTGCGAGGAAAATCACGTACCTTTTGTATGCCTGTTGCTTATGGGCTTGAGGACAGTCCTCTCTAAATTCAACGACAATGAACAGGACGTATCACTTAAAACGTGCGTTGCAAGGCGTGGAACGCTCCTCGAAAAGCGTTCGGGCGGTACAAGAATACACTTTTTCCCGATTCGTACAATTATGTCACCTGATATGACTTTTATCGATGGTCTGAGAATGTATCAGGAAAAACAAAACGCTATTTTCCGCCACGCTAATTTTGATTCTGTCGCACAAATGATTATGTCATCGAAATACTGGAATACTATGGGCAAGACTTACGAGAGCTTGAGTGTGACTTATCAGCCTATGTCTATGAAACAACAGGACGCTGAAAAAATACCCGATATTCCGTATAAAAGTTTCTGGTATACGAACGGTGTAGCCGCTCAGCCTCTGTATCTTACAGTTATGCACCGTGTTGAAGATAACGGTCTTAACTTCAATTTCGAGTATCAGAAAGCTGCTGTTACTGATTACGAAATGGAGTACTTCTATTATTACCTTTGCCGGGTACTTTTCAGAGGAATCGAAAACAGCAACAGGACTATCGGCGAAATTCTTGATATGATTTGATTAAATCAAATAAAATAAATTTATGGAGGATATTGTTATGTTGGAGCAGATGAAGGAAATTATTATGAATTACGTTGACGTTGAGGAGGACGAAATAACAGAAAATTCACGTTTTATCGAGGATTTGAAGTTTAACTCCTATGATTTTATGAGTTTTCTCGGCGAAGTTGAGGAAACTTTTGAAATTGCCGTTGAGGAAGATGACGTTCTTACGCTTACAACAGTAGGCGAGGCTATCGCTTACATCGAGAAACTTAAGGATTAAGGTAAATGATATGATTAAAGAAAATGTAAAGACTTTACAGGATTTGGTTGCAGAATCAGCTGTACTTTACGGCGATAAAGCATTCCTGAAAGAGAAAAAAGGTAAAAATGTAATCGAAACTTCTTTCAGTCAGATTTGCGAGAGAGCTAAAAAAATCGGCAGTTTTGTTACTGAAAAGGCAAACGGCAACAAAATCCACTGCGCTCTCATCGGAGCAACGTCAAGTGCCTATCTTACGGCATATTTTGGAGTTTCGTGCAGTGGCAATGTAATTGTACCGCTTGACGCACAAATGAAAGAAGCTGATTTGTGTGACCATTTAAGGCGTTCTGATGCGGAAATCCTGTTTTTTGACAAGAAATTCCAACCTATGCTTGATGCTGTAAAAGAGGGTTGTCCGCAAGTCAAAACATTTGTTTCATTGCAGGAAGTTGACGGCGAAACAAGTATTGACAGCATAATTGCAAGTTACAAGCCTATGGAATGGCAGCCGCTTGACCCCGACAGTTTAGCTGCTATACTTTTCACGTCAGGCACAACAGGCTTGAGTAAGGGCGTTATGCTCCGTCATAGCAATCTCATTGACAACACAATGTGTCAGGATAACGAGAGTACCCCCGACGACGTACTTCTTTCAGTTTTGCCGATTCATCACGTATATTGCTTTACTTGCGATATTCTGCTCTCATTGAGGTACGGAACAACAGTTTGTGTAAATGATTCAATGATGCATATTGCACAAAATCTGAAGTTTTTCAAGCCGACAATTATACTTCTTGTACCGATGATTGCTGAAACAATTTACAAGAAAATAAAATCCGCTGTTGAGGCAGACCCGTCACTTGATATAAACGAAGTTGCAAAAGCTGTTTTTGGTGGAAATCTCCGTGGAATATACAGCGGAGGTGCTTATCTTAATCCGAAACTTGCCGAAGTTTACAGAGGTTTCGGGATACCGATTGCACAAGGCTACGGTATGACTGAATGTTCGCCGAGAATTTCAACAGGTAATCTCAGCGATACAAATTCAGAAAGTATAGGAACTATCGTCAACGGTTGTCAAGTCAAGGTAGTTGACGGCGAAATATGGGCGAAAAGTCCGTCTGTAATGGCAGGGTATTACAAAAATCCCGAAGCAACAGCAGAGGCATTGACAGAGGACGGCTGGCTCAGAACTGGTGACCTTGGATTTGTTGACAATACGAATCATCTGTATATTACCGGCAGAAAAAAGAATCTCATTATCCTCAGTAACGGCGAAAACGTTTCACCGGAAGAACTTGAGAATAAATTTTCAGGTCTTGACTGGCTTGCGGAAATCCTTATCTATGCAGAAGAAGGTATGATTACGGCTGAAATTTACCCTAATCAGGAGTATCTAAATGAAAACGGTATAGAGAAAATAGAGGAACTTTTCAGGGCGCACGTTGCTGAAGTAAACAAGACTGTATCGACTGCAAAGGCTATACGCCGTATGAGAATACGTGACGATGAATTTGCAAAGACGACTTCAAAGAAAATAAAACGTATGCAGGAAACAACAGGCAGATTGCTTGATTAAATAATTTAAGATAAGTTAAAAAAGCCGCTCTTAATTATTGAGCGGCTTTGTTTGTTGTATATTCACCATATTCGGCAAGTTCAGCATAATTGCCCTCATATTCGATTTCAGTGAATATTTCGTTAGCAGTGTAATCATATAACGGTCTGTCCGATAAATGTATAGCAACAGAGTCAGTATTTTCAACAGCTGATTGTGGAATATAGAAAACAGTCATTGAACGGTAGTCCAAATCATACGGTACATCAATTTCACATAGCTGCTTTTTTGAATCCTCCGCATAAATGCTTGCTGTCGTGGAAAATTCGTTGTTATGGGAATCGTCAGGGCAGGCAACACATAAGCATTCAGTTTCATATGATAAATCGCTGTCAAATAAAAGTTCCTGCGAAAATATGGATTGATTTTCTTCAGGCATTGCCGTGGTATTATTGAAATATACTGATACTCCCCATGCATTTTCCCGTTCGGTAATCTGTATATTCTCATAGCCCGAAATATTGGCGATATCGTAGAAATACGAATCATCTGACTTTGTTTCGTGACCGTAAATAATTGTGCTTTCAACGGGAATTATACCGTTGTCGCATTTCATAATCGTGAATGTTTTGAATGATGCAAGCGATACAGGTACATCATTTTCGTCAACAAAAATCCCGTCTGAATCAGTATCGAAATTCAAGCCGACAGTAGTTGAATAATTTATATTTTCGAAGCCGTCTGAAGTTAAATCTTTTGCAGTTTCAACGTCTTCGTCTGAAAATCTGTATTCCGATTGTGCAGCAGCTATTATATTTTCCTCCGCAAAATCGCCCTCATATTCAACCGCATAGACCTGATTAGTATTTATTCCGTTGATTTGCCTTATGTACAGCCTTACATTTGCATTTTCTTTCCCGCAATCCTCAAACGGACACACGAAAAGCGGTGTAACAAGCACGTCGTTTTCTATATAGTAGTCAAGCGGATAGTCTGCAATATTATAATCGCCGTTTTGAGTTTCAGAATCGATTTCAGCAATAATATCCCTGTAATTTTTCAGCGTACAGTTCGAACCTATATTTTGCGCTATATCACTGATAATATTAGTTTGCGGGATTGCAGTTACGCAGGCAACAACAGCAACAGCAATTGCAGACCATTTCACAATGCTGATTTTTTTCGCCTTGCCGGTGACGTTTTCGAGGTCACTCACGGAACAGTCATTTTCGGAAAAATTATTGCTTTTTTCGGGGAAAACTTTTGTGGAAATTCTGTCAAAGCAGTCAACAGATTCAGAAAGTTCGTTCATTTTTTCTTTCAGGAGTTTTTCAATCTCAATATTGTTATTTTTATTTTTCACCGTCAACACCTGCCTTTTTCTGTAATATGGATATTGCTTTTTTGTACCTTGATTTCACCGTAGATACGGGACATTTCATAATTTCAGCGATTTCCTTGAAAGTAAGTTCATTACAGCATTTCATAACAACAATCTGCCTTTGCTTATCGTTGAGATTCGCAAGGAGTGCGTTCAGCCATATACTGTTTTCAACCGTATTGTCCGATTCACCGTAATTTGCTACATACACATTGTCAATATCTTTATGGTGACTTCTTTTGATTTCAAGGGCGACATTTCTTGCTGTTTTGTATATGTAACCTTTCCCGTCCCCTTTAGCGGAATTGAAATTTTTAACTTGCGTAAGCCTTATAAAAGTTTCAGCGACACAATCCTCAGCAAGTTGGTAGTCCGATGTGATACTGTACGCAACGGCGAAAACATCATTTTTGAACATATTGTAAAGCGTACCAAGACTTTCTTTTGAATACGGACACGTTTCAATAAGTCTGTTGATAGTGCTTTCGTCATGTGAAGTATCGTTTTGAGTAAAAATGTTAAGAATTGTAGTGTCACCACCTTTGCATATTTTTGGAACGCTAATCATTGTCAAAAACTCCTTTCGTGCAAGTCTTTCTATATATAAGTGAATTTAGAGGCACGAAAAGACGAAATAATTTGAATTTTTTTGTTAATCTGTACTAACACGGTGAAAAACAGGCGTAATCAGATGTTAAACATGGATAACATATTCGATTTCCCGGAAAATGATACATAACATTTGATAAAATATTTTGCCATTTGTCACAAACTGATTCTGAGTAAGTCTATTTCAGTCAGAATTGTCAAGATTAAGTTTCCTGTCGATAATATCCTGAACAGTGATACTGTCAAGGTAATCAGTAACTGCCTTGTAAAGACCTTCCCACACAAACAGCGTAGAACATTCGTTTGCTCTTTTGCAGGTATTTGGTTCAAATTCAAGGCAGGCAACAGGTGCGAGAGAACCTTCAGTAGCCCTTAAAATATCGCCTACAGTGATTTCACCGGCAGGTCTTGCAAGCATATATCCGCCTTTATTGCCACGATTTGTGCGGAGAATACCGCTTTTGTTAAGCATAGGGACAATTTGTTCAAGATATTTTTTTGATATATTCTGATGTTCAGCAATATCTTTCAGCGATACAAAAGCATTTTCCTGATTTAATGCGAGTTCAGCAATCATTCTTAATGCATATCTTCCTTTTGTTGAAATTTTCATAAAATCACTTCCTTTTCAGCTATTATAACACATTTTTTACAAATTTGCAATAGAGTTCAGTGAAAATAAATAAATTACCTTATAAATTATTATTTCCACTAAATTTGCCTGAAAATCAAGAAAACCCATAGACACGGAATCTACGGGCTTTGGTTGGCGGAGACGGTGGGATTTGAACCCACGTGCCTTTTGAGGGGCAACCTGATTTCGAGTCAGGCTCGTTATGACCACTTCGATACGTCTCCAACATTTTAATTATACCACACATTTCAGAAAAAATCAATAGGAAAATAAAAAAATAATATTATAACTAAATCTGACAAATATTTCATTGATTTTTTAATAAAATGATATAAAGATGATTTCTCAAAGAGTTAATTTGCATAGTAATTGTTTTTCTGCCTTAAAAAAAGTCCCTGCAATAAGGTAAAGTACTTTTTGCTCCCAGTATGAACAACAAAATTGTCAATATCAATAATACTATAATAAAATTTTTTCTTTTTTTCTCAAAATTATTATGCAATTTATAATCGCCCATACTGAAAACAAAACAAGTAATATTCCAAAAGCTGCACATAGAAATATATGATAAGAACCTACTTTCGGCTTGTAATTTATCACATAAGCCGAATTTATTGCAATAAAAATTGAACTTAAACAGGGTAAAAAGTTACATATAAAATCATATTTTTTATCATTTTTCATTTTATATCATTCCTATTCTTCTGTTTCAATAGTTTTGCAATAGCAAAGTTATAAATTTTTCTCATTAAAATTTTTTTAATATTTATTGATTTAAGATTTTCTGCCAAAGAAACCGCCTTTAGCTGATTTCTTCCTCTTCGCTGAATTTCACTCCAGCCATACATTCTGTCATAATATCTGCCATTTCTGTTTTTGTTGATTCGTCTTTTGCCTCTGAAAAGCAGTACCACATCATAGGAATATTACGGTCATTCGCTTCCTTAAGATTCATTGCACCATAATATGTTATGTAGTATACTGTAACCTGGTCAGCAGGGTCTTTGGAAGCAAAAGTAGATTCGTCATCATAAGCAGCTTTGATTGTACCTGTCTGCTTGATAAACGGATAACCGTTGACTTCAACATCTTCTTCTGTTTCAACAGTTTTTTCAAGGAAATTATCAAAAACAACTCTTATAAGCCCTTCCTGATCTGTACTCATTATCCCCATATCAACAACATCTTTGCAGGTGAAATTTTCAAGATCGCTATCCCATGTACCATAAGAAATATCATCATAAAAATTATAGTATATCTTATCATTTGCAGAAGATAAACCACTATGAACATAGTAATAAAAAGCGTCAAGCATTTTATCATCTTCCTCACGGGTAAAACCCTTAGGGAGAGGCATATATAGTCCGTCAATAAGCAGGAATGGTGATTCAGCAGAAGTTGTTTCCTCTTGTTCTTCTTCTGATTCTCCTGCTGAACTGTTTTCTGATTCCGATTCTGACTCAACAGAAGACGGTGTATTTTCGATTTCAGAACCGCTTTCATTTGAACTGTTTCCGCAGCCCACAAGAGAAACCGCAAGTGTTAAAGCAAGAGTAAAGTTAAAAATTTTTTTCATTATAAATCTCCTTAATTGTTTACTGATTTAAGATTTCCTGCCAAAGAAACCACCTTTAGCTGATTTCTTTTCCTGATTCATTCTGCGGAGCATTTCCTCTTTTGAGATTTCGTGTTCGGGAGCAGGATTATCCGTATTATCAGCAGGATTTGAAGTGTTGCCGATAAGGTCAGCAAGTTTTTTCTGCATCATATTCTGTTCTGTTTCGTAATTTGGTGCGCTTGTATCCTGTACCGGAATTGAATTTTGTACAGAACCTTGTGGATTGACGTTATAGGGGTTAGCATTGTCAACATAAACGCTTTGAGTCGGCTGTTGCTGAGGATAACCATAAGGCTGTTGTTGCGGATAACCGTAGGGCTGTTGCTGCGGGTAGCCGTAAGGTTGCTGTTGCGGATAACCGTAGGGTTGTTGTGAGTATCCATAAGGTTGTTGTGGATAGACATAAGGTTGCTGTGGATAACCATAAGGTTGTTGTTGTGGGTAACCGTAAGGCTGTTGTTGCGGATAACCGTAAGGCTGATTTGCAGCAGGTGCAGAGTTGGGATTCTGATAAGGCGAGTTTGGGAATTGCTGTGGCTGTCCATAGGGCTGATTCATATAAGGCTGTTGGTAATTCGTATCGGGGACGGGGTCAGTGTACTCGAAAGCACCAGTTTCTTCTTCTGTTTGAGTTTCAGCAACAGGTTCTTCATCAAAACTTGTATCATCGAACGGATTACCCGAACCAAAATCAAAACCGTCCATAAATTCCGAAGGTATATCGTTATTATCAGTGTCGGACTGTTCAGCAATAAACTGCTTTTTGAGTTGTAATGCCGAAATGCTTTCCTCTGTTGAAGTGGCAATACGACAGCTGTTATTTGCATCATTTGCACGCAGGAGAAGATTAAGGCAGTAAGGCGTGGGGAGTGTCACGCTGTAGTCGTAGAATGAAATTGTTACCATTTCAAATGCTCTGCCCTTGTTTTCGACAACCATAGAGGCAATAGCATTATATTCAGACGGGATTGTTATAATTCTGCCGTCTGTAACTCTTATGCTTGTTATGCCGAAAATAATCTCATCATTTTCGCAGGTGATAAGAGTAAGAGAACCGCCGCTTCCGGAAAAGAAACTCGGCTGTTCGAGCATAATTTTATCTGCATATTGTTTAGCAATATCATAAAGTGAACTGATAGACATATAAAACACCGTACTTTCAAATTTTTATTCATAGCAAATTACAAAAACATTATCAACAGTTGATTTTCTTCTCAAATCTGCGAGATTCGAAAGTTTTTCCGTTAATCTTTGTACTATATTTACCATGTTTTCGTGTAAAAGTAAATGATGTTGCCATAGTTTATAATTACTCATAAGCTCACTTATTTATGAGTGTATTATATCACATTTAAACACTTTTGCAAATAATTTTATTATTCATATAGATGTTATCTGTGAATGGAATGAAATACACAAATGATTCAGCTATTTTGCTAAAATTAAATGAAAAGATATAATGCAGGAGCAACAAAATAAATAGTATACTAATTTTGTTTCAACTTGTTAATATAGAATTGTTTATGTTGTTTACTATAATAATATTATATCACATTATGCTGATAAAGTCAATAACATTATATGAAAATTCACGGAAATCAATTTTCAAAAAATCTGATTTGTAACAGTGTTTTATAGCATTTTGAAGAGTAATTTCATTCAAAATCACCTGAAAATGATTCTAATTCTAACATAGACCATATAAAATTATATTAGTTAAATGATTTTATCAACAAAATTGATTTCCGTGACACCGCACAAAGTTCGCTTGTATTTTTCGTTATTTTACACTAAAATTTCTTGTTGAACGTCAGCTAAAATGTACTATTTTTATACAATCTTACGAAAAATTTGTTTATGTATCTGTATTTTCAGTTCTATGCGATATTGCCCTAAATGTCCACTCCTTTTAATAAAATAGTATAATACTAATTTCATTCTAAAACCTGATAATCTTTGCGAATATCCTGCACATTTTTTAGAACGAAATTAGTATAAAATAGATAAAGTGCTGTCCTATCAGTTAAATTGGACAGCACTTTTTGTAGTATGATTGTCTGTAAATCGCATTTTTGTGGTGTTCGTAAGGTGTTCGTGTGAGATGAACAGCACAAACACAGTCATTTTTCGCAAACAAAGGCATCATTTTCTGATATGTTTCTGCACTATGCTGATGCAAAATAACCATATTGCACCACCTTGAATTTATTCCTTCACCTGATTGCACCGTACTGTCACACGAGCATTTCCGGCGTAATTGCAGGTAAACAGGCTTAAATCGTATTTTGATGAAATCATTTCACTGATTGCAGTAGGCGAGAGAGTTTCAACAAGTTCAACATGATAATTAAACTCATTTCCAACTGCATCAACGAAAATCACATCATCGCCATTTTGTAAATCTTTTATATTTCTGAAGTGAGTACTGTAATTGTGGGCGCAAATAACCAGATTATTTTTGTAAACTGAACCTTCATACCGACAAGGTGAGATTTTCATCTGTGCATAATCCCAGTTTTCCGCAACAGGAAGTTCAATTCCAAGTGCAGGAATGGTCAATGTACCAATATATGGCACACCGTCTATTAAGATTGTCGGCATAGGCATATCGGGCGAAATCGTTGTTTCTTCAACAATTTCGCCTGTAATCCCCGTAGGAAGTGACGGTTTTTCAGTGGATTCTATCTGTTTTTCACGCTCATCGCTGAACCTCTCCAGAACAGACGATGCCGATTCAGAAGCAAGCGTGTCCTCATGGAGATTATGCGAGGCAAGCCCTGCTGCCGAAACCATAAGCACTATTCCCGACAATATGAACGCTATTCTTTTACCCTTTTTCATTTTCATCTCCGAAAGCAATTCCGATGAAAAACAAAATCAATCCCAGTACAAAAAGAATCGGTACAGGATACCATAATTGCCCTGTTTGCGGTAATTTCGACTGATTTGTATTATTGTTTGTAGGTGTCGGAATGTATGGATTTCTGTAAGTTGTAACATTTGATTTTGGTGAGGAATTTTTTGGATTTGTCGCATTTGTTAAAACAGTTGACGAAGATGTGCCATTTCCCGTAATTGCTGTATCTGTAGTTTCCGTACCCGTAACCGCCGTATCTACAGTGGCAGTACTCGTATCAGCTCCCGAAACATAAGCAGTTGTGGGAGTTGATGTGCCTGTGTTCGTCACAAATGTACCGATAGATTGTCCTTTATTTTCAACAGTAAATATTTTGTCATCGAGAGTCAGGGAAACTGTATAGCCGTCAGGAACTGATGTTTCCACAACATTCCAGTCATAGCGTGGATTAAGGCTATCCCACGTGTACTCCCAATTGTTTTCAGCAGAAAGAATTTCCTCATCATATAAAGTTTCGTTTTGATATAGCTGAACTGTTACGGATTCAGGGCGTGAACTGCTGTTGCCGTCGTCCCATATTTTCTTGACAGTACGTGAAATAGGAGTATTCACATCAGATGCATCGGCAGTAATTGCGTATTTTATGCCTGCCGTGACCGTGGAGCCCGTAGCGTTTTTGAAATCAATCAATGTCGGCTTTGGCGTGTACACAACGTTATCTATAATCACGGAAGTCCCTGTAACAAGGTAAATTCCGTCGGAAAGCCCTGCGAAAGTCGCACAACCTAAACCGTCAGTTTTTGCAACAGAAACAGGCTTTGCAACGCCTGTCATGGTGTATGCGGCAAGCGTAGATGCAAGGCGATTGACATTTTTGCTGTCGGAAAGGTCACCCGTTTCAACATTGAGATTTGCAAAACCTCCAGACAATTCACCGCTTGTATTCATAGCATAATATATTTTGAACGATGAGCCTGAAGCCGGTTTTGATTCGACAGTAAACTGTATTCTTATTGAATAGTTTTCAGTTTCCGCATGACCGACGATACTGAAACACATCAGACATACTACTGAAATAATTATTGTAAAATATTTACATAAACGCTTGATTGACAAAATATATCACCTCTTTTTTTGTGAACGGCGTGCGGAAATTACTACAGCAAGCAATATCACCGGTATTTCACAAATGATTAAAATTATTTTTGTATCAACAGGCTTTGCTCCCGATTGAATAACAAGTTCTTTTTCAGCCTCTTCTTCTTTCAGCAATTCTCCGTGAATCAGAAGTCGATGTGTGTTTATTCCGTAGGGCGTGCAAGTAACCAGTGTACAGTAATTTTTCCCCTCAAACAGGCGCAATGACTGCACATCTGTCGGTTCAACCGTTTCAATGCTGTTCACTTTGTAAACATATGATTCGTTCAGGACGTAGAAAATAAATGTATCGCCAACATTCACTTTGTCCAAATCCGTGAACAATAACGCTGACGGCAAACCACGATGACCTGAAACTACCGCATGAACAGTTTCCCCGTCAATCGGAAAAGATGACCCTTCTATGTGACCTGCGCCGTCCTGCAAAACTGCCTCACTTGTGCCGTGATAAAGCGGTAACATAATATCCGCTACAGGTACGCTGATATAGCCGATTATGCCGTTCCCTGTAATATCAAGGACTGAATAATATTCTTCCAGTAAATCAGGGGGAAGGTTCATCAGCAAATATTGACCTGTAATCAATTTTTTATTGAAAGCAGACGCTTTTTCGAGGTAAGCCGAATAATCTTCTTCCGGAATACTTTCCGCTGATGCTATATAGTTGAAAATTGCCCGTCTTTGCCGTTGAGAATTTATATAGTTGCTGACTGACGGATACAGCAGCAGGGACAGACCCACAACCAGCATTACAAACGCTAAAAATGACAAAATACGCTGTTTCATATGAGTCTCTCCTTGCTGCTGCGGTGAGGGTTTCCCCTCATCGCAACAAATGGTTAAAATTTATTACGCTGTCTTTTTTCTGGACATTCTGAACAGAATGAACGATATTACAAGACCGCCTGAGCCGAGTATGTAGAACCAGTATGTACCAACTCCGCCTGTTGACGGGAGGTCGATATATTTGAAATTTGCAACAATCATATTTGCACTGCCGTCAGATTCAGCACCACTTTCAAAGTTATCTGTAATTTCTACAGGATTGTCAAAACTGAATGAAGCACCAGCTAATACTTCCTTATCAGATTCTGCGCTTTTAAGTGTGCCATCATATTCTGAAGTAGTTTCATCTTGATTTGCTGTAAGTGTAACGGTAAATGGTTCTATTTTCGCATATTTCGTGTCATCAGGTGTTTTTGTTTCAGCAATTGTATATGTTATATCGCTGTCAAGACCTGAAATGTTCAAATGTCCCTTTACACCATCTTCTGAATATGTTTCTAATTCATAGTTTGCTCCGGTTTCTTCAGTAATAAAACTATTCAACAAGTCTTCTAATGTATCATCTGTTTTATCTTCAGGAGTTGTTGTGCCGTCTTTGTCTAATGTTCCAAGTTCCTCCCAACTGTCAATAGAATAATATTTTTCACCCTTAAATGGAGCTGTTTCTTTTTCTGTTTCTTCTTCTATTGCTTTTACTTCTACAAATTTTGCAATTTGATATTCATTTTCTGTTTCTGTTGGGCGAATAAGTACGAATTTTGCACCACTAAGAGCAGCAGTATCTTTATCTTTAAGGAAATTAGTCGCATCAACTTTCACCATATCAAGACCAAATGTGTAAACTGTTGCCTCTTGCTCTGTTGTGTCGTCAGTATCGCTGTAAGACTGCGGGTTGTCGGAATATGTAAGTTTTGCGGTATTTTTGTTACCGTTCAGATTTATAGAAGTGTCATCTGCGCCACCTGTTGCAGGGCTTACAATTGCATCTGAATCAACGACTGCTGTATAATCAATGAGGATTTCGGATTTATTAGTACTATCTCCGCCAAGTGTGTAGGTTGCGCCGTCCTCTTTAATTGCAATTTCTTTCAGGCAAGGGAAATTAACCGTCAAAGTCTGTATTCCGTCTGTTTCTGTTACTTGTGCAGTATAAGCACTGTCTGTAATGTGTGTAGTATGACCTGTAGTTGTATCATAACTACCTTTAGTAAGTGTTATTTCTTTTTCAGGTTGCCAATCTTTACCATTATATACGCCTTTTACGCTTACCTTGAAGTTTTCTGCAACTTTTTCAGTGTCATAATTATAAGGTGTGTCCTTGTAAGTAGTAGCAAAGTCTACATCTTCCGTACCTTTCAGAGTAAGACCCTTGCTGAGTTTATCGGTAAATGTAAACTGATAGCCGAGTGTGTACTGGTTGTAGTTGCTCGGGAGTGTACCTTTAAGCTGGAAATTTACTTCATCGCCAACACCTACAGCATCTGTCTTGTGTTCGCCGTCAGCCCTCAGAATCTTCTTGTCAAGCGTCGGAACGTCCTGTTTGATTTCTTGCGTTACATCGTTAGCAACAAAAAGCATACGTGCGGAATATGACTCGTCTGCTTCACCGCCTAATTCACTTGTATCAAGTATCATGTAGTAGCCTGCAGGGACTTTCATTGTATATGTACCTGCATCTTTGTCCCATTTAGCCTCGCTATCATAGCACTGCGTTACATAGCCTGTATGCGCTCCCTCTCCGCTGTAATCCTCGCCATATCCGCCGAGAATATCGGTAAATGCCTGTAACCATATGCGGTCATTATGCTCACTTATTACATCAGCTACTTCTGTTGCAAGTATTTCAAAGTTTACATTATCGTTTCTTCTTTCATCATCTTGAATGCCGTCTGGAATTTCATCTAAATCAACATAGAATCTGTCAGCAAGTGTATTTTCAGTTTCACCTGCAAAAGTCGGATTTTTAGTATCTTCAACACCATCGTCGTCTTTTCCGTCAAAACCATGGAAATTTGCAAAAGCAGCTTTATATGCAGGGTCTGCTTTTTCGGAAGTTGTAGCAAGGGCAATAACAAAATTAACAATATTATCTTGCCATATTTCTTTTCCTGATTTACCGCCCTCAGCAGGTTTTACAGTATCACTTGCATCACCGAATGCATTACCCCACCTTATATCAGCAAGTGAAATTTTTTCAAGATTGTTTCCGGGACTTTCAGGAATAGTAGCATTTTTGTCAACAGTACCTGTAAAAATCTGATATGCACCAAATGCCGGAGATGCAACATTATATTTCTCCGTGTCTGTTTTCAATGTAACTTTATAACCGTCCTCACCGTCAACTTTAAGCTTTGTATCGCCACTATGGTGCGAATGTCCTCCAGCTGCAAATGCAGGCATAGCTGTTGTTGTGAAAAGCATTGCAGAGGCAGTTATTCCAAAAACTCTTTTCAGGAGTTTTTTCATAAAAATCATTCCTTTCTTATCTATTGTCACTCCAAAATTGACGGAGTAGGCAAAATTTTTATCAGCAATTTTCCTTTGATTTGACGTGAATCAATACAGCCGACAACTGTACTCCGTGAATCAATTGATGTGCGCCGGTTGTCACCCATTACAAAATAGCTATTTTCGGGCACTGTCACGGGATATTCAACAGTATTGTTTCCTGCGTTCAGAGTATTCAGATACGGTTCATCGAGTTTTTCACCGTTCACGCTTACAACGCCGTTTTCATCGACTGAAATCTTGTCACCGCTAAGCCCTATAACACGTTTACAAAGGAAATTTCCGTCTTTTGAAAATATACAGATATCACCTCTTTCCAATAATGATGTTTTCCGTGCAATCACGATATCGCCGTCAAAAAGTGTCGGGCTCATCGAGTCGCCATAAATACGCATCACTGAAAATACATAGGTCAACAGCAAGATGACAACTGCAAATGTTATCAGCGCACTTGTCACCGCTGTACAAAAGACCTTGAAAAATTTATTTTTTCGGATATTTCACTCTCTCCTTTCTCAACTCTTCTGCTCATCACTGATTTTGCATTTTTTGCTGAAAAGTTTTGTGAAATATAATGCGGCTGCTACTACAAGCATAATACTACAGTAGAGCGTGATATCTATATCTGTTCCGCCTGTTCCGCCTGCTGACGGGAGTGCGTGCGGAAATTCGTTGATAAAATCAACATGTGAATTAGGATTCATAACAATATTTTCAGATGTTTTATTTGAAAAACGATATTCGTCAACATCGTCCATATTGTTATGTGCGGAATAGAAAATTTCTGAAGTTTCGTCTGTTTCGGTGACTTGCCATGTACCCTCCGGCAAATTACTGATTAAAACTTTTTCGTTGTGTTTTAACTCAATTGTTTTAGTATATACACCGCTACCCGATTCGTCAAATGTGATTTTTTCAGCATGACCGCTGCTATTATCTATCCAGTTGCCGTCATCATCAAGTTTATACCACTTCAAATCAAAGCCTGTTTCATTTGTTTCTGTAAAACCTTCCAAAACAGCAGTATCGGGCTTGAAAGTAATGGTAAATTTCCAAGGATGTTCCAAATTCGGGTCATCTTTTTCAACGTTTGTCACCGTTTTTGAGATTGCAAGGGAATTGCTGTCGGCTGAGAGGAGTATGATTCCGAGGCGGTCTTTTGTGTAGTTATTTTTCGGGTCGGTTTTGCCCTTTTCACCCTCATTATGATCTTCTTCTCTTTCAACAGTTCCGAAATAGAATGTAATATTTTGCTCATTTAATGTACCACCCGGAGCACTTCTGCTGCTTTCGGCGATATTTTTCGGGGAGTTATCTTTTGCGCCGTCTTTGATGAGATATTCGCTGTCGCCGGTGCTTTCAGGTGCTGTTTTGCTGACTTTGTAGACGCTGTCGGGGAATCTGTTATAAGTATAGCTTGCGGGTGCATTGTCGGTTTTCAGGTATTGGAAGTATAAAGCATTTGCTCCCGTTGTAGTGCTATCTGCAATTTTGAACTGTTCATTATTCCAGCAATTGTCCGCACTCGAAGTTTCAGCAGCTGTAATCGTATAAGTGCCTATTGGGAGAGCGTCTTCAACAGCATAGCCGTACTCTTTAATGCTCTTAAAACCACCTAATCTACTATCTCCAATTTCAACCTTTGTCAATTTCGCCCAGACTGTATATAATTGGTCATCCTGCGGATTTTTCGGTATAGAACCGGCATCTACTTCAAAAGTCAGCTGATAATAACGTAGAAGTTCAACATCAGCATCCATTCTTTTTCCACCATAAGGCAGAGGGTCAAGCGGGTCATCGTAGTAACGTTGGGCTATCAATTGGAATGTCTTTTTAGTTCCGTTATCAAGATTGATTTCAGAACCGGGTTTCAGATATTGCCCCTTTACGACAAGCTCCAGAGCAAGCGCACCGTTTACAACGTCTTTGATGTATGTGGTATTTGCTACCAGCGAATATACATCTTTTGCACTCTTGCCTTCTATGAATGCGCCTGTTTTATCGGTGATTGTATTTCCGTTCTTATCAGCGAAACCTACATTATTTAGTGTATTGGTATATTTAGTCAAATCATTTTCAATCTGCACATTGCCTGCGACGGGTTTGTATGAAGTATCCCAGTTATATACATTTTCGTTTGTATGTACTTCAGGTGTAGGTAATGATGTCAATTTTCCTTCAACATAATTAGCATATAATGTATAGTTTTTCTTTTCATATACCATTGCTTTCAGATAATCTGCACGGTTGGTGAAAGTCCATTCTTCAGCAGTTTCAAATTCGTCACCAACAATATTAAAGAATTTTTCACCTTCAATGAAATTATTGTCAAGTTTGAAATCTGTCAAATCTCCCTCTTTCAATGGAGTAAACGTCAATTGCAAATTATACTTGATTTGATTAGTATTTTTTACAACATATTCTTTAGTTATGTCGTACTCATCAGTTGAACCGTCTTTTAACTGTTGTGGTTCTTTGTTTGTATCATCACGTTTCCATGTATAAGTAATAAATCCGGTCACATCACGCAAATTCAGGTCATCAAAATTATTATCATCAGCTCTTAAATCTGAATCCCAGCCCGTATTATTTTGAACTTTGACTTTATCATCTTCATCTGTTACAAGTTTGCCGTCTTTGTCATATTCCGGGTCAGGCAAATATATATAAGGTATAGTGAATGTTTTTGCCGTTTCATCTTCTTCATTGATTTTCAGCCAACGATTAAGCAATTCAATCAGCGGCGTGTCGCCTGCCTCGTAGCCATAAAGTCTATATGCATACCTTTCGAGATATTCCAGATAATACGAGCCCGTCATATAGTCATTTTCGAGGTCAACCAACATCATCGTCGGGGAAACAAGTTCGCCCATGTATATAACATCGTTCAGATTTTTTGCATTAAGAGGTAATAATTTTACATTAACAGTAGTTCGTGGGAAACCTGAGGACGGAATGTCGATACCGTCGCCATAAATTGCTTGTGAAACACCGCCCGCATCAACAGCATTGATTTTTCGGTTTGCGCCTGACAGTACTTCAAGTTTTTCACGGTATGTACTATCATCTTTCAATCCATATAATTCAGGATTTTTCTCCATATTATCAATAGTCGCATCACTGTAAACGAGATTTTCGCCTGCTTCGTTACCGTTAGTGAGGATATTGTTACCGCCGATGAAATCATCTTTAGCTTTCAGACGGATTGTTGCGCTCCAGACATCGAGGTATTTTATAGGGGTACTTGTATCAGTGTCAAACGATTTATCTGTCATAGGGATAACTTGATTTTCCCAGCGCAGGTAATACATATCTTTCACATTGTCATAATATATGTAGCCCGTGCCGATTCCGTCGCCGTTGTTATAATTACCTACGTTTTTAGAGTTTGTCTCTTTGGTATCTATCGTGCGGTTTACCATTTCGCTTGCTATCGGTGTATAGGGGTAGCCTTCTGCAGTGTCGGGGTTGTCTATAAAGTTACCAACAGTTGCAAGAGTTATACCTGTACTGTCTGTAATCACACCGCCTGCACCGAGTTTCAGCAAGCCTTTTTCTTTGTCAACAAGGTCAAAACGTGGGTCAATATAGTCCTGTACTATGTAGTCTTCACGAGGTTGCTGAATCTGTTCAAGTATCTCCTCAAATGCAGCTGTAAGACTGCTTGAACCTCCTTTTGACGGGTCAACAACCATAACATAATTGTCTTTCAGTGCTTCGATTTCTTTTTGGACTTTAGCATATTCGTCAGGCTTAGTACCAGTACTCCAGCTATCCATATCTGCTTGCTTTTCAGCAATCTCTTCATCAACATCTTTACCGCCTGCAAGAGATTTCAGGAAATTATATGCCTTATTATATTCACCAGGATTTGTATTTTCAGAAATTGAACCTGTAGCCAACATTACGCAGTAGATAGTATAGCCCTCATCTTTCAGCTTATCTGCCCATGCCTCCGCAAGGTCGCCGTCTGTTTTAATTTCATGGTCTTCTGTTTTGAATTGCTGTACTTGATACTCAGAATCAACCGTACCACCATAATTATTATCATAATTTTGAATACTGAAACCAACCTTATGCTTAGGTTCAACGTCTTTATACGGATTATACTTATTTACATAATCTGTTTTACTAAAGAAACTGCCGGTACTATAATTTGGAGAGCCTGCCAGTTTTTTGCCCTCTTCCGTGGACACAACATCTGAAACATCATAATCCTGCGTATTGTCACGGCCGTCCGTGAAGATAATCAGATACTTATCACGGGCATTGTTAGCCACATCATAAACTCTGTCACCGCTTTCCAAACCGTCCTTCTTTACCATGTTATCATAGAACGCTTTCAGACCCGTCCATGTGTACGTACCGCCGGTCATTACATAAGGGTATTCTTGTATTTCATCTCCTCGTGTCAATGACTCCGTGGTATCTGTAGCATCTTCGCCCTCTTCCGGTATCAGCAAGTCATGCAAATAATTATTTTTATCTGTTTCTCCTGCTTGATACACATCTGACCAGTTAGTCCAGTCTTTCATGATGAGTTTTTTCAGGTTTTCATCGAGTTTTTCGTGGTTTTCTTTAGTGTAAGCAGAATCTAATAATTTATCTGTACTGAAACGGACAACTGCACTGTTTGTAAGGTCGGATTTTTCTGCAATCTTGCTATAGAACGTATTCAGAGCATTGTTAAGCTCCTCGTATTTGGTTTTTTGCTTGTCTTGCTTTTCGTAAACTAACGAGCAGAATGTTCTTTTGTCATCTTCTTTTTTAGAATCGTTTCCGCTCCATACGAAACAGCGCAAATGATTCTGACTATCAACATAAAAGCGAATACTGCGTTCGGTTGTAGGTGGTTTGTAGTCGGCGTGTTCATTATTTCCGGCTGCAATTTGTTTTAATATCTCCCCTTTATCTTCATACTTATACCCGTTAGGTTCAGTAGCGGTATCTTTCACCATATCAGGATAATCATCAATCCCTATATCGGTAAAAATACCGATATACTCCTTACCGCTTGCCAGACAGCCCTCAATATCTTTCCAGTTTGAATTTGAGTTTACATAGTACCAACCTCTGCGCTGGTCAAAATTCTTATTCTGACCAAGACGCTTTTCGCCGTTGCTTATCTGCGCAATTTCAATGGTTTTGAATGTGCCGTCTTCGTTTTTCTCAAAATTGCCTTTATCGTCTTTTATGTAAGAAACTGCATGAGTTGTGCCATCAGCATCGCACGAAATTGTATTGTCACCAAAATACAAGCTTACTTTGTCACCTGACAGTGCTTTGTCAAATACATAGAGGTCATCGAGGTATAGTTTCGAATCGTTATCACCGTTTTTCTTTAATGCGCCAAGCAGGAATACGAGATTTTCGTCTACAGATATTTTATTTATCGTAAAATTATTTACACTGTCTTTTTGATATTCCGCTTTACCGTTTATATAAGGTGTAACAATATATTGATCTGTATTTTCAGGGTTTGTTTCAAATACAAGAGTATTTGTGTACCAAACATCTTCATCATCTTTACCGGATTGCATACCGCCCTGATAATACACCATATCTGTTTGTGTGGGTGGTTTAGTTGCCAAATCGTTTACAACGCTATTAGCAAGCCCTAAATATCCTCCTGCTACAGCAGATCTGAAAAATTGATAATAACTGTTGTTTTTATTGCTATCACCTAAATAGAAAATATTTTGTTTTCTATTTTTAAGACTTTTACTATTTCTGCTTAATTTCATCGAAATTGTAAAGCCGTCATCATCGATTTCCGGTACTGCGTCAATTCTTACTGCGCCGTTTTGAGAGGTTGATTTTACATCTAAATATTTACTCTCTTTGAATACAGGTTCAAGCGGTAAAGATTCAATTTCTTTTCCGGCTTTGTCTGCACTTTCGTATAACTGATATACAAATTTGGCAGGTTCTTCCGGTGTTGTTGTATTGCTTAAATCTTTAGTAAGCGGATACTTTGCAATTACTTTTTCTTCTTCAGCAGCTATTACAAGCGGTTCAGGTCCTGCAATTGTTTCGAGTTCAATGACTCCCTCGGTCTCTGGCTCTGTTTCAGGCTCTGTGATTTCTTCAGTTTCGGGAACTGTTTCCGGCTCAGTGACTTCTTCGGTTGCAGGAAGTGTTTCAGATTCTGTGACTTCTTCGGTTGTGGGAACTGTTTCAGGTTCAAAGATTTCAGGTAGGGCGACTGATTCAGCCGATGCAACTGCTTCTGTTGGATATTCTGATATTGATAAATTTTTAATATAAATATCATTGACTGTTTTAGTAGGCTTTTCAGTATTTCCGCCAATGTAAGTTGCAAGACTGTCAATATTAAATACAGGGTTAGAAGACAAATCAATAGTATATTCTTTTTTTCCTGTAGTTCCATCTGGCCATTCTATTGTTGTTGTATCTGTATATACTATCAATTGTTTTTTATCAAAGTCAAAAGTAAATTTCCAGTTTCTTTTTTTTGAACTTACAGCTTCTTTTGTATTTAATATAGTCTTGCCATTTATTGTAGCCGTTAATCTGCTCGCAGATTCCTCACCGCCACGATACAGTCTAAAATTATTTTCACCGTCAGTAAAATAAAGAATAGTTGCCTCGTAAAAGCCGTTTTTGCTATTTTCTACAGTTAAATCAAATGATATTTTGAACTTATTTGTTTTTGGACTATCAATCAAAATTCCACCTAAAGCAGCTGTTTTTGCAATATTCAAACCTCTGTTTAGTGCCTTACCTTTTGAATCAACAGCAGTATCAAATACTGCTTTCGGCACAAATGTTGCCTGTTCTTCGGGGTTATATGTACCGTCTTTTTCAGGGTGATTTATCAGAATACCCTTTGCATTTTCGTCATTCACTGCATTTGGTGCTTTATTCTTCAAATCGCCGCTGAACGGGTAGTAACCAATCAAAGCAGGGTCAGTTTTCGGGTCAGTACCGCCGTCCCAGTAGCCGAGCGGAACGAACTCTGAAACTGTCGAGCGTCCCTCATAGACATAGTACTTATAGCCGTCGTATTCCAACTTTGTGTTATCGGTTTTAGTGGGGTCTAAGATGAGGTCAACAACGTCCTGAGGGAGATAACCGCCGTTTGCGTTTTGAATTGCTGTTAAATCATCTGTTCCGTATTTACTTTTTAATGTTTCTATTTCTTCATCTGTAAGCTGTTCGCTTACTTTCATCGGGTCAAGTGTATCAACAGTCCACGCCATAGAACCGGAGGCATCGAGAATTGTTGCCACGTCCACGGGATTTTCGCCGACATACCACGACTCAAGGTTCACATCGAACGTTCTGCCGTCTGCTAACGCTGTAGCAGTTTTATTTGTATGCAGACCGTAGCCGGTGTTGTAATATTCACCACTCGTATCCTGTTCAAGATTAGTAAATCCTGTTGACTTACCTTTTCTGTTTGTATCTTCCGCAGACACGATTCCTGCAAACATATTTGTAAACGCATCAGTTCCGACCGCAGACAAAGACAATATAACTGCCGAAGTACCGGCGATGATTCTTTTGAAAATCTGCTTCATTATCTGCACGCTCCTTGTTAATTAAAATGAACATATTGAATTCTGTTTCCTGAAGGGCAATAATTTCTGATGTTTCGGATTTCAAAAATCGATTCAGGAAAAATGTATCTTTAACTGGATATTAGTATACCATAATTTTCAAGGAATGTCAAGGCATAAATTTGAGAAATCGTACTTACAGCATAGAAAAAATTTGAAAAGTTTTGTACACATTGCACAAAATATATAAAATATTAAAAAAAAAAAAAAAAAAAAAACTGTATATATTGCACAAATAAATATACAGTGAAAAAGTTTATAAATCCATAAATTAAAGAGTGTCAGTTATAACTGATTGCACTCTCTTAATATATATTATAAAACTAAACCACTTTATCACTAAGTATCATTAAATGTTGCCAAATTGGTGTAGAATCGCCGTTTGAGTTGGTAGAAATGAGGAAATCAGCGAGTTTTCGCTGTTCTTAAGGCAATACCGCATAGAATTGAAAATGCAGATACATAAACAAATTTTTCGTCAAATTGTATAAAAACAGTACATCTTAGCTGACGTTTAGCAAGAAATTTTAGTGCAAAATAACGAAAAACACAAGTGGAAATGCTGTCAAGCGGACTTTGTGCGGTGTTGCCTTAATTTTTTTTAACAATAATTCCGCCTGTTTTCCAGATACTTGATTCTGGGACAACGCCTCTCACACAGCTTGTCGGATAAATATTTGAAAACCTGCCAATTATTGTCCCGGGATTCAGAACACTGTTACAGCCTACCTCGACATTATCGCCAAGCATTGCACCTATTTTTTTTATACCGGTTTCAATCTGTTCATTTCCTAATTTAATTACAACATTTGTTTTATCAGACTTTACATTTGAAGTTATTGAACCTGCTCCCATATGTGATTTATACCCCAGAATACTGTCACCGACATAATTATAATGAGGAGTCTGAACATTATCAAAAATAATAACGTTTTTGAGTTCAACAGAATTTCCAACAACACAATTTTTACCTATTAAAGCACTTCCTCTGATAAATGCACAGTGACGTACTTCAGTGCCTGCTCCTATTATGCAAGGTGCACCAATATAAGCACTTGGAAAAACTTTAGCTGTCTTATGTATCCACACATTTTCACATGGATTATCATACTCATCTGCATTGAGACTTTTGCCAAGTTCAATTATGAAGTTGCTTATACCTTTGAGTGCTTCCCAAGGATAAGTAAAATTTTTAAGATAATTATCAGCAAGAGTATGTGAAAGGTCAAAAAGTTTTGTAATCTTAATATTTTCCATAATAAAATCTCCTATCTATAAGTGACATACTTACACCGCTTATGCTGCGCATAGAGGTAGTGTTTCTCATTAAAGTATTCAAATAAATACATATCAGCGCAATAGTTTTGTATGTCTTATGTTTTTGTGAGTTGTCTGCAAAACTGACTTTTATATTCCAACTTGATAATGGTACAGACAACAAAAATACAATATTTTGATTGTATTTTTACCTCAATTTTATTATATTATATGTTTCTTATTTTGTCAAGTAAATTTTTATAAAATTCCTTAATCTTAATGGTGTGTAATAAAACTTAAGACAATACAGATGTGAAATCAAATTTTTCGTAAAATTGCATAAAAATAGTACATATTAGCTGTCTTTTAACAAAAATTTTTGTATAAAATAATCAAAAGTGCAATTAAATTTGTCATAATACGGGCTTTGTGCGGTATTGCTCTAAAAAGTAAATGCTTTTGCCGTGAGTGAAATTGTCAATAATACTTGACAAAAGTAAAGAGAAGTGATATAATAAAAATATGAGTAAAAGTTTAGATTTAAGGGAAGTATCAGTAGCACCTAATGAATGCAATAAACTATTTAAGTAAAATTATATGAAAATATCACGAAAATTTGTGTATATTTCATACAAAGACAAGTAAATTATACACTGAGAGGAGAAATGAAAATGGATAATATCAGGCTTATTGCAATAGCTTGCGGTTTAATTGTTATGCTTGTGATTATTATGTTGTGCTGCGACAGAAATCCTGATACAAGCGGTCTGAAAAAGCCTAAAAAAGCAGAATCTTCTCAAGTTGACATAAGCATACAGACGGGGAAACCCGTAACTGAACCGCCTGAACTCGATATTTTCGGCAGACCTGTTACTACAACTTTCCAGACTGCTGAAACTGATATGGAAGTTTCCACGGAAACAACAACGGTGACTTTCGAAACAGATGTTTTCGGTAACACGATAACAGCAACTACAGGCGATACGGATATTTCCGGCACTGAAGTAGGTGCAGTTTCAACTGATACGACAACTGAAGCTGTAGTTGATGAGAACGCTGAACCTGTAACTGATGAGAACGGCGGAATTGTTACAGAACCCGCAACTGAAGAAACAACTTTGTCGCCTATAGAACAGTATGAACAGGATTTGAAAGACCCGCATTCAATAGGCGGTTTCAATCACGGGCAATATGACGAGGACGGCAACCCTGTCCCAACACTTCCCTCTGATTTTACTATAGTAATTAACTAAAATAATTAACTAAAAGGAGTATAAAAATGGTTGTAATTGAAATGGAAAACGGTAAGAAAATCAAGCTCGAACTTTACCCCGAAATAGCACCTATTTCCTGCGAAAACTTCGAGAAACTCGTGAAAAGCGGTTTTTATGACGGACTTATTTTTCATAGGGTAATCAGCGGTTTTATGATTCAGGGCGGTTGTCCCGAAGGTACAGGCATGGGCGGTCCCGGCTGGCATATCAAAGGGGAATTTTCCGCTAACGGCGTAAAAAATGACCTGAAACACACAAGAGGAGTGCTTTCAATGGCTCGTGCGCAAAATCCCGATTCTGCAGGCTCGCAGTTCTTTATTATGCACGAAGATGCTCCGTATCTCGACGGACAATATGCTGCTTTCGGTAAAGTAGTAGAGGGTATGGACGTTGTTGACGAAATCGCAAGTGTTCAGACTAATTTCAATGACAAGCCGATTACTCCGCAAGTAATGAAAAAAGTAACAATTGAATAAATAATTAAGGGGCTGGTAATCAGTCCCTTTTTCACAAATCATCTGAAAATTGATTTTTATTTTTAATTTTACGAAATGAGGTTAGTTAAAATGAATATCGAAAAAATTCTTGACGAGGCAAAAGCAATACAGCCCAAAATTCAGGGGATAAGGAGGAATATTCACCAATATCCCGAAGTCGGTTTTGAACTCGATAAAACAAAGTCGTATGTGAAAAGCGAACTTGAAAAAATCGGCTTAGAACCGCAGGAAATCGGCAAAGCAGGTCTTGTCGCAACTATTGGGAACAATGTTTCCGGGAAAACAATTCTCCTCCGTGCTGATATGGACGCTCTCCCTATGCAGGAACAGTCCGGCGTTGATTATTGCAGTAAAATTCAGGGGAAAATGCACGGCTGCGGTCACGATATGCACACCGCTATGCTGATTGGTGCAGCGGAAATTCTGAAAAAACACGAGAATGAACTCTGCGGAACTGTTAAACTGGAGTTTCAGCCTGCTGAGGAGATTTTTCAGGGGTCGCCCGATATGATAAAGTCGGGACTTCTTGAGAATCCGAAAGTTGACTCCGCTGTAATGATTCACGTAACAGCAGGTATGCCTCTGCCATCGGGAACGTTTATGGTTGCTCAAGGCGGTATATCGTCCACATCGTGCGAACAGTACCACATAACAATAAAAGGCAAGGGCGGACACGGTTCAGCACCTCACGAGGCTATAGACCCGATTACAGCCGCCGCACATATCCACATCGCATTGCAGGAAATAAACAGCCGTGAACTTGAGGGGAATCAGTTCGGCGTGTTCACAACGGGGAAATTTCAGGCAGGTACGGCTTCCAACGTAATCCCCGATACAGCCGAAATGTGGGGGACTATCCGCACAACTGACCCCGAAAATAAAGTCGGTGAGCTTATAAAAACACGTATGGAACAGATTTGCAAGGGGATAGCTGCCGCAATGCGGTGTGAGGCTGAAGTTGAATTTTTTGACTTTTGCCCGTGTATGGTGACGGATAAAGACCTCGCAAGTGATACTCTCCGCTATATGAAAGAAATGTTCAATGATAAAGCAATTGATTTGTCAGTGATTTCGGGCGGAAAAGCAGGCGGTGGCAGTGAAGATTTTGCGTTTGTAAGTCATCTTGTCCCTACTGTAAGTATGTTCCTCACGGCAGGCAGTTCCCTTGACGGCTATGAATTTGGACAGCATCACCCGAAAGTACGTTTTGATGATTCAGTGCTTTACCTTGGCAGTTCAGCTTATGCGTATATTGCTATGAAATGGCTTGAGGAGCATAGTAAATAAGTTAAGTTAATACCGCACAAAGCCAATCTTATGGCAAATTCGATTGTACTTCTCGTTGTTTTGTACAAAATTCTTTGCTGAATGTCAGCTAAGATGTACTACTTTTTATAAAATTTTGCGAAAAATCTGATTGCGCATCTTTATTGCAGGTTTTGTGCGGTGTTGCCTTAAATATATAAAATAACACTCATCGGAATACCTATCTTTGATGAAATGGTTTTCCTTTGAGTGTTTTTATTGAAAATTATACGGATTTGTTCAGGAAAATTATTCAAGAACAGGGAAATAAGCTAATGCAGATAATTCCTTTGCTTTTGAAGTCGCCTGTTCAAAAGAAAGTTCGTCTGATGTGATAAATGCCGTGCCGTTATCATCAGTATACGCACCTTCACCGATTTCAGGGCAATCAGCAGGAACACGGAAGTACCATTTTGCGGAAAATTCTTCAACAGGAGCAATGAAACTGCTGTCCGATGAAGATTCCCACGACTGCGAAAATACAGTTACTTTATGTTTTACAGCCTCGATGACATCGCCTAAAACTGCACTTGCTGTAGGTAATTTACCTGCTCCACGCCCGTAGAACATAGCTTTGTCAATGCCGTCACCGTAAACAAGAACAGCATTGAACACATCGCTTACACCTGCCATTATATTTTCGTGCGGTACAAGCATAGGCATTACAGCAGGAAGAATGCGATTATCGTCAAGCCGTCTCACAGATGCAACAAGTTTCACGGAATGACCGAGAATATCAGCATCGGCAACGTCACATAGCTGTATTTCGGAAATGCCCTTTGTATAGACGTTTTCAGGGTAGACGTGTTTCCCGAAAACAAGCGAGGAAATAATGCAGATTTTACGGCAGGCATCGTGTCCCTCAACATCAGCAGTAGGGTCTTTTTCAGCGTAACCGAGTTCCTGAGCAAGTTTAAGCGCATCGTCAAATGACATATTGTCATTGTACATTTTCGTAAGTATGAAGTTTGTAGTACCGTTCAAGATACCAGCAACTTTATCAATATCATTTGCGGCAAGACAACGGTGCAGAGGTCGTATAATCGGGATTGCACCGCCGACACTTGCCTCAAAAAAGAAATTGCAGTTATGTTCTTTTGCAGCTGCAAGAAGTATATCACCTTTTTTCGCAACAAGTTCTTTATTTGAAGTGGAAACACTTTTTCCGTTTTCAAGGCAAGCCTTTACAAATGTGAAAGCAGGTTCAACACCGCCCATACATTCCGCAACAGCAGTGATTTCGCTGTCATTGAGAATATCATCGAAATTTTTTGTGAATTTGTCGCTGTAAGGCAAGTCAGGAAAGTCACGCAAATCAAGAATATACTTTATATCAAGTTCACAGCCGGCGTGTTTTTCGATACTTTTTTTGTTTTTGTAGAATAGTTCGGCAACACCTGAACCGACAACTCCGTGACCTAAAATTGCAATTTTAACCATAATTATAAACTCCTTTTTTTATTCTGCTGATAAAATTTTTACTTCAAGCACGCCGTCAAGCTCTGAAATAGAGTCAAGTGAGATAAGTTCGTTTGATGACGAATCATCAGTAAGGCGCAGGGAAATATTAACTGCTGCCACACTATCAATAGGCACACTTTGATTGACGGTCATTATATTTGCGTGAAGATTATGCAGGAATACAAGCACACTCGCAAGTACTCCGGGATTGTCATTCAGCAGAAGATACAGATTGACAATCTTTCTGTTGAAAAGTTCTTCATATGAAAAAACACTGTCTTTGTACTTATAGTAAGTACTGCGTGAAATACCGACACGTTTACAGGCGGAAGCAAAACTTTTTTCACCTTTGCGGGCGATGAGTTTTTTGACTTCGAGAACACGCATAAACACATCAGGTAAAATTTTTGAATCAATAACAATAAGCTGATTATTTTTTTCCATATCAATCACCTCATATTATAAAATCGTCCGTCACAGAAATACAATTGTATCTTCATATAATACTATAACACTTTTTTTATGATTTGTCAAGCAATTTTATTTAAGGCAATACCGCATAGAACTGAAAATACAGATACATAAACAAATTTTTCATCAAGTTGTATAAAATAGTACATTTTAGCTGACGTTCAGCAAAGAATTTTAGTGCAAAATAACGAAAAATACAGGCATATATGCTGTCAAGCGACTTTGTGCGGTATTGCCTTAATTGACAGAATACTTGAAATGTGGTATAATCAAATTACAGGAGATGATAATAATGATTTATACAGTTACATTGAATCCGTCAGTTGATTATGTTATACATATTGACAAAATAACAGCCGGAGTTGTCAACCGCACTGAAAAAGAAGAACTGTATTTCGGCGGAAAAGGAATAAACGTTTCGCTTATACTTGCTGAACTCGGTATTGAATCAACGGCACTTGGATTTACAGCAGGATTCACGGGCGAGGCAATAGAGAATTACTTGAAAACGCAAGGGATACAGACTGATTTCATTCGCCTTGACAATGGTTTTTCGAGAATCAATGTTAAAATAAAGTCAGGCGAGGAAACTGAAATAAACGGGCGAGGTGCAGATATTTCTGAAAATAAGTTAAATGAGTTTTTCAGTAAAATAGATACGCTTAGTGACGGCGATACGCTTGTACTTTCGGGAAGTGTCCCGAAATCCCTGCCTGATAATATCTATGAATGTATTCTTAAGCGGATTAGCAATAAAAACATGCGTACTTTTGTTGACGCTGAAAAAAATCTGCTTATAGATACATTGAAATACAAGCCTTTTCTTATCAAGCCGAATCAGGCTGAAATCGAGGATATATTTGGCAAGAAACTTGAAAAAACTACTGATATTCTTGAATGTGCCGTACAGCTTAAAGCAATGGGAGCAGTCAGTGTTCTTGTGTCGAGAGCAGGTGATGAGGCTGTTTTTGTTGATGCGGACGGAGAAAGTCATATACTTCGCCCCTGTACCGGTGAATTGAAAAATTCCGTTGGAGCAGGTGACTCAATGCTTGCGGGATTTATTGCAGGCTGTCAGCTTAGTAATGATGACTATGATTACGCTTTTAAGTTAGGGCTTTCTGCTGGAAGTGCTACTGCTTTTTCGGACGGACTTGCAAAAAAAGACGATATTTTCAAGCTTTTCAACAGTTTTTACAGTTAATGTAAAAGTTTCAACGATTCAATCTGCCGGACATTTTTATTATTATGTATATTCTTGAAATTTCTTAACTCATCTACATTTAGAGAAAATGCCTATTTACAGCAGTATTAGATTAAGGCAACACCGCACAAAGTCCGCTTGACAGCATATCTGCTTGTATTTTTCGTTATTTTACACTAAAATTCCTTGCTGAATTTCAGTTAAAATGTACTGCTTTTATACAATTTTACGAAAAATTTGTTTATGTATCTGCATTTTCAGTATTTTATGATACAACCGGCGAGCCACCAATGGCGATTTGTTTTCAATAAGTTAATTTGCACATTTAATTTTATCAAAACTATTGTAAAAATCATGATTATATGATAAACCTAAACCACTTTATCGCCATTTATCACCAAGTATCATTAAACATTGCCAAATTGGCGTAGAATC
>CANQJV010000014.1 GCA_947624295.1 uncultured Ruminococcus sp. | reverse complement strand
TATATTCAAGTCGGCAATATCAATCATTGTCTGGTCGAAAATAAGGTCAAAATCGCCCTTTGCCTGCTGATTCCACAGGTGTGAGATAAGGTGTTCAGGATTCAGACGAGGAATATCCAGATTCATCGTGTCAAACAAGTCCTCACGTTCATCTTTCGACATTTTCGAATAGGCAATTTCCCACTTTTCAGCCTTAGCAATACGCTCATCGAACTTCTTGATCTCATAGCCAAACTTATCATTCAGATACTTATATAGGAATACCTGAGTGATGATCTTATACTCGTTACCATCATTTCCCATACCATAAGTCTGGCAAGTTGATTTCAGTGAGTCGATAAGTGCTATTGTTTTTTCTTTTATCTGCCATTGTTTACTACTCCTAATCATTAAGCTGAGGGGTATGTTGCATTGTACTGGCTAAGGTACTGAGAGGAGATTCTTGTCTGAATAAACACTCTGTCCTCTCTGGTTCCTCTAATGCCTAATGTATCCATAAAGAAAAACTGAAAAAGATAATCGCAATAGATGGAAAAACAATGCGTGGGAATACAAAAAATGGTGAAAAACCTAATCATATCATAACTGCATGGAATCGAGAAGACGGATACAGCATGGGACAGCAGAGAGTCAATGAAAAAAGTAATGAAATCACAGCAATACCGAAACTTCTTGACAAAATTAACATAAAAAACTCAGTTGTAACAATTGATGCTATGGGAACACAAACAGCAATAGCAGAAAAAATAAACAACAAAAGAGGAAATTATGTTCTTGCAGTGAAAGAAAATCATAAAGTGCTGTTTGAAGAAATCTCTTTATATTTTGAAGATACTGATCACTTAAAAGAAATCAAAACAAAAGGAGATTATTATCATACATCTGAAAAGAATCACGGAAATGCAGATGTGAGGGAATATTATCAAACAAGTAATATCCATTGGTTAAACGGCAGTGAAAAATGGAAAGGCTTAAAAAGCATAGGTATGGTTATCCGTAAACACATAACGGAGTTACCGAAAGAAGATATTACTTATCAAGTCTGAATCCTAATATTGAACTGTTTTCACGTGCTGTTAGAGGACATTGGTCGGTTGAAGCAATGCATTGGCAGCTTGATGTCACATTCAAAGAAGATCAGAATCATACGCTGAATAAAACTGCCGCTGAGAATCAAAATATTATCCGCAAATGGTGTCTTACTGCCCTGAAACAGGCTGTTTTTATGAATGGAAAAGTCAAATCTATGAGACAAAAACGCATGGTTGTTTCTTTTAGTCCTCTTGATTACGTTCTTTCTCTATAACAAGTTACAAAATAGTTACAATATTCTCTTTCAGGAATGATTAAATTTTCATGCGTATGGTCTGCTTTTTGGGTTATATATATTGACAACGCAGATAACAGAAAAAATAAGTTTTCATATAATGTCATTGACATTTTCAGCATTATAGTGTATAATATTATTATAGAAATTATGGGAGGTAAAAAATTTATGACCTACAAAGAAAGTTTTATTGAATTTATGGTTGACTGCGGTGTACTTACGTTTGGCGAATTTACGTTGAAAAGCGGTAGAATTGCTCCTTATTTCATCAACTGCGGTAACTACAAAACAGGCGCACAACTTGCTAAACTCGGGGAATACTACGCTGAATGCATTCACGCAAACAACATACCTGTTGAAACTCTTTTCGGACCTGCTTATAAAGGCATTCCGCTTGTGGTATCTGCTGTTGTTGCGTTGAGTAACAAATTCGGTGTTGATGTTTCGTACTGTTTCGACCGCAAAGAGGCAAAAGACCATGGTGAAGGCGGTATGTTTGTTGGTAAAAAACTCACAGACGGCGAAAAAGTTATTATAATTGACGATGTAATGACTTCAGGGAAAGCCCTTCGTGAGTCTATGCCGAAGCTCAAATCAGCTGCTAATGTTGATGTAACGGGAATGGTTATAACTGTTGACCGTCAGGAAAAAGGTACAGGCGAAATGTCAGCTGTACAGGAAGTCAAGCGTGATTTTGGCGTTACAGTTTACCCGATTGTCACAATGGAAGATATTATAAACGCTATCAGGGACGGAGTTGTTGATGGTAAAGAATATCTTGACAAAATGCTTGAATACAGAGCAACTTACGGGGTATAATTGCACAAAAATCATAATAATAACAGCGTATTTTTGTATAATACGCTGTTATTTCGCAATTTACTTATTTTCATTTTCGCACCGCCTGAACATTTCCATTGTCATACCCTTACGCAATTCGCATAAACGGTGAATATTATCAGTAATATCGCTTTTCATACCGCTGTTAAGCCAATCCATAATCAGGCCGAAACACTCGCATTTATGGAATCTTATTATAATTTGCTTATCCTGTTCTGATATTGAATACCCTGAAGAAATCATGTTCACGAAAGTTTCCGAAACATGGTTGCACATTTTCCAGAGGTACTGTTCATACATTTCACGGTTTGCGGACTGATGAATATGAAGAACAGCTTTTTTATTTTGCAATGCAAAAGATATAGCGGCGTTCAGTCCTTCCTCAATGCTTTCTGTACCAGAATAATTCTGAATCAGCCTGTCTGCCTCATCTTTAACAATTTCCTCAATAAGTGACGGCAAATCATGGTAATGGTAGTAAAAAGAATTACGGTTTATTCCGCAATCCTCAACAATATCCTTGACTGTAATCTGATTATACGGTTTTTCGTTCAGGAGTTTTATACATGAATTTCTTATTGCTTGTTTTGTAAATTCCGTCAATATATCAACTTCTTTCCCTGATTATTCTGTTATATTTTGCTAAATAAAAGGCACTTCCGACAAAAGAAGTGCCTTTACTGATATTCGGAATTGATTAAGCCTTGTCAACACTTCCGAAAAGTTCCATTTTCTCCTTAACTTTAGCCTTAATAGCCTCAAATCCGGGATTAAGGAGTTTTCTCGGGTCGAAACCTTTACCCTGCTGGTCTTTGCCTTCTTCAATGTATTTTCTTGTTGCCTCCTGGAATGAAAGCTGACATTCTGTATTTACATTGATTTTAGCAACGCCAAGTGAAATAGCCTTTTTAATCATATCGTCCGGAATACCTGTACCGCCGTGAAGAACAAGAGGCATTTCGCCGACTTTTTCATTTACAGCAGCAAGAGTTTCGAAACTAAGACCTGCCCAGTTTTCAGGATACTTACCGTGAATATTACCGATACCTGCGGCGAGGAAATCAACACCGAGGTCTGCAATCATTTTGCATTCATTTGGGTCTGCACATTCGCCCATACCAACAACACCGTCTTCTTCACCGCCGATTGAACCGACTTCAGCCTCGATAGAAAGACCGAGCTGATGAGCAACGTTTACAAGTTCAGTAGTTTTTGCGATATTTTCCTCAATCGGGAAATGTGAACCGTCGAACATGATTGAAGTAAATCCTGCCTTGATGCACTTATAGCAGCCCTCATATGAACCGTGGTCGAGGTGGAGAGCAACAGGTACTGTAATACCGAGAGATTTGTCCATAGCTGCAACCATAGCTGCAACAGTAGTGAAACCTGTCATATACTTGCCTGCGCCTTCTGACACGCCGAGGATAACGGGAGAATTGCACTCCTGAGCTGTGAGGAGAATAGCTTTAGTCCATTCAAGGTTGTTGATATTGAATTGACCTACTGCGTACTTACCCTCTCTTGCTTTTTTAAGCATTTCTGTAGCTGAAACTAACATTTTAATTCCTCCTGAAATTCGTTTATTGGGGAAAAATTCCCCTGACTATTTTATTTTACCATACTTTAACAAAAAAATCAATACTATTTTGTAAATTTTTTCTGATTCTGGTAATTTTTTAATTTACAGCGAATTTGTCAACAGTATTGACTTATCAGTGAAAAACAGTTATAATAATTATTGGAAAGGACTGAAATTTATGTACAGAATATTTATTACAGAAGATGACTATATAATTGCATCTCTTATGAAGAAACATCTTGAAAATTGGGGATATTCAGTGAAATGTGCTGAAAATCTTCACGACATTATCAGCGAATTTACTGAATTTGACCCGCATATAGTCCTTATGGATGTTATGCTGCCATTTTATAACGGCTATCACTGGTGCAGTGAAATCCGCAGAATATCGGAAGTCCCGATAATATTCATATCTTCCGCATCTGATAATATGAACATAGTTATGGCAATGAATATGGGCGGTGATGATTTTATAGCGAAACCTGTTGACTTGAATGTTATGACCGCTAAAATTCAGGCAATGCTCCGCCGGACGTACGATATGGGGAATAAAATACCCGTTTTGGAACATAATGGCGTTATATTGAATCTGAATGATACAACGCTTACTTATCAGGATAAGACAATTGAATTAACAAAAAACGACTTCAGAATAATGCAGACTCTCATGGAAAACAGAGGGAAAATTGTCAGCCGTGATACACTGATGACCAAATTATGGCAGATTGACTGCTATGTTGAGGAAAATACACTCACTGTAAATGTCACTCGCCTGAGGAAAAAACTCGAATCAATCGGGCTGAATGATTTCATAAAAACAAGAGTAGGAGCAGGATATATAATAGAATGAGGCTATTTTTCAAATATATTTACCAATACAGATATACAGCATCGCTGTTCCTGATATTTTCAGCTATATTTGCAGTAGTTCTTGTGATGTACAATACAATTTCAGAAGCGTTGCTGTATGCATTTCTGTTGTGTGGTGCAATTGGCGTAGTTTGTATAGTTGTGGGATTTGTCATATTCAAAAGGCGGTATCAGTTACTTGAGGACATTTACGCAAATCTTCCGCTTATGATTGAGGATTTACCCGAACCTGAAAACCCGTATCAGGAAATTTTACAGGAAATAATTATAAAATTAAGCGAAATAAGCAATGATAATCTCACTAATCTGAAAAATATTCAGCATGATAGTATGGATTACTTCACGGTATGGGTTCATCAGATAAAAACGCCTATTTCAGCAATGCAGATGATGTTACAGACAGAAGATACAGACGAAAACAGAATGTTGCTTGCGGAATTGTTCAGGGTTGAGCAATACGCTGAAATGGCATTGTATTACTTACGCCTCGACAGTCCCTCAACTGACTTTGTGATAGGCAGATATAACCTTGACGGGATAGTAAAACAAGCCTTACACCGCTATGCACCGCAATTTATAAGCAAAAAGATACGGCTGATTTACTCGCCTGCTGACGCTGAAGTCCTCACTGACGAAAAATGGCTGTTGTTTATCATAGAACAATTGCTTTCGAACGCCGTAAAATACACGATAAAAGGCTCTGTTACTATAAAATACGCAAATAATATTCTCATTGTTGCTGATACGGGAATAGGAATATCGCCCGAAGATTTACCACGTATTTTCGAAAAGGGCTACACGGGATTAAGCGGACGGCATGACCGTAAATCAACAGGTTTAGGGCTGTACCTCTGTAAAAAAACTGCCGATAATCTCGGGCATTCTCTCTCAGCAAGCTCAATAGTCGGCAAAGGTACGAATTTTTATATAGACCTTTCATGTAAAAGTTTTGACATTGAATAAAGCTGAATCTGAACCTTACAAAAATGTCACATAAAATAGCCGGATTGTCACATGAATCGATGTTACATTTCCGGCTTTTGTGATATAATAAGACCATACTAAATATTAGGAGGTAAAAAAATGTCAATTTTAGAGGTAAAAAGCCTTGAAAAAATTTACACAACACGTTTTATGGGTAATCAGGTGAGAGCCTTGTCAAACGTCAATTTTTCTGTTGAGGAGGGCGAATATGTCGCAATTATGGGGGAATCAGGTTCAGGAAAAACAACACTGCTCAATATACTTGCTGCACTCGATAAGCCTACTAATGGTGATGTCATACTTCACGGCAAAAGCCTCTCTAAAATCAGAGACAAGGAACTTTCAGCATTCCGCCGTGACAATCTCGGATTTGTTTTTCAGGATTTCAACCTTCTTGATAATTTCAATCTCAGGGATAATATATTTCTTCCTCTGGTATTGTCAGGTAAAAAATACGCTGAAATGGACTACAGACTGAAACCTATCGCTAAAATGCTCGGAATAACCGATTTGTTAAATAAGTTTCCATATGAAGTGTCAGGCGGTCAGAAACAGCGTACAGCAGTAGCAAGGGCTATAATAACACGACCTAAGCTGATACTTGCGGACGAACCTACAGGGGCACTTGATTCAAAGTCAACAAGCGCACTACTTGATATTTTCGCTGATATAAACAAGTCAGGGCAGACAATTCTTATGGTAACTCATTCCTCAAGAGCCGCAAGCCGTGCGGGACGTGTGATGTTCATAAAAGACGGCGTTGTATTTCATCAGATTTACAAAGGAAACTGCACTAATGAGGAAATGTATCAGAAAATTTCAGATACGCTTACTCTGATAGCAAAAGGCGGTGAACCTGAATGAGTTTGTATCCGAAACTTGCTTTGACGAATATCAGGAAAAATACTAAAACATATGTTCCGTACATAATCACCTGTATTCTTACAATTTCAATGTACTATGTTATGAAATCACTCTCAATGAATGAGGGTATTGACGGCGTACATGGCGGATTTGCTATAAGGGAAATGCTCCGGCTCGGTAACTATATAATTGCGATTTTCTCGTGCATATTCCTGTTCTATACGAACAGTTTCCTGATGAAAAACCGCAAAAAAGAATTTGGGCTGTTCAATATTCTCGGAATGGAAAAGCGTCATATTGCGAAAGTAATCGGCTATGAGAGCATTTTCGTTGCTATTATCAGCTTCGCAGGCGGTATCAGTGTGGGGATACTTTTAGATAAATTGATGTACCTCATGCTCCTGAAAATTGTAAATGCTGACATAACACTCGGCTTTTATATTTCAAAAGATGTGATTTTCAACACTGTTGTAATTTTCGGGATATTATTTTTCCTGATATTCCTTAATTCGATGAGAATGATACACCTCTCAAAGCCTATTGAACTGCTGAAAGGCGGTAATATAGGGGAAAAAGAACCAAAAGCAAAATGGATTAGGGCGATACTCGGAGTTATTGCCCTCGGAACGGGATATTACATTGCTGTAACCGTGAAAAACCCTATAAATGCACTTACACTGTTTTTTGTGGCTGTAATTCTTGTAATAATAGGAACATATTTTCTTTTTACGGCAGGAAGTATAGCTTTGTTAAAAATATTAAAATCGAACAAAAGATATTACTATAAAACAAATCATTTTATCAGCGTTTCGGGAATGATGTACAGAATGAAACAAAATGCCGTAGGTCTTGCGAATATATGTATTCTCGCAACTATGGTGCTTACAACAGTTTCGCCTACAGTTTCAATGATAGCAGGCGTTGAGGATATTCTTATGTACCGCTATCCCTATCAGATGGCATTCACAACTTACAATCCCGATATGGAAAAATATCAGGAAATTATTGATATGGTCTATAAAACGGCAGATGAGGAAAATGTTAAAATAACAAAAAAAGCCTCCTATATAAGCCTTAATTTCAGCGCACTGTATGAGGGCGGTGATGAATTTCGGCTTACAAACGATACTACTGATATGAGTTTGCTTGAATATGTCTATAATCTGTACTTTATTACCGCTGAGGACTATTCACGGTATACAGGCGAAAATGTAACTCTGAATGACGATGAAGTCATAATGTGGTCTAACCGCAGTGAGTATCCTAATGACAGTTTCAAGCTGTTTGGTAAAACTTATAACATAGTTGACCGCACTGACGACTATATTGTTGACGGTGTTACAACATCAGATATTATTGCAACTTTCGGCTTTGTTGTCAGCGATTTTTCAGTAATAGAAAATTTAGATAAAGAACAGAAAAAAGTATACGGCGGAATGGCCAGTAATATAACTTCAAGCTGTATGATTGATACAAATGCTGATTCTGACGAGCAAATTGAATTATTCAACAAAATTTATGATAATATTGTGAGATATAAAAAAGAAAACAACAATACATACTACAGTATGGAGTGCCGTGAAAAAGAAAGAGGTGACGCATACGGTCTGTACGGAGGTCTGTTTTTCGTGGGAATGTTCCTGAGCGTATTATTTACACTTGCTACTGTACTCATAGTATACTACAAACAGATTTCCGAAGGGTACGATGACAAGAATCGTTTCGAAATCATGCAGAAAGTAGGAATGACTGAACAGGAAGTCAAAAAATCGATTCATTCGCAAGTCCTGACAGTATTTTTCCTCCCTATCATCTTAGCAGGCATACACACTGCATTTGCTTTCCCTATTGTTAAAAAAATACTCCTGATGTTACAGCTGAATAATACAAACCTGTATATTTTCTGTACAGCTATGAGTTTTGCAATATTTGCAATTGTCTATGGTGTGATTTATTTGCTGACTGCTAAAATTTACTACAAAATCGTCCAAAAATAGATATACTCCACCAAAGAAAGCCCTCGACTAATGCCGAGGGTTTTCGCTCTATCCCAATGATTTCAGCGTCTCGAGAAGTGTTCCTGCCTGTTCTTTTGCATCAGCTTTTTCGTAGAGCACTTCATTGCACACTTCCATAAATGCGTCAATCAGGTCCTCATTTTCAAGATAAGGGCTGATTATTTCGAGTTCATCTTTTTTGTCATTCATTTTAACAAAAGCATCGTACTGCACGCCCTCAAGGAGATTATTTTCCTCAAGATACTCACGCTGTGAACTGCTTATTGGGATACCCTTTTCAATTTGCTGATATTCAGCCATTTCGTCGCTGTTAAGCAGGTAATCGAGGAGCATAGCGGCTTCTTTAGGGTGTTCAATATCTTTCCTGATAGCGTACATAGTGGCAGGTTTTGCGTACCAGCTTTGCAGTTTGCCGTCAATCGTCGTATAATCGGCAATTGTAATCTTATAGCCGTTATCGACAGCACCATTGCAGTAACTGCTTGCATCGCTCAGCCACGCAAGAACGCCTGCGTAATTACCGGACGTTATTTCAGCCTTTTCGAAATGTTCGACTTGCGGAATGACTTTTTTGTTTATGAGATTGCAATAAGTTTCAATCATAAGCTGAATATCGGACTCATCGAACAAAATATTACCATCATTATCCATAAAATCCTTGCCTTTAAGTTGACCGACATATGCAATTATAAAAAACCACGCTGATTTTTCGGACATTGACATAGGGTAGCGTTCGCCATTCATAACTTCCGCCGCCTTAAAGAAATCGTCAAAAGTTTCAGGTATATCAAGCCCGTAATCGTCATATATTGTTTCGTTTATGTAGACTGTCATTGTATTCAGAGCGATTGGTATAGCGTTCATTTTGCCGTTCTGGATACCGTACTCAAGGTCCTCATCGCTGAACGTAGTGAAGTCAAAATAGTCACCGAGCTGACTTATATCGTAGTAACCTGTTCCGTCGTGGGAATATTGGCTAATCCACGCATAATTTATCTGCATTACGTCTGATTCGGTGTGCGAAACCATTTGAACATTATTTCTCGCCTGATAGCCTGACCATTCAGAATAATGGCATTTCACCTTAATATCAGGGTGGAGCTTTTCAAATTCCGCAATAGCCGCAAGAGTATAGTCGTGTCTTGCATCATTTCCCCACCACGAGAATGAAATTTCCGTCTGTTGAGTCTGATTCGTCACAACTATATCATTTCCACAGCCTGAAAGAATCACAGGAATAACAGCAAGTGAAATAAATTTACTTAATTTCATTCCTGCACCTCCTCATATATTGTGAACGTATCTTTGCCCTTATGTTTGGAATTATATAACGCTTTATCGGCGCATTTATACAAATCAGTGAAATTATCGCCGTGAATCGGGAAAATAGCAACGCCTATACTTGCTGAAATTTTATATGTATTATTTTCGCCGGTGTAGTTATGTCTGAATTCGTTTGCAAGTTCCCCGCATTTTTCCTCTATATGAGCGATATAGTTACCCTGCTGAATATCCGATATATTGAGGAATACACAAAATTCATCACCGCCGAGTCTGCCGAGGTAATCCTCAACATAGAACACACGTTTCAGAATATCGCCGACATTTGCAAGGACTTTATCGCCGTAAGCGTGACCGAGTGTATCGTTTACGCCCTTGAAATTATCGAGGTCAATGAGGATAACCGCCTTTTTGCGTGAATCGTTATCCTGCAAAAGAGTTGCTTCCACACGCTTTTCAAAAGTCCGCTTATTGAGGATACCCGTAAGCAAATCGGTATGCGCCTCATCGTCAAGAGTATCAACAATTTCATTTACAGGCGAAATTATTTTGGACATAATTGCTATGCTGACGATTGCCGCAAGGATAGAGGCTATAATAGCTGTAATTGCGACATAATAAGTGACATCATTTTTTTCTTTCAGGATAACTTTTGTCGGGGCACTGCACACAACGTGCCATTTATCACCGCATTCCTGTACTGTTACGAGGTAATTGTTATCCATAATTGTCACGGCTGAACGGTTGTTGACAGTTTCAGCAATATCATTTGCGAGAGCCTCCCCTTCCTGTAAATCGTCAGATGAATATATAACAACATTATTTTCCTCAACAAGACGTACAGTTATATCCTCAATTCCGCCGGGGTGTTCGAACACATCATCAAGTTCATCAGTGTAAAAAGAAATAACAAGAACAGCATTATCATTTACTCTTTTAACGTAATAAATCCGCTTATAGTTGCCGTTGTAACCCGTGTACCAACCGTCAGCAGTTTTCTGGCGGTTTATCATTGCGGTAAGGTCATTATAGAGTTTATCGCCGAACAACGCAACAGTACCGTTTGACATTTTGCCGACGTGGTGATTATCGCTGTAAACTATACTGAAATCAACGAAATTTTCCATAATACATATATTATACAGCTGGTCCTCAATAAGAGTTTCAGTTTTTATGGAATCGTAGTCATCAATCGAATTGCTTATGGGGTCATATTCGTAGACTTCTTCTGTTGCGAATATGAGAGTGCCTATAGTTTCCATACGCTGAAGATAGCTGTCAAGATTTTTCTGCATTTGCACGTTAAGTGCAGAAACCATTGTTGTAACTTTTGACTTGAGTGCCTCATCAGTTTTCTGTATAGTGAGTACGGAAATTACTGTAGTAAGTGCAGCTATGATAAATATGTTAATGAACAGCATAAGATTTTTTAACTTTCTTATTCGTGCCGATGACGCACTGTCCTTATTGTTTGATGCCATTTTATCTCCTTTACTCTTTATTTTGTTCTTTTCTGAGACGTTTGTCAAATTCTTCTGTACTTATAGGGCGTGAATAATAGAATCCCTGAGCCGTATCGCAGCCGCATTTGCTTAAAAATTGTGCCTGTTCATTCGTTTCAACGCCTTCTGCGATGATGTCGAGACCTATATCCTGCGACATTGAGATAGTATGTGCAATAATTTTCCTGCCCTTGTCACTTTCCATAAATTCAGAGAGGAAATTCCTGTCAATTTTGAGTATATCAAAGGGCGTAGTTTTGAGCATATTAAGCGATGAGTAGCCTGAACCGAAATCGTCCATAAGCATTGTAAAACCGACGTGTTTCATATTATTCACGACTTCGGACGTATCTTCGGAATCAACTGACTCTGTAATTTCAGCCTCCAGCAAATGTATAGGAATATCGTATTTTCTGACAAGCTGTCTGAAATATTCGACTACATTGAAAGTGCGGAGATATTCCCTTGAAATATTGACGGAAATCGGGACGGGGTCAAGGTCACTGTCAATCCACTCACGGATTTTTTTGCAGGCATCTTCCCATATAATCTGGTCAAGCCTAAGGATAAAGCCGTTTTTCTCGAAAATTGGGATAAATTCTACCGGTGAAATCATACCTTTTTCGGGGTGAATCCACCTTGTGAGAGCCTCTGCGCCGATGATTTTCCCTGTAGATATGCTGTATTTAGGCTGTAAATACATAACAAACTCGTGATTTTCAGCAGCTCTTATCATATCGTCCTCAATAGTCTGCTGGTGATAGAGTTCAGATTTCAGTTTACCGTTATAGAATCCGATATTATTCAGGGCGTTGCCTTTCACGGACTGCCTTGCGAGAGTAGCGTTATCAGCATGACGGCGTGTATGCAGTGATTTGTCCTCTGCTATTGCGATACCGAAAATAAGGCGGTATTCAATATCTTTGTAGCCGTGGAGAGAATCCTCAAGGCGGTGTATAAATTCAAATATTTCGTCTTCTTTGTCAAATGAAATTACAATCATAAAAACATCGGCTGTAAGGCGTGTAAAAGGCTGATTATCGTCGCATATTACGGAAAGCGAATCGTTAATAAATTTAAGGATTTCGTCACCCGTTTCAACGCCGTACATATCATTTATCAGCTTAAAGCGTTCTATGTCAAACTGCACAAAAGCAATATTTTTATCAGCATATTTTTTCATCATTCTGACAATCCGCTGTTCAAAAATTTTGGGAGCTTTTTCGGAAGTGAAATTGTCGAGTATTTCCCTGTCTGACAATTCTTTTTCAGTATACTGCTTTATATTTATATAAGTGCAGATTATTTTGTGGTCATTATCATCACGGAGAAACAATACATGAATGTGATAAAAACTGAACGAATCATTTTCGCTGAATCTCATCGGAATATCGGCATGAATTGAATTTGTATCTATACCGTTTTCTATACCGTTTTTTATTTTTTCGTAGAATACATCAAATGCATTTTCGGACGATTTTTCAATCCAACCTGAATTTCTGATATATTCAAAAGGGTTGCCTATGTTTTCGGGGAACATATCCCCGCAAATCTGCATAGACGTATTTTTCTGACAATTCCAGAAAAGATGAACACTTCCGGAATCATCAGTAAGCATCTCAATCATAAGACTGCGAATATTATCCGATATAAAGTTTTTATTCATAAATATCACCCGCTTTTTTCCATTTATAATAATTATAACACATTTTTCCTATGATTGCAAGTCATTTTACATAATTATATAAGGTTTAACAAATTGTTAATATATAATCGGTGGTGTTTTATACTCAACAAGTTAAGGCAACACCGCACAAAGTCCGCTTGACAGTATATCTGCTTGCATTTTTCGTTATTTTGCACTAAAATTCCTTGCTAAATGTCAGTTAAGATGCACTTATTTTTATACAATTCGACGAAAAATTTGTTTATGTATCTGCATTTTCAGTTCTATGCGGTATTGCCTTAATTTACACATTTATTTTTCTCTAAACTATTGCAATATTAGTGACAATATGATATAATTTAACAGAGGTGATTTTATGAAACGCAAAAACTACATAAGCTGGGACGAATATTTTATGGGGATTGCTATGTTTTCCGCTGAAAGAAGTAAGGATAACAATACACAAGTTGGTGCGTGTATTGTGAACAATCAACATAAAATAGTTGCAGTCGGATATAACGGTATGCCTACAGGCTGTAATGATGATGATATGCCATGGGAACGTACTGGCGAAACTTCACTTGATACGAAATACCCATTTGTGTGCCATGCTGAACTGAATGCCATACTCAACAGAAATTCCGCTAATCTTAACGGCTGTACACTTTATGTAACGCTTTTCCCTTGCAATGAATGTGCAAAAGCTATTATTCAATCGGGAATTAAAAAAATAGTCTACCACAGCAATAAATATGCTGATTCAGAAAGTACAAAAGCATCTGCAATGCTTTTCAACAAGTGCGGTGTGGAATGCGAGGAATACAAACTGAGTGGAAAAGCAATCACATTGAATTTATAAAAACAAAAACATATCAAAAAGGAATAAAAAATATGTTCAAGACAGAATTAAAAATTATGGATTTTATCAAGGAAAATATCATTATGATAGGATTTTTTACCGTTTCAGCTATAGCACTTGATTTAAGATTGGTTCTTTTCAATAATCAGACATATGACTGGTACGGCTTTATACTTTCATGGATAAATGAGATGAAAGAATATGACGGACTTAAAGGAATCGGACATAATATCGGAGAATACAATGTACCGTATATGCTTTTCCTGAATATTGTGGGAAAAACTCCTTTCAATGACCTTTATGAAACAAAAGCCCTTTCGGTGATTTTTGATTATATTTGTGCATGGATAATCACAAAAATAGCTGTTGGAAAAAGAAAAATTATTTCACCATTGGGACTTGCAATATGGACAGCAGTACTGTTTTCACCAATTTCCTTTCTTGATTCTGCATTTTGGTCACAATGCGACTCTATTTATACGGCATTCTGCTTTCTTTGTTTTTATTTTTTACTCAAAGAAAAACCTGTTCCTGCAATGATATTTTATGGAATTGCTTTTGCAATGAAACTTCAGGCAATATTCTTTCTGCCTTTTCTGCTGATTTACTATATTTCATCAAGAAAAATTAGCATTCTGCATTTTCTGATAATTCCCGCTGTATTTGTTGTTATGGTATCGCCTGCAATAATTGCAGGAAGAAGCATTTCAGATACTTTCGGAATATACTTTGCCCAAACAGGTTTATATGAAGACCTTACAGTATCCTGTCCGAATATATACAACATAATAAGTGGAGACTATAATATGTTTAAGGAATGGGGAATTTTCCTTACAATAGGAATTCTTGGAATAGCCGTCTGCTATTTTGTACACTATGGGATAAAATCAAATGATATATGTATCTATCTTGCACTATGGTCAAGCTATATATGTGTATTTTTCCTGCCGAGTATGCATGATAGATATTCATATCTTCCTTGTATGTTCAGTATTCTTTGGGTTGCCTTCAACAAAAAAGACTGGTGGATTGCTATGGCAGTAAATATTATAACATTTCTAAGCTGGACACCTTATCTGTCACAAAAAACAATAATAAGCTTTGAACATCTGTCAGCAATCAATCTTATACTCGTGCTTTTTATGACATATAAACTCTTCACCATTCACAAATCTGTACCATGTATGATTAACGCACAGGAAACTATTGAATAAAAAACAAACCATTGGATTCAAAGCAGTCCAATGGTTATATTTTTATGAAATTCTTTTGCCTTTACCCTTTTTACGTTTTTCAATAGGTTTTTCTTTACCGCCCATATCCTCGAAAATAGTTTCCTCGGGGATAGACTCTGCTTCGCTTGAAAGTTCGGGGTTGACTTCGCCCATGTTGTCGTAATAAGGATTGATGACGTACTTCTGAATTACGGGGTAGCTGTTGAAACATACGATAAACCACACAAGTGCTATAGGGAATATAGGTATCAGCATGAAAACCATCGGCGTTGCGTATATAAATATAATGAACATAAGAATACCAAATAAAGCTACAAATAAAGTCGTTATAATATTCTGTTTCATCGCAACAAACGCAAGTGCAAATGAATTTTTCAGCAGATTTTTCAATGACAAATCAGTAGCGACAAGCATCAGGAAAATATAATAGTTCATTATAAACACTACAATTGCCACGCTTAACGCAAGTACCATAGGGATATAGAACAGCTTGTTATCGTAAAGTATCGCACAATACGGATAGACGTTGTAACTTGCGTAGGCGGAAAGTGCCACGAGAATGTCAAGTATACCGATAATTGAGGCTTTTTTGAAGTTCTCTCTGAATCCTCTGAAGAAATCTCTTATAATATAGGTATGTTTTTCTATGAGGAACATACGCATAACTTTTGTCATTCCGGCAGTTGCAGGACCTATAAACACGGCGAATACAAGGAAAAGTAATATAAGAATTGCCAACAGAAGCTGATAATTTTTCATAAAACTGAACAAAAAGAATCCTATATAAATCGGCGACAAGAATATGAAAAAAAGCAGATTCAAACCTGTTATATTCCAGATTTTACGGAAAAACAAGTCGAAAAAAAGTGCAAGACCTTTTTTTTTCGGAGCGTATTTTGGTATGCCGGGACCGTTTTGATAATTATTGAATAATCCCAATTTTGACCTCCTTTTAATTTTACAGCAGACCCGCAAAAATGTAATTCATAAGCGAATCAGCAATTGAAATGATAAAAATTATAACAATAAGCACGATATATTTCAGACAGTAGAGTTTCAGGTTTGCGTGTTCGGAATTGCGTTCGCCTGATACAAGAAAATGCAATATTTCCGATGAACTGCGCCATACTTCACGCACGGCAAGCACCGCAACAACTGAAACTGCAATAATTTTCGGCACATTCAGCACCATTACAGCAGGTATTGCTGACAAACCTTTTTCAGCGTAGAAAAAGTAAACTGATATTCCTATTTCCGCACCTTTAGCGATAATAAGCGCAATCCCGAAAATCTGTCCGAAAGCAGAAAGTCCGCTGAAAAAAGCAATGATAATAAATATCAGGGACGAAACGAGTGTACTGCGGAATATTTCAAGCAGTGTTGTGCCGTACAGTGCAGGAGATACGATTTGTTTGAGTATTTCGTTGTCCCTGCACGAAACCGCAATACACGAGCCGATTATAATTCCTACTATTTCCGTAAGACATAGCAGGAAAAATCCGTTATTCTTTTTTGAATTTTCAAGCCCTGATATATATGATACACGTTTCATTCCGCAATCTTCCTTTCAGTTTTGTTTCCACTGAAATTATATGCGGAAAGGACAAGCATAAGAACTTATTTTGAAAGCTCATACGCTCTTTTTGTACAGCTTTCACAGCAATTTTTGACAGTATCAGCGAGATTCCCCTCATAAAGCCTGTCAAGACCTGCGAGAGTAGTACCGCCCGGAGATGATACCATTTTAATAAGTTCATCGATAGTATAGCCTGAATCAGTAATCATTTTTGCTGAACCGATAAGGCTCTGACTGAATAATTCCGTTGCGGAATCAGGGTCAATCCCGACAGAAGCGGCGTAATCGATAAAATATTTAGCGAAAAGATATATAAATGCCGGACTGCTGCCGTTAATTGCGATAATTTCCTTCATTTTGTCCTTTGAAATCACAGCAGTTTTCCCACAAGACCTGAACACATTCAGAATGACTTCAAATTCTTCTTCCGTAACGTTTTCGTTATGGGAAAGTGCAGATGCGCCTTCCCCGAGAAGTAACGGAGTATTCGGCATAACGAGTATTACTTTTGCATTTGGGATTGTCTTTGATACAACAAACTCGTCTGTAATTCCTGCGGCGATTGAAATAAGCACCTTATCGGGAGTTACAGCAGGAGCTGAATTTTCAATTGCCTTTTCGATGACCTGCGGTTTCACGGCGAAAAATATATATGTGCATTTTTCTGTAAGTTCGGATTCGCTTGCGCACGCACATACGTTGTATTTGTCAAGTGAATTGACTTTTGAAGTATCGGGGTCATAGGCGAAAAGCTGAATATTTTCACCGACAGGGCTTGCGGAAATACCTTTCATAATTGCGGTACCCATATTACCTGCACCGATAAAACCGATATTTATTTTACTCATCTGAACATCTCCTAATAATATAATCAAAATCAATAAATCAATAAAAAGTAGCGACTTCTTTTTCGGGCGCATCAGCGTTTTCAAGCGATGATACGTACAAAACAGGTCCTGCGCCTTTGTAGAGTTTATGTTTCTGTACTTTTATCTTAGCTGTTATTCTGAACCACTTTTTCTGTTCAGTTTCAACAGGCTTGTCCCATACGGCAACACACCAACAATATTGAATATCCTCAACACAACAAGTCATAATATGTCTGCCGAACGCAAAGCAATTATCAGGGAAACGTTTGTTTTTAGCCGTGAGACCCTTGAAAGTTATTGTTTTGCCGTCGTATTTTTCGGGGCTTTCCATAATATCCCTGTACCATAATGCATAGTCGCTGTCTTCAATTATAATATGGTCAGCCTCCACATCAAAAGGCAATGGGTCCTCAATATCATCGTAAGCAACTTCACCGTCCGTATACTCATAGCATATATCAGCACGACGGCTTATTGCCCTTACAATCTGATGAAATTCCTGAACATCAAAACTTTTTTCGAAACGGTTGAATACAGCGAGTTCGCATATATTGAGTTTATCGACAACAAGACTTCTCATATTTGCGTTGTAATTCATAAAAGTTGAGCCGTCCGCAAAGAACATTACCTGATATATACTCCAGTTATCGGGCATATTTTGGAAAAGTTCGTTCACAAGCCACATTCCGTTATATTCAATAACAACACGTTCAGCTTTTGTTTCGTAAGCAAGCCGAGCAAGATTAGGGACATTCATTTCGTCCTTGCTTTCAATAAGGCGGTATTCAATATTCCTGCCTTTGTAAGGGAAGCGTGAGAAATCGAGTTCCTCAACGCCCTCCTCAAAAGCAAGAACAAGAGTTTTTTCGCCTTCATTAAATCTTTTATCTTCGAGCGTTTCCTGTATGAACTTTGTTTTTCCCGATTCAAGGAAACCGAGAAACAGAAATACCGGAATAGGTTCCTGATTAAAATTCGGCATAATTACACTCCTTATTCAACTTATTCAACGCAGAAAAGTTTTGCAACGGCTTCTTCATTGAGATTTGAGCCGATAACGCAAAGTCTGCCTGTAGTTTCAGCACTTCCGTGGCGCACATCAGGCACACCGGGGATATAATCAAAATGAATCCATTGACCGTCCTCACCTGCAACAATGCCCTTAGCACGGAGAACAACGCCGAATTTTTCTTCATCAGCAAGTGCCTGTAATGCTGAAGTAATCGCTTCAACAGTGTAAGTGCGTGGAGTTTCAGCACCCCAGCTTGTGAAGATTTCGTCTGCATGGTGATGATGTTCGTGGTCGTGGTCATGACAGTGGCAATGTTCATCGTGTTCGTGTTCATGTTCGTCATCATGGTCATGGTGGTGACAATGTTCGTGTTCGTCGTCATCGTGGTCATGGTGGTGACAATGTTCGTGTTCATCGTTATCATCGTGGTGATGATGGTGATGTTCGTGTTCATGTTCAAGAAGTTCCTTGAGTTCATCGTCAAGAGTATTTTTCTGCGTCATTGCATTGACAATCTGTTCACCTGTAAGCTGTTCCCATTCAGTTGTGACAACAGGTGCGGAATCGTTGAATTTGCGGATAAGTGCGACAGCCTCATTAAGTTTTTCTTGTGAAAGACCTGCTGTATGACTTAGTATAATACAGCTTGCATAGGTAATCTGATTATTGAAAAATTCACCAAAATTTTTCTGATACATCTTGCATTTTTTAGCATCAACAACAGTAGTAAAGCCGTCAAGTTCAACATCGTGTGCATCTATATTTCTTACAGCGTTAATAACATCGCTTAATTTGCCTACACCGGACGGTTCAATCAAAATGCGGTCGGGCTTGTATTCGTCAAGTACTTTAACAAGAGCTTTCCCGAAATCGCCTACAAGACTACAGCAGATACAGCCGGAGTTCATTTCCGTTATCTCAATGCCTGCATCTTTCAGGAAACCGCCGTCAATACCAATCTGACCGAATTCATTTTCGATAAGGACGAGTTTTTCGCCGTTGTAGCCCTCCCTGATGAGTTTCTTTATGAGTGTTGTTTTACCTGCTCCGAGGAATCCGGAGAAAATTGTAATTTTTGTCATAACAGATTCACTTCTTTCAAAAAAATTCTTAAATTATATTATAGCACTTTTTATGATTAAATGCAAGAGTTTTCACAAAAATTTCAGTATTGACAAAAGTATATATATATTGTATAATATAAATATATAATATTTATGGAGGTGCAGACCATGAGTGAATTTGATAAAAATATTGACGAAAACGAAGAGCTTGACAACATTATTATTCTCAACGATGAGGACGGCAACGAAGTTCCGTTTGAGTTCCTTGACCTTGTTGAGTACAAAGACAGAGAATTTATAGTTCTTCTTCCTGCTGACGACGAAACAGCTGATGAAGTTGTGATACTCGAAATACAGGAATCCGAAAATGAAGATGAGGAAACATATGTTTCAGTTGACGACGAGGCTACCCTCAGCAAAGTCTTTGAGATTTTCAAGGACAAATTCAAAGATGAGTTTGATTTTATTGACTAACAACAAAAACCGTCCTATTATGGGCGGTTTTTTTATTGCAATTGCTGATACTGAATCAGTATTGCTGTTCAGTTGTTTCATCTTCAAGAACGAGTTTGAAGGGCTCATAACGTCTGTAAGCCTTGCTGTTTTTGCTGACCGTCAATTGCTTTGATTTTTCGTCAAGCATATCAACAAAAGTATCATAGTATCTCATTTCAAGGATACTCTCCTGATAATCCTCACTCCAGTAGTCATCTTCCGTCATACGTTCCCTTAAATCAGCCCTTAATACGACATATATAGTTTCATCGTTGTAATCATACACTTCAGCCTTATTCATTTCGAGTTTATTGAACACGAAATCGCTGAAAAGTCTTGAATCCTTGTCTGTATCAGCTTCTTCAGCAGATGTTGTTGTTGTATCGCTGTCTGATTCGCTCTGTGAATCGTCAGCAGTAGTCGTTGTGACTTTCTGGAAAAGTCTTTCGTTTGCGTAAGGGTCTGTAGTAGTTGTAGTTTCAGTTTCAGCTGTAGTAGTCGTTGTAGTCGTAGTTGTTACTGTAGTTTCGCCCTCAGCTGTAGTAGTTTGTTGTGCTATGTACTCATCGTAATCTTCCTGTACTTTATCAAGTTCGTGCATTTTATCAAGAACATCTGTTTTCTTGTTGACTTGTTCAGCGTACTTTTCAGCCATTTTACGGCGTTCACGCTGTTCGTCCTCAGTGAGAGCGTTACCCTCGCTGTCAGTAAGGCTGATTGAAACGTACTTTATTCTTGCGAAATTATCGTCAAAATAGTCCTTGAGTTCTTCTTCAGTACAGCCCTCTGAACCGTCATAACCGTAATAATGCTTGAAAACGGCTCTTTCCTTGTAAGTCATTTGTGCCATTTTCTCCATAGTATCAAGGCTTACGCCGTTGTCGTCAAGACGTGACTTATCCTGAGCATAGTAATATGATGCCATACTTTCAGCGGAATCAATATCTTCCTGCGACAATTCACCGCCCATATCGTCAAATTCTTTAATAATTGTAACGTAATCAAGGCAATAGTCGGTAGCTTTATTCTGAATCCAGTCAGTTGAATCAACAGAATCAATTGTAGCGTTCTTAACATCTTTCAATTCAGGGGCTGAACCACGCTGGTCCTCCAGAATACCTGATGCCTCACTGTAGCCCTGCATAGTGTAGTAAATGAATAAACCTGCCGGCACATCGTATTTATCAATAGTCATTGCAGTTGACGTACCTGCGCCGATTGTAGGGGTACAGCCTACCATAGTAGCAGCGAGTGTTACAGATAAAACAGCAGTGATAATTTTTTTAACTTTTTTCATTTTCAGATAACCTCCATATTAGAATCTATCAGATACTTTTATATTATACATCATTTTTTCGAATTTGTCCATAGGAATTTGAAAAAATTTTTTATTCTTTCACAATTCCGACAAATAACTGCAATTTTCAGCCTGCATTTATAATTAAAATTTTTACACGGAAATCAATTTTCAAAAAATTTTTCAGCATTATGACGAGTAATTTTATTCAAAATCACCTGAAAATGATTCTGATTCTGACATAAACTATACAAAATTATATTAGTTAAATAATTTTATCAGCAAAATTGATTTCCGTGAAAATTTTACCAAAACTATTGCAATACAAATAAATTTATGATATAATTAAATATATATGATTGAAAAGGCGGAGTTAATTATGAAAACTATCAATGTAAGGACAAGCCGTCCGTATAATGTAATTATTGAAAGAGGTTCGCTTTCGAAAAGCGGTGAACTTATATCGCAAGTCATCAAATCCCATAAAACCGTCATTATAACTGATGATACTGTAGGCGCACTGTATGCAGATACTCTTGTGCAGTCGCTCGAAAAAAACAATATCACTTCATCTGTATTTGTATTCCCGCATGGCGAACAGTCAAAAAATTTAACAGTTCTCGGTGAAATATATGACTTCCTATGTCAAAAAAGAATTACAAGAAGTGATTTTATTATAGCACTTGGTGGAGGTGTAGTCGGCGATATTACAGGCTTTGCAGCAGCATCATTCCTGCGTGGCATTGAATTTGTACAGATTCCCACAACGCTCCTCGCACAAGTTGATTCCTCAGTCGGCGGTAAAACGGCGATTGATATAGCAGGCGGTAAAAATCTTGTCGGAGCTTTCAAACAGCCTGCTCTTGTGATATGTGACAGCGATACTCTCCGCACACTTCCGCAAAGTGAATTGTCCTGTGGTATGGCGGAAGTCATAAAATATGGTATGATTCGTGACGAAAATTTGTTTAATATACTTGAAAATCACGATATATCAAATATTGATGACGTTATGGACGATATTGTATACACTTGCATTGACATAAAAAGAAATGTTGTTGAAAATGACGAATTTGACAAAGGCGAACGTATGATTCTTAATTTCGGGCATACTTTGGGTCACGCTATAGAAGGCTGGCACAATTACACCGATTATACGCACGGAATGGGTGTCGCCGTCGGAATGTGCATGATTACTGAACTCCTATGCAGTCCCGAAATCACTGAACGCCTGAAAAAATGCGTTGAATCATATAAACTTCCCACATCAACAAATGCACCTGTTTCCGAACTTCTCCCGTACTGCTCAACTGATAAGAAATGCGATTCCGACAGTATAAGCTACATTGTGTGCAATAAAATCGGTGTGGCTGAAATAAAAAAAGTGACTGTTGCTGAATTTGAAAAACTCATGGAGGGATAAAAATGAATATTTTAATTAAACCCTCTGTATTACGAGGGAAAATCGATATACCTGCCTCTAAAAGTGTAGCACATAGACTGCTGATTTGTGCATCTCTTGCGGGAAATTCCGAAGTAAACAATATAAATTTCTCAAAAGATATTGAAGCTACTATTCAGGCAATGAGTTCACTCGGCTCTGTAATTTACACAAATGAAAACAGTGCCGACATTCCCGATTCAATAAATCCGCCTGAAAAAGCCGTTATCGACTGCAATGAAAGCGGTTCTACACTCAGATTCATAATACCCATAGCCTGCGCTTTAGGCGTGGAAACTGAATTTCACGGTAAAGGCAGACTTCCGCAAAGACCTATTGATATTTATATAAGAGAATTAACAAAACACGGTATAACTTTTAACTACAACAACACTATGCCTTTTACAGTTTCGGGGAAACTCACAAGCGGTACATACGAAATTGAGGGTAACGTGTCCTCTCAATTCATTACAGGACTTCTTTTTGCACTTCCGCTTGTTGAGGGCGATTCCGAAATAATACTGACTTCTCACCTTGAATCACGCCCGTATGTTGATATAACAATTGACGTTCTTAGGCGTTACGGCGTGGAAATCACTGAAACTGCAAACGGATTTGCTGTAAAAGGCGGGCAGAATTACAAACCGCATGACGAAAGCGTTGAGGGAGATTATTCGCAGTCAGCGTTTTTCTTTACAGCAAATGCTCTTGGTTCATCTGTTAAAATAAATAACCTTAATCCCGACAGCGTACAGGGTGACAAAAAAATAACCGAAATTATAAAATCAGCCGTATCAGACGGGAAAATTACGGGATTCAAGGCGGATTGCTCCGATATTCCCGACCTTGTGCCGATTCTCTCCGTACTTGGCGCATACGGTTCCGAAAAGTCTGTAATTTACAACGCTGAAAGGCTCAGAATCAAGGAAAGCGACAGACTTCAGGCTTGTGCGGATATGCTGAACAATCTCGGCGGTAATGTAACCGTAACTCCTGACGGTCTTGAAATAACTCCTACAGGAGGGCTTCACGGCGGTACTGTTGACAGTTACGGCGACCATAGAATTGTTATGTCGGCGGCAATTGCAGGTCTTTGCAGTGACGGCGATGTTATTATAAAAGGTGCGGAAGCAGTTGAAAAATCATACCCCCATTTCTTTGATGATTATAAAAATCTCGGAGGTAAGGCAAATGTCATTGATATGGAATAATCGGATTTCCGTTTCGTATTTCGGAGAACCGCAGGATTCTGTTATCGGTGTCAATATTGACAATCTCCCGAAAGGAGAATATATTGATGCAGAAGCAGTAAAACGTTTTATTTCAAGGCTTTTCCCGAAATCGCTCGGTATTGGTAAGCGTATACCTTCACCACGGATTATATCCGGAATAGAAAATGAATATACTAACGGTTCACCGTTATGTGCAATTATCCAGAATGAAAATATAATTCAGGAAGATAAAAACAGTATTTCTCCGCAAATTCGCTACGGTCACGCTGACTACACGGGGACTATGCGTTACAAGGGAATTGAAGATGTCCGCAAATATACGGCTTACTCTGAACATTTCCTTATACCGTTATGCTTTGCAGGCGCAGTATCAGCGCAAATCCTCGAAAGACGGGGAATATATACAGGCGCACATATTGCCTCAATACACAATATAAAAGATAATCCCTATGACCCTGTAAATATAACAAGAGATGCTGTTTTAAGCATAAGATTCAAGGATTTCCCCGTTATAAACGACCGTAAAGGCTGGCTTATGCTGGAGGATATTGCAAAAGCACACGATGCAGGGGAATCGTTAGGCGGTATCATAGAATGTGCTGTCGTAAATCTGCCGTCGGGAGTAGGTTCGCCTGTATTCGACGGTTTACGGAACAATATAGCTCAGCTTATGTTCTGTATTCCCGAAATAAGCGGGCTTGAATTCGGCTCAGGTTTTTCCGCCTCTAAAATGGTAGGAAGCCGTAATTGTGACAAATTCTATATGAACGAACAAGGCTATACTCTCACGAAAACAAACAATCACGGCGGTATTATCGGCGGAGTATCGTCAGGTATGCCTGTTACACTGAATACAGCGTTCAATCCCGTATCCAAAGAAAACAGCAGATTTTTCAGAACCTGTTTTGTTCCCTCAGCTGTTCCGTGCGTTGAATCTGCTGTAAATATTGCAATTTTGTCAAATATGATTGACTATCCCAATTTTTGTTTAAGGTGAAAGATTATGCAGGACGAAAATATTTTCAAGATGTCCGAAATGGCGGATACACAAATAAAAGATATTCCCACACTGAATATACTTATATGCTATCTTCTTTATAAAATCAACATACCTGTTGAAGTAGAAGATATGTATGACATTACTGTTGCAACAGGGCTTGCTAATTATTTTTACTATCAGGATTCAATAAATTACCTTATTACAAATAAGCTGATTAAAACTGATACTGATAAAGACGGGAAAACATACTATATACTGTTGCCTAAAGGGCTTGCTTGTGCCAAAGAACTCAAGAATTATGCTCCGAAAGCGTACCGTGATAAACTCGTGCTGATTGCCCTGAAATACTTTGCAAGAATAAAGTCCGAAAAAGAAGTTATCATCAGGTATATTGAACTCGAAAGAGGCTGTTATATTCACATACGCTGTCCTGATAATATGTGTGACCTTATGGACTTGAAACTGTTTGCGCCCGATTTAAGGCAGGCGCAGATTATAGGCGAAAAAATTATGGATAATCCTGCCGGATTTTATGGTAAAATAATTTCACTTGCCCTGTCAAATGAGGAGGTTAAATATGACCTTTCCGACAACTGATTCGCCGATAACAGTTATTATTATATGTATTCTTATTTTTATTGCCGTTTCCGTAATCAGCGGTATAATAGCGTATAAGCTGAAAATCAGGAAAATTCGGCGTAATAAGGATAAAAATGATGAAAATATACAGGAGTAGAATAGTAGAATATGTATTACGATTACAGCCATATATTCAGCAGAATTACTGAAAAATCAGCTGATATTGATATTTTCGAGAACTCCGCTTTTACAGGCTTTTTCAAAGCTGACGCTTTTCTGGAGTTTTTCAGCAAATACCGCAAATCAGCAAAAGAATCAGCAAGATATGTTTCGTGGGATTATGTCGTATTATACGCCATTATCGAGTATCAGCAGGACAGTCAGAAAATTATTTCCGCAAACTTCATGACGCTTGAAATCCCATATGGACTGTATATGAAAACTATAAGGAAATTATGGGAAAATTGCCGTTTTTTCTTTATCAGAGGAAGAAAGGAGTATTATGATGAATAAGAAAATATCCGCCTGCATAATTGCAGTACTCACCACTGCTTCAATTATCCCGTTCAGTTCATATTCCGCTGAAGAAACGCATAATGTTGTGATAATGGATTTCAACGGTTCAGTTATGCAGACTATCACTGTTCCGCACGGTTCTGTACTTGATTTAAGCGGTATTGATACATCTTCACTTGACCAGCACCCCGATATATACACACAAATTGCGTTTAATTCGTGGGGGAATCTGCCTGAATCGGGTATAGTCAACGAAGATATTGTTGTGTACGCACTTTTCAGGAAAATGGTTATTGCCTGCGAATCTTATCCGTCTAAAAATGAATATTTCCATAATACAGGCAATATAAATCTTGACGGATTATCAGTAACAATAACGGATTACATACAAACTCCCGAAAAAGATGCTCACGGAGCTTTTATAGTCAAGGAGGAAGTCACAAATATCGAATCAAAATGCACGACTATTCCCGCAAATCTTGATGAGGCTTTTGCAGACGGGAAAACCTCCGCTTCTGTTGACGTTTACCCTATAAACAGCGATAAACCGATTATATCATATGATATAACTTATCTTGAAAATTTCGGTGATGTGAACGATGACAAAATATCCGATTCATCAGATGCGTCACTTATTTTAGCGTATTACTCTGAAATTTCAACGGGACAAGACGGTAATTTCACTGACAAGCAGAAAACACGTGCTGATATTGACAGGAATAATATCATTGATTCTGCTGATGCATCGCTTATTTTAGCATATTATTCCGAACTTTCAACGTCACCTGATAAAATCACATGGGATGACTTTCTAAGTAAATAAGTTTACTATTGCATTCAACTGCAATTTAGTATATAATTTAATTTTAAGGAGTAGATTTGAAATGTACAATGATTTAATGGATTCAATCGGCTTTGTAACGTCTTACGATGAGGAAGTCGGCACTGCTATGGGAAAAGAACTTGCAAGACAACAGCGTAATCTTGAACTTATCGCAAGCGAAAACATTGTTTCACCTGCTGTAATGGCAGCTATGGGAAGTGTTCTCACTAACAAATACGCTGAAGGCTACCCCGGAAAAAGATATTACGGCGGTTGCCAGTACGTAGACGAAGTTGAAACAATTGCAATAGAACGTGCAAAAAAGCTCTTTGGTGCTAAATTCGCAAACGTACAGCCTCATTCAGGAGCGCAGGCTAATACAGCAGTTTATTTTGCTGTACTTCAGCCGGGTGATACTGTTCTCGGAATGAGCCTTGCGGACGGCGGTCATCTCACACACGGTTCACCTGTAAATCTTTCAGGCAAATATTTTAACTTTGTTTCATACGGTCTTGATGACACAACTGAAGCTATAAATTACGATACAGTGCAGAAACTTGCTGAGGAACACAAGCCTAAACTTATCGTTGCAGGTGCAAGCGCATATCCCCGTGCAATTGATTTCAAGAAACTTTCTGAAATCGCTAAATCTGTCGGTGCATTGCTTATGGTTGATATGGCGCATATAGCAGGACTTGTTGCCGCAGGCGTACACGAATCCCCTGTACCTTATGCCGATATTACGACAACAACAACTCATAAGACACTCAGAGGACCGAGAGGCGGACTTATTCTCACAAATGACGAGGCACTTGCAAAGAAAATCAACTCCGCAATTTTCCCGGGAACTCAGGGCGGACCGCTTATGCACACAATTGCTGCAAAAGCTGTATGTTTTGGGGAGGCACTCAAGCCTGAATTTAAGAATTACCAGAAACGTATTGTTGAAAATGCAAAGGCACTTGCGGACGGACTTCTCAAGCGTGGATTCAATCTTGTTTCAGGCGGTACTGATAACCACCTTATGCTTGTTGACCTGCGCCCGTTCAACATCACCGGCAAGGAACTCGAACACCGTCTTGATGAAGTTTACATCACGGTAAATAAGAACGCTATCCACAATGACCCTGAAAAGCCGTTTGTAACAAGCGGTATCAGAATCGGCACGCCTGCTGTCACAACAAGAGGTTTAGGCGTTGAGGAAATGGAGAAAATTGCTGAATACATTTATCTTTGTGCTACGGACTTTGAAAACAAAGCTGACGAAATCCGTGCAGGAGTAAATGCGATTTGTGAGAAATTCCCACTTTACAAGTAAAATATTTATGGGACGGATTATGTCCGTCCCTGTATTTTAGGCGATACCGCACAAAACTTGCAATACAGATGCATAATCAGATTTTTCGTAGAATTGTATAAAAACAGTACATCTTAACTGACATTCAACAAAGAATTTTTGTATAAAATAACGAAAAGTGCAAGCAAAATTATCATAAGATTGGCTTTGTGAGGTGTTGCCTTAAAAATACAAACTCTCAGCCTTGCATTTTACTTCCTGAAAATGATGAAAACAGAATAGGAGATTTTATGGGTAAACATAAGCATAGAAAACACAACTACACACCTTGTTTAAGAGGAGTTATCAGGTATGGCAGTGATAAATTTGTTATTATTGCAGCACTTATATTTGTAACAATTCCGTCAATTATGTTACTTTTTCAAGGTGAATATACAGGATTTATATTTTTTACCTGTATCTGTATCTTACCTATGTCAATATTCACACTTTTCTTTTTCAGATTTTGCGTGAAATATGATGCAAAAGAGCGTAAGATTGAGTACAGACGTTTTTTCAAATTCAGAACAGTTGATTTTGATGATATTGAAAGAATTTACAAAAAATCAGATACAAAAACAGTTTTTCTTATTATAAAGGCAAAAGGACATAAATTAGGAATAAATATGCGTTCATGCACTGGGACAAGAGAACTGCAATTTTTACTGAAAAGCCGTTTGCCGAAAAAATGCGAATATTGAGGAGTGAACTGAATGTCAACCCCGTTAGCGGACAGAATACGCCCTAAAACTCTTGATGAAGTTGTAGGTCAGGAGCATATACTCGGCAAAAATAAGCCCTTGCGTAAAATAATTGAAAGCGGAACAATCCCGAATATGATTTTCTACGGCTCGTCCGGTATAGGCAAGACGACTGTTGCGAGAATCATCGCCGAAAACTGCAATATGACACTGCATAAGCTGAATGGCACAAGTGCATCTGTAGCTGATATAAAGGAGATAATTGCTGAAATCGGCACATTCGGAGCTGTAAACGGTATACTTCTTTATCTTGACGAAATACAGTACCTCAACAAAAAACAACAGCAGAGTTTGTTGGAATACATAGAAAACGGCGATATAACGCTTATCGCCTCTACTACTGAAAACCCGTATTTTTCGGTATACAATGCGATTATCAGCAGATGTACGGTATTTGAGTTCAGACCCGTTACAGCAGAACAGCTTATTCCTGCAATAAAACGTGGTTTCAGGATACTCGCCGAAGAATCGGGGAATGAAATTATATTCACGGACGATATATGCCGTTCGATAGCATACGGCTGCGGAGGTGATGTCCGTAAAGCTATGAATACAGTTGAATTATGTGTTATGTGCGGTGAAATTTCGAACGGCAGAATCACGATAACGCAGGAATCCCTTGAAACGCTTGTTCAGAGGAGCAATATGAGGTACGACCGTGACGGCGACCAGCATTATGATATTTTATCGGCACTGCATAAATCTATACGAGGTTCAGACGAGAACGCTGCACTTCATTATGCTGCAAGACTTATTGAGGCAGGTGATATAATATCACTTTGCAGGAGATTATTGTGCATAGCGTGCGAAGATGTGGGGCTTGCGTATCCGCAGGCGATAGTAGTTACAAAAGCGTGTGTTGATACAGCGTTACAGTTAGGACTTCCTGAAGCGAGATTACCCATAGCTGAAGCGATAATACTTCTTGCGACCGCACCGAAGTCCAACAGTGCATATAGTGCTATAAATCGGGCATTGGAGGACGTTAAAAGCAGTGATGCGCTTGATTTTCCACGTCATTTGCAGAACTGTCATTTTGACGGAAACGGTGCTGAAATCAGAGGGCAGCATTACCTGTATCCGCACGATTACCCGAATCACTACGTAAGACAGCAGTACTTACCTGATGCCCTGAAAGACAAAGTTTACTATGAATTTGGCGACAACAAGCAAGAACAATCGGCATTACTTTACAGACAAAAGCTGTTAAGCGAATTAAAATGACTGCAATAGTGGCGGTCATTTTTTATTAACAAAATATTTACAAAAAGTTAATAATATTTTCCGCACATCTGTTAATTTTTACCGTTATATATTATAGAAACACAAATTTCAGTAATTTTTTCGGGGACAGATTTTTGCTGAACAGCGATAGTTTCCGAGGAAATCAAGGCAATACCGCACATAACTTGCAATAAAGATGCACAATCAGATTTTTCGCAAAATTTTATAAAAAAGTAGTACATCTTAACTGACATTCAGCAAAGATTTTTTGTACAAAACAACGAGAAGTACAATCGAATTTGTCATAAGATTGGCTTTGTGCGGTGTTGCCTCAAATATATCGGGAGGAATCATTATGAAAAAGAAATTACTTGCATTTATCATAGGAATCACAACTGCATTTTCAGCGATACCTGCTGTAACTGCGCAAGCACTTGACCCGCCTATTCCCGGGGACGCAAATCTTGACTGGACAATAAATATTGCGGACTTGCTATGTATGCAGAAATATATTATGGGTGCAGGAACGCTTGACAATACTTTCGGAATAATAAACGTTGATATTAACAGGGATAATGAGGTTGATATTTTTGACTACATAGAGTTGAAAAAAATTTTTGAAAAACAGTACGGACTTGATACGGAGAATCCCACAAAAATCGAGAGCAAAATAACGCCTGTTGACAGTGCAATACCGTTGGGAGTGATTTACGCACCGCCGTCATCAGTGAGGGAAGCTGTAATCAGTTCAGTTGAGGAGCTTGAATATTACTTATCTCCTTATAATGTAATTACAACTGACGGAGAATGTGTATTTATAGATGTTGCCTCGCAAGAATTTATTGACGATATGCTTGCACGATATAACGATGAATTTTTCAACAAAAACGTGCTTTTGTTGAATTATTTGCCTGAACATTCTGAATTTGAATCAATAAAATACGAGGGCGAACAGCTTGTAATAAAATATTACAAAACAGATTACATATCAACTGACGAACCTACACCGCCTTATATTGCGGAAGTTGCTGTACCAAAAGGATTATGGGCGGATAGCTGTATATGGGAAGAAACAGAAAAATCATCTGTTGAATTGGCTGTAAAAAGTGATTTCACAAATGCAATAACAAGTAACGCCATAAAAAGTGCTTATTCAACGCCTGTTTTAATTAAAAACGCCGAAGAACTTGATACTTATCTTGACGGGAAATTCCATGCAGGAGTTGAATTATCGCTGAAAGAAACATACAATGATGAATTTTTCGCTGAAAATATGCTTGTAATTGACCTGTACTATCAGCATTCCGAAGATGATTGGGAAACATATTTAACAGCAGAAAAAGATGTTGATAGCAATATCGTGCTTACTTATAGCAGGGAATTTATAAACGGTTTTGTTGATACGGGAATACAGATAAATCAGATTGTATTCCCGAAAGACCAGTATTGCGCAAGTATTTCCAAAAAATCGTGGAGAACGCCTGCTGAAGTTTCATATACAAGTGTTGATTTGTTCACACTTTCTGAAATAAACAACTTTGAAACAGAATACGGTTTATCAAAAAAGGGTGAATGGGTAAATTCCGCTGAAGAAATGAGGTCATATCTTTCTGAATGCGTATCAGGCGAAATGCTTGAATATTTATTAAATCAGTATTCCGCAGATTGGGAAAGTGAATCTGTTTATATGTGGATTGACTCCGATGTTATCGGTTCCTCTGAGAATCTCATAGATTCCGCAATATCAGATAACAGGCTTGAATTAACACTTTCAAAATATCAGCCGTTAAGTTGTATAACAGGCGATTTCCTGCATATTATCCGTACAGACAAGATTTATTCAGGGAAATCTGTTGATGTGAAGTCCATAAATACAAATGAACTTATGCCACGTATTGACGGCGAATACAGTATCACTCAATTTGGAACAGATATTGTTATGGTGAATCAGTACACTTTCGGCGATAAAAACATTGCTGATATTTACCGTCTTTATCCCGGCGGAGGACCTGCTGAATTTTCGGGATATGACTACATAGGTACTATTGAACTTGCAAACGGCTACTCAATTACAGACGACAGCGAAAATATTACATTTGCAAGCAATAACGATATTTTTATGGATGCAAGCAGATATAGTATAAAAATCAGCGGAGATAAATTAACAATATCGTACAAATATTCTGCTGATTCAGATATAACAGAAAAAACTTTTGACTATTAAGGAGGATTTACTATGAATTACAAGAAAATTTTAGCATCTGCACTTTGCTTGTGCCTTTCCGCACCTATGGCAATGATACCGACTGTAAAAACTTCCGCATTATCTCTTGTTGACGAGGAAGTACAGCATTTTACTGATAACTTTGCATACAAAATACGTGGTGATTACATTGAAATTACAGCAGGTATGACGAATACTGAGGGTGAACTTGAAATTCCTGCTGAAATTGACGGTATTCCCGTTACAACTATCGGCGAGCATGGATTAGCAGGGCTTTCGAAAGTAACATCAATAAAACTGCCTGATACTATTACGAATATCAGGAAACAGGCTTTTGCCTACAATACGGCACTTGAATCCATAAATATTCCGGACGGAATCACTGAAATAAAAGACGAGGCATTTTTGAACTGTTTATCGCTGAAAAACGTCAAATTGCCTGAGAATCTCACAAAAATAGGCGTGCGTGCATTTTACAGCTGTAGGAAATTTACAGAAATAACAATTCCGGACAGTGTTGAATCAATTGGCGAAATGGCATTTGCGGATTGTCAGGGGCTTACTACAGTAAACATTCCTGCCGGAATTGACAAGCTGGAGAGTGCTGTATTTGGCAACTGCTTTGAACTTAAATCGCTTGTAATCCCTGAAAATGTTACTTTCATAGCGAAAGACGCACTTCCGACGAAAATCGCATATCTTACAATAAAAAATCCTGATTGTGAATTTGAGGACGGTCTTTATATGTACATCACAAAAGACTGCGTTATAATTGCGCCCTCAGGAAGTAAAGCACAAGAATTTGCCGAAACATATGGTTATACATACGAAAATGGCGACGAACATTTTGTTTTAGTTCCCGGTGATGTGAATCTGGACCAGGAATTTAATATAGCTGACGTTGTTATGATGCGTAATTATCTTCTCGGCAACGGTACTCTTGGGGAATATCAGCTTGCTGACATGGATAATGACGGTGAAATTGATGTATTTGACTATGCTTTAATGCTAAAAGAATTAGCAAATTATAGTGAAATACTTTACACTACAAAAAATCTCACTGTTGATATTCAGTCAAATGATATAACAGGTACAAAAGCTGACAAGGAATTTATTCTTTCGCAAACTGAATTTGCACTTGATTTGTTCAAAAACGAACTCAAAAGCGACGAAAATACGCTTATTTCGCCTTATTCAGTAATGCAGGCACTTGCAATGACAGCTAACGGTGCGGACGGTAATACGAAAACTGAAATGGAAACAGTACTCGGTATGCCTATGGACAGTCTTAATAAGTACCTGTATACTTTCCGCACGTCACGAAGCAATGACAAGTACAGTATACTTTCAACGGCAAATTCAATATGGGCAAGGAACGGTATTGGCGTAAACAAGGGATTTTTACAGACAGATGTTGACTACTACAACGCCGATTTCTTTACAGCACCTTTTGACGATACAACTGTTAAGGACATAAACAATTGGGTAAATGTAAAGACAAATAAGATGATACCGTCAATAATTGACAAAATCGACAACAATACAATTATGTACCTCATAAATGCCGTTTCATTTGATGCGAAATGGGAAACGGAATTTGATAAAGACATGACTGTAAAAGCCGATTTCACTGCAATTGACAACACTACGCAAGAAGTCGATATGATGCAGAATCAAGAGTCAGCATTATATTTGCGGGACGAAAATGCAGAGGGCATATATAAGTATTACAAAGGCAAAAGATACGCTTTTGTGGCAATGTTGCCTGATGAGGGTATTTCCGTAAATGATTACATTGAAGGAATGACAGCTGAAAAACTCAACGGACTGCTTGGAAATTCTGAAAAAGAAATTGCAAGTGTAGTTATACCGAAATTCAGCTATGATTTTGACACACTGCTTAACGGAACACTTTCCGAAATGGGTATGCCGTCCGCATTCGACAATAAAACCGCCGATTTCAGTAATATGGTGAGCGGTATTGATGGTCATACTTATATCAGCAGAGTAATACACAAAACTCACATAGATGTTGATGAGGGCGGAACAAAAGCAGCTGCTGTTACAGCTGTTGAGGCAGCAGCCGACAGTCTGCCTATTCTGCCTGAAAAAGAAGTTGTATTCAACAGACCGTTTGTTTATTTTATAATAGATACAGAAACAAATATTCCTATATTTATGGGAACTCTTATGAGTATTGAGAAATAATATAATTACGGTATTATTCCGCTGGTACTGCACTGACAGCGGTGTAATATAAATTCCTGAGGGACAAATCAGAAAAATCCGTATCGTCTTTGATACGGTTTTTTTCTGATAATTCATTTACATATAAAAAAATCTATGATATAATAATAGCATAAATGAAAGGAGGTAGTTGAGTGGCACTTGATATAAATGAACATTATGATAAAATTTACAGATACTGTTATTTACGTGTGAAAAACCGTGAAACAGCGGAGGATTTAACACAAGAAACTTTTTTGCGTTATATCGAACATCCGCAATATCACGGTATAGACAAGACATTGCAATTGCTATATACAATAGCGAGGAATCTCTGTAAAGATGAATACAAACGGCTGAAAACTGAAGAAATCCCCGAAGAAACTGCGTCTGATGAGAATATAGAAGAATCAGTCATTACAAATTGCGCATTGAGTGAGGCTCTTGAAAAACTATCTCCTGAGGACAGGGAAATTATTTTACTGAGGTATATAAACGATGTTCCCATAGGAGTTATTGCGAATCTTTATTCAATGTCACGTTTTGCGCTCAACAGGAGAATCAAGAAAATTCTTGCTGAATTACATAATGAACTCGGAAAGGAGGAGCTGTAATGAAAAAATCAGAAAGAGAAAACTTGAAAAAGGCGTTCAATATACCTGAACCTGAACGGAAAGAGGCTTTTGTTTTATTATATAACCAAAAGTTAAAAAAAAATGAACGGAAATTCAATCTGCCTGTATTTTTTCGCTATGCTTCAACTGCTGTATTCGCCGTGCTTATCATAGGAATATGGAGCAATATCAGCAAAAATTCCGATTTCAGAAATAAATTTAACAATATAGAAAATACAGAACAAGCCGTATCAACTACAACTTCACTTGCGACAACTGCAATTCAAGCCACAACAGAAGAAAATGATTTAACAACAACTACAAAACAAATTACGCAAAACAGTGTAAATAATTTAACAACTGTTCCGACGAATGCACTCCCCGATACGCCTGTTACAATGCCAAATATCCCTGATTTTACGCCACCCGTAACTGCAATGACATTCCGCACAAAGCCTGAAACGCCAACAAAACCTGCACAAACTATTACTAAAGCAGTAAACACAACTGAAACAGCCGTAAAAACTGAACCTGTAATTACAACGGCAAATATATATGAAGAAGACGTGACAACAGAACCAACGAATAGCTTTGCTCCTTCTGCGCCAATAACAACAACGTCTTATGATGGTAAACTTCCGCAGATTGTAACAACAATAGGACCGTCTGAGAATGATTGCCCATCAATTGATGTATCTGTTGGAAATGATTATACTGTTCACCCGTCAAAAGTTTACTATAAATCAGATAATATAATTGACATATCTCATATTGACAGCGGTGAGGTTCCATCCGCAAAAAATACAAGCGTAAATGATTTAATAAACTCGTCTGATTATATCATATTAGGGAAAATTCACAATATCATCTATACGCAAATCAACGGTCAACCGTACACGCAGGAAGATATTATTATCTATCAGCTTTTCAAAGGCGGAGGATTTCAAGAATACGACCGCATATCAATATATATTCCCGGCGGATATATGCCTGTAAATGAATACGAAACGCTGAATAACGTTGAAATCAACTCTAACGGCAAATCTCACATATACAGTTCGGGCGGAAATCAAAGTCATCAGAATATCGGCGATATATGTATATTTTTCATAAATAACGGCAGTAAATATATTCCGGACGGTGCGTTTGAGTTTACAACGAAAAATGACATCTCAATATTTCAGGTGAACGGCAGCGAATACGTTTCATTAGGTAACAATTCCCTGAAATTCAATATAAAAAGCCTCCTTAACATATGAAGTCCCAGAACCACTTCATATTGAAAAAGCAGTCCATATCGGACTGCTTTTCTTGTATTAGTCAAGGCTTTTGATAGCTGTAATTGTCTGCAAATACGCCTCATCAACTTTCGGCATAATTTCCTTTGCCTTTGCTAAGTCATTAGCCCTGAGAGCTTCAGTTACATCGTGAGTCGGCTCGTAGAGTTTCGTGAAACTGAGATTCTGGCTTACACCTTTAAGCGTATGTGCCGCACGGAAAGCCTCCTCAATATTTTCGGATTTCATAAAATCAACGAGTTGGTTATAACTTTCGTCATTGAGAAACTTAACAACAAATTTGCTAACAAGTTTCTCTGTCATAAGGCGTGACATAACGTCGTTATAATCGCCCTCAATAGCCGTGTAACATTCCTTTAATGTCATATTGTTTTCCTCCTTAAATTCCTTTGTCAACAATTTTTCCGAAAGCACCTGAATATTCAGATTTAGAATTATATACAGGGTGACAGATTATAACTGCATTATGTTCACCGTCACGGAATTTCACTTTGCAGTTATATTCAACAGCCTGTTCATCTTTTGGGAGATTATGTAACTTTTCCGAAAGTTTTTGCAAATCCTCGGGATGTATAAGCGACATAACCTGTTCATTATGGAACGGGTCGTTGGTAATTTCAGAAATACCGAATAAATCACAGCATTCCGGATTAACAGTAACTATAGACGGCGAAGATGTATATTCAAAGAAAATTCCGCCTGAAACAGATATATAGAAATTATTTTTCATTCTTTCGTATTCAAGAAGTCTGAGAGTTTCCTCGGACGATGACAATTCATCATACTGAAGCATTTCAATAGAAATATTCTCCATTTCATTATGTTCGCCCATAGAAACAGTCTGTTTGTCAAGTTCTTTCCTGATGAGTTCAGCGGACTGTTTAAGGCATTCCATAAGTAAAGGGTTAAATACACCGCACTCGTTATTGAGAATCATATCGATAGCTTTCTCGTGTGAAAATGCTTTTTTATAGACACGTTCGCTTGTAAGAGCGTCATAAACATCAGCAAGTGCCACAATTTGTGCGGAAATCGGTATCTCATCGCCTTTCAGACCGTCGGGGTAACCTCTGCCGTCGTAACGTTCGTGATGCCATCGGCAAATTTGATAAGCCACTTTAACAAGTGGTTCATCTTTATATGCTACAAGATTATCAAGCATTTTCGCACCCTCCATAGAGTGCCTTTTCATTATAGCAAATTCCTCGTCAGTAAATCTGCCGGGTTTGTTAAGTATCTCGTCCGGAATTGAAATTTTACCTATATCGTGGAGTGCAGATGCCCTGCTTATAAGCGAAATATCAGATTCCGTGATATTGTATTTATCGGTAATTTTCACAAGTTGTTTCAGTAAAATTTGTGTAAAAAGCTGAACGTGCAGGACGTGCATACCACTTTCGCCGTTTCTGAACTCAACAATGTGACTAAGAACGTTTATCATAAGATTACTGTTCTTTTCCTTTTCATAAATCTGGTCAGCCACCATACTGATAAGTTTTTTCTGTTTAGTATAAAGCATAATTGTATTTTTTACACGATGACTTACGATAAGCATATCAAAGGGACGGCTGATAAAATCAGTAATTCCGAGTTCATAAGCACGGTGCATTGATGAAACGGAATTTTCAGCGGAAATCATAATAACGGGGACATCATCAATCCAATGTTTTTCGTTCATAATTTCAAGTACTTCATAGCCGTCCATTATGGGCATATTTATATCAAGCAAAACAAGGGAAATATTCACGCTTTCTTTCTGGAGTACAGCGATAGCTTCCGCACCGTTTCCGGCTGTAACAATATCGTAATCATCTTCAAGTATTGATTCAAGTATTTCTATATTCAACAGGGAATCATCAACAATCAATATTCTGGGCTTATTCTGACCGTTCAAGAAAATCAACCTCCTATATTCTTTATAACAAATCAATTATATCACATTACAATAAATTTGTCAATAGATACATAACATAAAATTAAGATATTTTACTATAAATTTATGACATATTTATTTCAGTTCCACAATAGTAACGCCGTCCTCACCTTCTCCGTAAACTCCGAGCCTGAAACTTTTCACGGACGGATGTTCTTTCAGCCGTTTATGTACTGCTGAACGGAGTGTGCCTGTACCTTTGCCGTGGATTACTGATATAATTGAAATATTTGACATAACTGCCCTGTCTATAAAAGCATCAAGCTGATACACGCCGTCAATGCAGTCGCAGCCACGTATATCAAGTTCCATTTTGCCACGCCTTTCAGCTTTCACGGATACTCTCCCCTGTTTTCTGCCTGATTTGACGGTTTTATTACTTGTATTGTGTGATTTCTCCAACCTCAGCCGTGAAATATTCATTTTAGTTTTCATAGCACCCATTTGCACAAAAACAAAGTCACTGCCGTCGGGGTCGCCTGAAATGATACCTTTCCGCTGTAAATCGACGATATAAACAGTATCACCTCTCCGCAGTTTCCGTGGAAGTACATACTCCTCATTGCCGTCAGCACTGTTTACGGGATTAGCTATATTGTACATATTGTTGAAACTCTGCCGTGATTTTGATTTGATTCCCGAAACATTTGCACTGAAATCTTTTTTATCCTTTTCTTTGCGGATTTTTTCGAGTTCATCAATAAGTTCGTTTGACTCTGCTTTAGTCTGTTCAATTATGGTCATCGCCTGTAAACGTGCCTTTTCGAGTTCATCAGCCTTGAATTTCTCTATATTTTCACGTTCAATGCGAAGTTGTTCCTCATGTTCAGCAATTTCTATGCGGAGCTGTTCAGCCTTATTTTTTTCACGCTCCAACTCGATTCTGACGGATTCAAGTTTACCGATTACTTCCTCAAGGCGTGTGTTTGCCTCGTCAACATGGGATTTTGCTTCCGCAATAATATCTGACGGCATTCCAAGGCTTTCCGAAATTGCAAAAGCGTTTGATTTACCGGGTGAGCCGACTATAAGCCTATAAGTCGGGCGGAGCGTTTCAATATCAAATTCACATGATGCATTTTGCACATTCGGCGTATCAATTGCAAAAACTTTGAGTTCCTGATAGTGAGTTGTCACCATAAGCCTTGCACCGTTTTCAATAAGTCTGCCGATTATCGATACAGCAAGTGCTGCACCTTCTACGGGGTCAGTTCCTGAACCGAGTTCGTCAAGCAATACAAGCGATTTTTCGTCCGCTATACTTAAAATTTCAATGACTTTGTTGGTATGTGACGAAAAAGTTGAGAGATTTTGTTCAATACTCTGACTGTCGCCTATATCAACAAGAATATGTTCAAATATTGATATTGTACTGCCGTCTGATACAGGGATAAGCAATCCGCACATCGTCATTACAGCAAGAAGTCCCGCTGTTTTAAGGGCAACGGTTTTACCGCCTGTATTCGGTCCTGTTATTATAAGTGCCTGATATTCTCCACCTATTGACAAATCTATCGGTATAGCCTTTTTTATATCAAGTAACGGGTGACGTGCTTTTTTCAGGTTCACTATGCCGTCATCAGTTATCTGAGGCATAGAACATTTGAGTTTCGCTGCAAGATTCGATTTAGCAAAATACAGATTCAATTCAGTGCAGATTTTGTAATTTTCGCACAAAATATCAGCATATTCACCAACTTCTATGCAAAGTTCACGGATAATGCGTTCAATTTCCTCCTGTTCTTTGCCCTGCAATATACGTATGTCATTGTTAGCCTCTACTACCGCCATAGGTTCAATGAAAATAGTCTGTCCTGTTGCGGAAGTATCATGCACAAGACCGCTTACTTGCCCTCTGTACTCTGATTTTACGGGCAATACAAATCTGCCGTCCCTTATAGTGACATTTGTTTCCTGCAAATACTGTTGAGTAGTTTTATTTTTTACCATTTTGTCGAGAGTTTCTCGCAAATTCATTTCAGCACGGTGAATTTTACGTCTTATCGCTGAAAGTTCAGGGCTTGCCGCATCGGAAAGTTCAGTTTCCGAAATTATAGAGCGGTCTAATTTTTCAAGTAACCAGTCGTTCGGCGAAAGCCGTGAAAACAGGTAATCAAGTTCAGTTTCAACATTTTCGCAGCTGCTGTACCATTTGGCAAGTCCGCTTATCTGACGGAGCATAACTGCAATGTCCATAAGGTCACGCAGTGATATTACTGCACCTGTTTTTGCACGTTTAGCTGATACGGAAACGTCTTTGAAGTCAGCAAAAGGCGGTGTTCCGAATTGTATTGAAAGTGCAAGAGCCTGATTTGTCTTGAGATTTTCAAGGCGGACTTCTGCTAAATCGTATACGGGGCGAAGTGCATAAGCCATACGCTTTGTTTCGTCGTTTGAACAAAGTCCGGCAAGCATTTCAAGTATTTTGTCGAGTTCTAAAGTCTTAAGATATTTATTCATATTTTTTTACCATTAAAATTAAAATTAAAAAAGTGATTTATAAAAATCAAGTGTGTTAAAATTTTTTTCAAGATGTGCGATGATATATTTTTCAGCAAAAAACGCAAGTCTGTCAAGCGTTTTATCTGATACACGGAAATTAAAAAGCCTGTCAAAATCCGCAAGTACAATATGCCTGACCGCCTGAAGTACAGGATATTCAAGTTTTACGCCGTAATCAGCTGAATTACAGCAATTCCCGCATATAAAACCGCCTTCCGGCACGGAAAAATAAATGACTTGCGGTTCAAAATCACCGCATATACGGCATCCCAGCACATCAGGCATAAAGCCTGTTTCGGACATAAGACGGAGTTCAAAAATACTTTTGAGGAGCTTTTCACTCCGCAGATTATTCTCGAGATAGTGCAGTGTATTGAGGAAAAGCCTCGCAATATTTTCGCTTTCGGTGAGTTCGGGAATACATGAGCGCACAATATCCGCAAAATAGCTTGCAAGCGAAATAGCAGAGAGGGAGTCCCTCAAGCCGTAGAAAATATGTATAGGCTCTACACTGTTGATATAGAGCCTGTTTTTTTTCTGTTCAAAGCAGAAACGTGAATAAGCAAAAAGTTGTGTTGATGCAGACATTCTGCCGTTGATTTTCCTTGCACCTTTTACAGGGAGTTCAATAACACCTCTGTCTTTAGTAAGAACATCTATAAATTTATCCTGTTCACCGAACGAACGTTCTTTCAGGACAATACCCTCAATCGTTGTCATCACAAGAATCCTTTTTGTTTATATATTCAATATAATCGTAAATACTGCCGCTTTCGGCGAATTTATCCCATAATTGTTCAGTATTTTCAGTATTCATTGCAGACCTCCGTATATAAATATTTGGAGAATATAAGATATTATCTGCAAATCACACGAAAATATATATGTTATATTCTGTCAGTTATCAGACAAGCCGAAACTGCGGATAAGACCTTCACGGTTACGCCAATCCTCTTTAACCTTGACCCAGCATTTAAGATTGACTTTTATTTGAAAAAACTCCTCAAGTTCAATGCGTGCCTCTGTAGAGGCTTTTTTCAGCATAGAACCGCCTTTGCCGATAATAATACCCTTATGCGATTCACGTTCGCAATAGATAACTGCCGATATATCGAGAATATCCTTGTCATCACGTTCCGACATCTGTTCGACACCGACTGCAATTCCGTGTGGTACTTCATCTTTCAGCAATTCAAGCAGTTTTTCCCTGATGATTTCCCCTGCAAGTACTTTTTCGGGCTGGTCGGTAATCATATCGTCCGGGAAATAATGCACGGATTCTTCCGAAAGAGCGATTATTTCGCTGATAACAATATCAACGCCGTTGTTTTCCTTTACGCTCACGGGGATTATCGCCTGAAAATTGGCTTTTGCGGACATTTCAGCGATACAGTTGGCGAGTTCATCTTTTTTGATTAAATCAATTTTGTTAATCACAAGAATTACGGGCATTCCCGATTTATTAAGGGATTTGAGTAAATTTGTTTCCTGTTCGTTGATTTTTTTAGTGCAGTCCTGTACAAAAATCACTGCATCAATATCGCTTACTGATTCACGGACGGTATTCAGCATATGTTCGCTTAATTTGTTTACAGGCTTATGAAGTCCCGGCGTATCAAAGAAAACAAGCTGTACATCGTCTATATTGCGGATTCCTGTAATTCTTGTGCGTGTTGTCTGCGGTTTACTGCTTACGGACGCTATTTTTTCGCCTACTATGGCGTTAAGGAGAGAAGATTTCCCTGCATTTGTGCGCCCTGCGATTGTTACAAAAGCTGTTCTGGACATCAGTTTTTATCTCCGGGGTCAACGAAAGTAACATCTCTTGAAATACCCAGCTTTTCAAGGACTGATTCTTCTTTTTCACGCATAATACGCTGGTCAAGCTGACTTGTTTCGTGGTCGTAGCCGAGAAGATGCAGCATAGAGTGAACCGTAAGAAAACCGATTTCACGTTCAAGCGAATGACCGTAATTCTGCGCCTGTTTTACGGCTGTTTCAAGGGAAATGACAATATCACCGAGCAGTATTGCATTTGTTTCGGGGTTAACCTCAACAGTCCCGTCCTCACTCGTCAGCGGGAAAGACAAAACGTCCGTAACGCTGTCCTTATCCCTGTAAATCTTGTTCAGTTCCCGTATTTCGGCATTTTTGACAAATGAAACGCTTACTTCCGCATCTTTGCCGAAATTCTCCGTAGTAAGGACTGCCTGACAGCATCTCCTTATAAGAAGGCGGATTCCTACAGGTACTTTCACCTCCGTCTGGTTATTTTTTACATATACTTTCAACTTAGGCATGATTTCTTCTCCCTTCATTAAATTTTTCATATGCCTTTATAATATCCTGTACAAGTTTATGACGTACAACATCTTTTTCCGTAAACCTATGAATATTTATATCGTCAATCCCTTTAAGTACGTTTACAGCCTCAACAAGTCCTGATTTTCTTGCATCAGGCAGGTCAATCTGCGTAATATCGCCTGTTATCACCATTCTGCTTTCGTTGCCGAGACGTGTGAGGAACATTTTAATCTGTTCGGAAGTCGTATTCTGAGCCTCATCGAGAATAATAAACGCTTCATCAAGAGTCCGTCCTCTCATATAGGCAAGCGGTGCGACTTCAATAATCCCCTTTTCCATATACTGCGCAAATCTGTCAGCACCGAACATATCAAAAAGCGCATCATACAGCGGTCTGAGATACGGGTCAACCTTATCCTGCATATCACCCGGCAGAAATCCCAGTTTTTCGCCAGCCTCAACAGCAGGGCGTGTCAAGATAATCTTTTTGACTTTCCGTTCTCTGAAAGCCTTTACTGCCATTGCAACAGCAAGGTACGTTTTACCGGTACCGGCAGGACCTATTCCGAGGACAATTGTATTATTTTTTATCGCATTAAGGTAATGCTTTTGCCCTACAGTACGTGGACGGACAATTTTCCCTGATGCTGTCAGGCACACACCGTCACCGCCGAGTTCAGCAAGTTGTTCTTCTGCACCGTCCGCAACCATTGAAGTCACATAGCGGACTGTCTGGTCACTCAAAGGCTGACCGCTCCTGCTCATATTCAGGAGAGCGTTCACTGCTTTTACAGCGGCGGAAACAAGCGGTTCATTCCCGATAATTTTCACGCCGTCCCGCACAACAATTTTCACGCCGTATTCATTTTCAATCCGCCTTATATTGCTGTCAAACTGCCCGAAAAGTGCGGATAAATCGTCTTTGTTGTCAATATCAAGAATTTTTTCTGTCATTAAAAAGTTCTCCTTTTAATCAGGGAATTTCCCTGTTTTCGCAAGCGTAACGTTAGAATATTCATCAACTCCGGTTACTTCTTTTACAACATCAACATATTCAGGGAAAAATATATTCTGTTCAGAATTTTCAAGTTCCAGTTCCAGTACAGCGAATTTGTCTGAAAACGGGTATATATCCATTTCAAACAATTGATTTTCGTAATCAAAACAGATACGGCATTTTTCAACTGATGCGTTACCGGTCAATTTTTCGGAAATAAGGCGGTTATATTCGTCACTGCTTATTTCTGATTCCAATTCATTGCGTACTACAGGCGAATAAAATATTTTTTCGGTGTAGAAATATTTCACGCTGTCATTTTCAGTAATTCTGCGCACTCTTCTCTGTGAACCGTTTTCGCCGTTCTGAAGGTAGGTTTGCAATATATTGATTTTTCTTTTAACATTCAGATTACTCAAATCAGGGATTTTAACAAGGAATTTCCTTTCAATTTCAAGATTTTCCGCCATTTTCTGCTAACTCCATTTTCTAAAAAATAATTTCATAAATCAAGTACAGGCACTTAACTATATATATTATATAACTTTTTTTGAATATTGTCAACAAAAAAATTAAATTTTCTTATTTCAAAATGATAAATCTTCATAGTTTTTGATTTAACCGTTATAAATAATATTTATAATCATCAAAATCAGCAAGCATAATACTGAAAATATTCATCAAATCCTCACCAATAAAACGAGGTTTTGGCGAACATAAAGCATTACCTTTGCTTTCAGTGAATTTTATATGTGAACATTCAACGTCACCGGAAAATGTTCCGCCTATCTTTTTTAACACCAAAGGAATAATATCGTTGAAATAGTCACTGAAAATATCAGAAACATCTTCACTGTATTTACCATCGGATTTTTTGTCTGTTGCCTTTAAACAAATTGTCACATAATTTTGTTCAGAAGAAAATGAAATTTCCAGTTTAGTGTATTTTTTTGACAAAGCAATTCTTACATAAACAAGAAGTATAAAGTTAAAAAATTTTTCATTTATTTCTATATAAGAATTTTCGCATTTTGACAAAATTATTCTGCATTTGCCCTCTATATGCCTGTTGCATTTCTCACAAAAATCAGTCAGATAATCATTGAGTTCTACTGTGGTTTTTCTGATATCACCTTCTTTTATAGAATCTGAAATATTGGCATAAAGCTCGGAATTTTTCAGAATTTGACAGCAATACTTTATTATATTGTTAGCAACATTAACTCTGAAATCATAATTGCATTCGCTGTCATCAGCTTCAGCAAGAACTTTGCACCAGTAACTTATTCCTGTAATATTCATTCTTGTCTGAATATTAAAGTCTTTTATATAATTGTTGGTAAATTCATCGCTTAAAGATTCCTTGAATAAATCTCCTTTTTTCATATATGTTTCCTCCGGATTTTTTATGAATGAATCAAATCTATACATTTGAATCTCTTATTCAAATGTCTACTTTTGATTTTTGTGCAATTACACCCAATCAGCTTCTACGCAAAAAATCTGTAATTATATTATACTACATTTTCAGCAAAAATGAAATAGAAACTATTTATAAATATTAGACAATGTTTTCTGTTGATTATTGTACATAATATACATTTTTTGTAAAATTACTATTTTTTTCTAATAAACACTTGAAAAATTCAGTGGAATGTTGTATAATATATATACAGACAAGTTCTGATGTAATTCAGGACTTGCAACATTACAAATTATCAGGAGGTAATTTCCAATGTCAGTTAAAGTTGCTATTAATGGTTTCGGTCGTATCGGTCGTCTTGCTTTCAGACAGATGTTCGGTGCAGAAGGTTATGAGGTAGTTGCTATCAACGACCTTACTAAGCCCTCTATGCTCGCTCATCTTCTCAAGTACGATACAGCTCAGGGCGGTTACTGCGGTAAAATAGGTGACAATGCTCACACTGTTTCTGCTGACGACGAAGCTGGTACTATCACAGTTGACGGTAAAACTCTCAAAATCTATGCTGAAAAAGATGCTAAGGACCTTCCTTGGGGCGAAATCGGCGTTGACGTTGTTCTTGAATGTACAGGTTTCTACTGCTCAAAAGACAAGTCTCAGGCTCATATCGATGCAGGTGCTAAGAAAGTTGTTATTTCTGCTCCGGCAGGCAATGACCTCAAAACTATCGTTTACAGCGTAAATGAAAAGACTCTCACTTCTGAAGATACTATCATTTCTGCTGCATCATGCACAACTAACTGCCTCGCACCTATGGCTAAGGCTCTCAACGACTATGCTCCTATCCAGAGCGGTATCATGTCAACTATCCACGCTTATACAGGTGACCAGATGATTCTTGACGGTCCTCACAGAAAGGGCGACCTCAGAAGAGCAAGAGCAGGTGCTGCTAACATCGTTCCTA
>CANQJV010000013.1 GCA_947624295.1 uncultured Ruminococcus sp. | reverse complement strand
AGCGGATTACGAGGCTCGAACTCGCTACCTCCACCTTGGCAAGGTGGCGCTCTACCGGATGAGCTAAATCCGCATGAGAGGAATATCGGCTGAATTCCGTATTCCTCGTGGTGCTTCCGGTCGGAATCGAACCAACGACACGAGGATTTTCAGTCCTCTGCTCTACCGACTGAGCTACAGAAGCATATACACCGCAGTTAAGCGTTCGGTACAAAAAATGGCGACCCGGATGAGGCTCGAACTCACGACCTCTAGCGTGACAGGCTAGCGTTCTAACCAACTGAACTACCGGGCCAAAGTGATGGGGACTACAGGGCTCGAACCTGTGACCCTCTGCTTGTAAGGCAGATGCTCTCCCAGCTGAGCTAAACCCCCACGTGACCATTTTACTTTATGTCGTTCAGTTTGGTTAACCTCCGGTTGTCCCTCACGCCTGACGACTATTATATTATATCACAAGTTTTTCGATTTGTCAAGTGTTTTTTGAAAATTTTCCAAAAAAATTTTTATACTGAAATTTTCGCATAAATTCGGCAAAAAACAGTATTTCCCGAAGCAAAATTCCATAAATTGCAAAATATTTTTTATATTTAACTAAAAATTTCTGCTTTTGCGAAATCAATCGCCCAGTACATATCAGCTAACCTGCTTTTGTCCGCCGATTCAATGACTTTCCTGTATTTTTCGTCAAGATAAGAAAGATTATTCTGCCATTGTTCGCTTTCGAGTTCCGAAAAATCGTCCTCCTCCTCCGCATACGCTATACACGACAGCATTTCTATATAAAGAAACTCATCAAAATCTTTGCCGATAATTTCGGGTAAATCATAGCAATCGTGGAAATACAGCACTACAGACGGTTCATTTTCGCCGTCTTTGTACAGAAAACAGTATATATCTCCTCCGCCGTTCATTGCAAACGGAACAAGCCTGCAATTTTCAGCAAGTTCTTCCTCTGTAGCTTCTTTCCGCCACTCAAGCATTTCGTCAAGTGTTTTAACCAGTCCGGGTATATCTTCAAAAAAATAGGGTTCGCAGTCGCATGACACCATAAGAAACGCTTTCGGGTCATTGAAGTACTTTTCTCTGTTTTCAGTAAATTTCTCGTGTCCTGCCTCAACCCACTCCATTGCGCCTGTATCATAAATTTCGTGGAATTTTTTCGGGAATGTCACATCAAGTTCTTTTTCAAGTTCGGCAAGTGTCATAAAAATTCTCCTTTTTATTACTTATTATAATATATATATATCAGCCGCAGAAATTTTCCACGGCTGATTAAGCTGAAAAATTTAACGAAAATTTTAGCCTTTGAGTTCTACACGGCGGATTTTTCCGCTGATAGTTTTCGGCAATTCATCACGAAATTCCACTATTCTTGGGTATTTGTAAGGCGCAGTGTGTTTCTTGACGTACTCCTGAATCTCTTTCTTGAGTTCTTCCGTACCCTCTGTACCTTTTACAAGTACAATAGATGCCTTTACTACTTGCCCACGAACAGGGTCAGGTGCCGCACTTACTCCGCATTCCAGAACATACGGCAATTCCATAATAACGCTCTCAATTTCAAACGGTCCTATACGATAGCCTGATGACTTGATAACGTCGTCAACTCGTCCGACATACCAATAATAGCCGTCCTCATCTTTATAAGCTGTATCGCCTGTATGGTATATACCGTTATTCCATGCCTCTTTTGTTTTCTCCTCGTCCTTATAGTAGCCGAGGAAAAGTCCCGGAGGTGTGTTTTTGTCGGTACGGATTACAATTTCACCCGTTTCGCCCGGTTTAACTGAATTACCGTCTGAATCAACAATATCAACATCATACTGCACGTTCGGCTTGCCCATTGAACCGGGACGTGCTACCATTCCAACGAAATTGCCGATAACAAGAGTTGTTTCAGTCTGTCCGAATCCCTCCATGAGTTTTACGCCCGTAGCTTTCAGGAATTGGTTATAAACTTCAGGATTGAGTGCCTCGCCCGCAACTGTAGCGTATTTTATACTGCTGAGGTCGTATTTCGACAAATCTTCTTTAATAAAGAATCTGAACATTGTAGGCGGTGCGCAGAATGTCGTTATACCGTATTTTTTGAACATCGGCAGGATTTTATCAGCGTGGAAACGGTCAAAATCGTAAACAAATATGCAGGTTTCACTTAACCACTGTCCGTAGAGTTTTCCCCATAGTGCCTTGCCCCAGCCTGTATCTGAAATCGTGAGATGTATGCCGTTCGGGTCAACATTATGCCAGTAACGTGCCGTCGCAAAGTGACCGAGTGCATATAAATGGCTATGTGCAGCGATTTTCGGGTAGCCTGTAGTACCTGATGTGAAGTACATCAGATTAGTTTCGTGACCGCATGAGAGTTCTTTCGGGTCTGTAGGACGTTCAAACACGTCACTGCAACCCTTTATGCCGTCATCGAAATTAAACCAGCCGTCACGTTCGCCGTTTACAATCATTCGTGTGATTTTCATTCCGCATTCTTCAATTGCAAGGTCTACCTGATGCGCAACATCTCCGTCAGCAGTACAGACAATCGCCTTGACATCTGCTGCTTTGAATCTGTATGTGAAATCGTGCTGTACAAGCTGATTTGTAGCAGGAATTACTACTGCACCTATCTTGTGAAGGGCAATGATTGAGAACCAGAACTGATAGTGCCTTTTCAGGACAAGCATAACTTTATCGCCCTTCTTAATGCCCATTGACCTGAAATAATTTGCAGTCATATTGGAGTACTTCTTTATTTCGGCAAAAGTAAAACGCTTTTCCTCCATATCGTTCGATACGTATATAAGTGCAGTTTTATCAGGATTTTTAGCAGCAAGGAAATCAACAACATCAAATCCGAAGTTAAAAGTTTCAACATTTTTGAATCTGATATTCTTCATTGCACCGTTTTCATCAGTGTCAACCTCAACAAACTGGTCAGCAACAGGATTTTCAACTTTAGCAAGGTCAAAATTTGTAACGCCGGGGAGAATTACAGGTTCAATATGCTGGATTGCTCTCTGCGGTTGATTTGTACCGAAAACAACAGCATAAAATTTGCACTCTTTTCCGCCAATTGCCCATTCATCGTGCTTTTCGGAACTGTCGTAATAAATAGAGTCACCCTCATTGAGGATTTCAACATTGTCACCAACCTGTACTTTAAGCTGTCCGCTTACGACAATGTCCATTTCCTGACCCTCGTGCGTATGCGGATGTGGAACTCTGTACTTCTCCTCAACATAAGGTATAGTAACAAGGAACGGTTCACCTATCTTATTCTGGAAATTAGGCGCAAGGCGCATATAGCTGAGCCCTTTTCTTCTCGCAATAGGGTGCCCTTGACCTGCCCTTGTTATGTCGTAACTGTTGATATGCGGAGATTCGCCCTCCATAAGGTCGGTGATTTCTACTCCGCACGCATTTGCGAATTTATAGATAAAAGTGAAACTGAAATCTTTTGCTCCGCCCTCGTAAGCAAGGTACTCATACGAGGAAACACCGCATTTTTCAGCCATTTCATCGGGAGTGAGACCTACTGACTCACGTGTGAGTCTAATTCGTTCAGCCACCTCCCTTATCTTAAATTCAGGATTGATTGGATTACTCATAGCAAGCCTACTCCTTTCTTAAAATATTTGCACCTTTTTGCTGAAAAATTATAAATGACGTAATTTTACAGTAAAAAATCTTTTTTTTGGGGTGTAAAAAACGGAAAAACAGTGGTAGAATAGAATCATAGAAAGAGAACAGAAAACGATTAATCGATATGTTAACTTCCCATTATTGGAACGACAAAATTAAGATTTTAAGATGCATATGAAGTCAACGCTTACATGAAAATAATTATACCATAAGCGTACAGAAATGTCAAGAAAAATTTTAATTGCCATTTCAATATAAGCCAAATATATACGGGTATATGAAATTTTAATTTAGCAATCCGCCCGATATATTAAAAAATAAATTATACAAACAGTATAAAAATTCATTGTGCAAAATAACGAAATTTATTGTTAAAATTGCCAAAAGCGAATTAAAATCCTTGAATTTTCCAAAATCATATGCTATAATACATTATAGATTACGGGTGGAAAATTCAATAAGCGTTAAACCCGGCGTAAATTTTTCGGAGGTGTGTATTTATGTTAGCAACAGCAAAAAGATTTTATTCAAAAATGGTGAGCATTCTCACTGCACTGGTTATGACCTGCACAACTGCTATCTTTACAGTTTCTACTGCTCACGGCGAGGATTTGTCAGAAGCTAAAATTTCTGAGATGATTAACGAAATGGCTATGCAGATAAACGCTGAAAGAAAAGCTCTCGGTCTCAGAGAACTCTACTGCGTTCCTTATCTTATGGACTGCGCTGAACAAAGAGCCGGTGAGGCTTCTGAAGTATGGGGTCATATTCGACCGGACGGCACACATTTCACATCAATCATTGACTGGGATACCGCACAATGGAAAAACATTTTTGAAAACCTCACAGCAGGTTATGACACAGCTGAATCAGCTATGGAATCATTCAGAAATTCTCCTAACCACTGGGCCGCAATCACAAACCCTGATATTACTCATATGGGTGTTGGTCTTGTTTATAATCCTGAAGGTTTTGGCGGATGTGAATATTACTGGTCACAGATTTTCCTGCAAGACCAGAGAGGTGATGATTACGAATATGCTGGACAGTATCTCCCGAGCGATAAGGTTATCGTTCCTGCTGACGAAGGCGACGTAAACGGTGATGCTGCAATCAACACATTCGACTATATCACTCTTGTTGAATATATCCGCAACAAACAGGAAGGTAGCCCCGCTTACCTCAACGATGCTCAGCTCGAAGCTGCTGACTGCTTCAAAGACGGCAGAATTACAGAGGCTGATGCAAAGGCAATGATGAGATATATCATCGGCGAGTACACTGCTCTCCCGTATGAATTCTAATCATTAACTCAAGCAATCTTCAGTTTAACACACCAAATAAAAAACCTGTCCGGTGCATTCCGGACAGGTTTAATCTATGGGCAACTGTTTTAACAAGTCACAAAAATCTCCCCTGAATTTTTCAAGGGAGATATTTTTTATTTGTTGATTTTCATTGATATGTAAAAACATTTTACTGAATGTGCAATTGCCTTGCCTTACGATTTCAGCTTGAATTTTACAATATGCCCGATTTCTCACGAAATTCCGCTACAAATTTACCCAAAACCTCCTCTGAATTTTTTCAAGGGAGATGTTTTTTATTTGTTGATTTTCATTGATATGTCAAAACATTTCACTGAATGTGTAAGCGCTCCTAAAGAAATAATATCAACACCTGTTTCAGCTACAGCACGTATATTTTCCGAAGTAATATTCCCCGATGCCTCAAGAAGTGCCTTGCCTGACGTGATTTCAACCGCCTGTTTCATCTCGTCACAACTCATATTGTCCAGCATAATAATTTCAACTCTGTTTTCGAGTGCCTCACGCAGTTCATCAAGCGTACGGACTTCTACCTCAATCTTGACAGTATGCCCGATTTTCTTACGGAGTTCCGCTACAGCAGGCGTAATTCCTCCGTATGCGTCAATATGATTGTCTTTCAGCATCGCACAATCAGACAAGTTATATCTATGATTTTTTCCTCCTCCTACTGTAACAGCATACTTCTGTAACGCACGAAGTCCCGGGAGTGTTTTCCTTGTATCGGTAACTGATGCATTCGTTCCCGCAACAAGTTCCACGCATTTATTTGTAGCTGTTGCAATGCCCGACATATGCTGTAATATGTTCAATGCTGTCCTTTCGCCTTTCAGGAGTGTCAGCGTACTGCCGTCCATTTCAGCAATAATATCACCCTTATTTACTTTTGCGCCGTCCTGCATAAGTATCCTGAACTCAACATCACCGCCTGCAAGTTCAAAGACTCTCTTGGCAATGTCAATTCCGCAGACAATACCCGTATCTTTCGCAACATAATACGCTGAACTTCTATGTTCGGGCGGTATCAGGTTATCAGCAGCAGCATCAATATAGTTTATATCCTCCATAAGTGCTGTTGTTATTATATTATCAATATAGCACTGTAAAAGTTTCATAAAAATCACCTCTTAAAACTCGCCAAGACCCTCATTCACTACAACAGATTTTATGCCTGATACATTGTTAATAGCCTGTAAAATGCCGTTGATTGAAACCTGTTCATATTGTGGGCTGACATTTCCCAAATCAAGATAAATCATGATTTTATCATCTTCTGCGGAAACATTAAGATAGCCTGTATATATTTCTTTTTCGTCATAAGGTGCGAAATATTCTCCTATTGCCTTGGTAATTTCATCACGTTTTTCTTCTGTAACGTCACCGTCAAGATACACGCTGTAATCAAAACATTCGCCCTCTATGCCGTCCATTCCAATCTCATAGTAAAGCCCGAGTTTATCGAAACCCATTGATTTAGTCCAATCAAAATCCATAATTTTTTCTCCTTTATAATTTATATTTATATATCATTGTATAACTTCATTTAGTATGATATATGCAACAGTTACAATTGATTTCGCAAGAACATAGTCCGCATCAACAACGTATTTTCCGCTTAACAGGTCATTGCGTATAGCTGTAACACGTTCCAGACCCTCAACTGCTGATTCTTTGTCGGGGATAACAAAATAACTGTTCTGCATAATTTTCCTTGTTTCAGTACGGATTCCTGACGGAATATGTTCCGCACCTATATTTGCATCAAATTCAGCCTCCTCAAAATCAGCAGGTGCTGTATCGAGTTTCGAGGCAATATTTTCAGCAGCGTGACGTGAAAATACAAGTGCCTCTAAAAGCGAATTGCTTGCAAGCCTGTTACTTCCGTGAACGCCTGTATGTGAACATTCTCCGCAAGCATAGAGGTTCGGCAAAGTCGTTTCCGAATTGCGGTCAACATCAATACCGCCCATAAGATAGTGCTGACACGGGAAAATCGGTACAGGCTCTTTCGTGAGGTCGTAACCCTGCTCCAACAAGTTATGATATATCATCGGGAAACGCTTTTTCAGGAAATCGCTGTCCTTATAGCTTATATCAAGATAAAATTCCGTGGAATGCTGTTTGCGTGATTCAAGCACGATTGCGTGCGATACAACGTCACGTGGCGCAAGTTCAAGGCGTTTGTCGTAATTCTGCATAAAACGTTCCTTATGGCAGTTCAGGAGATACGCACCCTCTCCACGTACTGCCTCCGAAATTAAAAAGCATTCACGTGTAGCACGGTTATTGAATGCGGTCGGGTGAAATTGCACATAGCTTAAATTTTTAATTTTAGCACCCATTTCATACGCAAAAGTAATACCGTCACCCGTAGCAATAGCGGAATTTGTCGTGAACTGGTAAACTCGCCCTATACCGCCTGTTGCAAGTATCATAAAATGACAGTTTGCCGTTATATAGTTATTATCAGCATCTTTAAGAAATGCAGAATAGCCCGTAGAAGTCTTTTTTACTCCGCACATTATGGTATTTTCCATTATGGTGACATTCGGGAGTTGCTGAACGTTCTCAAGCAAAGTTGTAGTAATCTCCTTACCCGTGGAATCAGCTTTGTGGAAAATCCTATGGTGACTATGACCGCCCTCAAGCGTTCTATGGTATGAACCGTCCGGATTTTTGTCAAATTCAACACCAAGTTTTATAATATGTTCCAAATCCTGCGCTGCTTCGCTTACAAGCGTATGTACAGCTTCGACATTATTCTTGAAACTTCCCGCAACAAGTGTATCATTCTGATGATATTGGATATTATCAGACGGCGAATTATAGACTCCCGCAATACCGCCCTGCGCAAGCATGGAGTTACAGAGGGAAAGTTCACGCTTGCATAAAATAAGTATCTTCAGATTTTCGGGGAGGTTGATAGCAGAATAAAGACCTGCCGCACCGCACCCTGCTATAATAACATCATAATTTACAGACATAAAAAACACGCCCTTTGCAAAATGTAATAGTAATTATATTATACCATATATCCAACTTTATTTCAATAGTTTTATAAAATTTAATCATGGAAATCAATTTTATTGATAAAATAATTAAACTAATACAATTTAGTATTGTTAATGTTAATTTCAGAATCATTTTCAAGTGATTTTGAATGAAATTACTACTCAAAATGCTATAAAACAATCTTACAAATCCGGTGATTTTTTGAAAATTGATTTCCGTGAAAATTTAATATATAATCTATTGAGATTGATTAAATTATCACCGGCTATATCATAATTTTATTGATTTGTCACTTTTTACTGAATTTCATATATAACAATAATAATTTGCCGAATTTAGCACTCTGTTTTAGCGAGCGTTAGCACTCTAAAGGTGAGAGTGCTAAATTTCATCTGTTTTTCACTTAATCAACATAATATCATCATAAACGGGGTCTATTATATAGACAATGAAACGAAAGGAATGATTCCAATGGAGCATATGTATATTTCATAAGAAAAAACACAAACTATAATTATACCGGACTTTATCACTATATAATTTCAACATAGTCCGATATATCGAAAAAAATTATTTTTGGAGGAATTTATTATGATGTACGGTTTAACACCTTTCACAAGAAACGCTTTCAGCCTTTTCAACGCACTCGATGAACTCGATAAGGACTTCTTCAGCGGAAGTATGTCGGTTAACGCTTTCAGAACTGATATTGCTGACAAGGGCGACAAATATGTAATGGAATCTGAACTCCCCGGTTTTAACAAAGAGGACATTAAGATTGACATCAGCGGTGACTATATTACGATTTCCGCTGAACACAAAGCTGAAAAAACTGACGGCGACGACAACAGCAAGTATATCCGCCGTGAACGTTCATACGGCTCATTCAAGAGAAGTTTCGGCATTTCAGACGTGAATGCAGATGAAATTTCAGCTGAATACAAAAACGGTATCCTTACCATTGACCTCCCCAAGAAAAAACCTCAGGAGCCGTTTTCAAAGAGCCTTGAAATAAAGTAATCTCTCCTCACTGAATAATATCAGCAAACTTTCCCCGTATTGCCTTGACAAGCAGTTGCGGGGAAAGTTTTATTTGTGTACCGATACGCCCTCCGCTGATGTAAAATAAATCAAGATTTTCCGCTGAATTATGTACAACTGTCATAAATTGCTTTTTCATACCTATGGGAGTACACCCTCCCCGAACATATCCCGTGACTTTTGTAATATCTTTTACGTGAAGCAGTTCAACTGACTTTTCATTAACACTTTTAGCGGATTTCTTCAAATCAAGTTCCATTGCTACAGGTAACAGGAAACAATAATAAGTCCCCGATTTTCCTTGCGCTATCAGCGTTTTGAACGTTTCGTCAAGAGGCTGATTCAATTTTTCCGCAACGTGAACACCGTCTATAAATTCATCGCATTCATAAGTCTGTATTTCGTATTTTATATTCGATTTATCAAGAAACCGCATCGCATTTGTTTTAAGTTCTTTCGGCATTTTCTGCACTCCCTTTAATATTTTTACTGTAAATGCAACCGCAATAATTCTGGCGGTATAAGTTATACTGCGCTGAAAGCTGTATCGAATGCTTATAGCCGTCGTGTTTTTTGAAATCCGAAAAAAGATACTTGATATTATATTTTCGGGCAAGTTCTCCGCCGCAACTGTTTATAAAATCACTGTCTTTATGAGGGCTTATTGTCAAAGTCGTCGTGAAATAGTCAAAATCGAGTTCTTTTGCAAGTTCAGCCGTTTTCTCAAGCCTGTATGCAATACATTTCTGACAGCGTTCGCCTTTTTCGGGGAGATTCTCAAGACCTTCCGCAAGTTTATAGAACGGTTCGGGATTATAGTCCTCGTCAATTATTTTAACATCAAGGGCAAGTTCAGCTATAAGCCGTTTTAACTCAGCTTTCCTGAAATTATATTCGGATTCAGGCGCAATATTGGGGTTACAAAAATAAACCGTAATGTTAAAATAGTTATACAAATACAAAAGCGTATGGCTTGAACACGGCGCACAACAAGCGTGCAACAATAACAGCGGTTTTTCGCCTGTTTTCTGCAATTCAAGCAGTTTTTCGTCAAGCATTCTGCCGTAATTTATCTTCTGCATTACTTATCCTCAAGTTTCTTCAATGCCCTGATTTCTTCCTTATTCAGCTTTATTTCGGCATCTTTCAGCAATTTTACTTCCGTACGGTCAAAAGTAACAGGCACTTCGGATTTATCCGTTTTTATACGCAATTTCCCTGTAATTAAATTAACATCTGTAACTTTACCCTTATCGCCGTTCGGTGTTACAACAATTGCACCTATTTTCGGCGTTATCTTGAGTAAATCGTCATAAGCAGGCTGTTCATTTTTCAGACAGCACATAAGCCGTCCGCAAGTACCTGAAATTTTCGTGGGATTCAGTGAAAGTCCCTGTTCTTTCGCCATTTTTATTGAAACAGGAATAAAATCGCCCATATGCGCCTTACAACAAAATTCCCGTCCGCATATTCCAAGACCGCCTATAACTTTTGCTTCGTCCCGCACGCCTATCTGACGGAGTTCAATACGTGTACGGAATACTGCCGCCAAATCTTTGACAAGTTCACGGAAATCAATTCTGTTTTCCGCCGTGAAATAAAAAAGCATCTTGTTATTATCAAACGTGCATTCCACGTCAATCAGATTCATTTTCAGATTACGGAATTTTATTTTCTCCTCGCATACTCTGAAAGCCTCTTTTTCTTTAGCACGGTTCTGCATAAGAATATCTTTATCCCTTGCATCAGCTTTACGGATAATCGGCTTAAGCGGGGAATTGAGTTCATTGTCAGCAATTTCCCTGTTCAGGATAACGACTTCACCGCATTCTTTACCTCGTGACGTATCAACAACAGCATAGTCACCTTTTTCAAATTTTACTCCTTGGGGCGAAAAATAATAGACTTTTCCGCCTTTTTTGAATCTTATTCCTACTATTTCTTTCATAAGAACTCCTAACTCAGTATATAATTTTCATAATTTCCGCACATAAAGATGTGACCGCAAGCAGGGCATTTACATTAAGCTGTACGGCTTTACGTGACTCCTCTATGATATTATGAATACGAACCGCTTTATATTGCGGAATTATCCCCGAAAGCCTTAACGCTTGTTCACGGAAACAGCCTATTATTTCAGCGTTTTTATTCACGGAAAGTACCGCACAATCCCTGAAAAATTTGTCGAGAACAGCAAAAACATCATATAATTCATTCCGTTCCGTACCGACTGAATAAAAAGCTCTGTTCAATTCGTATTCGTTACCTCTTATTATACTATCTGCAATGCTTTTTGTCAAATCAATTCTTTTATGTATTTTCTCATCTGATATATAGTCAATACAAGCACCTATATTCCCGTGGAAACACTCAACAGCTTTCTGTATATCGCTCTCACTGTACGATAATTCCGCAAGTGCAGATATAGTTTCCTGCTCCGTACACTGCGATACAGCAAGGCATATACAGCGTGAAATAATTGTAGACAGAAATTCATATTTTGATTCGGCTGTAAAAATAAAATACGCATAATCAGGCGGTTCTTCGATGATTTTCAGTAATACGTTCTGTGTCTGTACGCTCATATTACGGCAATCCCTGAAAATATAAATCTTCCGCCCTGTATTGTTATTAGGTTTAACAAAAGCGTCTGTTATTATTTTCCTTGCCGTTGAAACTGAATACCCCTCAAGTTTCCCTTCTGTTCCGACGTAGGTAACATCAGGGTGCATATGATTTTCGACATTCCTGCATGATACGCATTCTCCGCAGGCTTTACCGTCAATGGGATTATTGCATAGTAACTGTTGTGTGTAGTAATCAGCTATCAGCTTTTTCCCTGTACCCTTTTCGCCGTGGATTATAACAGAATGAGCCGTTTTACCGCTTGTAATCATATTGCTTAAAGTTTTCAGCAGGTATTCATTTCCGTAAATTTTTTTCATTATTTCAACACCATAACTTTCTTTATTCCGTATCTCCTGTAAATTTCCACGCATTCAGCATTGATAATCTCACCGCTTACTGCTACGGGAATCGCCGGCGGACAAGGTACTTTCAGGGAGGCGCATATTCTGCCTTCAGCCTGTTCAACCGGGATTTCCTCGCAGGGCATAAATACAGCTTTACCTACATTCATAGCTTTTTCGGGGAGATGTGTCAGAAACGGCATATCGTGTATATCACGCTTTTCCGCATAATCCAGGGCTTTTTCAAATGCAGTGCATAGTTTCGTGTAATCAGGTCTTGTATTTTTCGGTGACATAAGCAATATAATAATATTCTCGTCCGAATATTCACACTCAACACCGTTTTCCCTGAGTATATCAGCGATTTCATTCCCGCTGTAACCGCATTTTGCTGTATTCACCGTAATATGGAAACAATCGCCCTCTGATAATACAAACTCTTTGTATTTCGCCTTGAAATCGCTGATATATCCCATATTTTCCGCAATATCACGCCTTATATCTTCAGCAATATATTTATTGCACAAATCAAGCGATGCAAGAATAAGATAAGACGGACTTGTTGAGCCGAACATACTCATGCATTGCCTTAAACAACTCGCATATCGTTCGGAGGACGTGTGCAGGACTGCTGAACCTGTAAGCCCGACAAGCATTTTGTGCATTGAATCACAACATATATCCGCTCCGAGTGCAATAGGGTGCATATTTTCGGGCATAAACGCAAGATGTGCGCCGTGAGCGTTGTCAACAAGCAAAGGTGCATCATATTTACGGCATATTTCCGAAAGTGCCTTGATATCTGCGAATTTCCCTGTATAGTCGGGCGAAGTAACATAAAGACACGTTTTACCATTGTTTTTCAGGTGATTTTCAACTATATCGTGATTTATTCCTCCCGAAAGTATTCCGTTGCTGTATTCAGGCAAAATCCAGTCAACATTGAGGTCAAGCAAGGCAACTGTATTAACAAAAGCTCTGTGTACGTTGCGGATTGCTGTAATATTTCTGCCGTCAATTTTCATAGCAGTAAGCATAGCTTGTATGCATAAAGTAGAACCGCCTGTAGAATAAAAAGAAGCCTTTGTGCCATAAAGCCGTGACATATTGCGTTCGCTCTCCAAAATAATCCCGTCCGCCTCAAAAAGACTGTCTGCACCTTTGATTTCAGTTATATCGTATTTGTTGATAATACCTTTATGACCCGGCATATGACACCGCAAAATACCTGAATCTGCATATTTTCGCAGGAAATCAATAACAGGCGTATTCATTAAGTCCATCTCCTCTGCAAATAAATTTAACTAAAAATATATGTACTATAATCAAATAATCTAATCAAAATAATATTTCAAAACACGGTAAAGTCTGTTTCTTGCCCTTGCAAGAGTTGCGGAAACTGCCTGAAAAGTAATACCTGTTTCATCTGCAATCTCCTGCAACTTCATATTTTTGAAATAATACATGATAACCATTTTTTGTTGATTTTCAGTAAGTTCGCCTTTTATGACATTCATAAGGATTCTTTTAAGTTTACGGTGGTCTGTTTCGCTCTGTTTCATGCCTAAAAGTTCAGTTATAGCATCATCCGGCTTTGCACCGTCAAATCTTTCATCAAATAGAAGTTTTTTTGTCAAAATTAGTCCCCCTTCAAAAAAATTCATCTTTAATTTTAATTATAACACACAAACCCGACTTTGTCACTATAACAATTTGCTGTAATCTCATTAACATTTTTGTACATTATGCCCAAAGTGATTTTCTTGACAGTTATATTAAAATATGTTATAATTACTATAATAAATTAACAAAGGAGTTGACCAAAAATGAATTTTTTCAGAAAAACAATGACTTCGGCAATCGCTCTCTGTATGAATGTTGCGTGCATTCTCCCTGCTATACCCTCATGCGTTGAAGTTACTGAAGTCAATGCGGCAGACCTTACAGGCGATATGGTCTGGGATTCAGTTAAAATCGGCGGTGCAGGATTTGTTTCGGGTATTGTTACAGGTCAGAAAGAAATGTACCTCCGTACTGATGTAGGCGGTGCTTACAAGTACAATTACGAGAAAAATAAGTGGGAACAGATTTTTGCGTTCCTCAACGAGGCTGACAGAGGTCTGCTCAGTGTCAAGGGTATTGCTATTGACCCGACTGACGACAATACAGCTTATTTCCTCTGCGGTTGTGCGTATTTTTCAGATGCAAGAACTGTTATTTTCAAGACAACTGATGGAGGTAAAACTTTTACTCAATCAGACGTAACTGACCTCATTCAGGTACACGGTAACGGTGACGGACGTGAGTGTATTGAACCTATCGCTATTGACCCCGATAACCCTGATACTATCTATGCAGGCGGTGACGTTACAGCAGGCAAATCAGCTCTCATAAAGTCAACAGACGGCGGTAAATCGTGGAATCCCGTTATCGGATACGACGATTTGGGACTTTTCACTACTGAATTGAAATACCCTATGTGGACTGAACATATGGTTCGTGGTACTGAAAATAAAGAGTACAATCAGCAGAACGGTATAGGCTGTATATTTATCGAGGGCGGTAAAGTCTATGTCGGTACTTCCGTTACAGGTCAGGCGAATATACACGTTGCAAGCGTAAAAGACGATAAATTTGAGGCTCTCTCCGAAGATTTACCGACCGCAAATTATCCTTGCTCTATCACAAATGACGGTCAGGGTAACTTGTTCTTCACTTATATTGCAGGTCTTGCTTTTTCAGGTACAGCAGGCGGTGCTTACAAGTACAATATAAAATCAGGCGATGTAACTAAACTTTCAGTTACAGACAGTGCTGTAGGTATGATTGAAGTTGACAAGAATGACCCGAATAAAATGGTTGCAAGAACTTGCGGTATGTGGGCTGACCAGTGGTTTGAAGAGGAATGGACTGAAGATGACCCCAATACTCCCGAAAATGAAAGCAGTATTGCATGGGGTGACCATTTCTTCCGCTCAACAGACGGCGGTGAAACATGGCAGGATATTACTCCCGGTGCAGGCGAAACTATTTACGACGAAAAAGGCTCCCACAAAGAATTTGTATCGCTTCCTATGGATACAAACGGCTATGATTGGATTTACGGTAAGGCTTGCCACTGGGGCTCGGGTATACTTATTGACCCTCGTAACCCCGACCGTATACTTATGACTTCAGGTAACGGCGTTTATGCGTGCGATAACGTGTGGGACGAAAAGGGCGTACAATTCTATTTCCAGCCGGACGGTGTTGAGGAAGTCGTTGCCCTTGACTTCGTAAGCGTTCCCAACGGTGAGAATTACTCCGCAATCGGTGACTACGACGGATTTATCCATACCGATATTACACAAAATCCCGAACAGTATAAGCCGAATATCGGTTCTACTTCCGCTATAGCATATTGTCCTTCAAATCCGCAAGTAATGGCACGTGTAGGCGAAAAAGAAGCAAAAGGATTTTACAGTCTTGACGGCGGTAAAACATGGCAGAATCTAAAAGTTCCCAACGGTGGCGGAAAAATGGCTATAACTCAGCTTGATGAAAAAACTTACAGATTTATTAAGGCAAGCAGTGACAATGCTGCTATAAGTTATACAGATGATTTCGGCGAAACATGGAACAACAGTACAGGTCTTGACGGTTCAAAAACAACATACCCGCTTGTTGACCTCAATAATCCTGCTGTTGTATACGGTTCAGGAATCAAACACAATGATTACTGGGCATCAACTCCCGGTAAAACTGAGCCTACTTTTGACGAATCACACTATTCATTCTATATAAGCACGGATTACGGTGCAACTTTCACTGAAACTCCCGTAAGCAAGTACGATATGTGTGACCATACAGGCGACCTTGCTTATATTGCGGAAGATACTGTTGCTATGGCTGTAGGCTGGAACGGTTTGTATATCATCACTGACAGCGGTAAAAATATCGAAAAAACTGATGTATTCTACTGCAAAACTATCGGCTACGGTGCGCCCGAAAAAGAGGGCGGTGTAAATACACTGTTCATGTACGGTAAACCTGCTGAAGACGATACAGAAGGCATTTACCGTTCAACAGACGGCGGTAAAACGTGGGACTGCATAAATACTGATAAACTCTATGGCGGTACTGGTAACGGTAATTTCCTTGTTGGTGATATGGACGAATTTGGTACTGTATTTATGTCAACTGTCGGAGCAGGTATTGTATGCGGACGGCTTTCCGATGCACCTGTTGAAAAGCCTACAACTGAAAAGCCCACAACCGAAAAACCTGCTCCCACAACAACAGGCGGAAAAGATAAAGGACTTCTTGGTGACGCAAATGTTGACGGCGAAATCAATATGGCTGATGTTGCATCAATAATCCAGCATATAGGCAATCACGACTCCTATGCACTTTCAGAACAGGGTATGGCGAACTCTGAACTTTGCGACAGCGAGAAGGGCATAACAGGAATGGATGCTCTTGCAATTCAGCTTTTACTTGCTAAACAGATTACAGAATTACCATATACAGAAAAGTAAAGGCAACACTCATAAAGCTCGTCTTACAGCATACTTGCTTGAATTTTTAGTTGTTTTATACAAAAATCCTTTGTTGTAAGAGTGCTGTTTTGTATAATTATTTGCTTGAATATAGCAAAATGCCGTATCTCATTATTGGGATACGGCTTTTTTTGCAGGCAACACGTTACAAAGTAAACGTCAGGAGGACTTTGTGCAATGTTGCTTTCAGCTCTCATTCAATAATTTTTCCTGCGCTTTTCTTGCGCTTTCGTTGAGAGCAGGTGAATTTTTCAGTGTAGTTTGCAATTTTTCTTTTGTCTGCTTTATCGTAGCAAGCGACTTCTCATGGGCACTTTCCGCATCGTTCAGCATTTGTGCTACTGAAAGTGCTGCTTGTTTCTGGACTGCTCCTGCGGCATTCTGCGCTTTTTGCAGAATATCAACAGCTTTTTTCTTTGCCTCAGATATGATTACTTCCTGCGAACACAACATAGCGGCTTTATCCTCTGCTCTGCGGATAATACCCTCCGCATTTATTTTCGCTTCGTCTAAAATCCTCTGGCAATCAAATTCTATTTTCTTTGCCTCTTTTAACTCATTGGGCAAATTAAGGCGAACATCATTTATAAGTTCACGCATTCGCTCTCCGTCAACAATTTTCTTATGCGACACAAACGGAACAGTTGTCGATTTATCAAGCAGTTCGTCCATTTCCTCTAAAATTTCATCAATATTCATAGTTTTACAACTCCTCAATCATTTTTAACAAGTCTTTGTTTTATATCATCAAGAATAGCTTCGGGGACAAAGTGACTTATATCTCCGCCAAAATATGCGATTTGTTTGACAACGCTTGAGCTGAGATACATATTTTCCGATGCAGTCGTAAGAAATACAGTTTCCGCACCTGCATATAGCTTTTTATTTGCAAGTGCCATCTGAAATTCATATTCAAAGTCGCTGACGGCACGCAAACCTTTGACTATCGCAATTGCACCAACGTCACGCACGTAATCGGCAAGAAGTCCGTCAAGAATATCAATCACAACGTTGTCAAGGTCATATGTAACAGTTTCAATCATTCTCATACGTTCAGTTGCCGTAAAACTCGGTTTCGCTTTGCCTGCATTACGTGAAATAAGTACTATGACTTTATCAAACAATTTCGATGCCCTTGTGATAATATCAAGATGACCAAGCGTTACAGGGTCAAAACTACCGGGACAAACAGCAATTCTTCTCATTATTCTTCGTCCTCCTCCAATGGTTTCACAAAAACAGACACGTTTATTTTACCATACCTGTAAGTTTTTTTCAGAACCATATTTTCAGGTGCCTGCGGTGATTCAGCTTCTTTTTCGTATTCGCATATTATGAAACCGCCGTTATTAAGTTTTTTTTCAGCAAGAGGCAGAAGATTCGGGATATGACCGTACCTGTAGGGAGGGTCAAGTATAATAATATCGAACTTTTGTGCTGTAAGGCGGATATAGTCGTAACTGTCCCGTGATATTACTTCCGCCTGTCTTGAAAGCCCTGTATTACACAAGTTTTCATTGACACATCTCAGCGATTTCACGGAATTGTCAACAAAAACTGCATGGTCTGCACCTCTGCTGAGTGCCTCAATACCCATCTGACCGCTTCCCGCAAACAAATCAAGTACTTTTGCGCCCTCTATATTGAATTGTATCGAGGAAAAAATACCCTCTTTGACTTTTTCGGTAGTCGGGCGTACGTCAATCCCCTCAGGAGTGACCAGTTTACGGCCTCTTGCAATGCCTGTTATAACTCTCATTTTCAAATCTCCTAAATATTTGTATATAACTATTATAACCTATTTTCAGGATTTTGTCTATATATTTTCATAAAATAATTTGTAGAAGATGAAAACTTTTTCAAATATCGTGAATTATATTCCATAATTCCTGCGCTGTATTGAGGTTTACGCCTGCTGTTTCAGCAAGTTCTTCGGGAGTTACACTCATCAGGACATCTTTTGTTTTATATTTCAACAAAATCTTCGCAAGTTTCTTTTCGCCTATGCCCTTAACTGTAAGCAGTTCCGAAGAATAAGTTTTCTTTTTGTGTTGTTTGTGCATAAAGCTGACAGAATAGCGGTGTACTTCGTCCTGTATGCGTGTTACAAGGTTAAAAGCTGACTGTAAATTATTTATTTGTATTTCTTTTCCGCCTGTTGCTATTGCTCTTGTGCGGTGCTTATTATCTTTCACCATTCCGAAAAGCGCAATATCAAGGTTAAGTTCTTTGAGAACCGGCTCAACCGCATGAACGTGCCCTGTACCGCCGTCAAGTAAAATCAAATCAGGTGTTTTGTTAAAATATTCGTCACCGTCCTGATTTACTATGTGCATCAACCGCCGTTTCAGTACTTCGTGCATACTGCCGTAATCGTTCTGATATTGCTGTTCCTTTATCGTGAAATGCTTGTATGCTTTTTTCAGAGGTCTGCCGTCCTCAAACACAACCATACCTGCTATCATTGATTCAGAGGAAAGATTTGATATGTCGTATGCTTCAATATATTTCGGCGGTTTCTCCAGTCCGAGTACTTTTCCAAGCTGTTCAAGTGCTATTACTTCTTTTCCTGTACGGCTGTTTTTCAAGGCGATATATTCAGCAGAATTATTTTTTGCGAGGCGTAAAAGTTCATATAATTTACCTTTTTGTGCGTGGTGGAATTTTACTTTCCTGCCCGCCTGTTTTTCGAGAAATTCGTTGATAAGTTCAATATCCTGCGGTATATGGTCAGCTATTATTACTTTCGGAATATCATTTCGCCCGTGATAGAACTGATACACAAAATCGCTCAATATATCCCCGTCCGACTTTTCAAGTTCATAGAAAATCTTATCAAAAAGCCTTTCATTACGGTAAATCAGCACTGAAATATATACGCCGTCATAAGATTCCGCAATGCCTATAACATCAGCATTATTCACTCCGCTGTCAAGTATTTTCTGTTTTTCAGCAGATTTTTTTATTGCTTTTATCCTGTCACGTAATACAGCTGCTTTTTCGAAATCAAGATTTTCCGAAGCCGTAAGCATTTCCTTTTCCATACGTTCAATTGACGATGCACTGCCTGATTTTATAAATTCAACAGCATCGTTTACTGTTTTAACATAATCTTCTCTGGTGATTTTCCCTGTACATACGCCCATACAATTTTTTATATGGTAATTCAGGCAAGGTCTTTCTTTCCCGAAATCACGTGGGAAAATTTTACGGCAAGTAGGTAACATAAATACCCTGTTTGCCTCATTTACCGCCTCCCTCGCAACAGTCGAACTTGTATAAGTGCCGATATACTTTCCGCCTGCTGAAGTATTTTTTTCGTCTGTAATACGTGGGTATTCGTCATCTGACACACGGATATAGTGATAGCCTTTATCGTCTTTGAGTAAAATATTATACTTTGGTTTATGCTGTTTTATAAGACTGCATTCAAGTATAAGTGCCTCATATTCGCTGTCCGTGACGATGAAATCATAATCATATACATTTGATACCATTGCGGAAACTTTTGGCGTATGGTCAGGATTTTCCCTGAAATAACTCGTAACACGCTTTTTCAGATTTTTAGCCTTACCAATGTAAATTATATCACCTTTGGCATTTTTCATAATATATACGCCGGGTGACGATGTAAGTTTAGACGTTTTTTCCCTTAAAAAAACTAATCTCGGATTCATAATTCACCTACTGCCTGTTGAAATAGTCAATACCTGCTGAAGGGCGGAAATACGTCCTTATATAGCCGTCCGTCGAAAGAATAACAAATTCATTTGTTGATTCAAGGTAATACACTCCGTCGCCGTCTTCTTTTTCAGTTTTATAGAGTGCATCGGGATTATTTATGACATCGCTTGCGCCGTCCTCGTATTCCTCAGCCGTTTCGTAATCAAAATCGCCGTCAAATTCACTGCCGTGCTTTTCGAAATGCTGTTCAAGCTGGTTTTTCGTGCGGAAACTGTATTCGACTTGTATATTGTCATCGTAATCATCAAAAATCTGTTCAGTTTCCGGCTCTGTAACTGATTCAGTAGGTGATTCAGTTTCTGATTCTGTAGGCGATTCTGTAGGCGGTTCAGTTTCCGATTCTGTAACCAATTCAGTAAACGATTCAGTTTCTGGTTCAGTAGACGGTTCAGGAACTGATTCGCTTACAGCAGGAGGTTCGTCCATTACAGTCGTAAGTTCGTTGAGAACTCCGCACCCCGAAAGCACAAAGACTGCAACCACCATTATCAATATAAGTTTTTTCATTTTACATATCTCCTTATACAATCATAGAGAAAATGAACTCCAGTAAAAATATTGTTGCGGAAGTCATAATAAACGTAATTAACAAAATAAGTATAATATTTGAAAATTTCGTTCCGCCTGCCATAGCAAGCTGTTCTTTTATATTTATATTATCCTCTGACCTGCTTTTTACTTTTTTCACCGATTTTACAGCAAATTTATAATAAAGATTATTCCCGAACAAACACAACAGTACCCGCATAATACAATCGGCGCAGTTGCATATTTCCATAAGTGAGTTAATTAAATCCGCATTGTTTTTTATTTCCGCAATTACAGGCGCAGGGAAATTCGATGCATCAAATACACCATTCGCAATGAATGTCAGCATCGTCGGAATAAGCAATATAACGCTTATAAGCGATGTAAGCAACGCCCAGAACCACATTTTTCTGTTTGCGAAGTAAATCTGCGGGAAAATAAAGCAGGATAAATTAAATGACATACGAACGCCCATATTCCTGATTCTTGCGAATACAGGCAGATAGTACAAGGGATTTTTGTCAACGAAATCAATGAGTTCCCTTAACGTACAGCCGTCTTTATTTTTGTCGATTTTGTCAAATACTTTGAGGCTTTTCTCAAGAAATTCGGGTATTGTTTCAACTTCAATCCTTTCGACGTGAATGTCCTCGCTGTTCTCCGTATTCTTGAAAAATTCCTCAGGTTTAGTTTTATTATTTTCCGTATTCCAGTTAAATTCCGTACCGTGACGGATTTTATTGACGCATTCGCCGTTTATCCTGTAACATTTCCTATGATGAGGAGTACCGCATTCAGGGCATACAACTACATCATCTGTATCTGTAAACAGTTCCCGGCAGGCAGGGCACATTACTCCGGTGTATTTCAAAAAAATCACTTCTTTCTTTTTGCTGATAAAAATATTATAACACAGTAAGTCCAAAAAAGCAAGAGATTTTACAAATATACCACGGAAATCAATTTTGTTGATAAAATTATTTAACTAATGTAATTTTGTATAGTTTATGTTAGAATCAGAATCATTTTCAGGTGATTTTTGAAAATTGATTTCCGTGCAATATACACCATTTTCAATAGAATACATATAATAATATATACAGAGAAAATATTTCTCGGATAATTTTTTTTGGAATGGAGAACGCTATGAAAAATATAAATATACTTATTGCAGGCGGAGATATAAGACAGATTTATTGTGCAAAAAAACTTGCTGATATATACAATACGGGTGTAGTCGGATTTGACAGCGATTTTGCAGGCAATGACTTTTCCGGCGATAAATGCGATTGTATTGTCCTCCCTGTACCTCCTCTTGACGAAAAAGGCAATATAAACACACCTTGTTCAGATGACGTTATAACGCCCGATATGCTGAGAAAATTTATGAAAAAAGACTGTATCATATTCACGGGAAGATATGATAAAAGACTTAACGAATTATTCCCTTACAACGAAATTATTAACTATATGAGCCGTGAAGATTTAAGCCTGAAAAATGCCGTCCCTACTGCTGAAGGTGCTGTACAGATTGCTCTTGAGGAACTTCCCGTCACTCTCAACGGTCTTGCTGTTCTTATCGTGGGAATGGGCAGAATAGGCACTGCTCTTGCTGAAATCCTCAAAGGATTCGGAGCTGATATAACAGTTGCCGTCCGTAACTCCAAAGGAGCAGGTAAAGCACGTATTACAGGCGTAAAGTCAATTTGCACAAAAAATATGCACCTGAATACAAATTATGGGCTTGTTTTCAATACTGCCCCTGAACTCGTTTTTGACCGTGAACTCCTGCAAAAATTCAGCAATGATACACTTTTCATAGACCTTGCATCACGTCCCGGCGGATTTGACTTCAAAAGTGCCGTCGAATTAAACAAAAAAGTCATATGGGCGTTAGGTATTCCCGGTAAAACTGCTCCCGTAACGGCAGGCGAAATTGTTGCGGAAACGATAATCAATATACTTTCGGAGGAAGGTGACAAATATGAGTGATATTTTCAAGGGCTTGAGGATTGGTTTTGCAATGACCGGCTCTTTCTGTACTTTTGACCGCTGTTTCCGTCAGGCTGAGGAACTCGTCCGTATGGGTGCGGAAATTATCCCGATAATGTCCGAAACTGCCTCGGAACTTTCAACACGTTTCGGCGGAAATGTTGAAAATATTGCACGTTTCAGCAAAATATGCGGACGTGAAGTCATTATGTCAATTACTGATGCTGAACCGATTGGACCGCATAATCTCACTGATATTATGGTGATAGCCCCGTGTACCTCGAATACAACCGCAAAACTTGCGAACGGTATCACGGATAACTGCGTTACAATGGCTGTAAAATCGCATTTAAGAGGCGGTAAACCTGTTCTGCTTGCGATAGCCTCAAATGATTCGTTACTTGGTTCAGCTAAAAATATCGGGGAATTATTCAACCGCAAAAATTATTACTTTGTACCGATGTTACAGGACGATATCGAAAAAAAACCTGCCTCACTTGTGGCGCAATTCGAAATGATACCGCAGGCAATTGAAGCTGCTTTCAAGGGCATACAGTTAAGACCGATAATCTACAATAAATAAGCAGATAAATTTCAACATATTTCAGTTTTATTTGTGCAATATTTTCAAAAATCGCAAATAGTACCTGATTTTACGGAAATATCAGCAATTTCTGAAAACTCCCCTCTTGATTTTCCGTCAATGTAAAATGCAGACAAATTTCAACATATCAAAAAATTATTTGTGTAATATTCTGAAAATTGCAAATAGTACTTGATTTTATAGAAAAACGTGGTAAAATATAATTAGCACTCAAAGATATAGAGTGCTAAAAAGTGAGATTATCAGGAGGTATATATTTATGAACATCAGACCTTTACAGGACAGAGTTGTTGTTAAAATGGCTGAGGCTGAGGAAACAACTCAAAGCGGTATCATTCTTTCAGGTTCCGCTAAAGAAAAACCGGATTTTGCTGTTGTCGTTGAAGTAGGCGCAGGCACTTCGGACGTTAAAATGGAAGTGAATAAGGGCGATAAGGTTCTTATTTCAAAATATTCCGGAACTAACGTCAAACTTGACGGCGAAGAGTATATCATCGTGAAAATGGAAGATATTCTCGCTGTTGTTGACTGATTTGACTAATATTACAAAAGGAGATTGATTATCATGGCTAAGGATATTAAATACGGTGAAGATGCAAGAAAATCTTTACAGGCAGGTATCGACAAACTCGCCGATACAGTAAGAATCACTATGGGTCCTAAGGGCAGAAATGTTGTCCTTGATAAGAAATTCGGCGCACCGCTTATCACTAACGACGGTGTTACAATCGCAAAGGACATCGAACTTGAGGACGCTTTCGAAAATATGGGCGCACAACTCGTAAAGGAAGTTGCTACAAAAACTAACGATGCAGCAGGTGACGGTACAACTACAGCTACACTTCTCGCACAAACTATCGTCCGTGAGGGTATGAAAAATATTGCCGCAGGTGCTAACCCTATGGTTCTCAAAAAGGGTATTGCTAAAGCTGTTGATGCTGCTGTAAACTCTATCATTGAAAATTCAAAGGCTGTTGAGGGTACAGAGGACATCGCAAGAGTAGGTACTGTATCATCTGCCGACGAAGCTGTTGGTAAACTCATTGCTGAGGCTATGGAAAAAGTAACTTCAGACGGCGTTATTACAATCGAGGAAAGCAAAACTGCTGAAACTTACAGCGAAGTCGTTGAGGGTATGCAATTCGACAGAGGTTATATTTCTCCATATATGGTTACAGATACTGATAAAATGGAGGCTGTTTATGATGATGCTTTTGTACTCATCACGGACAAGAAAATCTCTTCTATTCAGGAAATTCTCCCTCTTCTTGAGCAAATCGTTAAAATGGGCAAAAAACTCGTTATCATTGCTGAAGATGTTGAGGGCGAAGCTCTTACAACCATCATTCTCAATAACCTCCGTGGCACTTTCAAGGTTGCTGCTGTAAAGGCTCCGGGATTCGGCGACAGACGTAAGGAAATGCTTAAAGATATTGCAATCCTTACAGGCGGTGAAGTTATCACAAGCGAACTCGGTCTTGAACTTTCTGAAACTACTGTTGACCAGCTTGGTTCTGCTAAACAAATCGTTATCCAGAAAGAAAATACTATCATTGTTGACGGCGCAGGCGATAAAGACGCTATCAAGTCAAGAGTTGCGCAGATTCGTGCTGCTATCGAATCAACAACTTCTGATTTTGACCGTGAGAAACTTCAGGAAAGACTTGCTAAACTTGCAGGCGGTGTTGCTGTAATCAAAGTAGGTGCTGCTACTGAAATCGAAATGAAAGAGAAGAAACTCCGTATAGAAGATGCTCTTGCTGCTACAAAAGCTGCTGTTGAAGAAGGTATCGTTGCAGGCGGTGGTACTGCATATATCAACGCTATCCCTGTTGTTGAGAAAATGCTCCCGACACTTGACGGCGACGAAAAAACAGGCGCAAAAATTATTCTCAAGGCTCTTGAGGCTCCTGTTCGTCAGATTGCAGAAAATGCAGGTCTTGAGGGCAGTGTAATCGTTGATAAAATCAGACGTTCACGTAAAGTCGGCTATGGTTTCGATGCTTACAACGAAGTCTACACTGATATGATTCCCGCAGGTATCGTTGACCCGACTAAAGTTACACGTTCAGCACTCCAGAATGCCGCATCTGTTGCTGCAATGGTTCTCACTACTGAAAGCCTTGTTGCTGATATTCCGGAGGAAAATAACGCTCCTGCTATGCCTGCCGGCGGTATGGGCGGTATGTATTGATTCTGATAAAGATACAGATAAAAATATTTTACTCAAAAGGCGATTCCGTAAAAAGATTCGCCTTTTTATATTTAATAATTTAATTATGTAAAACTATTGAAATTGTTACAGCAATATGTTATAATAATGTCATATAACAAATAAAGTTTCAGAAGGGATTGTCAATGAAGAAAAAAGAAAAAAATATTTTTATCGCAACAATTGCTTTTATGCTTATCGCTCTCGCACTTATGGTTACGTTTAATTTCGTGTCTTTCTATAAAAATTCCGTCAGCAATATGGAATCAATTGGTACAAATGCCCTTAACGCCGAAATCAGCGAAATCAACAACTACCTGATACAGGGAATACAGACCCTTAAAATCACATCTGATAACGTTGACTATATGCTCAGTCAGGATATAACGCCCGACGAAATCGAACAGTATATGAAATTCGAAACAAACAGATTCGCAAGCGTCACTGATAAGAGTTTCGGCAGTATTTACGGTTGTATTCACGGGCAATATGTTGACGGTGTTGACCGCTCTACGCCCGCAAATTACGACCCTACCAAAGAAGAATGGTATACTACTGCTCTGAACGGCAGCGGCTATATAGTAAACGTTTCGCCCTATGTTGACAAGGATACAGGCGATGTTATAATTACAGTCTGCCGTCTGCTTGATGACGGTGAAAGCGTTATTTCAATCGATATTTCAATGAATCAGGTACAGAAAATCACTGAGGAAAATAATCTCAATAATATGGGCTATACATTTATTGTTGACGGTAACGACTTTGTTATAGCTCATAGTGACAGCGAAAAAGCCGGTACAGTAATTACAGACCACGAAACAAAGGAAATTATTGATTCGCCTCTGAAAAATCAATACGTCAAAACAAAAATGCACGGCGAAAAAATTTACATATTTACAGGACAAACCGATAATTACTGGCGTGTGTTCACTGTAATTTCACGCTCCAAACTCCTGAAATCAGCCCGTAATGTGCTTATAAGAAATATTCTTATCGTTATTGTAGTTTACGCCGCTGTTATTTTCTTCAGCATATTCGCTTTCCGTAAAATGCGTGAATCTATGGACGAACTCAACAGAAAACAGAAACAAGTTGAAAATGCTAACAAAAATTTAGAGCATTCCAAAAATATTATTACAAATCTCGCCTATACAAATATTCTCACTGACCTCAAAAACCGCTATTCCCTTGACAATGACATAAAAAACCGCCTTGAATCAGATTATATAGGCATTGCGTACTTCGATATAGACAATTTCCGCAATATAAACGAGACTTTCGGCTATGATTTCGGTGACAGCCTGCTTTCAGCTATCGCAGGTCAGCTTACAGGGAAATTCAGCAAATATGCGGAAATCTATCAGATTTTCGGCAACCAGTTCTGCCTTGTCTTTAACAATGATATTACTGCTGAAAAAGCTGTCGATATTACAATTGAGGCGTTCGAAACTATCAGGGATAAATACCTCATCGGGAATATTTACGTTCAGCCAATTGTTTCGGGAACAACGTACAGATGTTCGCCTAAAGAATTTGCCTCATCAGGTGCTTTGCTCCTTAAATTAGAGTCAATTGTCCGTGAAATCAAAAGAAACGGCGGAAATTTCTGCAATACTAATATAAATTAACGAAAAAACGTGCCCTTATGGGTGCGTTTTTTACTTTTTTCTAAAAAAATTTTTGATTTTCTATTGACATATCATGAAAAATATGTTAAAATAGAAATATATTTTAATATAAGGAGTAATTCTATTATGCATTATCAAATTATCGGTGATACCGTTCCTGCTGTTGAATGCACTCTCAATGCAGGCGAATCTATGTTCACTCAGTCAGGCGGTATGATTTGGCAGTCACAAGGTATCACTATGTCAACTAACGCAAGAGGCGGTGTCGGCAGAAGCCTTGGCAGAATCTTCACCGGCGAATCAATCTTCATGGCTAACTATACTGCTGATGTAAGCGGTGCTGTTATTGCTTTCGGCTCAACTGTCCCCGGCAGTGTCGTTCCTGTTGACCTTTCACAAGGCGAAATCATCGCACAAAAAGGTGCTTTCCTCTGCGCTGAACAGACTGTTGACCTCAAAGTCGCATTCACTAAGAAATTTATGACGGGTCTTTTCGGCGGTGAAGGCTTTATCCTCCAGAGAATTTACGGTAAAGGTATGGCTTTCCTCGAAGTTGACGGCGATAAAGTTGAACGTACTCTTGCTCCGGGTGAAGTGCTGAAAGTCGATACAGGTAACGTTGTTGCTTTCGAGTCAACTGTAAATTATGACATCGAAACTGTAAAAGGTCTTGGTAATATCTTCTTCGGCGGTGAAGGTCTGTTCCTCACAAAACTCACAGGACCCGGAAAAGTTATCCTCCAGACACAGAATTTCAACGAATTTGCTTTGAGAATCGCCTCAAGAATCCCTGCAAAAAGATAATCATGGCGAAAATTTACCCTCTTTTCAGTTCGAGTAATGGCAACACTGAATTTATCGGCACGGAAAAAGGCGGTATTCTTATCGATTGCGGAGTGAATTATAAACGCCTTGTTGATTGCCTTAAAATAAATAACATACCGTTATCGGCTATACAAGGCGTTTTCGTAACGCACGAACATAGTGACCATGTCACGGGACTGAAAATGTTTACGAAAAATAACAGAATAAAAATATACGGGCAGAAATATACTTTGCAGAATCTTTGCACCAAAGACAGAGTATCTCCCGATACTGAACTTGTTGAATTGACGGAAAAGCCTGTTTTCTGCGGTGACTGCGAAATAACTTGCTTTGATACTCCGCACGATACTGTACAGAGCTGCGGGTATAAAATCAGGACTTATGACGGGAAATTATGCGCTGTATGTACTGATTTGGGTCATGTTACCGATACCGTCCGCAATGAACTTAAAGGCTGCCGTCTTGTTATGATTGAATCAAATTACGATGCGTATATGCTGAAAAACGGCGTTTATCCCGGTTGGCTAAAAGAACGCATATTGTCCTCGGAAGGTCATCTCTCAAACGACGATTGCGGTCAAATCGTCCGCTATCTCGTGACTAACGGGACTACACATATTATACTCGGTCATCTCAGTCAACAGAACAATACTCCCGTGAAAGCGGACAGCACTGTACAGAATTATCTTTCCGATTTCACCCGTGGAAAAGATTATATTATGAGTGTTGCGCCTGTTGTTTCAAAAGGAGGAAATGTCGTATTCTGAATATAAATCTCGTTGCTGTCGGGAAATTGAAAGAGGATTACCTCCGTGAAGCGTGTGCGGAATACATAAAACGCCTCGGCAGATACTGTAATTTCGAACTGCACGAAATCGATGAGTGCCGTCTGAACGATTCACCGTCCGAAAAAGAAATTGAGTCGGCTTTACAAAAAGAAGCTGTACAAATTAAAAAATATAATAAAGGGCTTATTATTCCTATGTGTATTGAGGGTAAACAATTGACAAGCGTTGAGTTGTCCGGGAAAATATCTTCCGCCGGTGTAAACGGGTTCAGTGCGGTTACGTTCGTGATAGGCAGTTCATACGGTCTTTCTGACGAAATAAAAAAAATGGGACAGCTTAAACTGTCCATGTCAAAAATGACTTTCCCACATCAGCTTGCAAGGGTCATGGTTCTCGAACAAATTTATCGTTCATTTCAGATTGCAGAGGGCGGAAAATATCACAAATAAGCCTTTGCACTGTTACGGATTTCCTCGAGCGTTCTCGGCGTGTAATCCATATAAGGCATCATACAGCCGACGTTGTAACACTCAAACGGTATTTCAAGCTCCATGCAGATTTCACGGTAACGCTTAAATGCCGTGTAATCTTTTGTGTTGTGTATGTGACCGTAGAGATGAACTGCTCCACGGTACTGCCCTTTCCAATGCGCAATCGGATAGTGACATAAAACAACAGGAGTATTGCAATCGTCAATTACTGCAATATCCTTGACCCACTCAAAATATGCCCGCATTTCATTTGTGAGCTTATCGTGATTACCGAGAATAAAAAACTTTCTGCCTTTAAGCTGCTGCAATATCTCCAATCCCATGGTATTTTTCCACGCAAAATCACCGAGAATATAAATGCTGTCATCAGCAGATACAGCACTATTCCAACGGCTTACAATTTCAGATGACATCTGTTCAGAATCAGCAAACGGTCTACCGTCTTGCTTTATTGCGTTTGCGTGACCTATGTGCAAATCAGAAATATAATAATTCATGTTATCGCCTCCTTTGATTTATGAAATAAAAAGTCCTGCCGTCAAAAGCAGGACTTTGTTAATATAGTTAATATATTTTATTCTTGTGCAAGGATTTCCTTGTAAAATTCAGAGTAATCCTGTCTGCCCTGCTTTGTGAACTCAATCGCTGTACGTGGGTGCTGATTGAGTAAGCCCGTCATCATATACTGGAAATCATATCCCCATACTGCTCCTGCTTCACGTATAGCAGGAATATGCTTCTCAATGAACTGTATTACAGGGTATACGTTATATTTCGGGTTCTTGAGGAATCCTAACAACAATTCCATTGCGCAGTTGCCTGCACCTCTTCCCATTGCTGCATATGTAGCGTCAAGCCAGTCAACACCGTCACCTACAGCCTCGATTGTATTCGCAAATGCAAGCTGTTGATTGTTATGGGCGTGCATTCCGAGTTTTTTACCGTACTTTTCAGCGTATTCCTTGTAAATTTCAACAGTACGTGCAATTTGTTCGGGGTAAAGTGAACCGAAACTGTCAACAATATAGAAAACATCAACGGGAGATTTACCGAGAATATCGAGTGCAGCCTGAATATCGGACTCTCTTGCATTGGAAATAGCCATAATATTACAGCTTACCTCGTAACCTTTGCTTTTGGCATCTTCAATCATACTTACTGCTGTAGGTATCTGGTGAAGATAAGTCGCAACACGGACTAAATCAATCGGGCTTTCACTTCTGTCGTGAATATCGTTCTTATAGTCGCATCTGCCTACGTCAGCCATTACAGCAATTTTAAGGTCTGTATTATTTTCGCCGACAATAGCACGGATATAGTCATCATCACAAAATTTGCACGGACCGAATTTATCAACATCAAACATCGATTTATCGCCTTTATAGCCAAATTCCATATAGTCAACGCCTGCACGTATATTTGCAAGATAAAGTGCCCTCACAAAATCATCAGAAAAACGGAAATCATTTACAAGACCTCCGTCACGGAGAGTAGCATCGAGAACTTTTATATCAGCTCTGTAACCAATAAGTTTTGAAACTTCTTTCATCAATATGCAATCCTTTCATTACGCTTTAACGCTTTAGAGCAAATTTTTATCTGTTATATAGTATAACATATTATTTCAGGTTTGTCAAGAAAAATTTTCAAAAAAGTATTGACATTTGATAATTTTCGTGATATAATATAAATGGACTGTGAAAGTATATCAATGCCGCTGTGGTGGAATAGGCAGACACAAGGGACTTAAAATCCCTCGGAGTAAAATCCGTACCGGTTCAAGTCCGGTCAGCGGCACTATCATTATGAAAGGCACAAAGTTTATTTTGTGCCTTTTGTTATAGTATACTAAACCTGTCATACTAAAAGAACAGAAATTTTAAAGAAAGGTTTTACAATGAAAAAAATTCTTGACTGGCAATATAATCGTTTCGGCATAACTCAGCTTGACGAAAATGAAGTAAAACGGCTTGTTTCCTGCATGGAGGAAAAAGGCATTAAATGCAGTAAATACAACAAGTCCATTACAATTGCCTTGACTTATGAAAATATAAAATTTGTCTGCCTGAGTTATAACCCGTTAGGAGCAGAAAAACATTCTCCACAAATTTGTGCGGCGATTTTTCCCGACAAAATTATTTTTGCTAACTGTTTCAGTGGTAAAAATGCAGACCATCTCCGTGTGGGCTGGATTGCGGAAACTACAGGTGATAAGGAACTTGACGAATTATTTTCGCAGATGTCTTATTATTCTCCGCTATATGAGGAGGATAATTTTGCATGGCTTGTTGATACAATGTCTGACAGCGAAAACTGTTATCCTTATGAAGATGAATTTGAGGAACTTAGATGTAAAATCATTGAATATGAAATTGAAATGCAACAAAAATATCTTACAGAAAAAACAGTAAGACCATATTAAAATCAGAAAGGATTTTTATATGAAAAATAATTTAACTACAGGAAATGCGCCTGATACGTCAAAAGAAGCATTGAGGAAAATTTTCCCTTACGGCTGTCAGGAATCCAAAAGAATCGGCAATAAAACAGAAATGTTCGATGCTGTCTACAGTGCGTACAGAGATATGACACCACGCCATTTCGGCGGAATCGGTAAAAAAGCAAAGGAACGTGATGAGATTTTGCGGAAAACTGTTGATAAATTCTGCGATTATTTCAATCAGGAACCTATGTCTTCACCCGAAAAATACGACAATTGGCACCGTGATTTAAGCAGATTTCTGCATGAGGAATTTGACAAAATAGGCTATGGAGACGTTCTTACCCGTGGAAAAGCACAAAAACTTATAAATATGTCAATGAAAAATTTCTATTTCTACAGTAATTCCAAAGAAGAATATTTCCAATATGCGCACTTCACTCTTGACAGATTTACTCTTATATGGTACGGCGTACACTGTCCTGTATATGATTTTTTCCCTGATTCATGGGAAAAATGGGGGAAATTTGATGACACGGTTTACGAGGCTATCCAGCAAGAAGTACGCAAATATCTTGATTCACCCGAAAATACAGAACTTACGGGAGTATCCCCGTTCAAGGCGGAATTTTTCATATGGGAAGAATATAAACAAAAATTCCAAAAATTTTAATCAGGAGAGGTTTTTATGCAGATATATAATTCACTCACAAGAAAAAAAGAGGAGTTTATTCCACGGGAATCCGGTAAAGTAAGTATGTACACCTGCGGTCCGACAGTGTACCACTACGCCCATATCGGCAACCTGAGAAGTTATATCATGGAAGATGTCCTCGAAAAATACCTGCGGTTTACAGGGCTTGACGTTAAACGTGTGATGAATATAACTGATGTCGGTCATCTTACAAGCGACGGTGATACAGGTGACGACAAAATGCTGAAAGGTGCTAAGCGTGAACATAAATCAGTTATGGAAATCGCAAAATTCTATACGGACGCTTTTTTTGACGACTGCACTAAACTCAATATCAAAAAGCCTGATGTTGTTGTGCCTGCTACGTCATATATTGACGAATTTATCAGAGTTATCACCGTACTTATGGAAAAAGGCTATGCTTACGAGGCAGGAGGCAATATATACTTCGATACTTCGAAACTTGACCAATATTACGTGTTCAATGATTTCAACGAGGAGGATTTAGCTGTAGGCGTGCGTGAAGGTGTTGAGGAGGATTCCAACAAACGCAATAAAGCCGATTTTGTATTATGGTTCACTAAATCCAAATTTGACTCGCAGGAACTCAAATGGGAATCACCGTGGGGTACAGGTTATCCGGGCTGGCATATTGAATGTTCCTGCATAAGTATGAAAAATCTCGGCGAATACCTTGATATTCACTGCGGAGGTATTGATAACGCTTTCCCGCATCACACAAACGAAATCGCACAAAGTGAGGCGTATCTTGGTCATAAATGGTGTAACTACTGGTTTCACGTCCTGCACCTCAACACGAACAGCGGTAAAATGAGCAAATCATCAGGCGAATTTCTTACAGTATCGCTCCTTGAGGAAAAAGGCTATGAACCTGTTGTGTACAGATTTTTCTGCTTACAGTCGCATTACAGGAAATCGCTTGTATTTTCGTGGGAAAATCTCGATAATGCTAAAACAACTTACAATAAGCTGATTGCAAAAATAAAACCGCTTATTTCTGATAACTACGAACCGCTTGACAAGGACGAATATGACAGACTTATGTTGTTATTCACTTCAGCCCTTGACAATGACCTGAATACAGCAAATGCAATTACAGCGATATATGACGTACTTAATTCCAAGGCAAATAATTTTACTAAACTCGCACTGTTTGAGGAATTTGATAAAGTCCTCGGTCTTGACCTCATCGAAAATGCAAGGAAAATTATAGAGTCACCTGCTGAAATAATACCCGATGAAGTTATGGAACTCGTAGAACAGCGTAAATCAGCACGTAAAGATAAAAATTTTGCGCTTGCCGACGAAATCAGGGATAAAATTACTGCACTGGGCTACGAAGTAAGAGAAACAAGGCAGGGTACTGAAATCAACAAGATAAAGTGAGGCTGTTTGCTGATTGTAATTTTTTTTACAGCATAAGTTAAATTAAATTTTATAACTGTTTTATAATCCGACTTGACAAAATTTGTGATTTGCTGTAAAATATATTGTATGAATTTATCTGAAAGAGGTATGTTTAATATGTTAAAGAATACTGAAAAATCAATGGACAAAATCGTTGACTTATGTAAGTCAAAAGGATTCGTTTATCCCGGTTCCGAAATCTATGGCGGTCTTGCAAATACATGGGATTACGGTCCTCTCGGCGTACTCCTCAAAAATAATATCAAGAACGCTTGGCTTAAAAAGTTCGTTCAGGAAAATAAGTACAATGTCGGTCTTGATTCCGCTATACTTATGAATCCGCAGACTTGGGTTGCATCAGGTCATATCGGCGGATTTTCTGACCCTCTCATGGATTGCAGGGAGTGCAATACCCGTCACCGTGCTGATAATCTCATTGAGGATTTCGACGGCACTAACGTCGCAGGCTGGAGTAATGAACAGATGATGAATTACATAAATGAAAAAGCTATCCCCTGCCCGAATTGCGGTAAACATAATTTCACTGATATACGTCAGTTTAATCTTATGTTCAAAACATTTCAGGGTGTCACGGAAGACAGCAAGTCTGAACTCTATCTCCGTCCCGAAACTGCACAGGGTATTTTCGTTAACTTCGCAAATATCCAGCGTACTACACGTAAAAAAGTACCTTTCGGCGTGGCACAAGTCGGTAAATCGTTCAGAAACGAAATTACTCCGGGTAACTTTATTTTCCGTGTGCGTGAATTTGAACAAATGGAACTTGAATTTTTCTGCAAACCCGGTACAGACCTTGAGTGGTTCAGCTACTGGAGGAGTTTCTGCAAGGATTTCCTGCTTAAACTCGGTCTCAAAGAGGAAAATATCCGCTTACGTGACCACGACCCTGAAGAACTCTGTTTCTACTCAAAAGCTACTACTGACTTCGAATATCTTTTCCCGTTTGGCTGGGGTGAATTATGGGGTGTCGCAGACCGTACAGACTACGACCTCACACAACATATCAACACAAGCGGAAAATCACTTGAGTACTTCGACCCCGAAACAAATGAAAAATATATCCCGTATGTTATTGAACCGTCACTTGGTGTGGAACGCCTTTTCCTGTCAATAGTTACTGAGGCTTACGACGAGGAAGAACTTGTTTCAGTTGATAAAAACGGCAACGAAAAGAAAGAAATCCGTACAGTTATGCACCTGCACCCTGCTCTTGCACCGTATAAATGCGCTGTACTTCCGCTTGTAAAGAAACTCACTCCGAAAGCAGAAGAAATATATGATATGCTTTCAAAGAAATTTATGTGCGATTTCGACGAAACAGGCACAATCGGTAAAAGATACCGCCGTGAAGATGAAATCGGCACACCGTTTTGCATTACGATTGACTTCGATACTATCGAAAAAGATAACTGCGTTACTGTCCGTGACCGTGATACAATGGAGCAGGAACGTGTTGCAATCGATGACCTTGTTAAATATCTTGAGGAAAAAACTACACTCTGATTGATATTTTGTAAAAAATTTTTGAAATTATTGCAATTATATTCAACAAACAGCAATTTATTATAATATTTTATAAAACTCTTGAAATTACTGCAAATATATGTTATAATAGTATTGTAAATTAAAAAAGAAAGGACTATTTTCCAATGAAATTAAGCGAACTTCTGACAATGCTCAGGGATATGGCTAAGAAACTCAACGTTTCAGACTGTAATTTTCTTGCCGTGAACTTCAGAATGACCGATATAAAGGAGTCTGACATCGAAAACGATGACCAGAAAACTGAACCCGGTATATTCTATATCGAGGTAAAAGACGGCAGAGTTGATATTCAGCCGTACAAATACAATGATACTGACTGCACTATCTGTATGAAAACAGATAATTTCGTTAAATTACTTGACGGTAAACTTGACGCTGTTATTGCGTTCACTACCGGCAGACTTAAAATTGACGGCGATATGGGTAAAGCTCTTGCATTTGCTGAACTCATCAAAAACGCAAAGTGAATAAAAAAAGGACTGTTTCGGCAGTCCTTTTTATTTATTATTTTCCGCAAATCTGTTCAGCGCATCAAATACCTTGTGATATACAACCTGATTCGGATAACGCCTGTAATCAACAAAAATATCAATACCTGTACCATAAAAATGCTGTAAAATAGCTGCTGCACAACCTGCGCTCCTGCTCTGACCGTACTCGCACTGACATATTATATCCATACCTTTCCCATAGACATAGTAGATATATTCAGCAAGCTCATCTACTTCAGGGAAATAAGCATCGTAAGTATTGCCTTTTCTCGTGAGATAGCCTATATCAAGGTCATCGAGTTCGCTGTAAAAAACTTCGTCAGCATAACCGTAGTAGTCAAGACAATCATATTCGCTGTCAATATGCTTGATTTTAGGGTCGTAGAAACTGATAACGGCGGTATTTTTCGGGAAAACTCCGTCTGCTATCATTTTTTCGGCTTCTTCTCTTGAATAAACTGAAACTTTCATAGAAAACCTCCTTATTTACAGGAACAAAGAACGGAAATCATCAAAATCCCTGATTTTATCAAGTAAACCTATATTTGACAACGATACATATACAGCAGCTGATTTTGCTTGAGTACTTATGCTTTTTTGCGGATTAAATTCAATATCCGTAAAACCGCTGAATTTAATTAACTCGTCTGAAAGTGCCTGATTTTCGAGGAGCGCATTCAGGTATATATAATCATAGAAAAGCGATTCCGGAAAAATAGGGAAATCCTGCCCATTGAACCTGAACTTGACCAATTTACCGCTGTTTTTCAAGCGTTCGTCACGTTTTGCTTCTTTAGGCGATACAAGCATCAAATCAGTATACTGTCCGCCGTTCGCAAAGACTTTCCCGGCTTGATATACGTTCTCTACAGGGATACTTTTCCCGAGTTCAGGGACGTATTTCTTAAGATTGAACGCACTTAGCCGTATACCTGTTTCAAGCGGTGATTTACTCGAAATTTCAAGCAAATCCGCATCAGGATAACGCCGTCTGAAACCTTCGTGCAAAGCGTTAATATTCTTAATTTTTTGTGATACCGCAAAACCGCCGTTCCATACAAATTCAACATTGACAACGCTGTAATACGGTCTTGAATTTTTCGGTATATAAACAGGTCTTGATGCCGTAAAAATTCCTCCCTCTCGGTTATTTGATTATTTTATTTAACGCTTTTACTTTCCCGTAATTCGGCAAGTTCCTTTTTCAGGATATCGACTTCCGCCTGAAGCCTGCAAATTTCCTGCGAAACAGGGTCAGGAATATGAATCTGGTCAATATCTGCCGTGACTTTATGGACTTTCTTGCCGTTCATACGCACAATATGTGCAGGTACGCCGACAGCTGTACAATTATCGGGGATTGCGTTAAGTACAACTGCATTCGCCGCTATTTTGACGTTATTCCCCACTGTAAAAGGTCCGAGGACTTTTGCACCTGCCCCGACAAGAACATTATTTTTCAAAGTAGGGTGACGTTTGCCTTTATCCTTACCCGTACCGCCTAAAGTAACTCCCTGATACAGCAGGCAATTATCTCCTATTACAGCAGTTTCGCCGATAACAACACCCATTCCGTGGTCAATGAAAAGTCCCTTGCCGATTTTTGCACCGGGGTGAATTTCGATACCGGTTTTGCTCCTTGCCCATTGCGAAATAATTCTTGCTGTAGTAAAATTTTTTCTTTTATAGAACCAGTGTGCAAGCCTGTAACATCGTATCGCTCTGAGCGTGGGATACGTCAGCAGGATTTCAAGCGTATTCCTTGCGGCAGGGTCCTTTTTTTTGATAAGCTGTACATCTCTTGAAATAGTTTTCAGAAAATCCAACAAATAAATCACTCCTTATGCAGTTTACCCGATTTTCACAACGCCTTTCTTCTCAAGATTATACAGAAAAGCAAATCTTGCTTCATCACGGCATTCGGGTTTAATCATATAATAAATATATGTTTCTATCATATTCAGGACAGTCGCAGTACGTCCCTCTATTTTGAAATGCTGAAAGCCCATAGGAACATATTTTCCCCATATATCGTCAGGCGAAATATTATTGCTTAATTTCATATTGTCGAAAATACATCTGTCACCACAACCGCATTTCATATCAGTTGATATTTTTGAATTAAACGGCTTATTCGGATTTTCAGAGATATGTTCACAAAATTCAATCTGTTGTAAGCCTACTCGCCTGTAATGTTCAGTACGCATTGTGCATTCAGGGTTACAGCAGGGATTTATCAGAATTTCGCATTTTTCTTTGTGATTTATTTTACCAAGCAAGTCAAATTTATTATTGAAATCGTAGTCAATCACAACAAGGCTGTAATCTTTTTCGAGTTCCTCATTCAGCTTGTCAATTTCAGTGATACGTTTGCAGGTCGAGCTTGTCAGCTTGTAACGTGGGTATTTCAGGCGGATATATTCCTCAAGAATCGGGGAATTTATAATCACCTCGTTCAGACCGTTATCAGCAATTTTCATTATATCATTACAGAATTTGTCGCTGAGATGCTTTTTTTCAAGTACGGGATTTGTGAAAGTGAATCTTAACGGGATATTATGTGAATTAAATGATTTAATTACTTTCCTTGCAAAATCAGTATCGCACATTCCGGGAGTAGTCCTGCCTCCGTTCCATATTGACTGCGGGAAAGTCCCGAATACAGAGGCTATTTCAACACCCTCACGGAAATATTGCGGACAATTTTCAAGCATTGATACAAATACAAAATTAAGACCGAAATGCTGCGCAAAATCAGGTAGGTGGAATTTTACTTTCATAGCGGTTCTCCTTAATTAAAAGTAAGTGCATTACTGTTTTCGAGTGCCTTCAGTAACTTGAATCTTGCCTCGTCACGATATTCAGGTTTCGCCATATAGTACATATAAGTTTCGATAGTATTCAGCGGACTTGCGGTTCTGCCCTCAATTTTGAACTGTTCAAATCCCATAGGCACATATTTTTCCCATATATCGTCGGGAGTTATATGCGTACGGAGATTTTTTATATCAAACAATCCACGCCTGCCATACGGACAATTACTGAAATTATGGTTATCATAAACTCCTGCATCAAACGGCATATTCGGGTATTTTTTAAGATGCTCGTTGTAGGCAATCATTTGTCTGCCGATAGTAGCGTAGTGTTCCGAACGCAGTTTACAGCCCGGTTCACAACAGGCATTGACAAGTAATTCACAATCTGCTTTTCGTGGAAGTTTCTCAAGTACCTCAAAATTATTGTTGAAATCGTAGTCTATAACGACAATATGGTAATCTTTTGCAAGTTCCTCGTTCAGTTTATCAACATCTGTAATCCGCTTGCAAGTTGAACTTGTGAGCTTGTATTTCGGGTAATTTTTCCTGATGTAATCTTCCAGAATAGGCGAAAATACGATGACTTCATTGAGTCCGTTATTTGCGAGATTCATAACCATATTACAGAATTTATCATCAAGATGTTTCTTTTCAAGTACAGGATTTGTGAAAGTAAATCTCAACGGAATACCCCTGCTGTTAAATTCTTTTATAACTCTTTTAACATATTCCGTCGTGACAACTCCCGGCTGAGGTCTTCCGCCATTCCAGACAGACGGCGGAAATACACCGTAAAATGATGCAATTTCAACGCCCTCACGGAAATACTGCGGACAACCTCTGAGGAGTTCCGTAAACACAAGATTTACTTTGAATTTCCCTGAAAAATCAGGTAAATGAAATCTTACTCTCATAATTTTCTCCTTAATTTATTCGGATTTCCCATGAAAAATATATTTATTGACTATATTCCGAGGAAATCTATCCGATATAATCGCCTCTTTCGTCAGCAATCTCATATCCTGCCGACTCTATCCGCCTTTGCAGACAATTACGGCATTCTGCTGATTCTTCGCCTGTACAGATTTTATTATCGTACAGACTGTATTTTATCCTTACTTCCACGGGCGACAAATTCGGCATAACAACGTTACAGCCCGTCTTTAAGCCCAATTCCCTGCCTATCGGTGAAATTGTACCGAGTGCCGTAGTCGCAGGCAAAAGTACTTTTGGGAATACAAGCCTTAAAATCCCAAGCAACCGCAAAGTCAACTCCAATGTACCGCCTTTTTCGTCCCTGAATACAGTATCTTTATGCGGTATGAACGGTCCTATGCCTATCATCTGAGGCTGTAACTCCTGCATAAAGCGAATATCCGAAATAATATTTTCAGTTGTCTGGAATGGTGCTCCTACCATGAAACCTGCTCCGACCTGATAGCCGAGTTCTTTGAGATTATACAGGCATTGTTTGCGGTTCGCAAGGCTCATCTCCTGAGGGTGCAGACGGCTGTATAAATCGTCATCAGCTGTTTCGTGGCGTAAAAGATACCTGTCCGCACCTGCTTCACGTAACCGCTTATAGCTTTCGTAGGAGCGTTCTCCGAGCGAGAGAGTTACAGCACAATCAGGGTAATTTGCTTTCAGTTCAGACACAATCCCGCACATAAAATCATCGTTCAGGAAAGCATCTTCACCGCCCTGTATAACAAAAGTACGGAATCCCAATTCATAGCCGATTTCAGCACATTTCATAACGTCATCGTGTGTAAGCCTGTATCTTTCAGCGGATTTGTTACTCCGCCTGATACCGCAATAATAGCAGTCATTTTTACAATACGATGATATTTCAATCAGCCCTCTGAGGAAAACTTTTTCCCCATAATATTTCCGCCGTACTTCATCAGCGTACTTGCGGAGGAGTTCAGCCGAAGTATTGTCATCAGTTTTAATAAGCTGTTTCAACTCCTCGTCAGTAAGGTTGCCTGTATTGTATAATTTTTCAACCAATTCAACCATATCAACCGCCAAGCCTTATCATTTCATCGATGCATTTTCTTGCTGAAGCAATAAGTTCATCACTCATAATGATTTCAAAAGCGTCAGCATTTTCGTCGCCTGCAATGCCCATAAGCGAATTATATACGTCCGGAAGTGTTGTGAGTTTCATATTACGGCAGACGAGATTTTTCGTAAGCGGATAGAATTTCTTGTCAGGGCAGTCGTATTGCAGATGTTCAGCAATTGATGTTTCAGTACCTATGATAAATTCCCTGCAATCTGATTTTTTTGCGAAATCCATAATACCGCTTGTTGAACCAACGTATTCGGCAAGAGCAGTCACATCGGGAATGCATTCGGGGTGCGCAAGAAAAAGCGCATCAGGGTGTTCTTCACGAGCTTTTTTCACTTCGTTTACAGTTATAACTGCGTGTGTCGGACAACCTCCCTGCAATAGTTTTATATCCTTTTCGGGAATCTGTTTCTTTATCCAGCCGCCGAGATTGCAGTCAGGTATAAAAAGTATCTTGTCTGAATCAAGTGATTTAACAATTCTCAAGGCACTTGACGAGGTAACACACACATCGCAGACTGTTTTCAATTCAGCCGTTGTATTTATATACGCAACAACAGTTCTATCGGGTTCAGATTGCTTTAACTGCGCAATCATATCTTTGTCCATTTGTTCAGCCATAGGACAGCCCGCATTTTTATTTGCCAGAAATACACGTTTTTCAGGCGAAAGCATTTTAGCAGTTTCAGCCATAAAATGCACTCCGCAAAACAAAATATTTTCGGCATTTGTTTTTGTTGCATCAACGCTTAATTTATAGCTGTCGCCCGTATAATCAGCAATTTCAACAATTTCCCTTGCCTGATAGCTATGTGCAAGAACAGCAGTATTTGTTTCTTTTTTTAACTTCAGGATTTTCTCCTGCAATTCACGTACTGTCATAATAATTCCCTTTCCTGAATCAAAGAGTAGTTTCAGCTATTACTTCAACCTCAACAAGAACATTTTTCGGGAGCGTTTTCACAGCAACACAACTTCTTGCGGGAAGTCCCGTAAAATATTTACCATAAATCTCATTGAATGCTCCGAAATCGTTCATATCTGCAAGAAAACACGTAGTTTTTACAGCTTTTTCGAATGATGAGCCTGCTTTTTCGAGTACAGCACCAAGATTTTTCATAACCTGTTCAGTCTGTTCCTGAATAGTAGTCGCCTCAACTGTATTTGTAAGCGGATTTATAGCAATTTGTCCGCTTGTGTAGACCATACCGTTTGATACGACTGCCTGCGAATACGGACCTACTGCTTCAGGTGCTTTTTCTGTATAAATTTTAGTCATTTTAATCTCTCCTTAATCGTTTGTAATTTTGAAACCGTTATTTTTAAGAGCAGATTTAATCTGCTGAATATGCTCATAGTTTCTTGTTTCGAGGACAATACGGAGGTAACAGCCGTTTACGTCTGAACCCTCATTTGCACGTTCGTGGTGAATCGAGATAACATTTCCGCCGAGTTCAGCGATAATCTTTGAAACGTCCATAAGCTGACCGGGTTTATCGAGGAGTTCAATATTAAGAGTACTGTTTCTGCCGGTCATAAGGAGTCCACGCTTGATGACTCTTGAGAGTATAGTAACGTCAATATTACCTCCCGAAAGCAAGCACACAACTTTTTTGTCCTTAATCGGTACTTTATTGAACATAGCCGCGGCAACTGATACTGCACCTGCGCCCTCCGTGACAAGTTTCTGCTGTTCCATAAGAGCGAGTATAGCAGCGGAAATTTCGTCGTCTGTAACAGTAACAATTTCGTCAACATATTCGGATACTATTTTGAACGTATTTTCGCCGGGTTCTTTTACAGCAATTCCGTCCGCAATTGTTGAAACGCTGTCAAGACATTCGATATGACCGTCTTTCACTGCATTCAGCATACTCGGAGCTCCTGCCGCCTGTACTCCGTAAACTCTGATATTCGGGTTGAGGCTTTTTATAGCAAACGCAAGCCCTGAAATAAGACCCCCTCCGCCTATAGGCACGATTACAGCATCCATATCGGGGACTTGTTCAATAAGTTCCAGACCGATTGTTCCCTGCCCTGCAATTACATTTTCGTCATCGAACGGGTGAACAAAAGTATATCCATACTCATCACGTTGGCGGAGAGCCTCAGCATAAGCGTCATCATATACGCCTTTTACAAGGCATACTTCCGCACCGTAACTTTTTGTAGCCTCTACTTTCGAAATAGGCGCACCGTCAGGCAAACAGATGACTGATTTTATACCGTTTTTAGCAGCTGCAAGAGCAACTCCCTGAGCGTGATTGCCTGCCGAACAAGCTATAACGCCTTTGGACTTTTCCTCGTCCGAAAGACACGACATTTTGTAATAAGCTCCACGCACCTTGAATGAGCCTGTTATCTGAAGATTTTCAGTTTTAAGCCATATATTCGATTCAGGATTTATTTTCGGCGCATGGATAACATCTGTTTCCCTGATGACCTGTTTAAGAATATATTTTGCATGATAGATTTTATCAAGTGTAAGCATTTTCTACATCTCCATAATTAACTGATTTATAAATTGATGTGCAGTCCGTGGCGAACGCCCGTTCCCTGATGATACAGCGAATTGTTCTGCTTTGAGTATTATTTCGTCATCAGGTAAATTTATACCGTGAGCCTTTGCAAGTTCAATTGCAATAGCAGTATATTTTTTCTTATCAGGACGGCTGAAATTCACACGCAAACCAAAACGTGCAGACAGTGACAGCATTTCCTGCATTGTATCATTTCTATGAATATCATCGCCTTCACGGTCCGAGAAACTTTCCTTGATAAGGTGACGGCGGTTACTTGTTGCATATATTGCGATATTATCCGACCTTGCCGACACTGACCCTTCAAGGACAGCTTTCAGAGCTCCGAAACAGTCCTCGCCTGCCGTGAAACTCAAATCGTCTATGAATATTATGAATTTCAGCGGATTTTCGCTTAATTCATCGATAATTGCAGGAATATCACGCAATTGTTCTTTTGTTATTTCGACAAGCCTTAGACCTTTATCAGCAAATTCATTCACGACAGCCTTTATAGTTGACGATTTTCCTGTACCTGCGTCGCCGTAAAGCAAAGCATTTTGTGCCTTTTTACCGTCAATGAGTGCAAGTGTATTGTCAATTACAGCCTGCCGTTCACGTTCGTAGCCGAAAAGTTCCGAAAGTTTCTGTTTATCGGGGAATTTCACGGGGACTATTTCCGCATCTTTCAGGGTGAACATTTTATATTGTGCGTACTGCCCGTAACCGTATCTATGAACAAGTTTCAGGCGTTCGAGGTAACTCCCCACAATATCAACAGCTGAATTTGTCCACTCAGGCAGGAAACCGTCATAATCAAGATTTTTAACAAAGTCAGCTGAAGTAAGTTCCGAAATTTCCTGAAAAAACCGGAGTTCATTTATCAGGCATTCAGTCATTTCAGGCGGAATTTTCTCACCTTTTGCCGTTTTCCTGATATAGAAATTATCATCTTCAAGAATAACTTTGAGAATATGCCTGCTTATATCAGTATCGCCCGTTTTGTACAGCGAATCTATTAAATCGCAGTAATATTCTATGAATTTTCCGGTATCATCTGTATCAGCCGAAAGAAGATACATCAAACCGCTTATAACATCATCTTCGCCTGTACCACGGAATATAACTATTGTATCACGTCTTAATTCAAGACTGTCAGAAAGTACACTCATAAAGCCTCAAGAACCTTTTCAGTCATTTCAGTACACGTGAGCGGTGTACCCTCTGTACTGCCCATTAAATCAGCAGTTCTCCAGCCGTCATTCAGTACTTTGTCAACAGCTTTTTCTATGCAGTCTGCTTCTTCCGCAAGTCCGAAAGAAAATCTCAGCATCATAGCTCCCGAAAGAATTGTAGCTATAGGATTCGCCTTGTTCTGACCTGCAATATCAGGTGCTGAACCGTGAATAGGTTCGTACATACCACGTGTAGTTGCGCCCATAGATGCGCTTGCAAGCATACCGATTGAGCCTGTAATCTGCGATGCTTCGTCCGACAATATATCCCCGAACATATTCGAAGTCACAATCACATCAAATTGACGTGGGTTGCGTACTAACTGCATAGCGGCGTTGTCAACGAACATATCGCTGTATTCAACTTCAGGGTATTCTTCAGCGAGTTTGTGCATAGTTTTCCGCCATAAACGTGATGATTCAAGTACATTTGCCTTGTCGATACTGCAAAGTTTCTTATTGCGTTTCATTGCGGAATCAAATGCAACTCGTCCTATACGTTCGATTTCAATAACGCTGTAAGCCTCCGTATCAAAAGCCTCCTCACCGTACTTACCTTGTCTGTAACCTCTGTCGCCGAAATAAATACCGCCTGTAAGTTCACGGACAATCATCAAATCAAAACCGTCGCCAACTATTTCGTCTTTCAGCGGTGAGGCGTTACGGAGAGCAGGATAGAGTTTCGCCGGACGTAAATTTGTATAGAGCCCGAGAGCCTCACGTATTCCGAGAAGTGCCTTTTCAGGTCTGTTTTCACCGGGCTGGTCGTCCCATTTAGGGCCTCCTACAGCTCCTAAAAGTACGCTGTCGCTTGCAAGACAGCCGTCAACAGTTTCCTGCGGTAACGGCTTACCTGTAGCATCAATCGCACAACCGCCTATAAGATACGGTGTGAAATTAAATTTATGACCGAATTTTTCAGCGGTCTTTTCGAGTACAGCAACAGTACTGTCCACAATTTCAGGACCTATGCCATCACCTTTGAGAAGTGCTATATTAAATTCCATTTTACTGAATCTCCTTTTGTAAAAATTATAAATAATCCCCGTAATCCACACCAACGTAAACAAGCCTGCTGTTTTTCACAACAATACCGATTATTTCGCCTCGGTCATCTGCACCCTCAGCAAGATAATTGATTTCATCGTTTTCGGGAGTATCAACAACCAGTTCAAAGACAGGGCAGTATTCAAGAATATCCCGTATGTTTTCATATTCTTTCGTACTGTATTCAGCGATACTCCTGCAAATTTTGTCAATCATATCATCAGGCATTGAATTGAAATGCTCTATACATTTTTCGGCATAATCGGCAAGCGACAGATTTTTCAGACATACAGAAATTTCATCAGTGCCGTCATTTCTGAAAATTCTGCTTTTGAAACTACCTCCTGCTATTCCCATAGAGGAGTCAATTATTCTTAAGTCTTTAATCACGGGAGGTACTCCTCATAGTTATCACCAACATAAGCAAGTTTGCCGTCTTTTATCACAAAGCCGACGGCTTCACCCCAACCGCCTTCACCACCGACAACATAACTGATACCGTCATTTTCAGGCACATCAACAATAAGTTCATAGAACCAGCAGTATTCGAGAATTTCCCGTACATCTTCAAGTTCGAGCAAATCAAACTCCTCGTCTGACAAGTTACAGCTTTCAACAAGACCGTGACATATTTCGTCAATGACATCATCGGACAGCGAATTGAAATGTTCCACGCACTTTTCAGCGTAGTCAATAATATCGCCGTTTTTTATATATACTGACAATTTATTGCAGTCCTCATTCTGAAAAAAAGTGCTTATGAAGTCGCCCTCTAAAATTTCCTCATCAGGAGCAATTTTTTTAAGATTCTTAATCATTTTTACAGTACTGTCCACAATTTCAGGACCTATGCCATCACCTTTGAGAAGTGCTATATTAAATTCCATTTTACTGAATCTCCTTTTGCAAAAATTATAAATAATCCTCGTAATCCACACCAACATAAGCAAGTTTGCCGTCTTTTATTACAAAGCCGACGACTTCACCCCAATCGCCTTCGCCACCGACAACATAACTGATACCGTCATTTTCAGGCACATCAACAATAAGTTCATAGAACCAGCAGTATTCGAGGATTTCCCGTACATCTTCAAGTTCAGGCAAATCAAAATCCTCATCGGATAAGTGACAGCTTTCAACAAGACCATGACATATTTCGTCAATGACATCATCGGACAGCGAATTGAAATGTTCCACGCACTTTTCAGCGTAGTCAATAATATCGCCGTTTTTTATATATACTGACAATTCATTGCAATCCTCATTCTGAAAAAAAGTGCTTATGAAGTCGCCCTCTAAAATTTCCTCATCAGGAGCAATTTTTTCAAGATTTTTAATCATTTTTACTGAATCTCCTTTAGCAAAAATTATAAATAATCCTCGTAATCCATACCAACATATACAAGTTTGCCGTCTTTTATTACAAAGCCGATGACTTCACCCCAATCGCCTTCGCCACCGACAACATAACTGATACCGTCATTTTCAGGCACATCAACAGTAAGTTCATAGAACCAGCAGTATTCGAGGATTTCCCGTACATCTTCAAGTTCAGGCAAATCAAAATCCTCATCGGATAAGTGACAGCTTTCAACAAGACCATGACATATTTCGTCAATGACATCATCGGACAGCGAATTGAAATGTTCCACGCACTTTTCAGCGTAGTCAATAATATCGCCGTTTTTTATATATACTGACAATT
>CANQJV010000012.1 GCA_947624295.1 uncultured Ruminococcus sp. | reverse complement strand
GATTCAGTGCGCCCTGTGAACATAAAATTGAATATTTCTATATGCACTTGGCTTTTTGCTGAGTGCTTTTTCATATTTTGTTCGCTTGATAGCGATATATGCGGTTTTGCCTTAAAAGAAAAATTAACAAATTATAGTTGACATATTATGTATAAAATGGTATAATAGTTACAATAGTAATGTGTCGTGATTTTTATTTAACATAAATAACTAAAAGGAGCAAATCATATGAAAAGATTCAATTTTCTTTCAGCAATACTTGCAGTTATTCTTACAGTGTCACTCTCAGCCTGCGGAAGTTCAGCTTCAGATGAACAAAATACATCAGCCGAAAAAAGTACTCCTCCGATAAGTGACCCGATTACAGTTACAGTGTGGCATTATTACAACGGTGTTCAGCAGATGAATTTTGACAGTGCAGTTGCGGAGTTTAATAATACAATAGGATACGAAAAGGGGATTGTAGTTGAATCTGTTTCAAAGGGCAGCATTTCTGAACTCGCTGACAGTGTTATTTCCTCCGTAAAAAATAGTGCAGGTGCAGAAAATCCGCCTGATATTTTCGCAACTTACGCTGAAACTGCATATACAGTCGATAAATTAGTCGGACTTGTTGATATAGGTAAATATTTTGACGAAGATGAGGACAATATTAAACTTGATGAATATGTTGATGCGTATATTGACGAAGGGCGTTTTTCAGGGGATAACTCGATAAAAATTTTCCCGACTGCTAAAAGTACCGAAATTATGGTGCTGAATACTACTGACTGGGAAGACTTTGCTAAAGCTGAAAATATTACTGTTGACGACCTGAAAACGTGGGAAAGTCTTGCTGAAATTGCGGAGAAATACTACAACTATACCGATGAGTTGACACCTGATGTCGAAAATGATGGTAAATCGTTTTTCGGACGGGATTCCGTCGCAAATTATATGATTGTCGGCGCAAAACAACTTGGTGCGGAATTTGTCTACATTGACGATTCAGGCAAGCCTGTTCTCACTGTTGATAAAGACGTTGCAAGGAAATTGTGGGATAATTACTATGTACCGTATGTAAAAGGCTACTATACAGCACAAGGTCGCTACAGGAGCGATGACGTGAAACTCGGCAAAGCAGTTGCAATTATATGCTCCACTACTGGAACAGCCTATTACCCGGAAGAAGTCACTATAAATGACGATTATTCCTACCCAATCGAAAATATGGTTTTGCCTATACCCGATTTTGAGGGTACAGAGCCGTATGCGGTTCAGCAGGGCGCAGGTATGTCAATTATCCGTTCAGACGAACAGACTGAATATGCAAGCTCCGTATTCCTGAAATGGTTCACGGAAGAAGAACGTAATATAGAGTTTTCTATAAATTCAGGCTATCTGCCTGTTAAAAAATCAGCAAACGACTTTGAAAAAATATCAGCCGTAAATGAAAAATCGCAGAATACCGTCAATGATACTATGCTTAATTCGCTCGAACTCGCTATTCAGGAAGTAAATACACGCTCACTCTATACAATGAAACCATTTGAAACTGCTACGGAAGTAAGGGATTACCTCGGCAACTATATTCAGGATACCGCAAATGAGGATTACGCAAAGGTACTCGAAAAAATGGCAGGCGGTGCAAGTCACGATGAGGCAGTAGCTGAATTTGTAAGTGATGAGGCTTTCGATAAATGGTTTAACGAATTTGATTCAGTTCTGGAGAATATGGTAGAATAATTATGAAATCAGAAAAGAAAAAAAAGCGTGCGAGTTCATTTTCTGCAAAACTGCTTTTCCCTATGATAATGCTTTCAGCATTGCAGATTACTACTCTTTTTGGCGCACTTTATGTAAGCGGTGAATTTACTTCAGTAAAACAGTATGCGTATAATATGCTTATCGAGAAAACTGAAAACCGTAAGAATTACATAGAAAATATGTTCCTGCGGAATATTTCGGACGTATATCAGGCTGATATTGAAATAAACAGCATAACTCAACAGATTCTCAATGAAAAAAATCAGTCTATCAGTGAACTTTCAACTGATAAGAACCTCAATAAGGAAATTATTTCGGAGGCAACTCAGGATTTAATATATCTTCTGCGTATTTCAGGCGCAAATGATGCTTTCCTTATACTTGATACGGGCGATTTGTACAAAAGAAACGGTATGAATAATAAATCCTGCGTGTATATACGTGATATGGATACAACTTCAAACGGTGCGTCACGTAATGAGGATTTGCTCCTTGAGGCAGGGAACTCCGATATAACAGACAAGTATAATATCGCTCTCGACTACGAATGGACTGCTCAAATCGATGTGGGTGAGTGCGATACCGAAAATGAACTTGATTTTTACCATAGAACTATTGAAACTGCTGAACAAAATAAAAATATAAATATAAATGACCTCGGCTATTGGAGCAGGTTTTCAAGAATATCCGCATCAGCTCCGGCAAGTATAAAGTACACTCTCCCTCTTATGACCGATGACGGTACAGTATACGGCGTTGTCGGAATAGGTTTCCTCGAAAAAAATGTCCTCAGAAAAATGCCGTCAAGTGATAATTTCAGCGAAAATCTCTGCTACGTTATAGGTGCGGATTTCGATAACGATAACGATTACACTGTTATGGTGAGTTATGGTGCTATTTTCAGCCGTCTTGTTGAAACTCCCGATGCTGTTACCGTTTTGGGTACGGATAAAAGTAAAATTTATAACATAGGTAAAAAACATTTCGGGAAATCTATAGGAAATGTTCAGCTTATGAACCTCTACGGTGCTGATTCGCCGTATATCAACGAACAATGGGCTTTAATCTCAATCGCTGAAAAAGATAAAATATTAAATATTTACAACCGTCTCATAAAAATGCTTGTTCTTGCAACAATTATATCAGTCATCAGCACTATAATTATCGCCCTGATTATCGACAGGATTGTTACTAACCCTGTTGAGAAAATCGCAAGCAAATTAACTAAAAACGAGTTTGAAATGAACAAAATAGTACGTTTCAATTCGTCAGGTATCGCTGAAGTCGATAAACTCACGGAAGCTATTGAGTTCCTGCAAATCAACATTCAGGAACAGTCCTCCCGTGTGTCTAAAGTCATAAGTATGGTGAATATGGGTATAGGCGTGTTCGTGTGTGACCTCGATACTATGAATGTCTACGTTGGCGAAAGCCTTATAAAACTGCTTGACCTTAAAGGTTTGCCTATTGAGGACACAAACCTGAAATTTGAACATTTCAAAGCATATATATCTGATTTTGACCCGCAAAATAAAGTCTGCGGAAGTGATATTTTCTATCACGACAGCAAAAAATTAAACGAGGAAATTGTCATTGTATATTCAGATGAGAAAATAAATATAACAAAATGGTATGAATTTACAATGAAACGTGATAAAAATAATATTCTTGCTCTTGTGCAGGATATTACAAGTCAGATGCTTGAAAAGAAAAAAATTGAGTACGAACGTGACTATGATTTAACTACGGGACTTCTCAACCGCCGTGCTTACTACAATATCATCGATGAACTTTTCAGCCGTCCCGATGAACTCGGTGTTGCCGCTTTTATTATGATTGACCTCGATAATCTTAAATATGTTAACGATACATACGGGCACGATTTCGGCGACGACTACATCAAAACAGCTGCAAATGTCCTCAAAGGTTTCAGGGAATACGACGGTGTCACCGCAAGAATGTCCGGCGATGAATTTAATGTGTTCCTGTACGGTTTCGAGTCAAAAGATGATATTCGTAATATAATTAAACTTATCCGGAGCAGACTCCTGAAAAGTTACTGCATTCTCGGTGACGGCTCGCATTACAAAGTCAGGGCAAGTGCCGGTATTGCGTGGTATCCCGATGATTCGCAGTCGTATGAAATGCTTATAAAATATGCCGATTTCACTATGTATACTGTGAAACACTCCAAAAAAGGCAATATCGCTGAATTTAATGTTAATTCTTATACAAATGATTCTATCCTCCTGACAGGCGTTGAGGAAATGAACCGCATTATCGATGAACAGCGTATAAGATACGCATTTCAGACAATTATCTCCGCTCACGACGGCTCGGTATACGGCTATGAGGCTCTTATGCGCCCGCAATCCGATATACTCCGTTCTCCTATGGAATTTATCAGAATTGCAAGGACAAGTGCAAAATTAAGCGATATTGAGAGGATAACTTGGACTCTCGCTTTCCGTGATTTCAGGAAACAAATTGAAAAGGGTAATATAAAAGAAAATGCAAAAATTTTTATAAATTCAATCTCAAATTGCACCTTGAATCCCGAAGATATCCATATTATCGAAACTGAAAACAAGAATTTGCTTGACAGGGTTGTTCTCGAAATCCTCGAAAGCGACTGCGCTAATATCGAATACACGAACAACAAACGTAAACGTATGGCGAAATGGAATGCTATGGTTGCTCTTGACGATTTCGGCAGCGGTTACAATAACGAACACGCCCTGATTACGTTCGAACCGAATCTGATTAAGATTGACCGTGCTATTATAAACGGTTGTGACAGCGATTTAAGCAGGAAAAATATTATACTTAACCTCGTAAGGATTTCAAAAGCAAATAATATCCTCGTTCTTGCGGAAGGCGTTGAAACTTCAGGCGAACTCAAAACTGTAATTGAATGCGGAGTTGATTTGTTGCAAGGGTACTATTTCGCACACCCTGTATTTGAACCTGAACCGATTCCGGAAGAATGCCGTGACGAAATTATAAAATTTAACGAAAATATGTAAAAAAATCCCTATGATTTCCATAGGGATTTTAGTTTTTCAAAAAAGTCTGAAATTATGTTTTTTAACCTCAAATAGTTTGAAAATGGCTATTTTACGTTAGTTGATTTTGACTTTTTTTCTTGAAAGGGGATTTTTTTACAAGCTGAAATCCCTATGGTTTTCATAGGGATTTATTTCGCCATAATTTCACGTTCCGCACCTATATCGCCCTCTAATTTGTAGTTTACAGTGAGAATGATTTTGTCTTCAGTCGTTTCCTGTACTACTTCATTTTCGAGTATCGTGCAGTCACTAAGGAAATTCTGTTCATATAAGTAAACTTTTTTCATCAATTCCGCAAAAAGTTCGTCCTCTGTAATCCTCGTTTCAGTGCGCTGTAACTCCTGAAATTGCTCTTTTTTTATGCTTATAGGTAACTTTTTCCCCATAATTACAAGCGGTTTTTCTGTTTCCTCGCATTCACTGTATTCGTATTTGTTTTCGCCTAAATACAGCGGAATATCAAGACTGAATAATTTCAACCGCCGTCTTGTGTCGGTTTCTCCCGTGAGATTAAGCCTTTCTTTCACAAAATCACCCTCAAATGTGACTGATTCGCTATAAACTCCCGTGATTTCAGCAAGAGCGTGATGCAGATTCGTGTGACCTGTATCGTCCGATGTAACTCCGCTTACAAGCAAATCGCCCTCGAAAACATAGTCACCTACTTTTTTCATAAGTTGCCCGTCAAGAACAGATGTGTACGTGATATAGCCCTCGTGAGATGCAACTATATTGCACGGCATTCGCTCGTTAAGCATTTCGGGTTTCTCGACAAGTTCCGTGACTTCCACAACAAGCCTATGACCTGTACGGTGCATACCTGCCCACGATATGCCATTCACCATAAGCCTCAGCTGATTTTCGCTCCATATGTAGTTAATCTGTCCGAACGGTGTACCCTCCTCTATACCCATTTCAGCAAGTGCAGTCAGTATAGCTTTATCGCTTACTTTGTCATTGCCCTGTATGTCTATTGTGACGACAACTGCCGAAAAATAGAGCGATACGGCAAGCACAAGAACAAATCCTATGATAAGCCCTATACGCCCTCTGCGGCGGATTACTTCACTTGAAAAAGTACTATATTCAAAACTTTTAACTTCTATCCCGTATTCTTCAGCTATTGATTCTATCTTCTTCAAATCGTGGCGGTAAATTTCAGCACAAAAAATACCACCTTTCACGTATTGTTCAAAACAATATATTTTATCATTATGAATCCTGTTAATAAATTTATATAAATGTTTCCCTTCAGCGTTAATCTTCACACTTCCCCGAATCTGATTTCTCATGTCCGCCTCTCCTTTCAATAAGCTCAATCTGCGAAATCCTGCCCCTTATTATAAGACCGCTTGTTTTGAAATCAAACGCCCGTAAATTGTTACCCCATATCTGCACAAGAAGATTATCAGACAGGAAACTCATAAATACATCACTGCATTCCTCTATTCTATCGCAATTTTCAATGACAATCTCCCTGTTACCCGCTATATGCAATCCCGTTTCAAGAAAAAATGTTTCTTTTACTTTTTCGTTTATTTTTCCGAACATATTTATCACTCTCCGGTTATAAATTCCCTCTTAAAATAATATGATTGATATGGTGATGTTTATGAGAAAAATAAAAAATATACTCGTTTCAGCTTTAATTATAATATTTGTCTTATTCTGCTTTTTCAGGGCGGAATCCGTGAAATCAGCTGTATATGACGCTGTAATGCGTTGCCTGAACGTCATAATACCCTCGCTTTACGCTATGATGATTATATCGGCATTCCTTGTGAAAAGCAATATAGCTTCCTCCGGACGTGCTTTCAGCTGTATTTTCAGTATGCTTGCAGGCTACCCTGTCGGTGCAAAAATATTGTATTCGCAGTACGTCAACGGCGATATCAGCAGGAAAAATGCTGAACTCCTTTCGGGAATTTTCTTCGGCGCAGGCGGTGCATTTATTTTCGGGTGTACGTCTTACGGCGGTGGAATTATCCTCGTTTCAAATATTATGGCGAATATTTTAATTTTATCCGCACTTTGTCTATATTTCAGGAAAAATCCCATGCAGAAAAATCAGGCGAAAAAAATCAGCTTTTCAATGGAAATGCTCATAGATTCGGTAAATTCGGCAGGGCATTCAATGGGTGGGATATGTTTTGCAGTACTTGCTTTTGCAGTCATAACGGCCATGCTGAAAGATTTCGGTGTACTCGCCGTATTTTCGGGAGTTTTGTCCCGTGTAAGCGGATTTTCCGCTGAACTTTCAGAGAAAATAATTTGTTCTGTAATTGACGTTACTGCCGTAAATGATTTGACTAAAGAAAATGTCAATCTTATCCCCGTTGCAAGCGGTCTTGTGTCGTTCGGAGGATTATGCGTATTTTTGCAGATTACAGCTATTTTCAGCGGGAAATTGTCCGTTCTGCCTCTTATTGCTTTCAGGATTACAGCAGGAATAATAAGCAGTCTTATTTGCAAAATTCTTCTCCCGTTTTATCTGAATGTTGTCAGTAACAAGAGTATCGCTGTTTCCCTCACTGAAACTCATCTCTGTAAATCGCAGTCACCTGTTCCGTCAATTCTTTTAATTATAATGACCGCACTGCTTTTTACAGAATATGAAAAAAATTTCGGGAAATTTTCAAAAAACTCTTGACAAATCAGTTTTTATGTGATATAATATAAAAGCTGGTTGGTACAGCAATATATCGTATTCTAAAGACAGCAGGCACGGCTTTCGCCGATAAGTCCCGCCGAGGAATTGCAAATGATAATAATTTTTATCACGTCCTTTTCTCGCTTTGTCGTTAAAAGGACTTTTTTATTGCACCCGGATACGATAAAAATTTATTCGGAGGTGAATATAAAATGCCAAGCAATGCAGTTCTTGAGGCTAAAAAAGCTAAGGTTGAACAGCTCACTGAACTTATTAAAAATTCCGTTTCAGGCGTACTCGTTGATTACAAGGGTATCACTGTTGAGGAAGATACTAAGCTCCGTAAGGAACTCCGTGAGGCAGGTGTCAACTACTTCGTAGAGAAAAATACAATGCTCCTTCGTGCTTTCCAAAATTGCGGTATAGAAGGCTTTGAGGAATCTCTCAACGGTACAACCGCTATCGCCCTCTCAAACGATGACCAGACTGCTCCTGCACGTATTCTCGGCAAATTTGCTGAAGAGGCAGGCGACAACAAGTTCAATCTTAAAGCAGGTTACGTTGAAGGCGAAATCTACGACCAAGCAGGAGTTATTGCTCTCTCTAAAGTGCCTTCAAAAGACGTTCTTCTTGCTCAGCTCGTCGGCTCACTTCAGGGTCCTATGCAGAAACTTGCAGCAGTTCTCGACGCTGTCAAGGAAAAGAAATCAGAAGAAGAAGCGGCTTGATTGCTGTTTCAATACTGCTCTATGCGGATTGTTTTCCGCAAAATCTATATCATTAAAAATATTATAAAAGGAGATTATTATCATGGCTTCAGAAAAAATTACAAATTTTGTTGAAGAAATCAAGACTCTCTCTGTTCTTGAACTTAAAGAACTCGTAGATGCTATTCAGGAAGAATTCGGCGTAACTGCAATGGTTGCTGCTGCTCCTCAGGGCGACAGCGGTAACAACGCTGCTGCTGCAAAGACAGAGTTCGATGTTATCCTTACTTCATTCGGTGACGCTAAAATGGCTGTTATCAAGTGTGCTAAGGAAGCTCTCGGTCTTGGTCTTAAAGAGGCTAAGGAAGTTGTTGAATCAGCTCCTAAGGCTATTAAGGAAGGCGTTTCAGAGGCAGAAGCTAACGAACTCAAAGAAAAATTCGAGGCTGCCGGTGCTTCAATCGAAATCAAGTAATCAAATCAGGCTTATTGATTGCAGACGCTTGTGGGATTCCCACTTACCTAAAATCACAATCAGGACTGTACCTTTTTTCGGTGCAGTCTTTTTTGTAAATAATTTAATAAAAGAGGTGTCTTTTTTATGAAAAAGGTTTTCAGGCAAATAATCGCATCAGTTACAGCTGTTTCCGCTGTACTTTCCTCATTCTGCGTAGGTTTTGCTGACTCCGCTGTTGAACCGAATCCCGTAATCAGCAGAAATTGCCCTGCTTATTCCGGTACAGGTGACGCAAAATCCGCAAATGATGAACACTATTTCTCGTTCTGCTTTGTCAACGCTCCCGACTATATCGCCTATGATTTGTCGGAAGTCCCCGATGAACAGAAAAAACAGATTATCGCTGTATGGTACAATACAAGTTCTTTCGATAATATCGGTATGTACGGCAACAGCAATATGAAACCTACTGACTATACTATCGAAGTTAACAAGGCAGACGGCGGTCAGTACCCCGAAGATGACTGGGAAATCGTCGAAACTGTTACTGATAATGTACTCTCGTCCCGTCAGCACCTCGTCAATATGGAGGGCTATAACTGGATTCGCCTTAATATTACAAAGGCTGACGGGCAGGAAGGTAAATCAGCCTCTGTTAATTTCGATGTCCATAGCGTAAGCAACGGCGTTTCTGATAGTTGGCTGTTTTTAGGGGATTCAATCACCGCAGGCGGTATGAATAACTGCTATGGTACGGGTTTCGCTACTTATGTTAATCAAATCGACAGCAAATATTTCCCTATACAGGAAAACGGCGGTATAGGCGGAATCAGGAGCATTGACGGCAGGGAAAATATTGATCGCTGGCTCTCCGTTTCTCAAGCTAAATATGTCAGCATTGCTTATGGTACAAATGACTGCTGGGGTAATCCTGACGCAACTCAAGAGTACTACGAAAATACAAAGTATATGATTGACGCTGTTCTGTCAGCAGGCAAAATCCCTGTATTGCCTAAAATTCCGGCTTCTACTAACGCTGATGTAAAGGACAATGTACCTCTTTACAACGCTATGATTGACAAGATTTATGAGGAATACGGTGATAAAATTATACAGGGCGTTGATTTTGAATCGTTTTTTACAGGACACCCCGACTATTTAAGCGGTGACGGCGTTCACCCTAATGATACAGGATACGATGCAATGCGTAAAATATGGGCTGAAACAATGTACAAAAGAGTCTACTCCTCTGAAAGCAAAGACCCTGTTGACCCTGTTCCCGAAAATGTCCTCGGTGATGCAAATACGGACGGTGACGTAAATATGGCTGACGCTGCGGCAATTATACAGCATATAGGTAATAATGACGTTTATGCTCTCTCTGAACAGGGTGCAGAAAATGCTGACTGCGACGGCGAAAAAGGTATAACAGGTAATGACGCTCTCACAATACAATTGCTCGTTGCAGGACAAATTGATAATTTCCCCGCTCAGACTGATATGCAATAAATGGTAAAATTTCTGACATAATCTGATATTTCTGATTTCAGGAATATAATGACGGAATATTGCCCATAATAGTACTGTAATATCTTGATAAGGCGGTATTGTTATGGCATATAATAAAGTTGTTATTTCGGGAATAAATACTTCGGAACTCGTTGTCCTCAAAGAAGAAGAAAAAATGAATCTTCTCAGGGAAATCAGGGAAACAGGCAGTAAATCCGCAAGGGATAAGCTGATAAACGGTAATCTCAGGCTTGTTTTGAGCGTTATTCAACGCTTTACAGGCAGGGGAGAGGATATTGACGACCTCTTTCAAATAGGCGTTATCGGCTTAATTAAGGCTATCAATAATTTCGACCTCTCTAAAGAAGTACGATTTTCAACTTACTGCGTTCCCATGATTACAGGCGAACTCCGCCGTCACCTCCGTGACTACAGTCAGATTAAAGTAAGCCGTTCTCTCCGTGACCTCGCTTATAAGGCGATTCAGGCTAAGGAACGGCTTACTATTCAAAATCAGCGTGAACCTGATATTGAGGAAATTGCCCGTGAAATCGGTGAAAAACGTGCTGATGTCGTTATCGCCCTCGAAAGTATCAGTGACCCGATTTCCCTTTATGAACCTGTTTTCTCTGATTCTGATGATAATATGTATGTTATTGACCAGATTGGTGATAAAAATGATGTGGAAAGTTGGATGGACGAACTCTCTATCCGTGATGCTATAAAAAAACTCGGCGAACGTGAACGGAATATTCTTTATCTGCGATTTTTACAAGGTAAAACTCAGGTAGAAGTTGCAAATGAAATCGGTATTTCGCAAGCTCAGGTGTCTCGCCTTGAAAAAAGTGCTATAAGCCGTATAAAGTCAAGTGTCTAAGCAAGCTGTCATATTTCTATGACAGCATATATTGTATAGTTTGTATAATATAAGCAATGTTTACAAATGGTTTTTAGATGATATTTACAAATGTTTAGTTAAATCAAAAAAATATATATATTTTACTTGACATTCTTTCAATTTAGTGTTATAATAATAAAGTCGTAAGGCATTAAAGCTAAAATTTATATCGCGGTGTGGAGCAGCTAGGTAGCTCGTCGGGCTCATAACCCGAAGGTCGTTGGTTCAAATCCAGCCGCCGCAACCATATTGGTGATACTAAATAGCTGTACACCGAAAAAAGCCCGAATAATCGGGCTTTTTTGCTACTCAGAAGCCGAAAATTTTTAGTGTAAAACCATGGCTGTTTTTTGCCCGTTTTTACGAGGGTACAGGATTTGAACCCTCGCAAAGAAATAATATGGTTAAAACAGGAGAAGTTCAGAGGGAAAAATCAAAAAAATACTGCTTTTATAAGATAGAATAATAACAGATTTTGAAAGACCGTTTTGTCAGTTATCACGAATTTTAAGTGATGATGAACAGGATGGTCTTTTTTTATTTTCCAAAAAAGGAGGCAAAGCTGATGAAAGAAAAACTGATAATCAACACAAATCTGATTCGTAAGGAATCGGAGTTCCGAACAAAATCCTGCGTGGTGGAAAAAGCTGTGGCCATTTCTCACCGTGAGTTTGAAAATCTGAAGAGCTATCCGCTTCGTGACAACAAGCTGATAGCCGAAAACGTCGATATGATGTACTGCGACAACGATGACAAATATCACTGTCTGCTTGTTTATGATGCGGAACAGGGTGACGGTCTGCTTATTGAGTCCGAAGGAACAGCTTACGCACGGTATTCCCAGTATATCCCAATGGCAAAGGAACTTGTGGAAATGAACCGAAATCCCGAAATATTGTTTACAGACGGCGAAAAGAAGCTCCATAAACTGCTGAATGAAATTTCGGACAGGATAGCGGAATTTTCGCATTCGGGGTATTCAAAGTTTTTACTTGACGACGTTCTGGAGGATCTCGGCTGTGACTTTGACGAATTGAAGAAAATGCTTGTTAAATCGGCAGCGGAAATACTGAATGAGAGAAGCGATATCAAGTCGGTTAAAATCAACGACCTTGATATTCCGTTTCAGCCTGGTATTTCGGTAGAATTGGAAGAACCCGAAATGGATATAACAATGTAAACGGTTAAGTTCTGAAAAGACTTAGCCGTTTTTTATTGTCAAAAAAAGAAGGGAATAGTGATAAATGATAAGATATTTTGAAGCGTTCGCAGGAATCGGTGCGTTCCGCTCTGCTTTTGAAAAAGTGGGAGGCTTTGAATGCGTCGGGTGGTGCGAAATCGACAAATTTGCCCAGAAGGCTTACCGGGTCTTGTACGATACGAGAGGAGAGGTGTTTTATGAGGACATCACAAAAATCGATTGCGGAAGTATGCCGGATTTTGATATGCTCGTTGGTGGACCGTGCTGCCAGTCGTTCAGTGTTGCGGGGCACAGACGTGCTTTTGAGGATGACCGAGGAAACCTGTTTTTCGACTATATCAGAATCCTTGAAGTCAAGCGACCCAAGTACTTTATTGCTGAGAATGTACCCAATCTGCTGGGTATATCGCAGGGGGAGTGCTGGAAAATCATCCTTGAAAAGATTTCAGAACTGGGGTACAGTATGTGCTGGCGTGTGCTTAACTCTGCCGATTTCGGAATACCGCAGTCAAGAAAAAGGCTGTTCCTTGTCGGATATCTTGGAGACCGATGTCCCGCCGAAATACTTTCTTTCAGACGAAGCGATGCGGAAAATGGCGGAAAAAGAAAACCTGAACAGCTGATAGGCGGTTCACAGGGTTCGAGGGTGTATTCCACGAGCGGTACGGCGGTTACACAGTGCAGCGGTTCAGGAGGACGTGGCGGAAAAACAGGGCTTTACCTGATTGACTACAACGAAAATCCCAAAATCACCGAAACTGCGAGGTGCATTACGGCACGTCAGAACAGCGGAATGTCACATCACAAGGGCGAACATTCTGCTGTTTTTTGCGAATATACGGCGGATTCAGAGATTCCGAGAGCCATTCTGAATCCATTCAAAGAAACCACCCGACAGAACGGCAGACGAGTAAAAAATCCCGATGAACCGATGTTTACGATAACCGTCACGGACAGACACGGAATTGTTCACAAAGGACGAATCCGTCGTCTGATGCCTGTGGAGTGCTGGAGACTGCAGGGTTATGAAAAGGCTCAGTTTGAGAAAGTTGCGGCAACGGGAATGTCCGATGCCCAGCTTTACAAGCAGGCAGGAAATTCAATCACGGTGGCAGTTGTGGAGGCTATCGCAAAAAATTTAATAAAATTCGATGAGGAGATGGATTGCTATGGAAAATAAAATCAAAATTTTTGAAAACAAGGAGTTTGGCTCGGTCAGGACTTTGAAAGAGAAAAATGGAAGGGTTGTATTTTGTGGCTCTGACATTGCAAAGGCTCTTGGATACAGAAATGTGTCAGACGCTCTTATCAGGCATTGTAAGGGTATCGTGAAACACGATATCCTTACAAATGGCGGTGTTCAGGCACTTTCCTTTATTTCGGAAGGAGATGTCTACAGACTTGTTGCACACAGCAAGCTGCCGAAAGCTGCGGAATTTGAGTCGTGGGTTTTTGATAAAATACTTCCTCAGATTAATCATACCGGCGGTTACGTCGCCGACGAAGATATGTTCATCGAAAACTATCTTCCATTTTTGGAAGAACCATATAAAGGTCTTTTCCGTCTGCAAATGATGGCGATAAATCAGCTCAACGAGCGTATCCGCCACGACCAGCCGCTTGTTGAGTTCGCAAATCAGGTTGCGGGAACTGAAAATCTCATCGATATGAACGCAATGGCAAAACTTGCTGTCGAGGAAAATATCCCAATTGGCAGAAACAGATTGTTCAGTTGGCTGCGAAAAAACGGGATTCTGATGTCGGATAATCTGCCGTATCAGAAATTCATCGACCGTGGCTATTTTGCGGTGAAAGAGTCCGTTTTTGAAACAGATTCCTTTTCAAAAACCTATCAGCAGACGTTTGTAACGGGAAAAGGTCAGCGATTTATTATCGGGCTGCTGAGAAAATATTACAATGAGTAAATTTTTATTGCAGAAATGGAGATGAAACAATGAGTATAACTTCGATTAACACGGAACAGCTTCGCCGAATGGACGGCAGTGAGGGGCTTGTAATTCAGGGCTGTGGCGGAGATTTACAGGAGTGGCTGGATGGCATAAATGATATGCTGACAGAAAGCGGAATATTACAGAATGGAAAACGATTTGAAAAAGCGTACACCTTTAAAAATGAGGGGCTGACCTGTCTGCTTTTCCCTTTTGATGATGTTCAGCCTGATGTTGGTAAGCTTGCGATGTGGCGACTTGAAACAAGGGAAACTTTTGGCAGCACGTGGTTGACCGACTATGTTGAGAATAATCTCGGAGGCTTTGTTTCGGAACAATACGAAGATGAAAATTTGGGAATGGAGATGAGCTGATGCCAAATCATATTACGAATATCGTCGGTTTTTCGGGCGATGAGAGCCGTATACAGACGATGTTGAAAGAGATTCAGAACAATGAATATGGCATAGGTTCGGTCGATTTCAATAAAATAATTCCTATGTCCAAAGAAAATTATGGATTTACTGCCAAAAGGACAAAAAATGTAGTCTGCTACGAAAATAATCAGTGTGACTGGGCAGTTGCGATGTGGGGTACGAAGTGGAATTCTTACGGATATACCTCGGATACAGGATTTAAGGACGGAAAACTGGCATTTCTTACAGCATGGTCAGCTCCACATCCGATACTGCAAAGGCTGTCAGAAATTTATCCCGACATAAAATTTGAGCATGAGTGGGCGGACGAGGATATCGGCATGAACTGCGGAAAATACGTCTATTTTGGCGGCGAAAGGACAGAGGAATACTTCCCTGAAAGCAGCAGGGAGCGGATTGAATTCGCCGCTCGTGTGATGGACAGCGACCCTGCGGAATGGTACCTGTATCTGAATGCAAGCGGCACGGATTATGTGAGTTTTCCCGATGAGGAATTTGAAATCATCGAAATAGAGGGAAAAACTGCACTGTTCACAAACGACAGAATGACCGACTCCGACATTCCGAAAGGTCTGCACTGCTATCATATCAGACATGGCGATGACGGCAATTTTTGTACGATTGAAAAAAACGTTACCGTGAATCACGCAGGCTCGGTAATCGTAAAAGAGCCGATAGACCTCGGCGAAAATGGCTGTATATCGCTGAATAGTGGAAATGCTCCGAATTTCACAGGTGAAGTAACGCTTATGGAGGATTTTTTTACAAACGATGAAGAACAGTCCGAAATTATGGGAATGGAGGTGACTTGAAATGCAGGAAAACAAACGTCCGAAATGCCCGATAATCGGTGCTGACGGCAACATTTTCAACATTATGGGGATAGCTTCAAGAACGCTGAAACACAGCGATATGGCGGAAGAATCCAAGGAAATGATAGAGAGAGTGACTTCGTCGGGTAGTTACGATGAGGCTCTCGGAATCATTATGGAGTACGTCGAGCCTTGTTCGGAAGCGGAAATGTATGATGAATCCGAGGATTTTGGAATGGAGATGTCGTGATGACGCATTTGTTAAATGAAACACTTTTTTGTTGCCGGCGGAAAGGAGAAAAATGAACAGTTTTATGTCTTGGGTAGGCGGCAAGAAGTCCTTAAGGGACGCAGTTCTTGCACGTCTGCCGCCCTATTATGAGCGATATATCGAGGTTTTCGGCGGTGCGGGATGGGTGTTGTTCCACAAACCGCCCGGAGATTTCGAGGTGTTCAACGATTTCAATAGCAATCTCACAAACCTGTACCGCTGCGTGCGTGATAAGCCCGGAAAACTGAAGAAAAAACTGCAGTATGTGCTTAATTCCCGTGAGGATTTCGACTGGATTTCAAGTCTGCACAAACGCCGTCTTTTCCCGAAATTTCGGGATATTGACCGTGCCGCAAAGTTCTATCAGCTGATACGGTACAGCTACGCAAGCGGACTTGACAGCTTTGCGAGTCAGCCGCACTCGATGTGGAGCGATTTTCCGCAGATTGATATGGCTGCAAGACGTTTACAGAGAGTAATAATTGAGAATAAAGATTTTGAAAAGCTCATCAGGCAGTATGACCGTCCGGTGAGCTTTTTTTATTGCGATCCGCCGTATTTTGCGACTGAAAATTATTACAAGGACGTTGGATTTACTGAAAAAGACCACATCAGACTGCGTGATTCACTGCTGAACTGTTCGGGAAAATTTCTGGTATCCTATAACGATTGCCCTGAAATTCGGGAAATATGGGATAAACCAAATATCTACATCGAGGAAATCAGCAGGCTGAACAATCTTGCACAGCGGTACGAGGGCGGCTGTCAGTATGCCGAACTTTTCATATCGAATTACGACACTTCGGAGCGTTCGCAGATGAACAGACAGCTTTCGTTTTTAGATGATAATATACAGGAGGTATAATATGAAGAAAAATACAGTTTACACAAGGGGCTTTGTCAACGACGACGGCTGCATCGAAGTTCCGGGAGTTTTCCTTGAGGACGGTGCGGAGGTTGAGCTTGCCATTGAGGTACAGTCGGGCAGATTTGAGGTCGCTGTGATGCCGTCGGAAAAGCCAAAAATGCCGAAAGACTGCGGAATTTCCGACGAAGAAATCATGAACTGCTGTAATCAGCACGAGGACTGCGGAGACTGTCCGCTGAACGATTACTGCGGGGAGGAATTTGCGGATTAATTGCGATATATCGTGGATTCAAGGAGGTGAAAGGCATGAAAATTCTTGTGGTTGAACCCGAAAAAAAGCCGTATACAAGGGAAATTTCGGACGATTTCCACGAAATGCAGGAGGTTGTTGGAGGTCTGATTGAGCCGATACGTTTTGAGCCGAAAAATGACGCTATTGCGTTCTGTAACGAGGAATTCCTTCTGAACGGCTCACGTCCGAACCGTTTTGTAGGCGATGTATTGGTGCATGGAACGTTTTTCGTGGTCGGTAATGCGTTTGACGAGTACGGCGAGGAAATCAGTGTTTCGCTGACCGACGAGCAGATTGAAAAGTACTCGGAAAAATTTGAATTTCAGATGTGTTTTTTGCCGGAAGATTTGTGCGGTATTCTGCGTGAAATCGGCATTTTTGACGACGAGGACTTGGACGAAGAACTTGGAATGTCAATGTAAAATAATTTCAGAAGGAGAAAGTTATGTTAAAAAATAAAATTATGAAGAAAATCGGCGCAGGGTTTATGTCTGGACTCTGTGCCTTTTCAATGCTCGGAACAACCGTAAACAGCGGTATATCGGCAAAAGCAGAGAACGTCTCTGTTGCAGAAAATGAGGTTTTTCCGTCTGCCGATGAGGTCATCGCAACGGCGGCGACGCTGCTCGGAGCGCCCTACGGCTTCGGTTTTAAGGGATATACGGGCGTTTACTATCAGGGCGGCTACAGTCCGCTGACCGAGGAGTACATCAGGCAGCAGGGGCTTGACTGTTCCGGTCTGATTTACTACACGATGACGCAGCTTGGCTATGAAACCGACGGTTTTTCGTGGAATAATCCCGTTCCCGTGGACACGATGCACTGGCTGTCCGTGAACGATAACTGTACGATTTCATACGGCGGTGTGACTTCAAAAATCGACGTTGAGAAAAACGGCGTAAAGACCGAAGATAAGCCATATTGGGAGTGTCCCGACGGCTCGACAATCACGCCCGGCTCGGTGGTTATCGCCGATAATCTCAGCGGCGAGGACCACTCGTGGATATATATGGGCGAATTTGAAAACAGGGACGAAGTTGTCGATTATCTGCGAAATATCGGCGTAAACGAGTTATATATCAACTCATCAACCGTCGGTGACGGAAACGGTGACGGCGGTACTCACTGGCGAATCGAGTCCAACGGCTCGCAGGGCGTTGTAATCAATAATAATACTGACGGTAAAAAAGCGACCGCAATGAATATGTCGGCGTTCAGAATCACCAAAACAGAGGCGGAATTTACGATTACAAAGGTCTTAAACAGCGATAATTCGGTGAAAATCAGCGGTACAAGTCCGATTGACGGCACTCAGGCAATATACGGAGTGTATACTGATTCCGACTGCACTCAGAAAGTCGGTGAAATCAAAATCGGCGACGACGGAACAGGCTCGATTACGCTGCCCGACAAGCAGTATTACGTCAGGGAAATTTCCGCTCCGACGGGTTATGATTTGTCAACGGACGTTGTGGCTCTGAAAGCTGATTCCAACGTCAACGTCGGCGAAAATATTACAAGCGGTATAATTAAAATCAACAAGACCGCAGAGGACGGCGTGGTTTCAGACCGTGAGTTTGTGGTTTCGTGGACGGAAAACGGCGTGGAATACAGCAAAAATGCGTTTACCAATGCCGATGGAATTGCCGAAATTGACGGTCTTCACGTTTATGATTTCGGAAGTAAAAGTGCGATTTCGTACAATATTTCGGAAATAAATCCCGATACGAGATACGAAACTCCGAAGGCTCAGGACGTGATTCTGACGGGCGGAAATGCCGATTTGACGGTTGCTGTGGACTTTGAAAACGTGCTGAAAAAGGGTAGTATCCGCATAAACAAGCAGTCCGAGGACGGTCAGAACGGCGACAGAACTTTCACAATTTCGGGTGGCGGTCAGACTTACACACTCATTACAGATGCGGGCGGAACGGCTATTCTTGCCGATATTCCTGTGTTTGACGGCAGCAACGAGCCTATTGTGTACACCATCAGCGAGAACGATGTGCCTGTCAGATACGTTGTTCCGGCAGAACAGTCAACAACGCTTGCAGCGGACGAAACTGTTGAAATTATTTTTGAGAACAGGCTGAAAAAATTCACTGCCGAGGTTGTCAAGAAAGACTCCGAAAACGGCGGTTCACAGGGAAATGCGACGCTTGCAGGTGCGGTTTACGGACTGTATAATAACGGCGAGCGTGTTGCAACTTACACGACTGACGAAAACGGTCGCTTCATAACTGATGAGTTTGTGTGCGGAAATTACACGCTTCAGGAGCTTTCACCGTCCGAAGGTTATCTTCTTAATGACGAAATTTATACTCTCGGTACAGAGCCTGAGAATTATGTAATCGAGATGAATCCTGTTTCGCTTGATGTCACAGAGGACGTGAAAAAAGGCTGTATTTCGATAATAAAGCACTCTGACGATGACGAAAATGTCGTTGAAAATCTTGAAACAGGTGCTGAATTTGAGATTTTCCTCAAGTCCGCAGGCAGTTATGAAAATGCCAAGGATTCCGAAAAAGACTATCTTATTACCGACGAAAATGGTTTTGCGGAGTCAAAATTTATGCCCTACGGCGTGTATACTGTCCGTCAGACAAAGACAGTCAACGATGCGGAATTTGTTCCCGATTTCGATGTTTTCATTTCTGAACACGAAAAAACTTACGAATATATCCTCAACGACGCTCCGTTCAAATCGTATATCCACATCACGAAAATCGACGCAGAATCGGGAAAAATTATTGCTTACGAGGGTGCCGGATTCCAGATTTATGACGCTGAAAATAACCTCGTGAATATGGGCGTTGACACGTTCTACACCAACTTTGAAGGCTTCCTGATAACTCCCGAAACGCTTCCTTACGGCGATTATACGCTTGTTGAAGTTCAGGCTCCTTTTGGCTATATTCTGGACAAAACTCCCGTTTCATTCAGCGTGACTTCAGCAAATTCTGAGGAAGAAAATGCTGTGAATATCGTCAGAGTTGAGAAATCCGACGTTGCTCAAAAAGGCAGAATTTCCGTGCAGAAAACGGGTGAAATTTTCAGTTCCGTAAGCGAAAATGACGAAAAATATACTCCGATTTTTGAGGAAAAAGGGCTTGAAAACGCCGAATTTCAGGTGATTGCAGCCGAGGACATCATTACAGCGGACGGCACTGTCAGAGCCAACGCAGGCGACGTTGTGGCGGAGCTTGTTACCGACGAAAACGGCTATGCGGAAACTGATTTGCTCTATCTTGGAAAATACGAAATTACAGAGGTTTCCGCACCTTTCGGATACGTCAGAACCCCCGAAATACAGGCAATTGAGCTGACTTATGCAGGACAGGAGGTCACTGTGAGAGACACAATGAATACGTCATTTGTGAACGATTATCAGGGCATTGAAATCAGCCTTGAAAAGTTTATGGAAAGCGATGAAATGTACGGAATATCGGCAGAAAACAGCTATAAAAATGTACGTTTCGGACTGTACGCCGCTGAAGAAATTGTCGCTGCCGACGGAACATCAGTTCCTGAAAATGGACTGATTGCAGAGGTTTCACTCGGTGAGGATATGAAAGCCGTATTTGCCGAAAAACTGCCGTTTTCACGCTATTACGTTCAGGAAATCGCTACCGATGAACATTATGTTCTTAACGGCGAAAAGTACCTTGTAAATTTTGAGTATATGGGTCAGGAAATGACTACAGTATACATGAATAGCGGACAGTTTACAAATCTCCTCAAGCGTGGAACGGTTAAGGGTATCAAGGTGAGCGAATCCGAAGAACCGCTTGAAAACGCACTTTTCGGGCTGTTTAATACTGATTGTACAGAATTTACGGCGGAGAATGCAATAGTGACCGCAAAGTCCGATAAACAGGGAAAATTTGAGTTTGCGGAAGTGGTTTACGGCGAGTATATTATCCGTGAAATCGAGGCTCCCAATGGATATATTCTGAGCGATAAAAAATATCCTGTTACAATTTCAGAAAACGGCGAAATCGTCGAAATTACGGCAAAAAACAAGCCTGTGACCGTCGAAATCAGCAAGCGTGACGTTTACGGAAACGAGCTTGAGGGTGCTGAAATGGAACTTGTCAACAGTGACGGAGAAATCGTTGAAAAATGGATTTCTGACGGCAAAAATCACGTAATATCGGGACTTTCCGCCGGTGAGTATGTGCTGAAGGAAGTTGCTGCTCCGGACGGTTATGTGATTGCGACTGACATCAGATTCACTGTTTATACTGACGGTACAATAACGGTTGAAAACGTCGATTCTACGGCAATTTCGGCGGACGGAAATCCGATGATTGTGATGATTGACAAGGCGGAAAAGGTTCCCGAAAAAACTCCTGAAACCCCGAAAATTCCCGAAACACCGAGTGTTCCGACGGGCGACGCAGGCAGAAATCCGCTGGCATATCTTATGCTTGCAGGCGGTATGATTCTTCTTATTTCACTTGGAATCGGCAGAAAAAATCACAAAAACTGAGAAAGGAAACCGCATATGACAAAGAAAAAAATAATCCGAATCGGGCTGGCTGTTCTTGCAGCCGCCCTCCTCGCCGGAGGAGCTGTGATGCTCACAAAGGACGATATTTCGCAGAAAATCAAGGAAAAAGAACTGATTCCGTATATGCCTGCACCGATTATACTTGCCGAACTTGATGACGCTGTTCCGGAAGTTACAAGGGAAGATATTCAGGCTGAAACGGAGTATGTCAAGCCTGAATATGTCACAGATTTTCCCGACATTACGCCGGAAACTCCTGTTTCGGAAGAGCCGTCCGAAAATGTTCAGAACGAACTCAGGGAAACTGTCCGTGAGATGCAGACAGCGTATCCCAATACGGTCGGATGGCTGTATATCCCCGATACTTCGGTAAATTATCCGGTTATGCAGGGTGGCGACAATGATTTCTATCTTCATCATACCTACGATGGAAGTTGGTTGTCGTCGGGGTCAGTTTTCCTTGATTTCCGCTGTGAAAGCCGTTTTATGAATAATCTTAACGTGCTGTATGGTCATCATATGAACAACGGCAGTATGTTTGCGGGAGTGTGCAATTTCAAGGATTATGGCTATTTTCAGGCACATAAGTACGGTTGGCTGGTTACTGCGGACGAAGTTTACAGGATTGACTTTTTTTCAGCGGCGGTGACGGACTGCGATGACGAAATTTACAGCGGATTCGAAAATACTGCCAACCGAATCCGCCATATTTACGATATATCGCAGATTTACGAGCCGACGAAAATCAGTGAGCAAGACCGTCTGGTGCTTCTCTCGACGTGTTCATATGAGTTTGAAAATGCGAGAACGGTGCTGACGGGAAAGCTCGTAAGAATGGAGGATGGTATATGAAAAATCTCGGAAAAAAGGCTATTACAACGCTTTTCGGAGCGTTGGCAGTCGCCAACATAATGACTATGACCGCCTTTGCGGAGGGCGACGTTGCCGGAGCTGTCACAAGCACATGGACGTCCGCAAAAAGTCAGATTAAGAGCGTTGTGGACAACGTTGTGTTTCCCGTAATCGACGTAATATTGGTAATTTTGCTGTTTGTCAAGATAGGTACAATGTACTTGGAGTATAAAAAGCATGGTCAGCTTGAATGGACCGCACCGGCGATTCTGTTCGGCTGTCTTATTTTCACGCTGACCGCTCCGCTGTACATCTGGAGCGTGGTAAGCATCTGACGAAAGTCCGTCCGAAAGGAGGATTTTTCGTTGAACGGAGGTGAAAAAAGTGCCATATATTCCATTTACAGAAGAACAGAAAATGACCGCAAATAGCGTAGAACTGGCAGATTTCCTGAGAATGCGAGGCGAAAAACTTGAACGTGCAGGACGTGAATACAAGCTGATTTATTATGACAGCTCAGGCAAGCATGACAGTATTACAATGTCGGATTCAAGGTGGTTTGACCACAAAAATCAGGTTGGCGGTGGTGCGATAAAATTTATGCAGTATTTTTACAATATGGACTTTCCGACTGCTGTTCAGGAACTGCTGGGATACTCGGTTGAGCTACTGCAGCGAAGTCCTCCGAAAATGGCTGTACAGACGGAAAAATCGAAAAATTTTAAACTTCCCGAAGCCAACGAAAATATGCACAGGGTGTACGCTTATCTGATTAAACAGCGGTTCATAAATCCCGAAATTATCGGATATTTTGCGAAAAATCGCACTCTTTATGAGGACAAGGAGCATCACAATGCGGTGTTCGTGGGAGTTGATGAAAATGGAGTGCCACGTCAGGCTCACAAGCGTTCTACAGCGACTTTCGGGAAATCTTTTCGTCAGACTGTCGAGGGTTCGGACACAAAATACAGCTTTGCCCACTTTGGTGAATCGGGAAAACTGTTTATTTTTGAAGCTCCGATAGATATGCTGAGCTACCTTACTCTGAATCCCGAAAACTGGCAGAAACACAGCTATATCGCCATGAACGGCGTGTATGAAAGTGCCATTCTGATGGCTTTGAAATGTCACCCAAATTTGTCTGAAATCCTGATTTGCACCGACAACGATGAGGGCGGAATTGACGCTGCTGACAGACTGAAAGATATATTGTCCGACAACGTATATGCCGATATCAAGCGGATTCTGCCACATAACAAAGACTTCAATGAGGACTTGAAACAGCTTAAAGGTGCTGAATTTTTGCTTGCTGTTCCTCACAGACGGTTGGAAAAATACCATGAAACCGCAGGTGGTCTTCAGTACCTCAGATGCCGTCCGGAACGCCTGATATCGCAGATTTCCGCCGCTTTCAGAAATGGACAGTATAAATATCTTGCCGAGTATGCACTTGCAGGCTCGGTATTTTTTATCGGTTCAAAAGATGAAGAAGCGATGTTTGAAAAGCTGAAATCCAAGCTTGTGAACGAGTACCGTGCGTACAGCGATAAGGGCAGAATATCGGCGAAAATTGATAACCTGAAGTCTGCGTATTCGGCTGTATATCGGGATTTGCGGCAGCCTGCACGTACCCGTGAGCAGTCGGTTCAGACGGCAAAAAATCTGTTTATTCTGGCGGACTGTGCCGTGAAAATCTGCATTGAACAGAAGCTGTGCCAAAAAAATGATGAAACGGAGTCCGAGACTTCTGAGATGTCAGCGGGGGTGCGTCATGAAGTCATCGGATATTAATATATCAACTGAAATTGACGGTATATAGCGGAAAGAAGAATGTTTGGAGGGATGTCTATTGAATGAAAAACAGACAGCAATTATAGTTATACTGATTGTATTTTTTATTATTTTTCTTGTGATTGTAAACCTGCTCGACAACAAAAATATTAACGGAATAAAGGCGAAAACTGTGGGCGACGGGCAGCACGGTACAGCTCGCTGGGCAACGAAACCGGAGATAAAAAATACTTTTGTTTCTGTGCCGTTTGAGCCTGAAAAATGGCGTAAGGGCGAGGATTTGCCGACGGTTCAGGGTACTGTGGTGGGGTGCAGAGGACGGCGGAAAACGGTCGCACTGGTGGATACAGGCGATGTTCACACGCTGATGATTGGTGCAGCTGGAGTGGGAAAAACCGCCTTTTTTCTGTATCCGAATATCGAGTTTTCCTGTGCATCGGGAATGTCGTTTTTAAGTACGGATACAAAGGGAGACGTTGCCCGAAATTACGGAAATATAGCCAAAAACTGCTATGGTTACAATGTTTCTGTGCTTGATTTGCGTAACCCTACAAGGAGCGACGAAAACAATATTCTACATCTTGTCAACAAATACATGGACATTTATTTGTCCGATAAAAGTAATTTGTCCGCAAAGGCAAAGGCTGAGAAATACGCTAAAATCACGGCAAAAACGATTATAAATATCGGCGGCGGTGACGGAAATTACGGACAAAATGCGTTCTTTTACGACGCAGCAGAAGGGCTTCTTGCTTCTGTGATTCTGCTTTTAGCGGAATTCGGCGACAAAAATGAACGCCATATTGTGTCGGTTTTCAAGCTGATTCAGGACCTGATTTCCAAGCCCGACGGTAAGGGGCAGAAGATGTATTTCACGACTCTTATGGAAAAACTGCCATCGGAGCATAAGGCAAAGTGGCTCGCAGGAGCGGCTCTGAACTCGGCTGATCATGCGATGATGTCGGTAATGTCAACGGCTTTGTCACGGCTGAACAGCTTTCTGGACTCCGAAATGGAGCAGATTCTGTGTTTCGGCACGGCTATAGACGCTGAACGGTTTTGTGCCGAAAAATCGGCGATTTTCATTATTTTACCCGAAGAAGATAACAGCAAATATTTTATGGTCAGCCTGCTGATTCAGCAGTTATACCGTGAAATTCTGGTCATCGCCGATGAGAATGGCGGTACGCTGAAAAACAGGGTCATGTTCTATGCGGATGAATTCGGCACTTTCCCGAAAATTGATGGTGCGGAAGCGATGTTTTCCGCAGGACGTAGCCGAAAACTCAGTATTGTGGCAATAATTCAGTCGTTCGCACAGCTTGAACAGAACTACGGAAAACAGGGCATGGAAATCATCACGGACAACACGCAGTTGACGATATTCGGCGGTTTTGCGCCTAATTCGCAGTCTGCGGAGGTGCTGTCCAAAGCTCTCGGCGAGCAGACTGTGCAGTCGGGTTCGGTGTCGCTCGGCAAGGAAAAATCGCAGTCGCTTCAGATGATTGGCAGACCGCTGATGACCGTTGACGAGCTGAAAAGTATGCCGAAAGGTCAGTTTATTGTTATGAAAACAGGTACTCACCCGATGATAAGCAAGCTGAAATTGTACTTCAAATGGGGCATAAAATTCGGCGAGCCTTTTCAAATCGAGGACAGGGGTGCAAGGGCGGTGAGTTATATGGAGCGTGACGAGCTTATCCGTGAAGTTGAGCTGAAATATCCGCAGAAAAATCCTATACTTGAACCTGAATTTGACGAAGAATCGCCGAAATCAAGGCGGTTGCTGAAAACAGGAGGGATGTAAAAATTGATTGTTCCCGAACGAATTTACGACGAAAATCTGCCTCACAGAGCCGTCAGCGTGTACTGCTATCTGTGTGGGCGTGCGGATAAAAAAGGCGAGTGTTTTCCGTCGGTCAGGACTGTTGCGGAGGACTTGCATATCAGCAAAAGGACGGTATTTCGGGCAATTTCCGACCTTGAACGTGCCGGACTTCTGACGAGAACAGCTCGCAGGCGTGTTCACGGCGGACGGAGTTCTTCGCTGTACAAAATTAAAATTTAAGGAGGAGGTGATGCACCATGTTTGACTGGATTGGCGACGCTATGGAATGGATAGGCGACGGAATTTCGTCAATGTGGGACAACACGGTGGGGTCGGCGGTCGATGCTGTCACGGACAAGATATGGGATGTCATGTTCGAGTGGGTGTTCAACCTGATTTACGGCGGTATTTCGGACTTATTTGAGTTTATCAACGCAACGACAAGCGATATTTTTGCACTTTCGTGGGTGCAGACGTTCATCACGCTGTTTCACCATCTGGCGTGGATGCTTTTTGTCTGCGGATTTATTGTGGCGGTGTTCGATACGGCAATCGCCTGTGAATCGGGGCAAAACAACGTAAAAACGACCTGTCTGAACGTGCTGAAGGGCTTTATTGCGGTGAATCTGGTCACGGTAGTTCCGCAGAGGCTGTACAGCTTCTGCACATCGCTTCAGGGGACGTTTACCCGCGATTTACTGGGAAATTTCATTGGTTCAACGACCGATACGGTCGCAGGTTCCGCCCTGAGCGTGATAGTTGCGCTGGCGGAAGATATATCGCTGTTCAGCCTGTTTTTTATCGTACTTTTTGGCTATTGTACGATAAAAGTCGTGTTTGCGAACATCAAGCGTGGCGGAATTTTGCTGTGTCAGATAGCGGTGGGAAGTCTGTACCTTTTCGGAGTTCCGAGGGGCTATACGGACGGATTTTTCGGCTGGTGCAAGCAAGTTATTGCCACTTGTCTGACGGCTTTTTTGCAGACTACAATCCTGTATCTCGGACTTTTGACCTATACTCAGCACGCCTTGCTGGCGGTCGGAATATGCCTTTCGGCGAACGAAGTTCCAAGAATAGCACAGATGTTCGGGCTTGATACAAGCACAAAAGTCAATATGATGTCCGTCAGCCACACCGTTTCTATGGGTGCAAAGGCTGTGAAAATGATGACAAAAAAGTGAGGTGACCGGAATTGAAAACATATATTTATCCCGAAAATCTGCGTGCTACGGTCAAATTGTGGTTCTGGAACGTGAGGGACTTTCTGATAATTTGCGGCGGAATAATTCTGTCGGTGGCACTGCTTGCGAAACTGTGGACTGTGATTCCGCTGGCGGTCACGGTATGCTACGCATTTCTAAGTCTGAGGGCTGATGACAGTTCGATAATGGACTATATCGCCAACGCTGTGAAGTTTTTTGCGACCTCACAGCAGATTTTTTTGTGGGAGGAAAGCTATGAAAAGTAGAAAAAACAGCGTTCAGAAACTTATCGGATTTGAGAATTTCACGAAATATGGCGTAAAAACGGATAAGTCGGAGTTTGTATTTTTCCATGTTGAGCCGACAAATATATCAGTGCTTTCGGCGGCGAATATCGAGGCGAAAATTCATCATCTCACAATGCTGCTGAGTATGATTCCCGACCTTGAGCTGACCGCTCTGGACAGTGCCGAGTGTTTTGACGCCAACAAATCGCATATTCGTAAAAGACTTAACAAAGAAAATAACAAGTCCGTCCGCAGATTATTGCAGGCGGATTTTGATTTTCTGGACGAAATACAGACAGAAATGTCGTCGGCAAGGCAGTTTGTATTTTGTGTGAGATTCCGTAGGGAGAACGACGAGCAGATATTCAAGTCCGTAAACAGAATTGAAAAATTTATCGCAGAGTACGGGTTTATTGTTAAAAGAATGACAAAATCCGACATCAAGCGTATGCTCGCTCTGTACTTCGGAACGAGTATTTCAGGCGACGAAATCCCCGATATTGAGGGCGAAAACGAGTTTATTTCGGAGGTTGAATCAGATGAAAATGAATAAACAAAAGAGAAAAAAGCTGTCCGCGGAACAGCTTGAAATCGGCGAAATCAAGGGATTTTTTGACCGTATCGTGCCGGGAATAATCAGATTTTACACCGACCACTACGTCTGCGGAAATTTTTACAAGTCGGTATGGGCGGTCACGGAGTATCCTCCGACCACTGAGGAAACTGCAATTCTTGCTCATTTAGCGGACAGAAACGGTGTAACACTGCGGATTTACAACCGTCTTGTGACCGCTCAGGAACAGCGGAAAATCGTACAGCAGGCAATGCGGAAGAACCATATGATGACCACGACAAACGACGTGAACGAGAGCATCAGGGCGCAGGACAACATCAATGATGTTGTGGAACTGCTGTCGGAACTTCGTCGCAACAAGGAAAATCTGCTTCACACGGCTGTTTTTATCGAATTAAAGGCGATTTCCGAAGATAAGCTCCGTGAACTTCAGGCGGACGTAACTATGGAGCTGACACGTTCAAAAATAAGCGTGGACAGGCTGATTTTACGCCAAAAAGAGGGATTTTTGTCCGTGCTTCCGACGGGAAATAATATGTTCGGAAATCAGTTTGAAAGAGTGCTTCCTGCATCAAGTGCGGCGAACCTGTATCCGCTGAATTACAGCGGAAAAACCGACGAAAACGGCTTCTATATCGGTCGTGATAAGTATGGCAGTAACGTGCTTGTGGACTTCGACAAGCGTACCGAGGACAAGACAAACAGCAATATTCTGATTCTCGGAAACAGCGGTCAGGGCAAGTCATATCTGATGAAACTGCTGCTTTGCAATCAGCGTGAGGCGGGCAAAAGTGTGCTGGTTTTAGACCCTGAACACGAGTACGAGGAGCTGTGCGAAAATCTCGGTGGCACCTACATCGACATGATGTCGGGCGAATTTATGATAAATCCGCTTGAACCAAAAGAGTGGTCTGACGGAGAAAAATCCACGGATGACAGTCCCGAAACGTTCAGGAAAGTGACCCGTTTAAGTCAGCATATCAGCTATCTGAAGGACTTTTTCAGGGCTTACAAAGACTTCACGGACGGCGAAATTGACACCATTGAAATCATGCTGATGAAGCTGTACGCACGTTTCGGAATCGATGATTTCACGGATTTCAGTACGCTGAAACCTGCCGATTATCCGACCGTCGAGGACTTGTACAGCCTCGTAGAAAAGGAGTTCATGGCGTTTGACAGTGCGAAAAAACACCTGTATACTGAGGAAATCTTGCAGAATATCTGCCTCGGACTGCACTCGATGTGCAGAGGTGCAGAGAGTAAATATTTTAACGGTCATACGAATATCCGTGACGGCGAGTTTATCTGTTTCGGTGTGAAAGGTCTGATGGATACCAATAAAAGGCTCAAGGATACGCTGCTTTTCAACATTTTATCGTATATGTCAAATCAGCTTCTGGGACGTGGAAACACGGTTGCAGCCATAGATGAACTGTATTTATTTTTAACAAATATGACCGCAATCGAGTATATCCGTAACGGCATGAAGCGTGTACGCAAAAAAGAATCGTCGTTTATTTTGGCAAGTCAGAACATCGAGGACTTCCTTTTGCCCGAAATAAAGGAGTTTACAAAGCCTTTGTTTTCAATTCCGAGCCACCATTTTCTGTTCAATCCCGGCAATATTTCGCCTGTGGATTTCATGGACACGTTGCAGGTTGAGCATTCGGAATACTGCCTGATTCAGTACCCTGAACGTGGAATCTGCCTGTACCGATGCGGAAATGAACGCTATTTACTACAGGTTATCGCTCCGTCTTACAAGGAGAAACTGTTTGGAAAGGCGGGCGGACGATAACCATAAAAAACACTTGATTTTAGATCAAGAAAATGGTATAATGGAAAAAAAGATATGTGAGGAATGTATATGGAAAATAAATTCAGACTGACAGTTGAAGAAAATATCTTTGTTGCAAAACGCAATATCGTTGATTATATTTGGGAAAGTGCAAAACTTGAAGGACTTGGAGTTACTTTTCCAGAAACGGAAGAAATTGTTAATGGAATGATGGCTCCTAATGTTAAAATAACAGATATTATTGCTGTTAATAATCTTAAACACGCATGGCAGTTCCTGTGTGATACAGTAGATTGTCCTACTGATTTTGCATATATATGCCAGATAAACAGATTAGTAGGCGGCGATAATCTGATCCTCAGGGCAGGCTATATCCGTAATGTTCCCGTAAGAATAGGCGGAACAAAATGGAAGCCCGATATGCCTATCGAATCGGTTATTAAGGAGAACCTCACTGAAATATCAAAAATAGAAAATGCAACAGAGCGTGCAATTTCATTAATGCTTTATTGCATGAGAAGCCAGATGTTTCTTGAAGGTAACAAACGTACTGCTATGCTTGCAGCGAATCACGAAATGATTATTAACGGCTGCGGTATTATTTCAATACCGATCGACAGCCAAATTCACTTCAAAAAACTGTTGGTAGATTATTATCAGTCAAACAATATGGAAGAAATAAAACAGTTTGTATACGATGAATGCATTGACGGTATAGATTTCAGGCTTCAGGAACAAATTGAAAAGGAAAAACAACAGGCGGAAAATGATGCTTACGAATATGAAGAAGGTCAAAATATGACAATGTAATAATTTAATATGAAACATTAGAGTCGCAGTAAAATGTGACTCTTTTTTATGAAAGAAAGGTGATAAAATGGCGGAAGCGATAGCGGCTGCCGCAAAGGCGTTGCTGAAAAAACTTGTGGTTGATACTGCACTTGACAAGGAAAAGCGGAATAAATTTCTGCTTATAATCGGCAGCATAGCTGTGGGATTACTTTTTCTGTTGTTTGCACCGATAGCTGTTCTTTCGAGTATGGGAGAGATTGAAAGTCTTGATATATCGGTAAATTTTGATGAGAGTGAGTTCTTTGAAAATCTGGACAGTCAGCAGCGGGAAAAGCTCACACAGATGGAGTCTGACGGTCAGGCAATCGCCAATTCAATGTCCGTAATCGGACTTCGTGAGCAGATTATCAAGGCACAGCTGATATTTTTTTCGTACTTTGAAAGCGGTCAGATTGTTGATTTTTCGGGCTATGCGGAGATTTTCAGAAACGAAAATGATGAGATTCTGATTTCGGATATCAATAATTTTTACGGACTTGAAATCAGCTACGATGACTTTATGCGGAGCTATGTTATGGTGATGAACGCTACCATAAACGAATATATGTTCACGGATTCAGGTACGAAAAACTGTGCTGATTTGGCGGCATGGGCAAGGAATGCTTATGTTTCATGCTGGGGATTTCAGGAAAACTGTTTCGGCGAAATGGACAAAAATCAGCGATATCGCTGTGCTGATAACGTCGGTCTGGTTATGGGTTATCTGAGGTATATGCCGTTCGAAAAAGCCTTTGATACGGACATTGACACGCTGATTTATAACGAAATCGGCGGACTTGATACGATGCCCGATATCGCAGGAATCGGGATTTTTGACGGAAATAATTTCGGAATTTATGTCGGCAACGGCGAGGTGATTTTTGCATCTTACGATGTGGGAAAGGTCGTAAAATCGCCTGTTTCAGATGAAAACTGGATTAGCTGGTGTACCTTTGAGGGCGTGGAATATCCGCAGGAAGTTGCTGATAAAATCAACGAAGTTCAGAATCCGACGGAAGAAAATACAGAAGAAAAAAGTGAAGATGAGGAGTGATTTTTTATGAGGGTAAATTTGATAAACAACGGATATGCATTGTCAGCGGAGTTTCCGATGACGGCGTTTGAGATGCAGGACGCTCTTGACAGGCTGAAATATCCTGCCGGAAACAGCGAAGTTACGTTCCGGATTTATGAGTTTAAAAATATGAATCTGCCGTCGGAGCTTTATGAAAAGGATTTTTCAGCGGATATTTACAGACTGAATCTGTTCGCTGAACGTCTGGAAAATCTCGAATTTACGGAGATAGCGGCGTTCAAAAGTCTGCTTATTGAGAATCCTGAGAGCAGTTTTGAGGATATGCTTCTGATGACTTACGGACTGGATTCTGTGATGGTCTACCCGTGCGGAAACTGCTATGAACTGGGCGAAACGGTCATTGAAAACGAACTTATTTCAGAACTTGAAAGCTGTTCCGATGAAATTTTGGAACTTCTTGACCGTGAAAAAGTCGGAAAACTTATGTGCGAGCGTGAGGGCGGACAGTTTATTGACGGCTGTTATTGTCTGACTTCGGGGTATGAAAAGCCCGAAATAAATATTGAATTTGGCAGACCTGAAAACTGTTTTTTCCGTCTGCTGATTGCACCGTTAAAGCAGGATGGTGTTCCGGATTATGGCTCTGCACAGTGGATTTTACTGCCTTTTGATGAGGAAAATCAGGAGGTTAATTTTGAAAAAATGACCTGTGTGAAAAGTGAATCTTCACTTCCGAATCTGTCAAAGAATCAGTTTCAGACAAAAAATATTGGTGAGCTGAATGAACTTGCAAAGTCGATTTCGGAGCTGTCTCACGATGATTTTGTGAAGCTGAAAGCGGTTATGGAAGTGGAAAATATTTGTGAAATTTCAGATACACTTGACTGTATCGGCAGACTTTCGGAATATCAGTTTGACAGGAATATTGCGGATTCAGGTGAGTTCGGAAAGACGTATCTGTTGAAAAATCTGCCTGCGGATTTTGATTCCGCAATACTTGAAAATACGGATTTATGCGATTTCGGTGAAAGAATACTGGCACAGAAAAACGGCATAATTACTTCTTACGGAGCGGTTTCGGGCAGAGGTCAGGAGCTTTATTCCGTGCTGACTGTTCAGCCGGAACAGGAACTTGATGAAGATGAAAATTGTGAAATGGGGATGAGTTTATGAAGAAAAACGTCAGCATTGCGGTCAGCGGTGAAAAGCTGTCGGCACTGGAAATGTACCTTGTGCAGAAGAATACGACTCTTGCTGCGGAGCTTGAAAAATTCACGGAACAGCTTTATATGAAACACGTTCCGCAGAATGTCAGGGACTACATTGACCTGATGTCTTCGCAGAAATCCGACAGAAAAGAAAACCGCCGTACAAAGTCTGAAACTGCCGTTTTTGATTCAGACGTATAACCCCGTCGTTCGCACCACGATGCCACGTGTGGCGTTTTAGCGAGCAAGGTCGGGAAAGTATACCCCTTGAGAGTATCGGGCGGAATCTGAGCCGTTTTCGGACGGGTCTGAAAGTACTGATTCTGCCCGGTTCTGAGGGAATCGGTAATTTTTTTGGTTTGCTGGTTAAAGTTTTGGCGTCACAGCCGCCAAAACGTTCACATCGGACGGGCAAAGCCCGCCGATTTTGCAGGAGTTTCAGAAAAATAAATTAATGGAGTCAGAGAGGGAGGTTTCAGAAATTTATGAAGTCAAGAAGTGAAAAAGAAAGAGAAACTGCCGAAAAACAGGCGGTTTCCGATGATGTCAAGGTAAAATTTCCGTTGTATATTTTTCCTGATACAATGGAAAAAGTTGATATGCTGTACGAAGCGGACAACTGTAAGTCCAAAACAGAGTTTATCGAAAAGGCGGTGCGTTTTTACTGTGGTTACCTGCTCAACAAGGAGCATACGGCGACGGAATTTATTGCACCTCAGCTTGCCACGATGGCGGAAGGAATCGTCAAAGGCAGTGAACAACGACTGTCCCGTGCGATGTTCAAGATAGCGGTGGAACTTGGTGCGGTCACTCATATGCTTGCGGCGTTGAATGAAATCGACGACGAAACTTTGTTCAAACTCCGCATGATGTGTACCGACGAAGTTAAACGTATAAATGGTATCATCAATTTTGAAAAGGCTGTGCGTTATCAGCGGTCGGAGTAGTTTTTATTTGATTGTCAGTTCATCATACAAATTAGCATGGAGCAGTTTATGTGTAAAATAAGAAAACTGCTCCTCATACTGATTGACGAACAAGTCTGTTTGTGGTATAATGTATTTATATATTTTAATTTGATTGAATGACAAGAGGTGTTAAAAATGTATATAAATGATAGCTTTGAACAACTGATGCTTGATTTACGAAGTGCATCGCAAAGCAAAAGCGATCAGGGTTCTAAGTTTGAGATGCTTATGCAGAAATATTTTATAACAAGTCCTCTTTACTCTGAAATTTATGAACAAGTGTGGTTATGGAAAGAATTTCCGTATTCAGATACACATGATATAGGAATTGATCTTGTGGCTAAATTGAGGGATAGGGACGAATACTGTGCTGTACAGTGTAAATTTTACGATGAAAATAATTCTGTATCTAAAGACGATGTGGATACTTTTATTTCTGCTTCGGGAAAGGCTTTCTATATTGATGGAAAAGAGCATAGGTATACCGAGAGAATTATTGTGTCTACCACGGACAAATGGTCATCCAACGCTGAGGAAACTATTATCGGACAGTTACCTCCGATTACTCGTATACGCTTACAGGATCTCAAGGATTCCGGTATAGATTGGGACGATTTTTCCCTCGATAGAATCGAGGACATGAAAGTATGTACAAAGAAGAAAGAACGTCCGCATCAGACCGAAGCGATTGACGCTGTAATAAATGGCTTTAAAGAGTCAGATCGTGGTAAACTTATTATGGCTTGTGGTACGGGAAAAACTTTTACTGCACTTAAAATTGCAGAAGCAGTAACAAATGGTGTGGGAAACGTTTTGTTTCTGGTTCCATCAATTTCTCTGTTCAATCAGACTTTGGTAGAATGGTCGGCTCAGACAAAATATGATTACAGGATTTATGCGATATGTTCTGATTCAAAAGCAAGCAGGACATCAGATAACATCAACAGCATTACAGACTTGGTAATTCCTGCAACTACCAACGTAAATAAATTGATAAACCGTTATAAGAATTCCGATTCGGAGAACACGCTGAATTTATTTTTTTCTACATATCAGTCTATTGAAGTCGTGTCGGATTTTCAGGATAAAATGGGTATTACTTTCAAAATTATGATTTGCGATGAGGCACACAGAACAACAGGTGTAACTCTTGCCGGAGAGGACGAAAGCAACTTCGTCAAGGTACATTTCAATGATTTCATTAAGGCTGAGAAACGGCTTTATATGACCGCCACTCCTCGAATTTACGGTGATGAAAGCAAAAAGAAAGCAAGCGAGAACAGTGCATTGCTGTGTTCTATGGACGACGAGAATGTCTATGGCAAGGAATTTTACAATCTGGGATTTTCCAAGGCTGTGGCATTGGGATTGCTTGCCGATTATAAGGTTATTGTACTTGCTGTTGATGAAGGGTATGTTAACAGAAGTCTGCAAAATCTTCTTACCGATAGAAGCAGTGAACTGACGCTTGATGACAGTGTCAAGATTATAGGTTGTCTGAACGGTCTTTCAAAGAAAACTGTTTTTGAGGGTGAAGAAAATTACTTTGCAAACGACCCTGCACCTATGAAGAGAGCTGTTGCGTTTAACAGCAGTATCAAAGCTTCAAAACAATTTGTGGCTATGTTTGATGAAATTCAAAATGAATTGATGGTGAATGGTCATGATGATAATCTTGTAACAGTACAGCTTGGTCATGTTGATGGAACAGATAATGCTCTTGTAAGGAAGAATCGCATAGACTGGTTAAAGGAAACCACTTCGGACAATAATTGTCGTGTTCTTTCAAATGCACGATGTTTGTCAGAAGGCATTGACGTTCCTGCTCTCGATGCCGTAATGTTTCTCAATCCACGTAATTCTATCGTTGATATTATTCAGTCGGTCGGCAGAGTAATGCGTAAAGCTGAGGGTAAACAATACGGCTATATAATTCTTCCGATAGGCATTCCGGCAGGAATGGAACCTGAAGAAGCTCTTAACGATAATAAGAGATATAAAATTGTGTGGGACGTATTACAGGCACTCAGGGCTCATGACGACAGATTCAATAATACAATAAATAAAATTGACCTTAACCGTAAAAAGCCGGATAAAATTCAGATTATAGGCGTAACCGGTTACGGTTCGGACGAAAATGATGTTAACGCTGAAAATTACAGACAGCTCAGATTTAATTTTGATGACCTTGAAAAATGGAAGAACAGTATTTATGCAAAAATCGTCAAGAAGTGCGGTTCTCGCAGGTACTGGGAGACGTGGGCGAAAGACATAGCAGATATTGCAAACAGACATATTGAGGAAATCAGACTTCTGATAGAGAAACCTGAAATTACCCCGAAATTCAAGGAATTTCTGAATGAATTACAGCAAAATCTCAATTCGTCCATAAAGACTTCCGACGCTGTTGAAATGCTTGCACAGCACATGATTACAAAGCCTGTTTTCGACGCATTGTTTGAGGACTATGAGTTTGTAAAGAATAATCCTGTATCAAGAATTATGCAGGATATGCTGACCATACTTGACGAAAAGGCTCTCGACAAAGAACAGGAAACGCTTGATAAATTCTATCTGAGTGTACAGGAACGTGCCAAGGGCATTGATAACGCTGAAGGTAAGCAGAAAATCATCATTGAACTTTATGAACAGTTTTTCAAGAATGCACTGCCGAAACAAGTCGCAAAACTTGGTATTGTCTATACGCCCGTTGAGGTTGTGGACTTTATCATAAGGAGTGTTGATTTTGTTCTGAGGGATAAGTTCAACAGTTCGCTTAACGACAAGGGTGTTCATGTTCTTGACCCGTTCACGGGAACAGGTACATTTATTGTGCGGTTGCTTCGCAGCGGACTGATTGACATTGACAATCTGCTTTATAAGTACACAAATGAAATCCACGCCAATGAGATTGTACTTCTTGCATACTATATTGCTACAATAAATATTGAAGAAACGTTCCATGATTTGATAGGTGCTGATGAGTACGCTCAATTTGAGGGCATCGTACTTACAGACACGTTTGCGATGACGGAAAGACAGATTATAAAGGATACAGAAGCTTCCGAACAGTTGGAAAAGATGTTTGAAGAAAATTCCGCAAGAGCTGAAAAGCAGTTGAACGCCCCTATCACTGTAATAATCGGCAATCCTCCATATTCAGTTGGACAGAAATCAGGTAATGATAATAATCAAAATTCTACATATAAGCATCTTGACCAGTCAATTGCAAGTTCATATGTTTTACGTTCAAAATCTACACTAACAAGGAATGCATATGACAGCTATATCAGGGCTTTTCGCTGGGCAACGGACAGATTGAGCGATGATGGCATTATAGGTTTTGTAAGTAATGGCTCTTATCTTGACAGCGTTGCTCTTGATGGTTTCAGAGAATGTTTAGTAGAAGAATTTAATCATATTTATGTATTCAATCTCAGAGGAGACCAAAGAACGCTCGGTGAATTGTCACGCAAAGAGGGCGGAAAAATATTTGGTTCAGGTTCACGTACACCTGTTGCTATAACCATACTTGTAAAGCGTAAAGGTGTGAAAAAAGACCGTTTTATTCGCTATTATGATATAGGCGATTATCTTTCAAGAGAACAGAAACTTGATATAGTCCAAAAATTTGGTGATATTGGTAATATCAAATGGAGTTATATCACTCCCAATGAAAACAATGACTGGATAAATCAGCGTAATCAGTCATTTATGAATTTTATCGCTTTGGGTGACAAAAAGAAAAAGGAAACAGAAAGTATTTACATTGATAACTATGCTTCCGGACTTTCTACCAATCGTGATGTGTGGGTTTATAATTTTTCTGAAGAAATGGCTTGTTATAACTCTGAACAGATGATTAATTTTTATAATACTGAAAGAGAACGATGCCACGGAGAGTTTCGTGAGAATGAGGAAATGGGCGTTGTTATTAATGCTACCCAAAAGGTGAAAGAAACTTTTTTAATGAATGTGCGTAGCAATGACGCAACTAAAATTAGTTGGTCAAGAGGTTTATTCAAACTTTTCTGCAAAGATGAAAAGCTTGAGAATAATGGAATTATCCGTTCTGTTTCATATAGACCGTTTTGCAAAAAAAGTATTATGTACAATAAAAAAATCATTGAAATGCCATCTAAATGGGATAGTATATTGCCTGATGACAAACATGAAAATTTCGTTATTTGTGTATCGGGGTCACCTATTAAAAAGAATTTTTCTGTATTGATTACGGACACTATACAAGACCTTAACTTTATGGAACACTCTATATGCTTTCCGATGTTTATGTATGATAAGGAAGAAAAGCACAAAGACGCACAAATGACATTTTTTGGAGACATTCAGGAAAATACAGAAATTTACAGGAAACGCTATGCCATATCGGACGTAGCACTCCACAGATTCAAGACAATTTACGGCAACAGAATAACAAAGGAAGATATTTTCTATTACATTTATGCCGTTCTGCACAGCAAGGACTATATATCCGCCTATGAAGATAACCTCACAAAAGAAATGGTAAGAATACCGACACTTGAAAAATTCCCGAAATACGTGGATATAGGCAAAAAACTTGCTGAACTGCATCTTAATTATGAAACTCCTGCCGACGCTTCGGCTCTCGGTCTTGAAATCACTGTCAACAAGGAGGACTACTCCGTAAACAAGATGCGTTTCAGGAAGATTGGCAAGGAAAACGATAAGAGTACGATTATTTTCAATGACCACATTACAATCGGTAATATTCCTGAAAAAGCCTATAAATACGTGGTTAACGGCAGGTCTGCTGTTGAGTGGATTATGGAGTCTTACCGCATAAAGACCGATAAGGACAGCGGTCTTACCGATGACCCCAACACTTACGGTGATAATAAATATATTTTCAATCTTCTTATTTCGGTTATCAATGTGAGTCTGAAAACACTTGACTTGATTGACTCTATGCCTGAATATAAGGAAATCTGAATTACAAAGACAGCCCGGAGAAAACTCTCTGAGCTGTTTTTATTTTGGATAAAAAGGAGTGAGTGAATGTCACAGATAATCGTCACAAGCCGATATTTAAAAAGCGGCAGTGCAAAAAATACTGTAAAGCGTAAAAATTATACAAAATATATTGCAACCCGTGAAACTGTTGAAATCTGTGTGCAGAAAAAATATGACATGAATGCTCCGGTTGCTGAAAATCAGAAAAATCTGTTAAACCAACTGCTTATGGATTTTCCCGAATCCAAGCGGTATCTGGAATATGAGGACTATATTTCGCAGCCGACGGCACAGAACGCAAGCGAACTCATCAGTACAATTATTGAGCGTAATGCGGACGTAATCGGCAACCGTCAGAATTTTGTGGGATATATAGCCAAACGTCCCGGTGCAGAGCAGAGAGGCACGCATGGATTGTTCAGTGAAAGCGACGAACCTATTGTGCTGAATCAGGTTGCTGAGGAAGTTGCACATCACCCCGGAAACGTCTGGAGTCACGTTATTTCACTTCGCCGAGAGGACGCAGTAAGGCTTGGGTACGATAATTCCGACCGCTGGCGTGAGCTTGTGATGCGGCATATTTCGGATATTGCAGAAGCTCAGAAAATTCCGCTGTGCAATATGAAATGGTACGCTGCTTTTCACGACACTACTCATCATCCGCATATTCATCTGATTGTTTATTCCACGAATCCGAAACAGGGTTATCTTAAGAAAGACGGCATCAATAAAATCCGTTCTGTTTTCGCCAACGATATATTCCATGATGAATTGCAGAGTATCTATCAGGAGCAGACTCTCAGGCGTGACGAGCTGAAAGTGTTATCGGAGAATCAGATGTCCGAAATCGCAAAGCAGATTCAAAACGGAAGTTTTACGAATAAAAATCTTGAAAAATTGGTTATGACTCTGCAAACTCAGTTGAAGTCTGTCGGAGGCAAAAAAGTCTATGGTTATCTTCCAAAAGAAATCAAGGAAACTGTGGACGGAATATTTTCCAAACTTGCGGAACATCCGCAGATTACAGCGATGTATGAGAAATGGTGCGAACTGGAGCGTGCGAAGTACAAAACATACACGCAGAAAGAGAAAGATATGCTTCCGCTGGTGCAGAATAAGGAGTTTAAATCTGTGAATAATATGATAATTCAGACCGTGCTGAAAACAGGACTTCCGGTGGCTGATATTGAAATTGAAGCACCTGTACCCGATGTGGATATTCCTCAGATTATTGAGGAAAACTTGACTGAAAAGTACTGCTTGAAGTGGAGCGATGACTATAAAAATGTCTGTAAAATTATCAAAGAAAAAAGTTCTGGAATGTCAGATTTTAAAACAGCAGAACAGCTTTTATTGTCAGAAGTAAATGCAGGAAATGTGCTTGCAATGTTTGAACTGGGAAAGCTGTATAAGTCCGATGTTCTGGGAGAATCCAATGCCGAGAAATCTCAGAAATACTATGAAAATGCACTGAAAGGATTTTTGCAGATTGAGTTATTAGCTAAAAAAATAAAACCATACTTGCAGTATCAGATTGGTATGATGTACTTCAAAGGATTTGGAACTTCTGTCGATAATCAGAAAGCTGCTGAATATTTCGAGAAATCGTCTGAATTGGGAAATCAGTATGCAAAACGACTGTTGGCGTTGGAATATATCAGCGGTAAAAATTTTGAACAGGATATTGACAAAGGCATTTCCCTGCTGACCGAATGTGCGGACAGCGGAGATGCCTTTTCCTGTTACAAGCTGGGAAATCTTTATCTCAAGGGTGAAATTGTCAATCAGGATTTGGATAAGGCAGAAAAATATCTGTTGTCCGCCGAAGATAATGAATCTGCTCAATATGCACTTGGTAATTTATATCTGCAAAAAGAAAAATATGATATTGAGAAAGCAATTTCGAACTTTGAGAAATCCGCAGAGAAAAATATGTGGTCGAGCTATCAACTGGGCAGACTTTATTTTTTCGGTGCTGACGACTTGGAAAAGTGCAGGGAAAAAGCTGTGCATTATCTGAATTTATCAGCAGAACAAGGCAATGGGTATGCTAAAAATATTCTGTACAATCAAGAAAGATTTGAAAATGAAGTGCTTGCAGATACTGTTTTTAACTTGTTCATAAATCTTAGCCACTGCATCGAAGATGACTATAACCGAAGTCAGAAAAATATGCGGTCTATGGTGGACAGCAGGCTCAGGAGAATGATTCGCAAGAAAAAAGAAGAACTTGGTATCAAAGAAGAAAACAGTCAGCAGCAGGTATAAAATACAAGGCAGATTCGTGAATGGAATCTGCCTTTTTCGTCAATTCCGCACATTTACGTCACGATTTTTTTGACGAAAACGGATTGCTTTTGATATTATTATATCAGATTTTTGAAAAAAGTAAAGGGGTTTTCTGAAATTTTATGTAAAATTATAGATAAAAATCAAATTTGGATATATAAATCGGACGGTTCTGCCGTCTGAAAAATCGTCAGGAGGAGTTATTTATGGCTCGAAAAGGAAGTAATATTTATAAACGCAAGGACGGTCGCTATGAAGGTCGTGTGCCTGTTGGATACAGGGAAAACGGCACGTTGAAATATAAATCTGTGTATGCCAGAACGCTTTCGGAAGTCAAAGAAAAAATGGTTAAAGTGTACTCTATCAAGCATAATCAGCCTGTTTCTGCGATAAAACTCACTGTTCGTGAGGCAGCGGAACAGTGGCTTTGTTCTGCAAAACTGCGTGTTAAGGAGTCAAGTTATGCAAATTATTCAAATATTGTCAGCAAACATATTCTTCCAGTGCTCGGTGGAGAATATTTTTCAGGCTTGACCACTCAAAAATTAAACAATTTTGTCCACAGCAAACTTCAATTCGGTCGACTGGACGGACACGGCGGATTATCGGCAAAAACAGTTCGTGATATTATGCGTGTGTATCACAGCATTGAACAGTATGCAGTGCAGGAATACGGCGTAAAATCCACTAATTTTACTATGCCAAAAGTAGAACGGAAGCAATTGAACGTACTGAATTTTTCAGAACGCAAGCGACTTGAACAGTATCTTCTGCACAATCTGACCAGTACAAATCTGGCTATTCTGCTTTGTTTATTTACAGGACTTCGTGTGGGTGAATTATGCGGTCTGACTTGGGGCGATATTGATTTTTCAGCTGAAACGCTTTCCGTCAGAAGGACTGTCCAGAGAATCAACAGGCGTGGCAGTTCGGAAGTCGTCATCGGTTCTCCGAAGAGTAAGACTTCAATTCGTACTGTACCAATTCCTGCATTTCTTCTGAAATTATTATCGCAAAATAAAAAAGATGACAGATTGTTTTTGATTTCCAGTACTGTCAAACCCGTTGAACCACGCACAATGCAGTATCGTTTCAAGGCAGTTCTTAAAACCTGTCAGGTACGAAATATTCCTTTTCATCTGCTCCGTCACACTTATGCAACTGTATGTATTGAAAACGGCTTTGATGCAAAAACCCTGAGCGAACTTCTCGGACACGCCGACGCATCAATAACTTTGAATCGCTATGTACACTCATCAATGCAGATGAAACAGAATTATGTAAATCGTCTTGCACTTACTGCTTAATTTATCTGCCGTCAGAATTTTGTCATGCTGTTTTCAGAAAATGACGTAAATTCGATAAATTTCAGTATAATAGTCATATATGTGCGGAATTGACGAAAGAAATTTTTCGGTTCATATCTTAATTATACCACAGAATTTATGCAGTATATATTGAATTTATTGTAAAAATATGGTATTATATGAGGTATGAGGTGATTTATATGATTAGGATTGCTATTGTGGATGATGAAAAAATAATTTTAAATCAAGTAAGCCGATTGATCAAAGAAAGTATAGATGAAGAAATATTTTTAGATGTTTATGAAAGCAGCAGAGACTTTGCACGAAAAATAGAAAAATCAATATACGATATTATTTTTCTGGATATTGATATGCCTGAAATAAATGGGTTTGAACTTGCTGAAACTTTAACATTTGTGAAACCTAATATTACTATAGTTTTCATTTCTCATTTAGAACATCTGGTATTTCGTTCTTTTCGTTTCAAGCCTTTTGGATTTGTCAGAAAAAGTTATTTAGAAAAAGATATTGATTATATCATTGATGAGTATAAAAAAGAATTAAGCAAAATAAGAGAGATTTATTTCTTTAAGACAATATATGAAGAAAGTTCTGTTTCGGTATCTGATATAATTTACTTTGAAAGTATGGGGCATGATATTTATATGCATATTACTGATAATAAATATAAACTGAAAAGAGAGCGAGGAAAGGAATTAAGCATGAAAACGTTATCTGAGCAATTCGAGAAAAAAGGCTTTATTCGCATACATAAAAGTTTTCTTGTGAATTTCAGATATATTTATAAAATAAATAAAAACAATGTTGAACTTAAAGAAGGGAAACCTATAGATATTAATCCTCATAAGGTTAAGGAGATAAGAGACAGATTTCAGCATTTTTCAATGATGGAGGAATAACATGAATTATATGATGGAAACAATTTATAATTTAATTGAGTCAATGGTCATTACAGGATTTATATCAGGATATTTCGATGTGAAGCCTAAATTCAGCAAGTTAATCTATATAACGATTTCATTTGCGTTGATATTTGGGTTTAGTATTGCAATGACGGCAGTTGATTTATCATGGGCAATGACTTTCATTTTATTTATCTCATTGCTTATGTTGATATTAAGAACATTTTATCAAGGAAACTTATTAGAGCATTTATTAATATCAATTATTGCATTTTTGATTCTTGCTATGACAGACTTGTGTACTTTTACAATTCTCAGTCGAATATTAGGCGTCGAATACAGAGAACTTGTAACTAAAAGTACTTTTTCTCGTTTTTTAGCAGTATTGATAACAAAATCAATGTATTTGATTTTATCAAGCATTATCATTTCTTTCAAGCGAAAATATACACTTATGCTGCATCGGATTGAACTGTTTATGATATCATCAACATTAATTGTTTCAGGCATTTTAATTTCAATTGTCAGAAATATAATTTACAACACACAAGAGTATTATAATGATTTTCTTATTATTCTCTTGTGTGTACTTCTGCTTAACATCGTTCAGTATTATACAATAATTTATATAAGCAATAAGAATACAAAAGAGAAAAATATATCTCTGATGCAAAAACAAATAGAAATGCAGGAAGACAGTATTCGTAATCTTGAAATTAAATATGATGAAACGGTAAAAATACGTCATGATATTAAAAGCTATATATCTTGTGCATTAGAGCTGGCAGAACAAGGTAACAATAAAGAATTGATTGATTATTTAAATGAACTATCAGAGGATAAAATTAATCAGATTGTCAGTTATGTAAAGATTGAAAGAAAAATGTTAGGTGCAGTAATAAATTCAAAGGTTGGATTAGCTGAACGCAAGGGATTTACTATGAAGTGTGTGATTTTAAATGAAATGGATAATATTAAAGAACTTGATGCGGGTATTTTGCTTGCCAACTTGCTTGACAATGCTATAGAAGCTTGTGACAGAAATTCTGGTAATTCAGAGATTATGCTTAAAATATGGAGCGATGCGGGCTATTATTGTATAGAAATAAGCAATACCGTTGAGATAGATGTATTAGATGAAAATCCAAATTTATTTACAAGCAAAAGCAATAAAGAACTTCATGGAGTAGGTCTGAAATCCGTAAGGGACATTGTAGATAAATATAATGGAATGATAAATTTTAAACAGAAAGCTAATACATTTTATGTTTATGTTTCACTTGAAAAATAAATTTAAAAAAACGTGTAGTTTATGCCACAAAAATGTAGTTTATGCCACAAATATTGACTATTAAATAACTAAGAGCTATAATAAACATTGGTGATGAGAGTATGATTTCATTTCTGAGCAACTTTATAGCTTTGTTTTTATATAAAAATAAAATTATTGATGAAGAAAGATTGCCTGTATGTCAATATGGATTTGAGATAATAATTTCTACAATAGTCGGCTTTTTACTTGTATTGGCATCAGGTATCATTTTAAAAGCAATTGCAGAAGCAATATTGTTTTATTGTCTGTTTGTCGGAGTTCGCTTTTTTACAGGCGGTTATCACGCCGATACACATTTTAAATGCAAGCTGACTTTATTAATATGCTGTTTATCTGTGCTTATTGCTTCAAAATACTTATTTAATTCAATAATTCTGCAATTTGCATTTTTATTTATCTATTTGATTACTGTTTTTTTATTTTCTCCGATTGAGCATATTTACGCTCCGCTGACAAAGGAAGAAAGGACAAGAAACAGAAAAATATCAATTATTATGGCAATAACATTGACAATACTAATTTTGTCAGGATACAGTTATTTCCCAAAAATATCAATTGTTTCCTCACTTACATTGTTGGTTATAGCCATATTAATTATAATTCCAAAAATTCAGGAAAGGAGGAAAATACTTTATGAAAAAAGTAACAGAAAAGCTTCTTAAACTCAGTGCAAAAATGAGCGAAAAGATTGCTGTGAAATCTTGCGGTGCTACATCAATTCTCGATTCATATCAGCCGAAAGTTCCCGAGGCTGTAAGAGCAATGGCAGAAAAGAATAAAACCAAGTAAGGTTTAATGGATTATCCAAAAAGTCAGAAATATTGAAAAATAACAAAGATATTCAAAGTTTACAAAGTGGCAGGTCTGCGTTGTTTTATGTATAGGGGCGAACTTAGTTCGCCTTCTGACTGATAAAAAAATGAATAGGTTATTCATATTGAGAAATTGTTTTCGGTATTGGGTTCTGTTAGCGGACATGAGTTTGTTTGGAGAACAGCTCATTATTTAGAATGAAGGTATTTTTATGGCTTTTGTTTATGAAAAGATTCCTGAAGAGGAAAAGGAAAATTTAAAAATCAAGCTTAAAGATGCAGAAAAATGGCTTGAAAATGCTATAAACTTTATGGACAAGAAATTCAAGGAAGATAATACTTATAATTTCTACCCCGATTTTTTCTTTCTCGACCATTACAAGTTTCCTGATATGTGGGCAAAAGATTACGACAATGATATTTTATTAGTACAATATGGATTTACTAATTGTTCTGGTGAACCGTTTGCAGATTTTCATAATTCTTATTCTGTATATTTTATTTTTGTTAAAGAAAATATAGTTATATTTGAAGCAAACGAAATTTCCAACTATATTGAAATCGAAAGTATTTTGGTTTCTGAAAAAATAGATATGAACTATAATAATATCATTAAAGTTATTGAAAAAGCACTTAAAATATCTTTTCAAGAAAAAATTGTTAATGAATTTCCAAAAGAAATGGATACAAAATACATTGTAATCTAAAAAAGGAGTATAATAAAATGTCAGGACGTACTGATTATAATGATTTCACAGATTTTATAATTAATTGGGAGCCTTTAAGTTCACTCACGAATAAAGGTGATTTAGAAAGATTCCTAAGGGCATTGTATGAAAAAATAGATGAATTATCTATAAATAAAGGTACTCATATTGATAAAAAGAATAAGGGTGATAATCCTAATGCGAAGAAAATCGTTACTTATTGTGGTGGTATGCATAAAGTTCTTTTAGAAGTTTATAAGCAACCTAATTCAGAATTCTATATCATGAGTCATACAGAAATGGGTGATTTATTAAATACATCAATAATATATTCTGCTATTTCAAAAAGATTGAAAAAGGATGAAAAATATACTGGAAAAACGAAGGATACAAGAAATTTTATAATGTGTAATATTTTAGGTGATGATCCTCAAAGATACAATTTATATAGTGAACGTTCAAAATATATAAAAGATTATAATGGAAATGAAATAGAAGGATTATTGACAGTTTTTGATTACTGTTCAGAAAAAATTGTAGGTGCAAACGCTTCGGAGAATGCACTGTTTATTGGAAATGAAACAAGCGGAACTGACAATGTTTTTGTTCTTACAGAACTTCCGACTTTGCTTAACAGTTCTAAAGTTACTATGATAGATGGAATAGAAACATCTTTGTTTTTATCTAACCGTTCTTTTGACAGCGAGGCAGACTTGGTTGAAATTTTTAACTCTTTAATTGAGATATGTAATAATGCGTTTAGCGGAATTACGGGTTCAGCAGAAGATGAAGCAAATATAAAAAATTTATCCAACAAACTTGACAAAATTTCGGAGCTAAAAGAAATCTCACTTTATGGCATTAACGAAAGTACAGTTTTGGGAATTAATAACAAGCTTGATACTATTGAAGCTGTAGACCTTTACTTTACAAAACGTGATTTTAATGAACTTGATTGCATTAATGCACAAAATTTTGGCGATACTTTCTATATTGCACATTCCATAACAGAAGATGATGACAATGTCAGAGTTTATGTTAACATAACAAAGGAGATGTTTTTATGGATTTTGTTTTTAATAAATTTACTAGTCACGAAAAGAACACACTTATATCAAAATATCATTTAATACATCCTTATAAAAAAGATAGATTAAACGAAATTTATTTAAACTTTCAAATAATTGATACAAATGAAAATGTTAATTTTTTTCCAATAATTGGTATGACCTTAAGACCAGCTGTTTTTTTAGTAATATGGAAAGAAAAAGTAATTACAATTTATTTGCGTTATTATCATTTAGAAGAAAATAATAAAAATATAATGGAATGTTCAATTGAACATATATATGCTGATATAATTTTGGAGGGTAAAGAAGATAAATTAATTTATCTGATTTCTAATTTAATTAAAGCTTATTTTTTAATTTCACAATCTTGGGTAAAAGATGTCACTTTTAAATATAAAGAAAAAATAAATTTTGTTGATTGTAATGGAGGTATGTATGTCAGAATATCTTAAAAATTGGGTTATGGCTCAATATATAAGTAAATTTATTAATGTGTACGATGAAGAAAAAGAAAATGATATTATAAAAGATATACTTTTAAATATGGATTTTGACAAAAAAATAAGATATTTAAAGTCATGGATTAAAGATGTCGGGAGCAAATCAGAAGACATTTCTGAATTTGAAAATAATTTATATAAAGAAATGATTACATTAAATATGTGTTTAATGAACGAAAAGCTTGTTTTATATAGTGGAAAGTGTAATGAGACTAATATTTATGACGTTTTAGAGCCTGCTATTGAAAATAGTGAATATGGGCTTGTTACTCAAACACAAATGAATGACTTTATGGAGTTCTCAGATATAATTGATTTAATTTCTAAATATTTTGGAGAATTTAATACTGCCGATTTTGTATCAAAATATGGAACAATCGAAAATGCAACGGAAAATACTCTTGCTATTACATTTAATTTAAGAGATAATGGTGTTAGTGTTTGGGAAAGAATAGAACTTCCAACTCTACTTGAATTAGATGATGTAAAAATGATAGATGGAATTGACAAAATATTTTTGTCAATGGATAATGCTGCTAAATGCATAGAAGCAGTATCAAAAAAAGCTTTTGAAAAAGCATTAGCGACATCAAATTATTCTCTACTTACAGAACAACTTGATAAAGTTTCGGAGCTAAAAGAAATCTCATTTTATGGCATTAACGAAAGTACAGTTTTGGGAATTAATAACAAGCTTGATACTATTGAAGCTGTAGACCTTTACTTT
>CANQJV010000011.1 GCA_947624295.1 uncultured Ruminococcus sp. | reverse complement strand
AGAAAGGCTGCGTAACCGCTGAGGTTACGCAACCTTATCTTCAAATCATAAAAACTTCTTTATTAGTACCTGTCTTTCAGCAGAGGGATTTTTTTTATTTGGCGAGTACAGGAATAAGCCTTGTGCCAACAAATGCCGTAAATACGCATATAAATACGTCCCATGTAAGCGGTAAAAGGCATTGGAATGCAACTGTAAATATCGCCGCATCAGATTTAAGATAAAGGAATGTTATTGCAATGTCATAAACTGTACCTATCAAAAAAGTAGGCACAAGTCCTGCTAAACTTCCAACAAGAAGCCGTTTCATTGTCGGTTCACCTGAATGGCATATTTTTCCGGTAACGTAAGCCCCGATTGTAAGCCCGATGAGAAAGCCGAAGGTAGGGTGAAGTATATATGATATACCTCCTCCGCCTGTAAATACAGGTAGTCCAAAAAGTCCAAGCAGAACATATATTCCCACACTCAACGCACCGTTACGACCGCCGAGAAGTACTCCCGCAAGAGTTGTAAAAAGAATTTGTAAGGTAATCGGGCAAAATGGCATTGGTATTTTTATGAATGCACCAACAGCTGAAAGTGCAGCAAACATCGCAATTAAAATCATATCTTTTGTTTTCATATTGTCACCTCCTTCCTATGAATATTATATCACAATGAATTTGAATTGTCAACTATTTTAGGAAATAAGGTTTACAATATTTTTTTGTTGTATGCAAGAAATCTGGTAATGCAATCGTTACCACACAAATGGGGTCAAAAGATGTAACTGAAAATCCTTGTTTTGTTGCTTAACATATGAAATTCGCCGGAACATTACTGAATCCGGCGATTATATTTTTTACTATTCTGTTTGAAAACCGTAATATTATTTTCCTGATTGCTCCTATCTATTCAATTATCAGCATTTTATTTTCGCCTTTCTGAAATTCATAGGACGTATCAACGATTTTGACTGAATATTTTTTATTGAAATAACTTATAACATTTTCTGTAAGCTCTGTTTTTTCGGCATCCAAATCGACAATGGGAAAAATACGTATTTGTCTGCAAACTCTCAGCATTTCAGATATTGACCTGATATGAAAATCATATCCGAGAGATGTATACATAAGCAGGAAATGTGAACTTAAACCTATATCGAAAGAATTATCGGGCAAATTGATTTTTGATGGTAATTCATGATAAATATATCGTTTTTCAGCCTTACCCTGTTCAAAATCATCTAAAAACATTTTCATAGCTGACATTCGCCGATTTTCTAATTCATCGAGATTTTTTATATCAGTCCATACATAATTTTCCATATTAAGTTTCATTTGTTCCATAACAACAACACGAGTTTTTTTAATTCGTTCTGCAATTTGTTCTTTTGTGAACTGATAAATGGGGTCAAAAGATGTAACTGAAAATCCTTGTTTTGTTGCCTGATAGTTGAAACTCGCCGGACCGTCACCGAATCCGGCGATACGTTTTTTCATATCGCTGTCAGACAGCATGAACATTTTTTGATATTCGTCAATATTTCTTCCCCATGGAACTACATTATCCAGTCTGAAAGCCATAATATTATTCTCCTGAAACAGCCTCTTTCATAAGGCGGACGTATTCCCCGACGTAATAAGGCGAATCTTTACCATATTGTGCCATAATTTTTATGATAGCGGAGCCGACAATTGCGCCGTCTGAAAGTCCCGCCATTTTTTTCGCCTGAAGCGGTTCAGAGATACCAAAGCCGACAGCACACGGAATATCCGTATTTTGCCTGATGATTTCAACAATATGGCTTATATCGGTATTTATCTCACTTCTTACGCCTGTAACGCCGAGGCTTGAAACTATGTAGATGAATCCTTTAGCCTCTTTTGCAATCATTGATATTCTGTTTTCGGAAGTCGGTGCGATGAGTGAAATCATATCAATGCCGTATTTTTCGGCAACGTCAGCAAACTCATCTTTTTCTTCGAAAGGCAAATCGGGGAGAATAATACCGTCGATACCGGTTTCCTGACAGCGTTTCATAAATCTTTCAGCACCGTACGAAAAAACAACGTTTGCGTAAGTCATAAAAACAAGCGGTATTGTTACATCTTTGCGGAGGTCAACGACCAAATCAAAAACTTTGTCTGTAGTGATACCTCCAGCCAATGCACGTATATTTGCGCCCTGAATAACAGGACCTTCAGCAGTAGGGTCTGAAAATGGTATACCGAGTTCTATGAGGTCTGCACCTGCCCTCACTGCCGAACGTACAATTTCAGCGGTTGTGCCAATGTCAGGGTCACCGCAGGTAATGAACGGAATAAAAGCCTTGCCGTTTTCGAATGCTTTTCTGATATTACTCATAAATTTCCTCTCCTCTGTAACGTGCAATAGCGGCACAATCCTTGTCGCCACGTCCTGAAATAGTTATAATAATTATCTTATCTTTCTCCATAGTCGGAGCAAGTTTCATTGCATAAGCAACAGCGTGAGCCGATTCAATAGCAGGGATAATGCCTTCAGTCCGTGAAAGATACTCGAAAGCATTGACTGCTTCGTCATCAGTTACGGGAACATATTCCGCACGTCCCGTATCGTGCAGATAAGCGTGTTCAGGACCTACGCCGGGGTAGTCAAGTCCCGCTGAAATCGAGTATACAGGAGCAATCTGACCGTATTCGTCTTGACAGAAATATGACTTCATACCGTGGAAAATGCCGATTCTGCCTGTATTTACAGTAGCTGCCGTTTCGAACGTATCAATGCCGCGACCTGCTGCCTCGCAGCCTATAAGCCTTACATTTTTATCAGGGATATAGTGGTAGAAACTGCCGATAGCGTTAGAACCTCCTCCGACACAAGCAATTACAGCGTCCGGGAGTCTGCCTTCTTTTTCGAGTATCTGCTGACGTGATTCACGGGAAATAACAGCCTGAAAATCACGGACAATTGTCGGGAACGGGTGAGGACCCATAACAGAGCCGAGGCAATAGTGTGTATCGCTGATACGTGAAGTCCATTCACGCATAGCCTCCGAAACGGCATCTTTCAGCGTAGCAGTACCTGTTTTTACGGGGATAACTTCAGAGCCGAGAAGTTTCATTCTGTAGACGTTGAGAGCCTGTCGTTTTGTATCTTCCTCGCCCATAAACACAACGCATTCCATATCGAGGAGTGCGGCTGCCGTAGCAGTAGCAACACCGTGCTGACCTGCACCTGTTTCAGCAATAAGACGTGTTTTGCCCATTTTTTTCGCAAGGAGAGCCTGACCGAGTACGTTATTGATTTTGTGCGAACCGGTGTGATTCAAATCCTCACGTTTCAGGTAAATTTTAGCACCGCCGAGGTCTTTTGTGAGTTTTTCAGCGTAGTAAAGCAAAGACGGTCTGCCTGCGTATTCATTGAGGAGGAGAGTAAGTTCCCTATTAAATTCCTCATCATCTTTATAGCGGTTATAAGCGTTTTCGAGTTCAATAACAGCATTCATAAGAGTTTCGGGGATATACTGTCCGCCGTGAACACCGAAACGGCCTTTTGATTGTGACATATTTAATCAATCCTTTCTTGTAATATTTTTTATAATATCTGTAAACATTTTCATTTTCCCGAAATCCTTGAAACCGTCCGTTTCGATTCCTGAACTGACATCGACGGCATACGGATTAAGGGCGAGTACATCGGCAATATTTTCAGGGGAAAGACCTCCTGCGAGAAAATAAGGTCTTGTGATATTTTCGAGCAGACTATGGTTAAAAGTTTTACCGTCGCCCATACCTGCATCAAGAAGTACAAAGTCAGCTTTTGAATTATTTGCAAGCTGTATATCGTCATCTGATTTAACAATAAAAGCCTTGATTACAGTAATATTTTCCTTGTGGAGTTTTGAAATATATTCCTCGTTTTCATTGCCGTGTAACTGCGCAATTGATATAGCACCTGATTTAGCAATATTTATGACATTTTCAGCAGGTGAATTGACGAAAACACCTACTGGAGTAATTCTTTTATCAAGAATATTTGTGAGTTTACAGGCATTTTCGGGAGTTATATATCTCTTGCTTTTTTCTGCGAAAACGTAACCGATAAAATCAGGGAGCAGGCTGTTAGCGTATTCTATATCGATTTCACGCCGTAAACCGCACATTTTTATTTTAATCATAATTTTCCCCTTAATTCAGCAAGTTTAGCAGTTTTGTCGTGAGCTTTCATGAGAGTTTCGCCTATAAGCACCGCATCTGCGCCTGATTCACGGAGGAGAGCGATATCTTCAGCCGATTTCACACCGCTTTCCGAAACAAAAAGTATTTCAGGCGGAACGAGTTCACGGAGTTTCCTGCTGTTAGCGGTGTCAACAGAAAAATCATTCAGATTCCTGTTGTTTACGCCTATGAGCCTTGCTCCGCAATTTACAGCCGTTTTTATCTCGTCACCATCGTGAGCCTCCACAAGTGCGGAAATTCCCAGTTTATCGCATACTTCTATATATGACTCAATTTGTTCGGGCGTTAAAATCGAACATATCAGCAGTACAGCTTTTGCTCCGAGAATTTTCGCCTCATAAATCATATAGTCATCAACAGTAAAATCTTTTCTTATGCAGGGAATTGATACAGTATGTGCGATTTCCTGCAAATAATCGTCGCTTCCGAGGAACCATTTCGGTTCAGTGAGGACGGATATGCAGTCAGCACCTGCTTTTTTGTATTCCCGTGCAATTTGCAGATACGGGAAATCCTCCGCAATGATTCCCTTTGAAGGCGATGCTTTTTTGCACTCACATATGAATGAAATATCGGGCTTTTTGAGAGCGTACTCAAATTCAAATTCACCCATAGGCAAAGAAAGAGCCTTTGCCTTGAGTTCATCATACGGGAGTATTTTTTTCGCTGATTCTGTACGGAATTTCGCATAATTGGCGAGTTTATCAAGTATAGTCATACTCCACCTCAGCTATTTGATACAGCGATAACTTTTTCGAGTGTTTCGAGAGCTTTACCGCTGTCAATCAATTCGCCTGCCAATTTTACGCCGTTTTCGAAAGTATCAGCTTTACCGCCGATATAAATTGCAGCACCTGCATTGAGGAGAACGGTATTTCTCTTGTGACCCTGAATTTCGCCTGATAAAATACCTCTTGTGATAGCGGCATTTTCAGCAGGAGTACCGCCAAGCAAATCGTCTTTTTTACAGCGTTCGAAACCGAATTGTTCAGGGGTAATCTCATAATTTTTCAGCCAGCCGTCCTTATATTCGCAAATCATGGTAGGTGCGGAAAGTGATATTTCATCGAGTTTATCCGTTCCGTATACTACCATACCGTTTTTTGAACCGAGTTTCATAAGTACCTGCGCAACAGTTTCGAGGAGTGACGAATCATAAACGCCAAGAAGATGATGTTTAGGCGATGCAGGGTTAGTAAGCGGTCCTAAGATGTTGAAAACTGTCCTGATACCGAGTTCTTTTCTTATTCCGCCGACGTATTTCATTGAAGTGTGATATTTTTGTGCAAAGAAAAAGCAGAAACTCGTCTTTTCAAGCATTTCACGGCATTTGTCAGGTTCAAGACTGATGTTTACCCCGAGAGCCTCCAGACAGTCGGCAGTACCCGAAAGTGAAGATGCTGCACGGTTGCCGTGTTTTGAAACAAGCACTCCTGATGAAGCAATCACCATAGCGGAAGTTGTCGATATGTTGAAACTATGGGCGTTATCACCGCCTGTTCCGACGATTTCGAGCAAATCCATATCATTTTCGAATTTCAGAGCCGCATCACGCATAGCAGCTGCACAACCCGTGATTTCGTCGATAGTTTCAGCTTTTGCGCTTTTTGTTGAGAGTGCCGCAAGAAATGCCGCATTCTGAGTCGGAGTTGTCTGCCCCGACATAATTTCGGACATAACCTGATAAGCCTCATCATAGGTCAAATCCTGTTTGTCAACGATTTTAACAATAGCCTCTTTAATCATAAAAAACATCTCCTTAAAGATAAATAAAATTACTTAACATTTTTTTGCCGTCAGGTGTCATGATTGATTCAGGGTGAAACTGTACGCCGAAAATCCTGTATTCTTTGTGCTGAACAGCCATAATTTCACCGTCATCAGCAACGGCAGTTATTTCAAAGCAGTCGGGGATTGTGTCAGCTTTCGCCGCAAGCGAATGGTAACGAGCTACGGGAGCATTTTCGTCAATTCCGCTGAAAAGCGGAGAATTTCCGCTGAATTTTATTCTTGACTGCTTACCATGCATGAGAGTTTTGGCGTAAGTTATTTCCGCACCGTAAGCCGAACATATTGCCTGATGACCGAGGCACACTCCTAAAGTAGGGATTTTACGGCACACTGTTTTTGCGGCTTCGATTATAATTCCTGCATCTTCAGGTCTGCCGGGACCGGGTGAGATGATAATTCTGTCGGGAGAAAGCTGTTCAATTTCGGATACGGTCATTTCGTCATTTCTTATAACTTTTATGTCGGGATTTATTTCGCCGACAAGCTGGAAAAGATTATATGAAAAACTGTCGTAATTGTCAATCAATAAAATCATAAATCCGCCTCCTCTGCAAGTTTAAGTGCGTTCACAACAGCAGCAGCCTTGTTTATACACTCCTGATACTCATTTGCGGGGACTGAATCAGCAACGATTCCCGCACCGCTCCGCACGAATACCTTGCCGTTTTTCTTGTAAGCAATGCGTATGGCGATACAGGTATCGAGATTACCCGTAAAATCGATATAACCTATTGCTCCGCCGTAAATACCACGCTTATTGTTTTCGAGTTCCGCAATAATCTGACAAGCACGTATTTTAGGGGCTCCTGAAAGCGTACCTGCGGGAAGTACGGCACTTACAGCGTCAAGTCCGTCAAATTCCTCACGTATTTCGCCACGGACAGTTGAACCTATGTGCATTACGTGGGAATAGCGTTCAATGCTATGGAATTTTTCGACCTGAACGCTGCCGAATTTGCTGATTTTCCCCAAATCGTTTCTGCCCAAATCAACAAGCATATTATGTTCAGAAAGTTCCTTTTCGTCCTTGAGCAGGCCGATTTCAAGCTCTTTGTCCTCAGCTTCTGTTTTACCTCGTGGGCGAGTTCCGGCGAGTGGGAATGTATGAAGTACACCGTCCTCCAGTTTTACGAGAGTTTCGGGCGATGCGCCTGCAATTTCAACGTCAGTCCCCGAAAAATAGAACATATACGGTGAAGGGTTTATAGTCCGCAGTACACGGTAAGTGTTGAAAAGACTTCCCTCAAATCCTGCGCTCAGGCAATTCGAGAGGACTATCTGGAAAATATCGCCCTCATAGATATGTTTTTTAGCTGTATCAATCATATTGCAGAACTGTTCTTTATCGAACATAGGTTTTACTTCCGTAGTAAGATGACCTGCTTTTTCGTGACGGCGTTCACCGTGCCGGAGAATGTCAGCAAGCTGCTGTAATTCGAGTTTAGCCTTATTATAGCCTGCCTCTGTATCTTCCAGCGACATATTTGCGATAAGTATAATTTTTTGCCTGAAATTGTCAAAAGCAATAACTTTATCGAAAAGCATAATGTCAACATCTTTGAAATTTTCAGTATCTTCCGTGTCGATTCTTAGTGATTTTTCGGTATAGGCAAGGAAATCATACGAGAAATAGCCTACAAATCCGCCTGTAAAAGAGGGAAGATAGCTGAATTTCGGGCTTCTGTAGCCTGAAAGAATCTGACGTATCTGTATACTCGGGTTTTCAGTTTCCATAGTAACACCGCCGAAAGAAACTTTGTTTCCCTTTGCAGTCAGCTGAAATTTCGGGTCAAATCCGAGGAAAGTATACCGTCCCCATTTTTCTTTTTCGGCGACTGATTCAAGCATATAGCAGTGAGTTGAAATATTTTTGAGGATTGTCATAGCCTCAATGGGAGTACATATATCGGAAAGAATTTCGCAGCTTACGGGCAGAATGTCATATTTTCCGCTGTCTGCGAGTTCTTTTACCGTATTGTAATCGGGCATAAAGTTCATTTTTCTAAGCACCTCCGTTTAATAAAAAAGTCCCTGACAGAAAAACTGTCAAGGACGAATAAAAATCCGTGTTGCCACCTTGATTCACGGCATAAGCCATGCACTTTGCAGGATACAAGCATATCCCTGATGATTGACGCACATCGTAACGTTGCAGAATACTTTGTAGTTAATACATTTGACTGCACCCTCAGCGGTCCATTTGCCGGCCTGTTTTTTATACGGTTCTCAGCACCCCGCACTCTCTGTAAAAGCATAACTGACTTTATCTCCGCCTCAACGGTTTTATTCAATTCAAGATTATTTTATCACAATAATTCTGATTTGTCAAGAGGTTTGAAAAAAATAATTTTTTTAACTGAACTAATCGGCTGAAAAATATTTTTTTGAAAAATATTCCAAAAAGTACTTGAAATTTTTTTCAAAATAGTGTAAAATATAATTAAGGCTGTTAGTTTTAACAGTAAATCTGACTATATTTTTTATGAAAGGATGTCATACCAATGGCAGGATTAAACAAAGTTACTGTAGAAGACCTTAACGTTAAGGGCAGAAAGGTTCTCGTAAGAGTCGATTTCAACGTACCGCTCAAGGACGGCGTTATCACTAATGACAATCGTATTCAGGCAGCTCTCCCTACTATCAACAAACTCGTTGAAAACGGCGCAAAAGTTGTCCTCTGCTCTCACCTCGGCAAACCTAAGAACGGTCCGGAAGCTAAATTCTCACTTGCTCCGGCAGCAGCAAGACTTGCTGAACTCGTAAACACAAAAGTTGTTTTCGCTCCCGATGATACAGTTGTAGGCGAAAATGCTAAGAAAGCTGTTGCAGAAATGGCTGACGGCGAAATTGTTGTCCTCGAAAATACCCGTTTCCGTGGTGCTGACGAAACAAAGAACGGCGAAAATCTCTCAAAAGAACTCGCTGACCTCGTTGACAATGAAGTTTTTGTTATGGATGCTTTCGGTTCAGCTCACCGTGCACACGCATCAACAGCAGGCGTTACAAAATTCGTCAAGGAAACTGCTGTAGGCTACCTCATGCAGAAAGAAATTCAGTACCTCGGCAACGCCGTAGAAGTACCTGAAAGACCATTTGTTGCTATTCTCGGCGGTGCAAAAGTTGCAGACAAACTCAATGTTATCTCCAATCTCCTCGAAAAATGCGATACACTTATCATCGGCGGAGGTATGGCTTACACATTCCTCAAGGCTCAGGGTTGCGAAACAGGTAAGTCACTCGTTGACAACGAAAAACTTGACTACTGTAAGGAAATGCTTGAAAAAGCTGAAAAACTCGGCAAGAAGATTCTCCTTCCCGTTGATACAGCTGTAGCTCCTGCTTTCCCTGACCCGATTGATGCTGAAATTGCTATCGAAAATGTTGATGCTGATAAGATTCCTGCTGATATGATGGGTCTTGACATCGGCACAAAAACTCAGGAACTCTTTGCAGATGCAGTTAAATCGGCTAAAACTGTTGTATGGAACGGTCCTATGGGCGTATTCGAGAACCCTGTACTTGCTAAGGGCACAATTGCTGTTGCAAAGGCTCTTGCCGATACTGACGCTACGACTATTATCGGCGGCGGTGATTCGGCAGCAGCTGTAATGCAGCTTGGTTTTGCTGACAAGATGAGCCATATTTCTACAGGCGGCGGCGCATCTCTCGAATACCTTGAGGGTAAAGTTCTCCCGGGTGTTGCAGTAATCGCTGAAAAGTAAGATATAATTTTTAGCAATATGGGCGGTGAAATATCCGCCTTTATTGCAATAGATGAGGTTTTTTAAGAAAATGGATTCGAATAAGAAAAGTTTATTTTTAGCATTATTCTGTTTCTGGATAGGTCTTGCAGTCGGTTTGCTTATGTCACCTATCAAAAACGGAATTATTATCGGAAGTTACAACGGAAGTAACAATAAGTATTAAATTTTAATAAAAGGAGTTAATTACAATGAACAAGTCAAAAAGAAAAGCTATTATCGCAGGAAACTGGAAAATGAACAAAACTCGCCCTGAAGCTAAAGCACTTCTTGAGGCTGTTAAACCTCTCGTTGCAAATGCTGAGGGTAAAGTTGAAGTTGTCGCTTGCGTGCCGTTTACTAACCTCGAAACTGCTACAAATGTAACAGCAGGCTCAAATGTCAAAATCGGCGCAGAAAATGTGCATTTCAAGAGTAACGGCGCATTTACAGGCGAAATCTCCGCACCTATGCTTGTTGAACTCGGTGTTGAATATGTCGTAATCGGTCATAGCGAACGCAGACAGTATTTCGGCGAAACTGACGAAACTGTAAACAAAAGAACTGTTGCTGCTGTTGAGGCAGGTCTTAAACCTATCGTATGCGTAGGCGAACTCGAATGGGAACGCAACTGCAATATCACTGAAGAAGTTATTGCACGTCAGATTAAACTTGACCTCTGGTCACTTAAAGCAGAACAAGTTAAAAATATTGTCATTGCTTACGAACCTGTATGGGCTATCGGTACAGGCAACGTTGCTACTCCCGACCAAGCTGAGGAAGTATGCGCATTTATCCGTGCGCAGCTTGCTAAACTCTATGATGAGGAGACAGCAGAAGCAGTTACAATACAGTACGGCGGTTCTATGAACGCTAAAAACTGCGCTGAACTTCTCGCTAAACCGAACATTGACGGCGGACTTATCGGCGGTGCATCACTCGTTGCAGAGGATTTCAATACAATTGTACAGGCAGCTGTAAACGGCTGATTATGAAAACATTGCGGATAATTGCCGGAATATAGCTTTTTCTTGTAATTGTTTCGGCAGTTGTCTGCATATTCTCATATGTCCGGCATAATCCTCAAATTTTGGAACATTAAATTTATAAAATTTATAACAAAAGGATTTTGGTAAATATGGGACTTGTGCATGATTTCGGCATAATAGAGAATTTTTCCGGCAAAATGCATAGATATACAGGATATACTCCCGAAAAATTTGGTTGCATTTCCATACATGATGACTTTATACTTCCCCTTATGGAAAAATTTCAGAGTATTCCGACAATAAACCCTTGCCGTGGAGATAATCTTAAAGGGGAATTGTGGCAAGGTCTTTGTTACTACGGCGTAACGCTTATTCCGTGGGACGTACTTCCTGAATTTATAGCTATATTTCAGCAGGAAAACAGTGATGTTTATAAGCCAGTCATATGCCTTATGAAAAGGGCTTATACAGAAAAAAAGTATGTCATTCACTACGGTATCTAAAATTAAATGAAAGGTTTTGATAAAAATGTCAAAGAAACCTGTAGCACTTATCATTATGGACGGTTTCGGCTATAATCCTGATGATTACGGTAATGCTATTAAAGCGGCTAAAAAGCCGAATCTTGATAAATATATGGCTGAATGCCCTCATACTACAATAGGCGCAAGCGGTCTTGATGTAGGACTTCCTGACGGTCAAATGGGTAACTCTGAGGTAGGTCATACTAACATTGGAGCAGGCAGAATTGTCTATCAGATGCTTGTTAAAATTTCAAAAGATATAAAAGACGGCGTTTTCTTCGAAAATAAGGCAATTCTTGGTGCAATGGAAAATTGTAAGGCTAAAAATTCCGCTCTGCACCTTATGGGACTTCTTTCACCGGGCGGTGTTCATAGTCATATGGAACATTTGTTCGGACTTGTCGAAATGGCAAAGAAAAACGGTCTTGATAAAGTCTATATCCACGCTTTCCTTGACGGACGTGACGTTCCGCCGTCATCTGCTTCGGAATACATGGCTGAAACTGTCGCTGAACTCGAAAAAATCGGCGTGGGCAAAGTCGCAACAATTGCGGGCAGATTCTACGCAATGGACAGAGATAACGCTTGGGACAGAGTTGAAAAGGCTTATTCTGCGCTTGTTTACGGCGAGGGCGTTCAGGAAAATGACCCCGTTCAGGCAATAGAAAATTCCTACGCAAACGGAGTTACAGATGAATTTATGTTGCCGGCTGTAATTGCAGGCGGTGAAAAAATAAAGGCTGATGACAGCATTATTTTCTTCAATTTCCGCCCTGACCGTGCAAGGCAAATCACTCGCTCATTTGTTGACCCTGATTTTACGGGATTCACTCGCAAAAACGGCTTTTTCCCTGTAAAATTCGTTTGTATGGCGCAGTATGATGCAACTATGCCTAATGTGACTGTTGCTTATCCGCCTGAACAGCTCGAAATGACAATGGGCGAATATCTCGCAAAACTCGGCAAAACTCAGCTCCGTATCGCTGAAACTCAGAAATATGCCCATGTTACGTTCTTCTTCAACGGCGGTGAAGAAAAGCAATTCGAGGGAGAGGACAGAATACTTATCAAATCCCCTGATGTTGAAACTTTTGACTTAAAGCCCGAAATGAGTGCTTATGAAGTCTGCGATGCTGTTGTTGAGGCGATAAATTCCGATAAATACGACGTTATCATTCTCAACTACGCTAACTGCGATATGGTTGGTCATACAGGCGTTTTCGATGCCGCTGTAAAAGCTGTTGAGGCTGTTGACGAATGCGTCGGCAGAATGGTTGACGCTATCCTCGCAAAAGGCGGTTCTGCGTTGATTACGGCTGACCACGGTAACGCTGACAAAATGTATGAGCCTGACGGCAGCCCGTTCACTGCACATACAACAAACCCTGTTCCGCTTATTGCGGTAGGCGTTGACGGTAAACTTGCAGACGGCGGTGTTCTTGCTGACCTCGCTCCGACAATGCTCGATATTATGGGAGTACCTCAGCCGAAAGAAATGACGGGTAAATCACTTATTGTAAAATAACTTGAAAATTAAAATCCTGCAAATTCTGAAAATGTGAATTTGCGGGATTTTTATTTAGTAAAAAAATATTATGGGCAATTTGCTCAAAAATATAGTTCTGATTTGTATAATATAACAAAGTTTATCAAAATTTCAGAAAACTTTGAAAAATACTATTGACTTTTACTAAATAGTATGTTATTATATAATCAAGGAAAAAGAGTAAACAACGATTTGCTCAAAGCTGAATTTACTTGGTTTGAGTTCTTCTCAATGTAAATTATTTTAAGCGGAAAGGTAAGTGAGTCCAATGGAGTCTACTATCAGCCACAGCGTGAAACCGGCGGACATGTTGAGTAGTTGGGTTGATTAAAGAGGGAATATAGGTCATTTTTTAAGACTTGTTCCGTGTAGTGAAGTTGAAAAAAATAATCTGATTACAATTCATACGCAATGCTGGAGATTAAAACGGTTTCGGTCTAAACTCAATTCAGATACAGGATTTTCTGAAATTTCGACTATTTGAGTCTTTAGATATATTTTCCAAAAATACTCTGCAAAGGTTGAGTCCGATGAGAAACTGATTGAAAATTCCACCCCATTTTTAACTTTGTTTTCCGAATATGGAAGGTTCGGAGTAATAATCTTAACGGAGGTAAAATCCGATGGGATAGTTTAACGCTTAGTTCATTCTTGCTATATACGGTGAATTGGGAACGTGAACCGTGTGTGGGAGTGATTCCGACAGGTAATTTAGCTTGGCGATGTTTCGCCTTAATCTACAATTGAATACATACGTTAAAAGCTCCGTAATTATGGGGCTTTTCGTTATTATATCTGTTTTCAACAAATTTTATATGAATTTTTTGGTGATACTGCTGAATATATTTTTTTGGAAAACTCTTGACTTTTATATAATGCCATGATATAATAAATATAGCATAAATAAGACATCTATCGTTTAACTTAAAGGAGTGGTAATATGAAAAAAATTAAAAACAGAATCATCACGCTTGCTGTTGCTGGTCTTAGTGTGGCTTGCGGAACAGGAATCGGTGCTGTTGCAAATGAGATGATTAAAACTGCTTATGTTGAGGACGGCGTTGTGTACACTGATGAAACAAAAACTGAAGTTGCTGACCACTTTTATGCTGATGACAATGGTGAAATATACATTGACCCTGAAATGACTGTTGCTGTTCCCCACAAGGATAAGTCTGAATATGAAGTCAATGAGAACGGCGAAACATTCGGCACCGGTGCTGATGCTATGTACCCCGAAGATGAGCCTGATTTGATTGCTGCTGTAGGTGACAACGGCATAGAAGGATATGTACGCAAGACTGAATTGGACGATGATGAAATGGACAAAGCGCAAACTCCTGAAGAAGTTGCAAGAATACAGGAAGAACGTGATGCAAAAGGCAATCCGAACAGAATTATCAACGTATATGAATCCGACGGTGTAACGGTTATTGATACTTTTACTATCGGAAGCAGAACTATTAAAAATAATAATTAAAATATCAAAAGTCCTGATTTTTTGTCGGGACTTTTTTTATTGAAAAAAATTTCCAAAAAACTATTGACAAATCTGCAAAATTATGTTAAAATGAATTTCAGTAAATGCTGCGATGGAGAGAAGTAACAGCGGATTTCGTTTCCAGAGAGCGTGGGACGGTGTGAGCCACGTATCAGAGCCACTGCGAATAACACTCCGGAGCATCAAACTGAAAAGTACTTCCGCACTTAGTAGGGGCGACGTTCTCCGCACGTTACAGCGGACGAAAGTGACTGCTTTTGCCGTTCCGTTCAGGTTCGTTCAGCAGTAAATTCAGGTGGCACCACGGGTAACTCTCGTCCTGTTTGTTCAGGTTCGGGAGATTTTTTATTTATCCGTCCTGAAAATTTATTTGAAAGGAACGTTTGTTTTATGAAACACATCGACATTAAGGAAATTATTTGCAAAAATGACTTCATCGGGCAGGAAGTCACTGTCTGCGGTTGGGTTCGTACCTCCCGTAACTCGAAAAGCGTCGCATTCGTCGAAATGAATGACGGCACTTCCCTGAAAAATATTCAGGTTGTTATCGAAAAAGGTGACAGCGATTTCAAAGAACCTCGTGTTGGTATGTCCCTGAAAGTCGTCGGAAAAGTTGTTGAGGGCAGAAACAATACTGTTGAAATCAACGCTTTTCCCGATAATATCACAATTTTAGGCGATTGCCCGACAGATTACCCGTTACAGAAAAAGGGTCATAGCCTTGAATTTCTCAGGAGTATACCGCACCTCAGAAGCAGAACGAATACTTTCAACGCTGTATGGCGTGTGAGGTCAGTTCTTGCGGCGGCTATCCATAGGTATTTCCAGAACAATAACTACGTATATATAAATACACCCCTTATCACCGGCAGTGACTGCGAAGGTGCAGGCGAAATGTTTCAGGTGACGACAAACGGCTATACTACGGAATATAAGTCGGAAGAAGATTACTACGCAAATGACTTTTTCGGCAGAAAAGCAGGTCTTTCAGTTTCGGGACAGTTAGAAGGCGAAATGGCTGCTACTGCTATGGGTAAAATTTATACTTTTGGTCCGAGTTTCCGTGCCGAAAACAGCAATACTCCAAAACATCTTGCGGAATTTTGGCACATTGAACCGGAAGTTGCTTTCGCTGAACTCGATGACGTTATTGAAATTGCAGAGGATATGCTTAAATATGTTATCGGTCAGCTCCTCGAAATTTGCCCGTCTGAAATAGATTTCTTTGATGCGCACTTCGAAAAAGGGCTTAAAACTCGTCTTGAGGAACTTATTTCGCACGATTTCGGCAGAGTGACCTATGCAGAAGCTATTAAACTTCTTCAGGAATCAGGTGAGAATTTCGTCTATCCTGTTGAATGGGGCTGCGATTTACAAACAGAACACGAACGCTATATTTCGGAAAAAGTGTTCAAAAAGGCTGTTTTCGTTACCGATTACCCGAAAGAAATTAAATCTTTTTACATGAAACAGAATCCCGACGGTAAAACTGTTGCGGCTGTTGATTTGCTTGTGCCCGGTGTAGGCGAAATTATCGGCGGAAGTGAACGTGAATACGATTACGATAAACTCATCACGGCTATGAAAGAACGTGAAATGAATCTCGAACTGTATTCGGATTACCTCGATTTGCGTAAGTTCGGCTCTGTGCCGCACGGAGGTTTTGGTCTGGGCTTTGAACGCCTTATCATGTATACAACAGGTATGGCGAATATCAGGGACGTTATTCTTTACCCTCGTACAGTCGGCTCAATCAGATAATTTTATTAAATTTACAAAATTTACAAAATTTATAATTTATAAAAGGAGTGATTTTTTATGTCACATTCGTTATATATCCCCAAAAATTATAAGTCCTCCCTCACTCTCAGGGAAACTCAGCACGCTATCAAGTATATCAAGGACGTTTTCCAGCAGGCTCTCTCGTTTGCGCTCACTCTCGACCGTGTATCTGCTCCGCTTATCGTCCGCAAAGGCAACGGCATAAATGACGACCTCAACGGCATCGAACGCAAAGTTGATTTCACTATCAAGGAAATTGACAGCGAAGGTGAAGTTGTTCAGTCGCTTGCAAAATGGAAACGTATGGCTCTGTACCGCTACGGTTACAAGCCCGGCGAAGGTATCTACACTGATATGAACGCTATCCGCCGTGACGATAATACAGATAATACGCATTCGATTTTCGTCGACCAGTGGGATTGGGAAAAAGTTATAACAAGAGAACAGCGGAATATTGATTTCCTCAAAGATACAGTCAAATCCGTTGTAAAGGCGATTTCTTACACAAAAAGAAAAGTCGGTCTGCGTTATCCTGATATTGCAGGCACAATCTGCGAAGAACCGTATTTTATTACAACTCAGGAACTCGCTGACAAGTACCCCGATAAATCAAGCCACGAACGTGAAAGGCTTATCACTATGGAACACAAAACTGTATTCCTTATGAAAATCGGCGGTAAACTGGCTAACGGCGAAAAACACGACGGCAGAGCTCCCGATTACGACGACTGGGAACTCAACGGCGATATTCTCATTTGGGACAGCGTTCTTGATGATTCACTTGAAGTTTCTTCAATGGGTATCCGTGTTGACGCTGATTCGCTGAAGTCGCAACTCGCTGAATGCAATGCAGAGGACAGAATGAAGTACGACTATCACAAAATGATTGCAGACAATACACTTCCCCTCACAATAGGCGGTGGTATCGGGCAGTCAAGACTTTGTATGCTTTTGCTGAATAAGGCTCATATCGGCGAAGTACAGTCGTCAATCTGGAGCGAAGATATGATTAAAAAATGCAGTGAAAACGGTATAATTCTGCTTTGATTTTTATAAAAAAGCCTCATTTTTCAGTGAGGCTTATTTTTTTTCGCAAAAATACTTGACAAATATAAATTTATGTGATATTATATAATTGTAATAGGTGTATTACGTATCATAGTACAAAGCAAACAGAAAGGAGCGTTTATGTTTTCTATCGATTTAACAAGCAGAGTGCCGATTTATGAGCAGATTTATAATAAAATAATTGAACTTGCCGTTTCGAGTACTCTCAAAGAAAATGAACAGCTGCCCAGTGTGAGGAATCTCGCTAAGGATACAGGCGTGAATCCCAATACTGTCGCAAAGGCTTATCAGGAACTTGAAAGAAAAGGCGTGGTTTATTCAGTACCGGGGCGTGGGAGTTTCATTTCCGCACTCGACAGCAATATCTTTCAGGAAAATGTTTTGTCTGAATTTGACAAATCAGTTGTTATCGCCTTAAAACACGGCGTTTCCACTGAAACGTTAAAAAATCACATTGACATTGTATCTGAACAGGAATTGAAAGGAGATTCTGTATGATTGAACTTAAAAACACGGTGAAAAAATTCGATACCTACACGGCTCTTGACGGCGTGAACCTCAAAATCGAAAAAGGTACGGCTTTCGGTCTGCTCGGCTCTAACGGCGCAGGCAAATCAACTATTTTACGCCTTTTGTCGGGAATATACAAACAGGAATCAGGTGAAGTACTGATTGACGGCGAACCTGTTTATGATAATATTTCCACTAAAGAAAAAGTATTCTTCATCAACGATGAAACTGTACAATTCGGCGGATATACTCTCAAGGCTCTCAAGGACTACTACAAAAGCTACTACTCGAATTTTTCGGAGGAAATGTTTGAGGAACTCCGCCAGAGAATAAATTTACCGTTAAATAAAAAAATCAATACTTTTTCAAAAGGTATGAAACGTCAGGCGATTGTTATAATAGGGCTTGCGTGCAGGACTGATTACCTGCTCCTCGATGAGGCTTTTGACGGTCTTGACCCTACAATGCGTATTATCGTCAAAAAAATGCTTATTGATGCAATGCTTGACAGACAGCTGACAACTGTTATTTCCTCGCATAACCTCAAGGAAATAAATGAAGTCTGCGATACAGCTGCACTTCTCCATAACGGTAAAATCATCTTCTCACGTGAAATTGACAGCGTTATGACAAGTGTTCACAAAATACAGGTCGTATTCCCGAAAAATGCAGACGGTTCTTCGCCTGAATACACTAAGGAGCAATTTACGGCGGAAGGTCTTGATATTCTGCACTTCGAGAAAAATCAGAGTATCTATTACATCATCGCTAAAGGCGAAATGCAGGAACTTGAAAAATTCTTTGCACCGAAAAATCCCGTGCTTATTGAATTGATACCGCTTTCGCTTGAGGAAATATTTATCTATGAACTGGAGGTACTTGGCTATGACAGCAGTGAAATCAACTAATAAAAAGAACTTTTTCTGGACACGTTATCTTAACAATCTCAAAGGCAACAGCAAGAATTTTATTGTTAATATTATTCTCCAAATCCTCGGCTTGCCTGTTCTTTCTGTACTCACAATAATCAGCTTTTACTACGATAACATGGAAAATATGACCGATGCAGAAATAGCAGTTATGGAAGCAGTCGGAGCAGGCTGTATACCGTTCGCTGTAATAGCAGTCATTACACTTGCAGCAAGTGTGCTTATAGGCTCTATCGTCGCACTATCGCAATATAAATATCTTTACAAAAAAACAATAACTGATATGAACTACTCTCTCCCTCTGAGTACAACACAACGCTTTTTTGCGGACTATCTTTCGGGATTCACAATCTATATAGGCGTACCTGTTGCAGCAGTCGCCCTTAGTCTGGGGATTCTGGGAATAGGCTCGTTTATCACGGATTTGTCCGAATTATGGAATCATATGCCGTTTATACTTTCGCTTGTGTTTATAGTCATTTTCGCAATGGTACAGTACTACACAATGGCAGTATTCTCACTTTCATTCTGCGGAAATGCTTTTGAATCACATTTCAGTATACTCGCCTTTACAGTGATGATACCCGCAACAATAGGTTGCCTTTGGGGCGCAATTATATCAAGCTCAACATTCGGTATAAGCGGTGAGGCTGTCCTGCAAAGTCCGCTGTTTATAGGTACTAACCCTATCGGTGCAGCAGTATTCTTTTTCCAGTATGCCGATAATTATATGTACGACGAAATAACGTCAATCCCTATGTACCTGAAATGGTTTGGCTTTACATTGCTGTTTACTGCTCTCTACCTCGGCGGAGCATATCTGTTACAGCGTTTCAGGAAAGCTGAAGATGTTTCGAAACCATATGTATACCGTTCATTTTTCTACGCTATAATGACAATGGGTACATTTTGTGTTTTGTCGCTTTTCATTATGTCAAATGTTTTCATTGTTGCAGGTATTGTTATTTGTGCTGTTGTGTGGTTCATTATGGAAATCATTACAAGACGAGGTTTCAAGAAATTCTGGACTGCACCCGTAGCATTTACAGCAGCCGTTATATCTGTTTTGGGAATATGCTGGATATGCGATATTACGGACGGTTTTGGAATTTCAAAGCGTATACCGTCTGCAATGAATGTTAATTCTGTTACTGTAAGTATAGATAATTATAGCAGCGAAAATGTATCAGGTATAAAATTCAGGGATAAAGATGTAATAAAAGAGGCTGTTGCCCTGAATAAAGAAATAGTTGACAGGCATTTCCACCCCGAAAACTACACTTATAACGAGATTTCTGTAAAATATAATGATGTATTATATTCAGGGGATTTTGATGATATAGAAATTGAATTTGAATACACTACTCTTACAGGTTCAGTCGTTATGCGTGAATATAAAGTAAATTCAGGAATGACTGATAAACTTACAAAAGCTATACTTCTCTCTGACGAATATGCAGAATATAACAGGATAGGCACTGCTTACTCTTACAGTGATAATAAAAATAAACGCAGCATACGCATAGACAATAAATATAGGATTGATTCTCGTAGTTATGAAGTGACATCAAGACAGTCTGACAAAATCAGAGAGGCATATATTAAAGATATGAAGGAAATGACGGAAGATGAACTTCTTGAGGGTAAAGTCTGCTGTTTTGTTGATAGCAGATGGATACTTGAATCATTTGACGATACTATAAGTGCCCTTGAAAGTGCTAATATCAGTATCCCTGAAGTTACAAAATCAGATTTAAGTCAATCTGATATATATATAGATGCAGACCCGAAAATATATTCAAGGGTACAAGCGTATATTGATGACGAAGATTACTATTATTACAAGGACAGTGAAGGTAACTCTAATCTCTCTCTCGTTGACAAAATTACACGAAACGGAAACAGCTACCGCTATAGTTATGATGATGAGAATACTAAGACAGGAATCAACAAGAAAAATGTCTTTGAACTCATTCAGAACAGTACTCCCATTATTATAGGCGAAATGCCTATCGCAATCATCAGTATAGACGGCAGGGAATTTTACTTGAGAAATACCCCCGAAAATGCTTATATTCTTGAAAATGCAGACCTTTCGTATTCCTCAAGAAACAGCTACTATTATGATGAGTACGGTTGGGATAGCGAAGAACTCTCATATATGAAGTAAAATACAAAAGACTGCTGATTTTACGGCAGTCTTTTTGTTTACAAAAAATTCACAATTTTTTTTGCTCATTTTTCTTCCTATGTGCGTTGTTACATATAGAAAGACAATAAAAATCAATTTCACAGGAGGAAAATAAAATGAAAAATTTCAAGGGTCTTTTAATTTCAACAGCCGTTCTTCTTTGTACGGCAACAGCAGGTGCAATTCAGACAAATGCAGCTTTTAACGGTGCATTATGTTCAGGTGATGTCAATCTTGACAGTTCTTTTTCAATCAGCGATGCGGTTACTATGCAGAATTATCTGCTTGGTTCGCTTAAAGACGGTTCTGCTGTTGATATGGGCGGTGCTGACTTTAATCTTGACGGGAAAATCGATGTCTTTGACTTCATAAGTATGCGTGATTATCTGGCGAACCCCGAAAAACTCACGGCTATCAACTGGTATGCTACCGATGTAAATGATGCGTCTACTGACAGCGAATATGTGTTCACATCGGGCGATGATTTCGGTAAATATTTTGACAACGCTGATTTTGATAACAGATATAATGCCGATTTCTTTGAAAATAATGTGCTTCTTGTAAAATCAGTTGACTTTGCAGGCGGAGAGTACACAATAAGTAAAATCTTTTACGAAAATAGCACCCTACAAATTGATTACTCATCTGATTCAGATAAAATTGCTGACGAAAATAGTTCAGTGATTTTACAAGTGGCAGTGCCTAAACAACGTTATCACGCTGAGGAAATCAATTGGAACGGCGAACAGAAAACTAAATCCAACATCACATTTTATGAATTTGCGAAGTTGCTTTTTAACAACAAGGAATTTACATGGGCTGATTTCGAGGGATACAGGAGCATTGAAACTGAAAACGGTCTTGAATACGTGCTTGATTGTGGTTTACTTGATGAGGTAAAAAAATCTGTTGTCCTCGTAGGCGACAAAAATGCTGAAAAACCCGAAAATATCTATTTAATTGATTACAAATCCGGCGAAACAACGGATATTTACGAGTTACAAAATCAGTTAATTGAGGAATACCCCGATAAAAATTCCAAACTCAAAAGAGATGAATTTTTTGCATTGCTTTTATGCAAAGAGGAATACACATGGGCTGATTTCGAGGAATACAGCAGTATTGAAATTGAAAACGGTCTTGAATACGAGATTGATTTCCCTATGAGTATGAAAAATGATGAAACAACAGCAATGTTTGTTTGCCTTGTAGGTGACAAAAATGCTGAAAAACCCGAAAATATCTATTTACGTGATTCCGGTCGTCCTGGTGAAACAGAGGATATTTACGAGTTCCGTAAAATATTTATAGATTTTTTGGAATGTTTCAGTGTTCCTGAAAATACAGAAAAAAAGCGTACAAATGTACAGAAATTAGCTGATTACGCTTTTGACGGACTGGCAAACGGTACTTTTGATACTGATATGATGATTTACGACGAAGATATAGAAAATATCCCTGAACTTAAAGAATACTGGGAAAATAGCAAATGCTATCATCTTAGTTTCATAGACGAACATACGGTTGAAGTCAATATTAACGGCGGTGGATTTGTTGAAGCGTATGGCTATTTTGTTACGGACGGTACTGTTGAATATGACCTCGGTGAAAATTACAGTCTGGCGGAAAATATGGGTTGGGACGGCGATTGTGTTGAGATTTTAGAACGCAATGGAAATGTGTACTTTTTCTACACAACTACATAAAATTAACAATACAGTTACAAAATAGTTAAATTACGGAAAATCTCTTGACAAATTCCGTAAACTATGATATACTACAAATAATCTTTTGAAAGGACGGTGAGTACTATGTTAAAACATATATTTAATTTAACCCATATTCTACAAACTAAAAGCAAAGGTGCTCGCCTGCAATATAGCTGAATCTACCTATAACTACGGATTTATGCGACTATTATGCACTTCTGCTTTTGCAGGAGTGCAATTTTTTTGCAGACGGCACGGAAAGGAATTTTATGATTATTTTAGACGGAAAATACAATTCAGCAGAAGTTTTCACTGATAATATCGATGAAACAGCTATCGCACAAATTATAGAGTTGTGCAATCAGCCTATGAGTGAGGGCGCAAAAATACGTATAATGCCCGATGTTCACGCAGGAGCAGGCTGTACAATCGGTACTACTATGACGATTACGGATAAGGCGATACCGAATCTTGTCGGCGTTGATATAGGTTGCGGTATGGAAACGGTTATTCTCAAAGAAAAACATATTGAACTACAGCAACTTGACAAACTCATTCACGAGAAAATCCCGTCCGGATTTGATATAAGAGAAAAACCTCATAGATACGCTGAAAAAATTGACCTGACAAAACTTTTCTGCTATCGGTACATTAACCCTATACGTGCGGAAAGAAGTATCGGTACACTTGGCGGAGGTAATCACTTTATCGAGGCGGACAAAGGCAGTGACGGTAAAATTTATATCGTAATACACTCAGGTTCACGTCATCTTGGTGTTGAAACCGCAAAGCACTATCAGGAGGAGGCGTATCTCCGCCTTAATAAGAGTTCGAAAAAGGATATTGATGCACTTATTGCGCAATATAAAGCTGAAGGCAAACAGAAACTGATACAGACTGAAATCACACGGCTCAAGAGCACTAAAAGAACATCTGTTCCGAAACATCTTGCGTATACAGAGGGCGAACTTTTCGAGCAGTACATCCATGATATGAAACTTGTACAGGAGTTTGCTATGATTAACCGTCACGCAATGATGGACGAAATTATCAAAGGTATGGGTCTGCACGTTGTTGACAGGTTCACGACAATCCATAACTACATTGATACGGATAATATGATTCTCCGCAAAGGTGCTGTATCAGCGCAGTCAGGCGAAAGACTGCTTATTCCGGTGAATATGAGGGACGGCAGTCTTATTTGTACGGGGAAAGGCAATCCCGACTGGAATTTTTCTGCTCCGCACGGTGCAGGCAGAGTAATGTCACGGGCGCAGGCTAAACAGACTTTTACTGTTTCGGAGTACAAAAAGCAAATGCAGGGGATTTATACGACTTCCGTGAATGCAGGTACGCTTGACGAATGCCCTATGGTATACAAGCCGATTGACGATATTATCAGTAATATAGGCGATACTGTCGAGATAAATGACATAATTAAACCTATTTACAATTTCAAGGCGAGTGAGTGATGCTTATGAGAAAATTTGTTTCATATGACAAGATGAGTAAAAAAGAACGCCGTAAAATTGATTCCGCAAAAAGATGTGACTGGAATGGGCTTAATCCGGTGACGAGAGTAGCGGAGAAAAATAAGAAGTATTCGAGAAAAGTCAAACACCCTGAAAAACTATTTTAAGCCTATTACCGCTGTAATTCCAACAGCGGTATATTTTTACTGAAAATTTCACAAAACCTATAGACAAATTTGTTTTTTTGTGGTATAATAAATAAAGATTATATTTATTTGTTATATTGTTTATATATATACCACATATTATTATTATATTCGAGGCGGTTTTGTTATGAAATTCAAATTTTTAGCGGCTGTTTCAGCAGTCATTATTTCCTCAGTCTGTACGGCTTTCCCGGTGTATGCCGATGACAGTACAGGTGCAGAGGATAACGCAATTATAAACGATAATTTTGATGATGCAAGTGCAGGTAAATGGGCGATGTTCGGCGGAGGTAAGCTGGAAGTCGTTGATACGGTGGCACATTCAGGAAATAACAGTATCAAGGCTTCCGAAAGAAAAGAAACTTATCAGGGTCCGTCTATCACTTGCGATTCGTTGCTTGTCGCAGGCGAAACATATGATTTCAGCGGTTGGGTGTACCACGAGGGCGATGTCCCTACAACTATGTCATGGACAGCACGTTTTATCGATACAGCAGGCGAAACAACATATGCTCAAATAAAAGGGCTTGAGGTACAGCCGAATGAATGGACAGAGCTTACAAATTCATTGACTATACCTGAAAATGCCGTGAATTATGCGTTCTATTTTGAGTGTACTGATGCAAATGCTGAATTTTTTGTTGACGATGTAACGATAAAAGGCAAGGCGAATGATTCTCCGCAAGCACCTACGGCTGAACCCGATTATCAGTCGGAATATCTGTACGATTTCGAGACAGATGCGGAAAACTGGTCACCACGAGGCGATTTGAAAATCATACATACTGACGAGTACAGCTTTACAGGCACGCACTCTATTTACATCACAAACAGAAATGCTGTCTGGAATGGTCCTACGCTTATGATTACGGATAAAGTCCGAAAAGGGGAGAGTTACTACTACTCCGCAAGCGTTATGTATAACGGCGAGGAATATGAGGATTCACACGTTATGCGTCTGGAAGTACAATACGCTATAAACGGTGCTGACAGCTATAATCTCATTGCAAGCGGTGAGGTTAAAAAAGGTAAGTGGACAACGCTTGAGGGGTACTACACAATACCTGCTGAGGCGGAAAATATCTCGATATACGTGCAGACTGACAATATAGAGGACGGTCAGGAACTGACGAATAATGACTTGATGTCATTTTACGTTGATAACGTTAAAATCACGGAGGGCGCAATAGTCAAGAAGTCCAAAACTGTTAAAATTATTGTGATTTCAGCTGTTTCCGCTATAGCATTCATAATACTGCTTATAATTGCGGTGAAAGTCATCAAGCATATCAGGAAAAATAAAATTGCTCTTAAATTTGTCGCAATCGATGCAATGACACAAGTATTCAACAGAAATTCCTACGAAAAGAAAATCGAGGAGCTTGAAAACGATACCGAACAATGCAAATCCCTGTATTACGCACTTTGCGATGTGAATTTCCTTAAATATATAAACGATAATTTCGGTCACGAAAGCGGTGATGAGGCGATTACAAGATGTGCAAAAATGCTTTCGGGAGCAACAGGAAGTGACTGCAAAGTCTACAGAACAGGCGGAGATGAATTTGTTTGTATCTCTAAAACTCCGATAGATGAGAAAATAAAGAATGCTATAAAATCGGAATCCGAAAACGATAAAGGTTATCCTTTTGCTGTTGCCTGCGGATTTGCGCAGTATGACGGCAATGAATGCACTGACATCAAGTCGATAATTGCAAAGTGCGATAAGGAAATGTACGCTGATAAACAGAGAATTAAATCGGAAAATCAGAAGTTTTCAAGGAAATAATTTTGAACTTTTGATTATACTATTTATGCGGATTATACAAACATGAAAATTTATAGAAATTTTCGTGTAATGTCTTGCAATCAGCAGGTAATAAGTGGTATAATCTAAATGATAAGTATTTTTAAGAATGAGGGATTTGGATATGAAAAAATTTATTGTTTTAGCTACTGCCATTGTTTCAGCAACGGCAATTGCAGGAACGAGTGTATTTGCAGCCGGAAAATACACGGCGCAGGATTTGAAAGACCTGAGTACAGCTATACTCGGACAGACTGAAGTCAAACCTGAACAGGACGTTGATGGTGACGGTGAAGTAGATGTGTTCGACATGATTGCAATGCGTAAAACTTTCCTCGGTACAGGAAATTTTGCGGAGAATACAGTCAATGTTAGTGCTGATAATGTTAAATATATTGGCAGAAATATCTACGACGAAAATAATATCGCATGGCTTGTTCAGAGCGGTTCAGCAATCGAATTTACAGTTACAGGTAAATCGGCTGAAATCACAATAAACGGTGACGGATTTATTGAGAGCGAGGAAAAATACCGTCCTCGTTATGCTGTACTCGTTGACGGTGAAATTATACTTGACGAACTGCTCAGCGTTGAAAAGAAAACTGTTGAACTTTTTTCGGGTACGGAATCAAAAACAGCAACTGTTAAAGTTATCCACTTGTCGGAGGCAAATAACGGTGCTGTCGGCGTAAGCAATATCAAGGTGAACTCCGATGTTCCTGTACCTGTTGCGCCTACAGCTAAAAAAGATTTGCAGATTGAATTTATAGGCGATTCAATTACTTGTGCATACGGCGTTGAGGGTAAAGACCAGTATGAGGGATTTATGACTTCTACTGAGAATTTCATGAAATCATATGCATATCTTACTGCAAAACAGCTTGATGCTGATTATAGTGCTGTATGTTACAGCGGTCACGGAATAATTTCGGGCTACAGCAATACAGGCGACAGGGAAACAGAAAGCCTTGTGCCTGATTACTATGATTACGTTGGTAAAATCGGCGATTACAAAGTACCATGGGATTTTGAGTCAAATGAAAAAGATGTTGTTGTAATAAATCTTGGTACAAATGATGATACGTATGTTACAAAAGACCTCGAAACAAGAGGGGAGGAATTTGCAGAAGAATATGTTAAATTCCTTGACCAGATTCACGAGAAAAATCCGTCCGCATATATAATCTGCACACTCGGTACAATGGGCTGTACTGAATTGTACCCCTATATTGAGCAGGCTGTTGACGATTTCAGGAAAGAATCAGGATACGATAGAATTATGTGCTATCAGTCGGCAACTCATACTCAATCGGACGGTATGGGTTCAGACTGGCACCCGTCTGAAAAAACACAACAGAACAGTGCATATGTTCTTGCGGATAAGATTTGTCAGGCTCTCGGTATGGAGTCAGACCAGATTGGTATTGATGTTGCTTCCGATGCCGTTTACAGTCTTAAAAAGGCTGAAAATGCTATGGTATCTGATTATTTTTCGGACTGGGATAAATCGTACCATATAACAACAGTTACAGGCGGTGACTCAAAAGATTCCGTGCAGGCTGTTGTTTCGGGAATAGGTATGCGTCAGAACGGCAAATATCGTCTTAGTTTCCAGATTGAAACTGCTGACGGAATGGTGATACCGTTCTGTATCAGAAACAGCAAAACAGGCGAAGTCATTTTTGAAGATGAGTTTACGGGAGCAGGCACAAAATCGCCCTATGAGATTGAATTTACAGATAAAATATCTGACTGCGATGCTGAAATTGTATTCTCGGCAGGCGGTGAGGACAGTTCAAGATTAAGCCTTTATGAGCTTAAACTTGTGAAAATCGCTTGACAAGCAGTGATTTTATAGCTTTGAAAAATTGATAAGCGTAAAATAGGGGAAAATTAAATATTTACGTACAATATGATAAAAAGATGAGGTTCTTATTCCTCATCTTTTTTGTTTTTGATTGGATAATATGTTTGTCACAGTATTTTTCGATATTTTTAATACTTTTCTCGTGTCTTTGAGAAACTATAAAGTAAATGTTGTTGCCATGAAATTTTCGTCAGGGCAACAGCATGAAAAATGTGCATAATGACAAGAAATTTTGATTATAGTTGACGATTTTGACGAGTAATCTTAGTGTTATTGAATAAAAGTACTTTTCAAGTAACAATAATCCAATTACAATGTTTCATAAAACAGAACGAATGATGCAACATCATCTCCCATAACAAGCAATTCGCCTAAAATATAAATTGTTTTTTGTCTATAATCAACAAATTTTAATTAAATTTTAATGCGGAAGCCCTGAAATTTTCATATAATGTTATTGACTTTGTCAGCGTTTTGTGTTATAATAATATTGAACTTGGTTGCTTTTTGAAAGGTTACTTCCTACAGTGGCAAAGAGTAATCACTCCAGTTCGATATCAATCTCGACAACACAATTAAATCCGTAGCAGACCGGGTTACACAGTATATCAATAATAGTGTTAATGTTTACAAAAAAATGATTATACAGATGAGAAATTTGGTGTACTGTGTATTTGTGAAAAAATAAAATGACATCTTGCCGTACCGGAAAGCTACCGATTTGTGTATTATGAAAAAACTTTTAATCTAAAAGCAAAAAACAAGTTTTTTAAGAAATATATTAAAACCAAACGCATATATGCGGCATATTATCAGAAAGCTGTGAACTTATGAAACAACTAAAAAACAAACGTTTCTATACATTTTTTATTCTTTTTATAATAATAGTAATTTTTTTAGCGGTATATGTATATTCAATTGTAACGGGAAATATCCTCGAAGATGTTGCTGTCAGCAATATCAGGGAAGTCGCAGTCCACGACCGTAATACAATTACTATGTTTATTGAATATAACTGGAAAAACCAGCAGCGTATAGGCGAAAGATTAAAACGGAACAGTCAGAACCTCAGGACTGTAAGGCAAATCAATGAATATTTAGGGCTTGAAGCGTATGAGTCGACATTTGATAAAGTATACCTGCTTATGGAGGACGGTTCATATTATACTGATATTACTTACAGAAAAGACAGCTCAGATGCGGACTATTACCCGTATATGGATTTATTCGAAAATACGGATAGCTACAAAGTAATCGGCTATGATTCACTTCCTGTAATGGGCTCTGATAAAGTAGTAATTTACGGTTACAGACTGCACGACAACCCCAGAGATGAAGTCCTAACCGGCATAAAAATAGGCGAGGAACAAAAAGAAGTCTATGCTGTTATAGGAGTCTGCAAAAGGTCTACTATTGTGGACGGTCTCGTAATCGAAAATTATGTTGACGATTCAGGCAATACACAAGGTTACAGTTCTGTAGTCAACAGAAACGGCGAATATGTTGTTGACAGAAAAGACGCTGCAAGTTCTGTTTCAGATAATTTATTTGACATAATCAAACGCTGCGATAAATCAGACCTCACTTCTCTCGATGTACAGGAAAAAATGAGTAAAGGCGAGGAATTTTGGTTCTATATGGAAAATAACGGTGTCCGTGAACTGAACTATTGTACTCCGCTGAACAGTGACAGTGTAAACTGGTATTTTTTAATGTCGGTAAACAATAGGGTACTCAAAGACCAAACAGAGTTATTTGTTTTACTTATTATCGCAACAATGAGTGTTGCGGTTATCGTCATCATCATTGCATTTGTGTTGACAATCATCATGCAGAGGAAAACTCAGATAGCACACGCCCAAGAAAAAGCTCAAAGCGAATTTTTATCCAATATGAGCCACGAAATCCGTACTCCGCTGAATGGTATCGTAGGCTTGAATTACCTGATGATGAATGCAATTGATACTCCAGAAAAACACCTCCAGATAAAAGAATGGTTGAAAAAATCGCAAAATACAGCGGAATACTTGTTAGCACTCATAAACGATGTACTTGATATATCCAAACTTCAGGCAGGGAAAGTTGAAATTACCCGTGCCCCGATGCTTGTTGAAACAATGTCGGAATCTGTTTATTCAATGCAGTACGACAATATTACAGGCCGTGGAGTTGAATTTATAAAGGATTTCCATATAACAATCCCCTGTATACAATGCGATGAGGTGCATATAAAACAAGTGCTTATGAATATTGTCGGTAATGCGGCGAAATTTACTCCGGCAGGAGGCTTCATAAAATTTTCGGCAAAGCAGAGTATCATTGATGAAACTCACGTTATGACGACATTTGTCTGCGAAGATACAGGCTGCGGAATGAGCAAGGAATTTATGAGCGAAATATTTAACAAATTCACACAAGACCGCAACAGCACTTCAAATTCAACAAAAGGCACAGGTCTTGGAATGGCGATAAGCAAGTTGCTTGTGAATGCAATGGGCGGTGAAATAAGCGTAGAAAGCGAATTAAACAAGGGCAGTATATTTACTGTCGAGATTCCCTCCGAAATCTGCGAAATTCCCGATTACCTCAGGGCAGATTCAGATTATACCGAAAAAACAGCCGATGATTCAGGTAATAACGAGAAATCAATGAAAATACTTGTTGCTGAAGATAATGAGCTGAATGCTGAAATACTCATGGAAATACTGACACAATTCGGATTTATTCCCGTCCACGCACAAAACGGTAAAGAGGCGGTTGACATTTTCGAGAAATCCCAACCAAACGAGTACAGAATTATCCTCATGGATATGCGTATGCCTGTAATGGACGGTTGTGAGGCATCGTCTAAAATCAGGAAACTTGACCGTGAAGATGCCGGAACAGTCACCATATTCGCCTGCACCGCAAACAGTTTTCAGGAAGACAGGGTTAAGGCTCTGGAAAGCGGAATGAATGATTTTTTGACAAAACCGATAGATATAAATACCCTGCTCCGTAAAATGGAGAAAATCAATCATGAGAAACATAACAGTCAGTAAGGAGAAAAAGATGAGAAAAAAAATTACCGCATTTTTATTGCAAATCATCATGCTTATATCATTTTCACTCTGCTTTACAGGCTGCAGCAAACCGTCTGAAACAGTAAAGGAAATTATTATAAAAGTACCTCATACCAGTACTATGAACTGTATTTCCAACAAAGATATAAAAAATGTCTATACTCTCCTCAAACTCGCAAGCGAGGATTTTGTTGAGCAGTATGATAAAAATATTAAAATAAAAGTCATAGAATTTGAGGGCGGTGAGGAAACTAAAGCTATAACAAATTCATTCGGCAAAAGCGATGCGGCAGATATATTATATGACGGATTTTTCAACATGAGTTCATTCATACATACGGGTAAAGTCGTTCCCATAGATGATATTCTTACACCTGAAATGAAAGAAGATATATACCCTGTTTTCCTTGAACACGGACAATTTGACAATAAGCTCTATATGATACCGTATATGTGTTCCGAAAATATCCTCATATATAACAGGGAAATGCTTGAGGAATACGGCTTAAATGAATATATTGACGAGGGCGAAGTAATTTCAAACTGGAGCATTGATGACTGGACTAAGATACTGAATACACTTGCGGACGGATTTGCAAAAGAGGGCAAAGGCAGAGTTCCTATGATGATGTACGCAAAAGATAATCAGGGCGATACTCATATAATGACGATGTTACGTGCTTTTGGCGGTGATTTGTTTGACAGTAACAATAATTTTAATATTGCTGATAACCCTGATGTTATTTCAGCTCTCCGCTGGCTGCAGAACGGCGTAGATTCGAACTGGTATCTGCCTGTACCATATTACAAGACAATGTCCGATAACAGCAGTAAATTCAAAATGGATGAGCTTACTTTCTATAACTTTAATTTAGGCAGTTCAACGTACAGCAGAGTAATAGAAGATTACAATGCTGAAACAAAAACTTTCAAGAAATATGGCTTTGTCAATTACCCCGGTAATCACTGCACGATTTTCAACGAGGGATTTGAAGTTTTCGATAACGGCGACAGCGAAAAAATAGAAATAGCTAAGGATTTCATAAGATATTTCTATGAAACTGACAAATGGCTTGAATGTTCCGCAGGAAGTATCCCTGTAAGCAAAAAAGTCATGGAAAAATATAAGGACGAAATATTGCTTTTGGAGGCGTTTTCGAGTAATTCAGTAAATTCAGTTGACTACACGCACAATCTCCCGAACTGGCAAGGCAGTGAAAATTCTGTCAGGAGCGTATTTTACAAGGAAATAGCGTCGCTTATGATTAAAGATGCGGACGGTAATTTTGCCATTACTCCCGAAGAATGCGCAAATAATTTACAGGAAAAACTTAATACAGCTATATCTGAAGGACGCAAAAACAGTATACTTCATGATTAAATTTTTGGTACTATATTACAAATTCAAATTATAGTGCAAAATAGGCATATTGTCAAGTTAGGTGAAAATAAAAAATCAAATTTATCAGGGCAACAGCATGAAAAAATCGGAAAAATTTGTGCAAAATGACAAGAAATTTTGATTATAGTTGACGATTTTGACGAGTAATCTTAGTGTTATTGAATAAAAGTACTTTTCAAGTAACAACAATCTACAATGTTGCATAAAACAGAACGAATGATGCAACATCATCTCTCATAACAAGCAATTCGCCTAAAATATAAATTGTTTTTTGTCTATAATCAACAAATTTTAATTAAATTTTCATGCGGTTGCCCTGCCAAATTTATATAATGTCATTGACTTTATCTGTATAATATGATATAATGAGTATATTAAATTTATATGTTGCGGAGTAGTATGATGAATAAGTTTGCAATTTACAAATCCGAAACGGGTTTTTATTATTATGAATATGTTGAAAATCTGGAACAACTTAAAGGAACAGTCCTTGAAAATATTGTAACTGAGGACAAACTGCCTGTTGTTCTTGATGGTAACGGCGGATATTATAAATTTACAGAAAAAGATTTTTGTTTTGTTGAAATTGTTGAAACAGAAAAAGAATGTCCGCTTACACTCGAAAAAATGTTTTTCAAAAATCATGACGATTTCAAACTTGGCTGGCTTTCCCCTGAAGGTAACACGTATTCATGCAGTTATACGGGGCATAATAAGGCGGCTATAGCTATTTGTGCAAAATATTTTCCAAATTCGCCTCTCCCTGAACGCACCCTCGGGAAAGCAGGATGGTTGAAAATAATTGACTCGTGGGACGGCGTTGAACGTCAGCATAGACAATTCGTTTATTCAATGACGGGTAAAATCACACGGGCACAAGCGGATAAACTGTTTGATTTAGGACTGTATTATAATGAAGAAGTACAGAAAATAATAGAATCTTGTGGCGATAATTGGTGATAATTTGTAATATTATGTGTTGCTTTTCACAAAATAGAATATATTTTTTGTGCAATTTTTACATAAATGCACAAAAAAATATATGCAAAATTATTATTGTTTTTTCTATTATAAAATGTTATAATAAATAAAGAATATTTTTAAAATAATTATGGGGGAGACTTTATGGCTGAAACAAAATTTATAAAAATATCTGCTACAGGCGGATATGATAAAGCTGATGTCGATAAAAGGCTTGACTTTCTTTATAATTTAGTTTATGATTTGAAAAACGAACTCCGTGAATCAAAACTCCTGCTGAAAAATTATCAGGACGGCTCGGACTCTGAAAAAAATTTTGAGAATGTCCTGTCTGTCGAAAGAGCGCAGATTACTCAAGTTCAGGTCAAAAATGAAAATCTTTCGGAAAAAAATAAGTGCCTGCGGGAAGATTTAAGAGTAAAAGAGGCTGAAAATACTGAACTTCACAAAACTGTAAGCTCTCTTGAGGAAAAACTTGCCGATGCGGAACTCAAAGTAAAAGCAATGGAAAACGGCGGAGATGCTGATGCTTTGGGTGAAATGTTCATTGAGGCCAAAAAATCCCGTGACCTTATTATTAACAAGGCAAATGAAAAAGCTAAGGCTACAGAGGAAAATACAAAACGATTTGTTGAGGAATTTGTTACAGAAGCTAATAATCAGGCATCAAAAATTATTTATAACGCCGAAAGACAAGCTGCTGAAATTATTGCCGATGCAAAAAATCAGGCTGAACAAATCAGAGTCTCTTCAAATAACCTTAAATCCGTTATGTATACTGAAATGCTCGGCATAAGCTCCAAAATTCTCGAAATAAGGGAAACAATTTCAGAACTCAACAACTATACCGTTGCAAAACTCCTTGATGCCGAAAATGTTATCGAATCAGCAGACGAAATGCTGAAAAGCGGAGGTATTCCCATATTCGAAACGGCTCAGGAAATACAGCCCGATTACCCTGAAGAACCTGTATATATCACGCCCGAACCTGCACCTGCACCGAAACCTGAAAAGAAACATAATGCGGAACTGGATAAATTACAGGCTATGGCAGAAGCTATCGGCGGAACTGAAACTAAAACCAAAAGCCAAAAAGGCAGTATAAGCCTTGATGATTTAACAAAGCAGGCGGAAGCACTTGATAAAAAAGTTTCTGATAATCCTGCGGAATCAATAAAAAAATCAGGTGCTGGAAGTACCGGAAATCCCGAAAATACTGGTAATGCCGGAAATTCCAAAAGTGCTAAAAAAGGTGGTATGAATCTCGCTGACCTTATGAAACAGGCACAAGCACTTGATAACTGAATCAGTAAGGAGAATTTGAAATGAATGAAATTATTATTGTAAAGCCTGAAAAATGCGTTGGTTGTAACGCATGCGTCAGAAATTGCCCCGCACCTGAAGCTAATATAACAAAAATGCTTGAGGACGGCAGATTCGTGACTACCGTAAACCCCGATAAATGCATAACTTGCGGTGAATGCGTAAGAACGTGTAATCACGGTGCAAGAGATTACATAGACGATACAAGAGAATGTATGCAGAGACTTGCAAAAGAAAAAATCATTGTCCTTGTTGCACCTGCAATCAAAACAGTTTTCCCTACTCAATGGATGGGCATTCTTGACTGGTTCAGGAGTAAGGGCTGTATTATATACGATGTTTCGCTTGGTGCTGATATATGTACGTGGGCACACCTTCGTGCTATCGAGAACAGAAAAGTCGGCAACGTCATCACTCAGCCTTGTGCTGCTATTGTTAAATATATTGAAATATATCAGCCTAAGCTGCTCAATAATCTTTCCCCGATTCATAGCCCTATTGCTTGTGCAATCACATATATCAAAAAATATCTCAGACGTACAAATCCGATAGCAGTCCTTTCGCCTTGTATCGCAAAGAAAACCGAATTTCAGGAAACAGGTCTTGCTGATTTCAATGTTACTTTCAGCAAACTCAAAGAATATTTCGATGCAAACGGCATAAAAGTCCACTCAAATTCAGACCACGAATTTGAATATCCCTTCGATGAACAGCAAGGTCAGGTTGGTGCAGTATATCCACGTCCGGGCGGATTGAGAGATAACTTGTGGCTGCATAATCCCGATATAAATATAACGACTTCCGAAGGTGTCCACAAAGTTTACCCTGAACTCGATATGTACGCTGAAATGCCTGAATTCAAGCATCCTGAAGTATTTGACGTTCTTTCGTGCGAATTTGGCTGTAACGTAGGACCGGCATCAGGTACAAGTCAGACTGTATTTGATGTAATGGCAACAATGAGAGAAGTCGAAAAGGAGGCTAAGAAACGCCGTAAAACAGGCGTATTCGGTAAAGGCGAGGACAGACTTTTCAAGAAATTCGATGAGGAATTGCGTGTGTCAGACTTTATGAGGACTTACAAACGCCTTACACCGTCGCCAATCCCGACAACTCAACAGCTTGATGCAGTTTTCGAACTTATGGGCAAACATACAGATGCGGATAAGCATTACGACTGCCATGCTTGTGGTTATCATTCGTGCTACGATATGGCTACAGCCATATGCCGTGGACTGAATACGCCTGATAACTGTATTGTTCACGCAAAATCAGTCCTTACTGCACGCCATAGCGAACTTACGGCACAGCATGAGAAACTCACTGAAATCACATTGAGATGCCTTGCACTTTCGGAGGAACTCAAGAAAAATGTCGGCGAAATCAAAAATAACATTGATACTATCGGCGAATCAACCAATAAGACAAGTGACAGGGCACACGTTGTAAATGACCTTCTCACGAATATAATTTCGTTCTGCGAAAGCAATGAAACTATGGATGCGGACAGCGTTAAACAGATGATTGTTATTCTTGAAACTACTCTCAAAGCATTCACTGCACTTGACGAAAATGTTAATACAACAAACGAAAGCTCAAATATGATTATCCAGTCAATTATCGAGATAAGAAATCTCGTTGACGGAATAAATGCTACTCTTAATGAAACAACTGATATAAGAAACTAAATGTAAGGAGATTTAATTATGCAATGCGAAATCTGTAATGCGGAACTTCAACCCGGTGATTTAGCGTGCAGGGAATGTGGTGCGCCAATACTCCAGAATGTGGAAGGCTTTGAAAATTCCACGTCTATACAGCGATTGCTCCGTAAAATCGTTGTTGATAACTTCAAAAATACCCCTGTAAATTCAAGAAGCCTGACAGCCTTGCTAAGGGACTACCTTACCGATTATAAGCCTGAATGTCGGCTTCTAATATATACAATAGAATCGGGCGTTCTGAAAAATATGCTTTCGGAGGAAAATAAAGATATTGCCGTGATGAGGGCAAGAAGTTTCCTCATAAGCGAGTGCTTTATATCCGAAATGGCAGCGGAATTTGTTCTTGTCTGCCTGACTTATATGCTGAAATGGCCGTATAAGATTCGTGTAATCGAGGAAAGACCTGCTGAACCTGTTGTTACTGTAACTAAAGACAGCAACGGCAGTGATACGGCGGTAAACGTCCCTGAACTCGTTCTGCGACCTGTTGACGCTGTAAGATTCAGATTGTCAAAAAATATTGTTATTTCGAAAGAATATACCAAAATAGAGGGATTTTGTTTCGATAAGCACAAACTTGTGCGTACTGTGAAACTTCCTCCTACAGTAATGGAAATAGGCGAATATGCGTTTTCGGGCTGTAAGCATCTCCGCCTGATAGAGTTACCTGAATCTATGAAAGTTATCCGTCAGGGCGCATTCAGTCAGTGTACTGAACTTGAAAAAATCACTATCCCGAACGGCGTTATTGAAATCGAAGATAATACGTTCCTTTGCTGTGAGGCTCTCGAAATAGTGGAAATACCGTCGTCTGTAAGCAGTATAGGTGTACAGGCATTTTCGGGTTGTGAAAAACTTAAGAAACTTTATTTGCCTGACAGCATAAAATTTATTGATGAGAATGCATTTCTTCTATGCCCTGAGCTTACAATAAGATGCTATGAAAATTCATATACACATAGATATTGCATAGATAATAATATAAAATTTGAAACGGTTCCGTTCGGTAAAGACCTGCGGGCAGAGTTTTAAGGAGGGAGATTATTAAATGCTTGAACTTAAAATCGGACAGGAAGTTGATTTGGAATTTGGCGGAAAAGCTAAAGTTACGGGAATCATCGGCAGTGGCGGTCAGGGTGTTGTTTATCTTGTTGAATTTAACGGTATGCAATGGGCATTGAAGTGGTACGATATAGATAAAATCAGAAAACCTGAGGAATTCCGTAAGAATATCCAGAATAATATTGCAGACGGTGCGCCGAGTAACAGATTTCTTTGGCCTAAATACCTCACAAAAGTTTTACCTGACGGCAGTTTCGGGTATCTTATGGAGCTGAAACCCGACAGTTTTGATTCTTTCGTTGATATTCTCAATACATATAAACTGGTGATTGACCCTATGACAGGGCGTGCTACTAAGAAAACAGTACGTTTTTCGACGCTTTACGCAATGGTGACATCTGTTATAAATATAGTCAACGCTTTCAGACAACTGCACCGTGCCGGAAAAAGTTATCAGGACTTGAACGACGGCGGATTCTTTATAAACGTTGATACAGGTGCAGTTCTCGTGTGCGACTGTGATAATATAGCTCCGGAAGGCAGTAACTTCGGAATCGGCGGAAAACCGGGATATATGGCTCCTGAAGTTGTTCGTGGTATTGCAAAGCCTGATGTTCAGACGGATAAATATTCGCTTGCCGTTGTATTGTTCAAACTTTTGTTCAGAGGCGACCCTATGGAGGGCGAAAAAGTTGTAAAAGACGTTTGCCTTACGGAAATATCTGAACTCAAACACTATGGACAGAATGCACTTTTTGTGTATGACCCGAATGATACTTCAAATCGTCCTGTACGTGGTATCCACGACAATGTTATAAAATTCTGGCGACTGTACCCCGACTATATCAAAAATGCCTTTATACGGTCGTTTACGGAGGGAATTACAGACCCGAACAAGCGTATAATTGAAAACGAATGGCAGTCACTATTTATCCGCCTGCGTTCTGAAATAATTATGTGCGGCTGCGGAAGAACCAACTTCACATCAATGTTTGAAAAGCCCGATGACAAGACATACAGATGCCCTAAATGCGGTATGAAATTCGCTACAATCGGTTTTTCAAACAGTGATACAAGAGTACCGCTTTACCTCGGACGCAAATTCTATGAATGCGAAATAAATCCGGATTGTGATGATTTCCTGAACGTTGCGGGAGAACTTGTTGAGAACAAACTCAGACCGGGCGTACTCGGAATCAAGAACTGTTCCGAAAAGTCGTGGAAAGTGAAAATGCCGGACGGTATTTTCTACGATATATCGCCGGGAAAAGGCTGTCCTATCTGGAAAGAGCTTGAAATTGATTTCGGCGGAATCATTGCAAAAATTTAATCATTCGAAAGGAAGTTGTTTATAATGAGTAATATAGAAAATACTGTACCTGATAGCCTGCTTGACTTTGATGATGATGACCCGCTTGGTGCGACAAGTGTTTCCAAAAAAAGCCTTGTTATCTTCTTTATGATTGATACTTCTGCAAGTATGAGAGGCAAGAAAATGGGTCAGCTGAATACTGTTATGGAGGAACTTATCCCCGAAATCAGGCGTGTAGGCGAAGCTGATACAGATGTAAAAATAGCCGTTCTTACGTTCTCAACAGATGTAAAGTGGATGTATTCCGCACCTGTTTCGATAGAGGAATTTGAATGGGCAAGGCTTGAAGCATCGGGCGTTACAAGTATGGGTGCGGCGTTTGAGGAAATTTCGTCGAGAATGTCAAGAAACAGTTTTCTTAATTCCCCGTCACTTTCATTTGCACCTGTAATTTTCCTTATGACAGACGGCTATCCGTCAGATGATTACAAAAAAGGTCTTAAGACACTTCAGGCGAACAGCTGGTATAAATTCGGACTTAAAGCGGCTCTCGGAATCGGCGATGAGGCGAATGACGATGTACTTGCTGAATTTACAGGTTCACCTGATACAGTAGTTCATGCGTATACAGGAAGTCAGCTTGCGCAGATGATAAAGATTGTCGCTGTAACGGCATCGCAAATCGGAAGTAAGAGTATGACTTTATCGGACGAATCAAACAAGGAACTCAGTGAGGAAGATGTTTTTGCGGCTAAACAGAAACTTCTTGGTCAGCAGATTCAGGAACTTGTTTCACAAGACGAAAACAATACCGTTTCTTTTGATACAGGTTGGTAATCGTCTGAACTTTTGTATCGAAAGGAGTTTGATTTATTATGTTCAGTGGATTCAATAATTCTGTAAAGGGTGCAAGCCACGAAGTAAAGGGGATTGTCTGTCAGGACAGCTCAGCACACTTTGCAGGAGAGGGATACGCAGTAGCAGTAGTTGCGGACGGTCACGGAAGTAAAAAGCATTTCAGGAGCAATATAGGCTCTCAGCTTGCTGTTGAAAGCACTCTTGCAACTATTAAAAAATTTTACGAAAATCCGCAGGAATTTGACTGCCATTTCCCGAAAAATCACAAAATGGTTATAAAAAATATCCAGAAACAAATTATTTCACGCTGGAATGTTGCTGTTATGGAGCATTTCAGTAATAATCCTGTTACACCGCAGGAAAAAGCTGAATTTACACCGGAAGAATTTGCTAAAATCCCGGTAGAATCGTATTACGGAACTACACTTGTTGCGGCAGTAGCCTGCAAAGAGTTCACATTCGGCTTTCAGATAGGTGACGGAAGCCTTGTCGGAGTATTCGAGGACGGTTCAACTGCAATGCTGATTGACTACGAGGAATCAAATCCCGCAAATATCACTTCGTCAATGTGTAACGCAAATGCCGCATCAATGTTCGACAGTTTCTATATTGAGGACAAAAAAATTCTTGCGCTTTACGTTTCAACGGACGGTTTGTATACATCGTTCGGAAGTGATGATGATTTTCTTGACTACCACACAATCATCACAAGCCAGCTTGTGGAAACAAGTGATTTTGAGTCGGCAGTAATCAAGAATCTGAAAAAACGTTCGCATTACGGTACTCAGGACGATATTTCGCTGTCGTGCATATATGATAAGGAGCTTATCAATGCAAGGCTTGCGGTGCTGAATCAGAAAATCGAGGAGAATAAAAAGCAGAAAATGGCGAGAAAAGCTAAGGCTTAAGTTAAATGTTATAAAGAGTTATAAAGAAATTGGTGATTATTATGGGTACAAACGTTTTCTATAATATGGTTAAAGAATATGCAGATTCTTTGATAGAGCAAAGACCTGATTGCGCATCGGGTAACAATGCGATTTGTGCAATTTTCACAAGTAAGCACGATATTTTCACCGGAATTACAGACATATCGCAGTCCGCTGCTGAATATCCTGCAATAAATGCAATGTGTGATGCAGGTCAGACGAAAGCAATACAGATGATTACGATTATGCTTTCTGATTTCAGCGTTGTGAAGCCGAATGCTGACGGTATAGCAAAACTGATTGAAACAGACCCCGAAAATAACAAATGTGAAGTTTTTATTTCTACAAATGAATCTGTAAAAGCCGTTGAACTTGCAAAAGAGCCTGTTTCTGCTGAACCTGATAACGAGGAATTTTTCAGCGGATTTGATGTTCAGGAAGATGTTCGAGAAAACGAAACGGCAGAAGAATCTGAACAAAAAGTTGAACACACTGAACAAATTGAACAAACTGAACAAAAAACAGAATCCGTTTCAAGTCCTGTTGTTGAAAAAGCCGAAAATATTGTAAGCTCATCTGAATTGGGTGCGCCTGCTGATTTTTCAAGCGGTTTTGATATTGATGTGACGAATCCGTTTTATGAGGCACCTGCTGAAGACAAGGAAGTCGCAACAATTGCAACTATACCGTCATCATCAGACAATGCTGACACGGCGAATGCTCCTGTTCAGAGTAACGGAAACAGCAAAAAAGCTCCTGTAATGTCAAAAGATGAGTTGCTGAAACAGGCTAAGAAAAAGAAAAAAATTGCAAAGAATATTTTCAGTGCAAAAAAGAAGTAATCGTTAATTTTTCGGCAGGGAAGGAAGTAGTTTTATGGCATTATACATATATAGTATTGATGAAGCTGTTGACAGGAAATATGTTGTTACAAAGTCAATGAGCGGTCAGGCTAATGCCGGTACGCTTGTCCATATTATGGACGCTTTTGACAAAGGTGACGGCAGTGTTTCTGTAAGCTATCGTGTGACTGAAACAGGGCAGAATTTCAATATGGATTTTGCAAATCTAAAACAGTTCTGTAAATGGGCAAGACCTGATAATTTTATTGCCCGTCATTATGAAAATCTGAACAGTAAGGATATACTGCATTACATAAAAGTTACAAACAGAACATTTGTGTCGTTCTATCTTCCGGTTCTGCTTGTTGCACTTGTTGTTGTATGGGTTGTATCGCTATTGCTGATAAAGGGCATCATTGGAATAATAGTGGGCGTTGTTCTTTCGGCGGCAGCTATTGCAGGCGATATATTTTACTATAAATACGAGAAAAAGCATATTGCTATGGATATGTACAGCAAGGTCGGCAGTAACAGTTGGGGAGTTGTAATCAAGTGATAAAAAAATGAGTGTTCCTGAAGTGTATTCTACAGGAACACTTTTTTATATTGGATTTTCCGGAAAATCAATGCTTATGGCAAATTTTCCGGAACAACTTATTATTCAATATTTTGACAAAGTGTAATCACAAGAACATCATCTACTGACGGATTTTTAACAAAGAAGTCTGTAGTTTCAACTTTACGGTAAATTCCGTCGTCACCGCATTGCCTTGTGACGACTCTCACGAATTTTTCGCCATTTTTGTATGCATTCATAAGATTTGAGATTGAGAAAGCGTTCCTGAAAGTTTCACGGTCATCGGGGTGCATAGATTCCGCACCGTGCATTATAAGTTCGTCAAATGTGCCGGTTGAGGGACAGGAAGTCGCTGAAAAATTCTCATAAGTCATCATATAGTAGCTGTTGCGTGTAATATTTGACATAATGACAAGTGGGAATTTAGTGAAAACCGCCTCGATAAGGAGATTAGTAGCACTTGCAGGAGCTTGAGTTTTGAGGATATCCTCGTCATAATCGTCTTTCACACGCTGAGAGCAGGCAACGCCAAATTCATCTTCAGGCATAGGTTTAGCGAAAAGGAATCCCTGAATAAGACGGCAGTCGCAGGTACGCAGAAAACCGAGTTGTTCAACAGTTTCAACGCCTTCCGCAATAGTTGTGAGTTTCAGGCGGTGTGCGAATGTGAAAATAGATTCAAGAACGATGCGTTCTTTTTCGTTTTCGCAGTTACCGCTGAGGAGTGAACGGTCAATTTTGAGGACATTTGCGGAAATATCTTTAACAAGGCTGAGTGACGACAAACCGCTCCCGAAATCGTCAATAGCAACATTGAAACCCTCATCTCTTATTTGCGACACGAACCCGATAATAGCCTCACTGTCGTTCATGAGGGCGGATTCTGTAAGTTCCACTTCAATAAAATTTCTCGGTATGCCGTAGCTGTCAACAGTATCGCACAATCTTTGCTTGAAATCGGCTTCAGCGACGTGTTTTCTTGAAAAATTAACGGCAATAGGGACACAACGATGTTTTTGTTCCCTGCGCTTTCTGATGAATTTGCAAACTTCATTCAATATGTACCAGTCTATTTTAAGGATAAGATTTGTTTTTTCAGCAACGGGAATGAAATCATTTGGCGGAACAAGTTTCCCATCAGATTTTATCCAACGTGCGAGTGCTTCAGCACTAACAAGTCTGCCTGTAACTGAATCATATTGTGGCTGATAGAATGCCTTGAATTCGCAGTTTTCGAGAGCTTCCTCAATCTGAATCATCAGAAGTTTATCCTGTTCTGTTAAAACTGATGTCATATTTTTTTCACCTTTCTTTCATAAATTGTTCATAAAATATATCAATGCTATAAACATATTATATCATATTTTAGTAAAAATGTCAATAGCAAATAAAAAAAATAAATATTTAATAATAGGAGTGAATTTATGGAACTTAATGAATTTGCAAAAATCCTGCTTGAGACTCCGAAACCGTCTGAATATTTTGAAAAAATGCGCAATACAGGCGATTTAGAGGAATTTTCCCCTGAATTGAAGTCGCTGATAGGAGTACCGCAGAATGAAATTCATCATAGAGAGGGCGATGTATGGGTGCATACGATGCTTGTGCTGGACGAATCAGCAAAACGGCGTGTCAAGGTAAAAAATGGGGTAGGATTTATGTTGTCGGCACTTTGCCACGATTTCGGGAAAGCGGTGTGTACGGAGAAAATAAACGGAGTTATTCACGCATACGGGCACGAAACAGAAGGGATACCGCTTGCGAGGAAATTCCTCGAGAGATTGCAGGCTGATGAATATTTAACTGAATACGTGTTGAAAATGGTAGAGTATCATATGATGCCGAATATTATGGCTGAAGCGAAATCTAAAACTAAAAAAACGAACAAACTTTTTGATTCAGTTATAGAGCCGTTTGACCTTGTTCAGCTTGCAATATGTGACGGTTTGGGTAAATTACCGCAAAATAACGCTAACGAGGAATTTTTAATGATGCGGTTAAGAAAATTCAATGAAATTATGTCAAAGCCGTATGTTACGGAAAATGATTTAATCAATGCCGGAATTACTGAAAGGCTTGACGAAGTACTTGAATACGCCCATAAATTAAGGCTTGCGGGATTCGATAAGGATAACACGCTAAGGCAATGCATACCATACGCAAGAAAGGTGTTGAAAATATGAAACTTGATGAGATTAAAAAAATTGTTGCCGGTGAGGAATACAATTTCCTGAAAGAGAGCGAGCATTTAGGTAAAAATATTATCTTACTCGGCTTGGGAGGTTCTCACGCTTACGGCACATCAACAGAAACGTCAGATGTCGATATACGGGGTTGTGCGGTGAACAGTAAAGAGGAGATTTTGTGCGGGGAAGATTTCCAACAGGTGACAGATATGGCGACTGATACGACAGTATACTCGTTTATGAAATTTGTAAAACTTTTAATGAATTGCAACCCAAATACTATAGAAATACTCGGCTTAAAGCAGGAGCATTATATTTATCTTTCTGATATTGGCAGGGAAATGCTTGATAACCGTGATATGTTTTTGTCAAAACTTGCAATTAAATCGTTCAGCGGATATGCGACAGCTCAATTTCATAGGCTTGAAAACAAATCGAACGGAATAGCACTCGGCAAACGCAATAAAAATGCGATTCTGCATAACAAAATCGGCAAGCATATGATGCATCTTATAAGGCTGTATCTTATGTGCCTTGATATTCTCGAAAAGGGCGAAATTACGACGTATCGTGAAGCGGAACACGATTTGCTTATGAGTATCAGAAACGGCGGATTTCTTAACGGGGACAGTCAGCCTACAGATGATTTTTTTGCACTTGTTGACGATTACAAGCGGAAACTTGAATACGCTGAAAATAATACTGCTTTACCTGAAAATCCCGATTATAAGCGAATCAGGGAGTTTGTAATATCAGTGAATGAAAGAATCGTCACCAGAAAAATGTAAAACAAATTTTCTGTTTTATATGCAAAATATTCATAAATATGTTATAACCGTGGTGGTTTATGACAGTAAGCATAGAGAAGTTCTAAGAAACAACGAAAGACCGATGCAGCAAGATATATAGGCAGACCTTCTCATTTTAGGCGTGCTTGACTTTTTTCTGTAGATTTGGTATAATGTTAATATAATGAGTATTTGGACTATCCAACAAAATTTAATGATAGGGTGATATAGAAATGAAAAATATTCAGTCTGTAAATATTTCCTGTATTGCGGAGAATATTCCATGAAAAAATTCAGTGACTTATATCTGAAAAAGCTCCAAATCGGGAGCATTACCACGGAATCCAATGTCTTTATGGCACCTATGGCAGGGTACACCTGTTATCCGTTCAGGCTGATGTGCAGAAAACTCGGTGCAGGGCTTGCGTTTACAGAAATGGTCAGCGCAAACGGCTTGAAATACAATGACAAGGCAACTGCAAAACTGCTTTACACAGATGAAGCCGAATCCCCGAAAGCAGTACAGCTTCTTGGCTCTGTGCCTGCCGCCTTTGAATTTGCCTGTAAGGGTAAATATACATCAGCTTACGATATAATCGACATAAACATGGGCTGTCCTGTACCGAATGTCATAAAAAGCGGAGAGGGCTGTGCATTGACGGGCGATTTGCTGCTTGCTTCAAGAATTATTGAGGCTTGCAAGAGAAGCGGCAAAGTTGTGACTGTTAAATGCAGACCGGGAATGAATCAAAAAAGTATAGTCGTTTCTGAATTTGCAAGAATGTGTGAGGATTCAGGTGCAGATATGATAACAGTGCATGGACGTACAAGAAATATGATGTACAGTGGCGAGACAATATATGAATATATCGAATCAGCAAAAAAGGCAGTCAACATCCCGGTGATAGCAAATGGCGGAATATATTCCGAAGAAGATGCAGTAAAAATGATGGACAAAACCGGTGCAGATGGTATCATGATAGCTCGCTGTGGATTGGAAAATCCATTTATTTTTTCGCAGCTTACCGGAAAGCATATCGATGAAACAAAATTGTCTCTTATTATGTGGCAGGCAGATATTGCAGAGTCTGTTTTTGATGAATCTACAGCTTTAGCGTATATCAAAAAATTATCCTCTTATTTTATGAAAGGTCTGCACGGAACAAAAAAATTCAAACAGGAAATGTACGGAAGCGGTAATATGCAGGAACTGCGAAAAATTCTCATCCGTATATTCGGAGAAATGGAGAAATAGCAATGCCTGAAATATTTGAGATTGAAAACGGAACACTGATAGAATATAACGGAGAAGCACACAGCATAGTTATTCCGGAGAGTGTCAAAGTCATAGGCAAGGAAGTATTCAAGGGAATGTCATGGATTACGGACATTTCTCTGCCCGATGGACTGACTGAAATTTGTGACAACGCATTCAAGGGTTGCAGAAAGCTTGAAAATATCAATTTCCCCGACGGACTGCAAAAAATCGGTGATTTTGCATTTCATAGGTGTCATTCTCTTGTGGCGGTGATACTCCCTGATTCCGTGACAAGTATCGGAAAAGGCGCATTTCTATACTGCGACAGTCTGAAAATTTTCAGGGCGTTCGGCGTGAAATACATAGAAAAACAAACATTTGCCAATACTACACAACTTACAAAAATCGCATTCAACAGCGGTGTGGACTGTTCTAATTTTGGCAACGATACTTTCACGGGCTGTCTAAATATAAGAGAAATAGAGCTGTCGGACGGCACTTTTTATCATGCGGACAATCTGCTTTCGGCACTCCTCACGGACAAGCCTGTACACCCTGTTATCCGTGCCGTTGCGGAGAGCGTTTATCAGTCTGTAAAAATTGAAAACGGTGTGCTGTATAAACTCCATGTGAATCTGAAATCTTTTGAACTGCCGGAGGGAATACGCTGTATTGAAAAGAGTTGTTTTTTCAACAAGACGGGGATAGTGTCTATCACTTTCCCGGAAAGCCTTGAGCGTATAAAAAGCAAAGCTTTCGGCAACTGCATTAACCTTGAACAGATTATATTGCAAAGTGAGAATATATGCATTGATGATGGCGCATTCAGAGGGTGCAGTAATCTGAAAAATATCGTTATCAAAGGGCAGATATATTTTCTTGGCGGGATAGCCGTTAAGGAGAACACACCATATATTGTCCGAAAAATAGGCTTTCAAGTCATGAGTGGCTTCTATATCAGCGGTAAAATACTTATGTCTTATACGGGTTGTGAGGAGCGTGTTACTATCCCTGACGGCGTGGAAATTATCGGTGAGGGTTGTTTTGAGAACAATGAAAAAATCAGGCGTATCATAATGAGTGACACGGTTCGGGAGGTTCACGAAAATGCCTTCAGGAATTGTGTCCGTCTGCAAACTGTTGTCATGTCGGAAAATCTGCAAAGTATACGTCGGAGTGCCTTTGAGAACTGCAAAAAGCTGATACGGTTCAATATTCCTGCCACACTGAAAGAAGTGGGATTTGCCGTATTCAGAGGGTGCAAAAGCCTTGAACTGACGGACTTTGCAACAGATACACCGCCTGCAATTCCCATAGAAGAACGCATTTACGGAGAAACTGACATATCTGCGTACAGTCATTGCAATGATGATACGATAACGGAACTGATTTTTGATAAGCCCCTGATTATCGGGAAATATGCCTTTTCAGGTTGCAGAAATCTTGAAACTGTCGTCATAAATAACCCCGATTGCATAATTGAGAGAAATGCCTTTGAAAAATGTCTGTCATTGCGTGAAATCAAGGTGCTTGCGGGAAAAATAGAAAAGGGTGCATTTTCATTCTGCCGTCATCTTGAAAAGGCGGAGATAAGCGGAGTTTCAGTGTTGCCTGATGAACTGTTTGCAGGGTGTTCCTCGCTGAAAAAAATACAGTTTTCATGCGAAGTTACGGAAATAGGTTGGCGGTGTTTTGACGAATGTACAGCTCTTGCGGAAATCGATTTGTCACAAATAAAAGTAATCGGCGAACGGGCTTTTGAACGCTGTGACAGTTTGACAGAAATAGGGCTGAGACAAGCAGTTTTAGGTTTCCATGCTTTTGCGGACTGTTCAGCACTGAAAAAAATAGCTCTCGATTCAGACACGTCGTTTCAGAGTGGTGCATTTTTCGGCTGTACTTTTGCGGAACAGATAGCCCTCGACGGAACAGAATACAGTTTTTCTTGCTTTTCTCAAAGTAAAAATACTGCTGACAACTTGTTGCCTTTGCGGGTTCAGGAAGTCATCGGCAGTGTGTACTCTTGTTTTGAGGTATACGAAAAAAACAGTATCTCAAAATATAAGGGCGATTCAGCGAGAGTGCGCATTCCCGATGATATAGTTTCCGCAGGTGACGAGGCTTTCAGGAATCGTCTGAGAACTACAGATATTATTTTCCCCGATTGCTTCAGATATAGCGGTAAGCTCACATTTTGGGGTACGGGCTGGCTTGAAAAAAGGCGCAGGGAACTCGGTACGAAATTCAATATCGTGAACGGTATGCTGATAGACGGCGTTCAGTGCGGAGAAATCGCCGTGCTGACCGATGATATCGAACGGGTATGCAGTTGGGCTTTTGCGGGGAATGTCTCCCTGAAAGAACTGGTGCTGAAAAACAGTCACATTGCAATTGACACGTTTGCTTTCAGGAACTGCATAAATCTGAAAAAAATAACCTGTCCTGACGGCAGTGTATACAAACTTGAACGCTGTACTGATATTATGGAAAAGGACTATCCCGAACTTGTAAGGCGTATTTTCTCCGAGTGCATAAACTGTTTCAAGACGGACGAAAACGGCGTTATTGTAGAGAGTACGGGCAACATAAAAGACCTTGTATTTCCCGATGGGATAAGAGAAATAGATGATGAGGTGTACATGGATTGCAATCTTCTGGAAAGCATAACGCTTTCGTATGATACTGCCGTTATCGGAAAATCTGCTTTTCAAAACAGCAAATGGCTTAAAATCGTAAAGAACGCTGAAGGTGTGCGGAGTATCGGTGTACAGGCGTTCAGCGGCTGCAAAAGTCTTGAAAGTATAGATATTTCGGACGAACTTGAAAATTTGGGAAAGAGAGCTTTTGAACACTGTTGCGGACTGACAGAAATTCACATTTCCGAAAAACTGACAGTCATTCCCGAAATGGCTTTTTTCAGGTGCAAAAGCCTTAGAAAAATATTCATACCCGAATCTGTCAGAAAAATAGAGTCTAAGGCATTTGCCTTTTGTAGTGAACTGGAAGAGGTTGTATTTCAAAATCGTGATGATGTTGAAGTAGCTGGCGATGCTTTTGAATGGTGTGATAAATTATGAGATACAGACAACTTGGCAGAACAG
>CANQJV010000010.1 GCA_947624295.1 uncultured Ruminococcus sp. | reverse complement strand
ATTAATTTCATATCGTCTAATCATATTTTTATTATACCATATATGACATTTTTATGCAATTCTTATTTTTCAAACAAAACGGAAATCAATTTTGCTAATAAAATTATTTAACTATTTTAATTTTATATGGTTTATGTTAGAATTAGAATCATTTTCAGATGATTTTGAATGAAATTACTCGTCAAAATGCTATAAAAACACTGTTACAAAACAGATGTTTTTTGAAAATTGATTTCCGTGTTCAAACAAGCCCTATCACATTTCAATAAAATTATTGACTTTTTCTGAAAAATGTGTTATTATATTATTAAAAGAAATATATTTTTCAGATTGGGAGTAATAATATGGATAATTTTGCAGAACAACTCATAGAAAAACATTCAACAAAAGCTGATAAAACAAGGAATATGATTTCCCTTATTATCGGCATAATACTTTCAGTTTTTTTCATTGTCACATCAATCCTCACTATCGGGAGCGGCGGATTTTTTGCTTTTCTCGGGATTATTCTTGCTGTTTTTTCTATTTCAATGACGTATATCAATCAGCGTAACAACAAAGTCGAATATGAGTATACGTTCACCAACGGCGACCTTGATATTGACAAAATTATTGCGAAATCTAAACGAAAAGAAATGATTTCAACGCAGATAAGCAAATTCACGGCTTTCGGGAAATATGACTTAAACGTCCCTGAAGAAACTGATGATATGACCATTGTATATGCGACTGATAATATCGAATCTCACGAATATTATGCGGATTTTCAGCATGAGGAATACGGCAAGACAAGGCTTGTATTCTGTCCCGACGAGAGAATGCTGGATAATATAAATAACTTTCTGCCACGGCAGTTAAGAATTAACTTGAAAAAGGAGTGAGTATATTGAGAGTTGTAACTGTAAAACAAATGTCTGCAATTGAGGATATGTCCGAAAAACTCGGCGTTACCAAAAAAATGCTTATGCAGAATGCCGGTAAAAAAATTGCTGAACGTATAATTGAACTCACAGGCAACGAAAAAAGAAAACCTGAAGATACAAACGTTGTTTTCCTCGCAGGACGTGGGAATAATGGCGGTGATTGTTTCGCAAGCGCATATATTCTTGTTTACAGGGGATATAATGTGACTGTCGTTAACCTCGTCAATGCGCCGTCAACTGACCTTGCAAAAGAATGTTTTTCAGCGTTGCCCGATAAAGTTAAAATAATTACAGGGTACAGAAGCGAAAATGTAAGTACAGCTGTAAGGGCATCAGGATTTGACTACATGACAATTCAGGACAAAGAGGCTATTTCAGACCCTTCTCTCGAAAAAATCCTGATAAGCGAAAAAGAAAGAATTTCAGAAATAAGAAACGCTGTAATTTCGGCTGATATTCTTGTTGACGGCGTTTTCGGAACGGGATTCAAGGGAGAACTTGACAAGGAACTTATGACAATTTTCTCGTTTGGAACAGGTGCGTATAAAATTGCGGTTGACATTCCAAGCGGTGGGGACGCCTCAAAAGGCACGGTTCCAACAGGTATTTTCAAGGCTGACGAAACAATTTGTTTAGGCTGCCTGAAATTCGGAATGACACAATATCCGCTGAAAAAATTCTGCGGAAATATAACGATTGCAGACATAGGAATACCGCTTCAGGCATACGATTTAATTGAAAGCAAGCGTGAATATTACAGGCTTGAAAGAGATAGTCTTGCGGGATTCCCTCCGAAAAGAGAACGTGATGCACATAAAGGTACTTTCGGGTGTGTGCTGGTGATTTCAGGCAGTTCGTCAATGCGTGGTGCAGCAGCTTTTGCGGTGTTGGGTGCATTGCGGAGCGGTGCAGGTACTGTAAAATTAGCGACAGTTGCAAAATGTATCGATACAGTTTCAGTACTCGCCCCTGAAGCTACTTTCGTTGAGCTTGAAAGCGATGAAAACGGCTTTATGAAGTTCAACGAAAATATACTTGCGAACGCTCTCGAAAAAGCAAGTTCTGTTGTCATTGGTTCAGGTATGGGAGTTACTGAAGATACTATGGAAATTGTCCGCTTTATTGTGCAAAATGCCGAAGTTCCTGTAATTATTGATGCGGACGGTATAAATTGCATTGCGCAGGACATAGAAATATTAGTGAACAAGAAATCCGGCGTTATAATCACTCCTCACCCCGGTGAAATGGCACGTCTGCTGAAATGTGATGCGCAAATGATAAACGATAACAGGATTATGGTTGCCGAAAAATACGCTGAACAGTATGATATTACAGTTGTCCTCAAAGGTGCAGGCACAATTATTGCTGACCGCCATAGGACTTCCGCAAATCACACGGGCAATGCAGGTATGAGTAAAGGTGGTAGTGGTGATATTCTTTCGGGAATAATAGGAGCGACTGTTGCTCAGAATATTCCGCTATATGATGCTGCTTGTGCCGGAGTTTATATGCACGGTCTTGCAGGCGATGAGGCTTGTGAGAAATTCGGTCAGGAGGCGATGTTACCTCGAGATGTGATTAACTGTCTTGCTGATGCTTTCAGAACTCTCAAAGAAAAATTAAGTTAAAAAAATAAACGGACGTTCAAAGTCAATCATAAATTATCTAAGGAGATTTTTATTATGAAAAAACTTTTTTCGTCCGTTTTTATTTTATTAACATTTTGTCTTGCCTCGTGTTCAACACCTATGCAGTCAGTCCAGACAAGGCAGAATAATCTTGATTCGCCGTTCAGTTCAAAAATAGCACTCACTCTTGATAAACTCAATGCGGAGGGTACTATAAAGCGTTACGGCGACAGCGAATGGGAAGTTGAATTTGATTCGCCTAACACTCTAAGCGGTGTCAATCTTGCTTTCAGTCAGGGGAATGTCAGCGCAAGTTACAAGGGATTGAGTTTTTCCGTCCCTAAATCTGCTCTCCCTGTCAAGGCAATGCTTGTTAATCTGATTGATGCTGTTGATACAAATGCACGTTCAGAGGAGTTAAAAGGCTCTGATAACGAGGGTATGCTTGAAATACAAGGTAATTCAGACGGCGGTGATTATATTCTCACTGTTGACGGGAACGGCAATATATCGTCATTTGATATGCCTAACAACTTGCTTGAAATCAGTTTCAAGGAAGTAACGGCAATATCAGGCGGAGAAATCCCGTCAACAAATTCAACAACAGAAACTGCTGTACCGACTGAAACTACTGTTCAGGCGGAAAATAATAGTCAAGCAGTAAGTTGACCATTCTCGAATAGCTTGCGTTACCGTCCTCAACGCCGTTGAGTTTCATACTCGTATCAGAAGCTGTATTATAGACTGCGTCAATTGTTTCAGTAGGGATAATTTCCTTTTCTTCATTTTCCTCCCAATAATTTTCGGGCAGAAATCTGAACCAGTCGTTCCGTACTTCCTGCGAAATCTTGTCCGTAAGTTCATAGCCTGATACGATTTCATTTTCGTAAATCTGATTGTGTACATATTCAAGTGCCTCAAGATAACCGCTGTAACGGACTTCTGCATTTGCACTTCCGGTAGTTGCTATGAACGAAATGAAATTCGCCTCATCTTCCTGCATAAAGCCCTTGAGATGTGCGTACTCGTGGCAAATGACTTCAGGCATATTTTCGGCAACCATATCATTATTATACGTAGCCTCCATAGAAAACGGCATATACATTCCGGCAGTTCCCGTCTGGCTCATAAAAAACGAAAACATAACAGGCTTAGGTTTCGGATAGTACCCTTTTAATTGCGGATATTGTTCAGAAGCCTTTTTCATTGATTCCCTGCACTCGTCAACCGCATCAATCGTCAGCACAAAACGGTTATGTTCATCTCTCTGCACCTGCAATGCAAGTTCATTGCACTCGTCAATCAGCAGTGAATAGACTTGTTTCAATTCATCGTTATCGTGTTCCTGCGGAGTGAAAAAACGTTCCGAAAAGCGTGTACAGCCGTAAAGAGTAAAGCAATTCAGGGATTCCGTAGCAACTACAAAAGTAAGCATCCATAAAGCTGTTGTCAATGATATTTCAACAGCTTTTTTGCGTGTTTTCTTGATAATTATGCATACAATCGTAGCAGGAATGCCTAAAGCTACAGCAATAATCGCCGTTATAATCATAATTTCGCCGAGAGATATGGGCAGAAGTCCGCTGATAAATGCGTAGGGAGTCGAAATCAGAGGGAAAATATTATCAGCATAGAAGTCCGCAAATCCTTTTGAAAGCCGTCCTGTAACGGTCAGAACGGCTGACAGTGCAATAATTATCAGCGGAATAGTAAATCTTTTTTTCATAGGGCGTAAAAATTATAACTCGTGGATTTTAATATCCCTGCCCGATTCCGAAACAGCTTTTTTAGAGCCGATTATGCAATAACTGCCTTGATTTTCGAGGTAAGGCACTGCTGAAAGCAAGTCATTGCAATTCATTGACAGAATACGTTTGCGGATATTCTTACGTTCTTCGAAATCCGTCCCTCTGAAACGGAATATATCGGCAGTAGTACCATATTCGCTGTCTGAAATAAGAGGTTCACCACGGGCAATAGTACTTATTATATACTGCGTAATATCAGGATTTTCAGCGCAATAATCTTTTATGAAATCGGCTGATTCAGCATATATGTTGATTGAACGGCAAGGTGACGGGTCACGGAATGAGTAAAATGCAGTTTCGCCGAGAAAATTTGTTCCCGAACCTGTACCGTAAGCACCGCCTTTTACACGGACTTCGTTCCAGAGGTACTCATAGGTCAGGAGCGTTGAAAGAACGTCCCACAGAGCTTTGTCACGAGTTTTTTCAGCGAGAACAGCTCCGGAATACGATACGCCTGACGGTATCACGATAGCCTGAGCGTTAGCGGATTCCATATCAAGTGCAGACAATTCGAGTTCAGACAACTGTACTTTTTCGCCATCAGGAAGCGCATTTATAAGGGATTCAGGCGAAATTTCCTCAACAGAAGTTATGCTTGCCGTAAGTCTTGCTTTACAGAACACACGTTCTGCAATGCTTGTAATATCGGAGATAATTCCGCTGATTTTGCTGTCGTCAATTTCACGTATGAATTTATACGATTCAAAGCCGTTTACGAGTTCAGCAACAGCCGATTCCGCTGACATTGTACTTCTTGCACGCCTCATAGCAAAACGATGACCGTCCGCAATAATATCCTGTCGGAGTTCCTCCTTATCCTGCTTGATAATTTCGCTTATAATTTCCGCATTATCGTAGATTGTCGCCGTAAGTATTTCAGCGATGAGTTCCTGCGCCTGAATGAAATTCCTTGCAAGGAAACGTGATTTCACGCTGAAATAGACCTTGCATTTTTCGGGTGATTCGGACTTGCTGAAAGCGGATATATCGGTATTTATGTGACCGATTACGTCAATAATCCGCTGAGTAAGTTCGATACCTGAATATTTTTTCGTAGGGAGTTCAGAAATAAGCCTGTCAATGAGTGAGAGTGTTTCGAGTTCCGCACGGCTGAAATCCGAAACATCAAACCATAAATTCATAGAAATAATACCCTTGTTTTTAGCAGGGTGATTAAAAATTTTAACACTGTCCGTAAATGATTCAACTGTTTTGTAGTCAATAGGATTTTCGCTTACTTCCGACAGTGAAAGCACGGGGATTTTAGCGATATTTTCAGCGGAATCAGGATTTTTCTGCCACTCGTCAAGTTGTCTGTTCAACTCAATAAGTTCAGATTTTTCTTTGTCGCTCATATTTGCGATTTCATTATCAAGGCGTTGCTGTTCTGCTTTTTTCTGTTCGTCACCGTAAGTATGTGACGGTATCATACAAAGTACAGCTCTGCCGTTTTCGTCAAGCAACCATTCTGATAAAAGATTTTCAAAATAGCCTGTATCAATTTTTTCTCTGAGATTTTCGAAAACGTCCTGACAGTCGATATAAAGCATAGGGTCACCGCCGTACAGCCATGATGACATAGCATTGATACAGCGTGTAAGACCTTGAGGTTCATCGCCCTCAAGGAAATTAAATTCTTCCCTATTTATAGAGGCTGATAGAATTTCGTGACCGATACCGTTTGCAACAATATCACTGACAATATTTTTAACAGAAGTCAGGATTTTGTCTTTATTATCCTTATCAATATTATTTATGCGGAGTATTCCGAACGGCTGTAAAATATTATCAGACAGCGATAATTCAACGTCAAGGCACATTCCTGTATCGAGAACAGCACGTTTGAACGGAGAATCATTTGAAGCTGTAAGAGCCTCACAAAGTACGGAGTAAGCGAAAACTTTTTCACGTTCCTGCCATGATGCGAGGATTTTCCCGATAGCAAGATGAGTCTGATTTTCTTCGGATTCCTCCGGCGAAATCTCATAGTATTCAGTTTTTTCCGAATTTACAGGCTTTTGCAAAGGAATTTCAGGTAACCAATCATTTTTATCGTATTCCGCAAGGTAACTGTCAATCAATTCAAGGACTGATTCTATATCAACATCACCGTCAAGCCATATATAGGCATTTGACGGGTGATAGAAACGTTTATGCGTATCAATGAACTGCTGATTTGTAAGGTCGGGGATAGCTGTAGGAAGTCCGCCGTACTCAAAACGATAGCAATTTTCAGGGAAAAGCATCGTCATAATTTCAGATTCCGTGCGTTCGTGTACGGAAGATACAACGCCTTTCATTTCATTGAATACAACGCCTTTATAAGACGGTATATCGCCGTCAGCGTGATACTCAATATGATGACCTTCCTGATAGAAAATGTTCGGATTAGTGTATATTTCGGGCTTGAAAACGGCATCGAGATATACTTTAGTAAGATTCATAAAATCGGTATTATTTCTGCTTGAAACAGGAAACATCGTTTTATCGGGGAAAGTCATTGCGTTAAGGAACGTATTCATTGAACTTTTCAGCATATAGAGGAAAGGTTCTTTTACGGGGTAGTGTTCGGAACCGCCTAAAACAGAGTGTTCGAGTATATGGAATACGCCTGTATCATCTTCAGGCACTGTTTTGAACGAAATCGAAAACAATTTGTTTTCTTCCTTGTTATTCAGCCACGCAAGTCTTGCGCCTGTTTTTTCGTGGCACATCATAATAAATTCAGCATCGCCTGATTTTCGTTTATTTATTATACTGAATCCGTGTAAATTCATAAAAAAATCACCTCAATTATTCCCACGTAGCATTACCGCCGGTGGAATTTTTAGAATAGTATTCGAGTATTTTTGACGCATCACTTGCGTTTATATTACCGTCTTTATTTACATCAGCTTGTAATTTCTGCCTTGAATTAAATTCCGGTTCACTGCCAGTTGACAAAAGGGAATATTCCGTAAGAACACGTGAAGCGTCAGTAGCATCAACAATTTTATTACCGTCAATATCGCCCAATGTGATATTTTCCAGATGAACAGCGATATTTTTTTCAGTATCTTTTTGCGAAACAATATCAAATTCATTATCAGATTCTTCGCCGTCAATCGTGAAATTATAAACATATTCAACATAACTGTCGGGATTGTCGTTTACATCGGGAACAGTTATTTCCTCAACAAAATCCGACGATGTAATATTATATTCTCCGCCTGTAAGTTCAATGCTGAGTGTGTAATCCCTGTAATCAAGTTCAGTATTATCCCTGCCCTCAATCTCAAAACTGTACGATTTTCCGCCTTGTAAGTGCGAATTATAATACGGTTCATCAGTTACTTCAGGGGAAGTGAATGTTATAAGCACGTCAGCCGTTGAATTTTGTGGTACATTGACGATAACAGCACCATTCACCTCATTTTCGTCAAATTCCTGATATACGGGAGTTTGCTGTACTGCGCTGTCAACAGCGGAAGATGTCATATTTACGGGGACTGTCATGAAAGTCAGCACAACAGCAGATATTAAACTAAAATGTCTCATAAAAATACCTCTAATCAAATTTTTTAATTTGAAACAACTGCCTTGCCGTTTGAACCGACAACAGTTATTTTTATATCATCAATTACTTTTTCAGCGGGAATATATAACGAAAATCCATTTCCGCTATGTTCGCCCTCACAATCAAGGTCTTTATCTTCAAAGCAGTTGAAAGCCTTGTAAGTTACTCCGCCTGTTTCAACGAAAATATTGTTATCATCGTCCGAAAAAAAATCATCGGGCAAAACGCCGTAAATATGAGTATATCCGTTAATTTCAGCCGTCTTTATGACAACATCATCACCGCTGTATATTTCAGCTGAAATTCCCGAAATATCGGCAACAGGAGCAGGCATTAAAGGAGCGTATTTCTGTAAATCGCCCAGATTTCTCTCAACAATTTCAAGAACAACTGTTTTGTTTTCAATATTGTTCAGGCGGTAAGGGACAACTCTCGAAAATTCCGCACTGTTGAAACATTCCGCCATATATGGCAAAATAGCTTCACCGTATGAGTCACGGAACATAATAAGTTCACCGTCTGCATTTTCGTTAGTTGTATTTATAGTTAAATCGTCAAGCCCTCTGAAATGCCCATTATACACATAGGAATACTCGTAGTCATTATATATCTGCGTATCTTTTGCTTTTTCAATAGGGTAAATCATTTGCGCAAGGTCACCCAATCTGTCATTTTCCGTATACCACTGAGTACCTGCACTGCAAGGATTTTCGCCTAATTTCGTCATAATCTCTGTATGACCTGCATAAGCCCCAAGATTATTCCAGTGAGTATCAGTTTTGTGGTACAGCGGTACACTTGCGTTTGCGTTCAACAGGGAGGACTTCATATCAAGCCAGAAATTCTCTCCTGCAATTTCAGCTGAAAGGAGCGTATAATTATTGCAAGCATTGGCAGGAATATAGTTAAACGGCATATTTTCGGGGTAAATGGAATTTTTGTTCGGAGCAGAAAAAAATATAAACTCCGCACCGTTATTTTTGCAATATTCGTCAATCATTCGCAAATTATGGGCGATATTTTTAATTTCACGGTTGCCCAACGTGTTTATATTGAGGAAATCGTCCGTAGTATCGCCGTAATACAGCCAACCATTCTCGCCAATGATAACATTTTTATCAGGTGAAGTCATTGTGATTGCGGATTTAATTCTGCTGTCAGCGTTTACAAACTGCTGTCTGAAAGCAAAATGTTCCGAAAACCACGTATCAAACTGGTCAAAAAATTCAAAGTTAAGTTCTTCATTTTCTGTTTTAACTGACGGAAATTCAGACAATTTTCTTTTTTCAGCCGAATCAGTTTCAACAAAAGGCATACAGATTGACGGCACAAGGCATATTCCTATAAAAATCGCTGAGTAAATCTTAAATAATTTATCTTTTTTCATTGCATATACCGCCTAAAACCTGAAATAAATAAACGGACTGTAAGTATTTGCGGAGAGAGTCAGTATACATAATAAAAGGAGTACAATTGATACGGCATATGAACCAAATTCGCATATTTCAGCCGATTTCCCTGTATTTGCCTTTTCGCCTGCAATCCTCACTACAGGCATAGAAAATACAATTGCAAGAGCGAACGTAAGAATATACATTGGATTAAGCATACTCATAAACATTGCTGTCTGAACTGAATCCCCTGACGGACAGAACATATGACCAATGAATTTACACGCTTTCGGTAAATCTTCCGCCCTGAAAAATACAAATGCAAGGATAGTTATAAGCATTGTGTATATGTGCCTGAACGGTCTCAGCCATTTTTCGGGCTTTGTTACTGATTCCGTCATCATAAATACACCGTTGATAAGTCCCCATACGATGAAATTAAGGCTTGCGCCGTGCCATAGACCTGTACAGAAAAATACAATCAATCTGTTTACAGCTGTACGGAATTTCCCTTTACGATTACCGCCAAGCGGAATATAGAGGTATTCCTTAAACCACGTCGAAACCGAAATATGCCATCTTCTCCAGAAATCCTGCATACTTTGCGATATATAGGGATAATTGAAATTCTCACGGAAATTGAATCCGAACATCATACCAAGTCCTATTGCCATATCACTGTAACCGCTGAAATCAAAATAAATCTGAAATAAGTATGATACAGCACCAAGCCATGCAAGCGGTACTGACAAATCAGCTGTATCAAGTCCATAGACGTAATCAGCTGTAAATGCCATAGTATCAGCGATAAACAATTTTTTCGAAAGTCCCGTTATAAACCGCCTTATACCCTGAGCTGTTTTCTGCGGAGTAATTTCCCTGTTGTCAATCTGATTAGCAAAGTCATAATATTTAACAATAGGACCTGCAATGAGTTGCGGGAAAAATGTGATATACAAGGCGAGTTTGAACAGATTTTTCTGGATATATTCGGGATTTCTGTACGAATCAATCACATATGACATTGCCTGAAATGTATAAAATGATATACCAATCGGCAAGGCGATATGCGGGAGAGTAATCCCCAGCAGACCTGCTCCGAAACCAGCGTATTTGAATATACCGAGGATAAGCAGGTTCACTGTAACTGCACATACAAGTACAGGCTTACGGAATTTGTTTTTATTGGTCATCGCAAGCCCGAATATATAATTCACGGCTATCGAAATAATCATAAGCAGAATTGCTTTTGATTCGCCGTAAGTATAAAATAACAGGCTGAATACAAGAAGAAGTATATTTTTGAGTGTTTTTGTGGGGATTATTCTGTATAATATGTATACTGCTGTAAGGAATGCGAAAAGGAATACAGGACTGCTGAAAACCATTTTTCCTCCTTAGAGATTCATATAGAATATAATTGATTTAACATTATCGCCGTCGTATTCTATATCAAGTTCCTTGTTATCGCTGTAGTAAATGACGTAATTACCGCTTTCCTCGCCTGTTCCGTAAGCTGATTCAACGTCCGCACGCATACTTCCGACAGTAATTCCGCCTGATGTTGAATAGTTACTGTTTGTTATGTCGATTTCGTATATATACGGCGTATCACCGTTCATATAGCACGAGATTTGCAAGCCGTCATATATATAAATTCTCTGGTCTGCACCGTTAGCAAGACAACCTGTAGCGTTTTGTACGTCAACAGCATCGCCAAGTGCTGTAACAATATCAACAGCACTGTTATCGAGGTTATCAATACTGAATTGTACCTGCTGAACTACAGGCGGTTCAGTTGCGGGGGGTTCAGTTTGTGGTTGTTCATCAACAGGCGGTTCAGGCGTTTCAACAGGCGGAGCTTCAGTGACTTCCTGTTGTTGTTCAGGTTCTGTAACTTTTTCCGTAACAACTTCTTTTGTAGTTTTTGTGCGGATTTCAGTTGATACAGCTGTAGTTTTAGTTGATTTGCCTGATGTAGTCTGTTCTGATGTTGATTCAGTATCAGTTGTAGTTTCAGAATCAGAATCTGATTCTGTTTCAGGTTCAGATTCTGATTCTGATTCCGTAGTAACTCCCGGTAAATCGATAGTTACAGAACTGTCCGAATCCGGTTCATTTCCGCAAGAAATAGCAGAAAAAGCAGTTAATACAATAATAAAAGCAAATAATGCTGATTTTTTCATTTTAATTTTATCTCCTTTTTTTCTCTTTATCTCTTTATCTTTATCAATAGTAAGATGCATAAACAAATTGCGTCCACGTATATGTCAGCGATTTAAGATAAGCATCAGAAACACCGCAATAGCCGTTGCAGGTATCGTAATTAAGCCACTGTCCGTTGACATAGACCTGATTCCAGTAGTGGTCAGTTGTATGCGTTCCTGTACCGTAAACAATACGTGTTTCATAACCTGCCTGTTTATAGAGCAAATCAGTTACAGCCGCAAAGTAGTAGCACACGACAAAACGGTTATTAAGAGCGTAATTTGCGAAGTATCCCCAGCCTTTTGCCTCTATATTCGAGAGCGAACGTGTATTTTCTATGTAGCTGTATTTGTTGTTGTTGCGGACGTAGTTGAAAATATTGTTAACGTTTATTCCCGTGGAGTTGATTATAGTCTGCGCTCTTTTCTGTACTGCTGACATTTCAACAACTTTCCCGTCTTTTGCAAGAGCAGTTTTATTGTCAATGACCTTGTTTTTCTCCATTTTACCGCTTGACGGGTTGAAATAGTACTTATTACCGCCTGATTCCTGTAATCCCGTAGCCATTTCGCCGTTTTTATCAAAGAAATACTTTTCGCCGTCAATTTCCTGTAAACCGAACTGCATAGAACCGTCACCGGCAAAGTAATATTTTTTGTTGTTGATGAGTAGCCTTCCGGTCATCATTACGCCTGTATCAGCATTGAAATAGTATTTTTTACCGTCAATTTCAGTGATTCCTGAAGCAGCAGTGCCGTCATCAGTAAGGTAATATTTTTCCTCTCCTATCGTGACCCAACCAAATTGCATAGAGCCGTCCTCAGCAAAATAGTATTTCTTGTTGTCAATCAGCAGTTTACCCGTGAGAACTTTTCCGCTTTCATTGTCAAGATAGTACTTTTTACCGTCGCATTCAGCAAAACCTTTGCACATAACGCCGTTATCACTGAAAACATACTTTTCGCCGTCAATTTCAGTCAGACCTTTTGCGTAAGTCGCATCACTATAGAAATATCTTATATTATTGTTTATATCAAGCCAACCATATTGCATTTCGCCTGTCTGTTCGTTGAAAAGATAATCCACTCCGTCGATTTCCGCAACACTTGTACACATACCGTTTTCTTTATCGATATAGTAGTATTTGCCATCAAGTTCAAACAGACCAAATACAGGCTTTTTAGTATCAGGGTTATAGTAATATTTTTTACCTGAAACATTTTGCCAACCATATTTCATTTCGCCCGTTTTTTCATCGAAAACATATTGCAAGCCGTCAATTTCAGCAACACCTGTACACATACCGCTGTTTTTATCGATATAGTAGCATTTGCCGTCAAGTTCAAACAGACCAAATACAGGCTCCGCAGTATCAGGATTATAGTAATATTTTTTACCTGAAACGTCCTGCCAACCTGTACAGCATTTCCCCGTATCATCGAAAATATACGTCACATCGTCAATAACAGTTTCTCCTGTAGCAAGCGTACCGTCATCGCCTACAAAATAAAAGTCGTCTTGAAATTCCGTCATACCCGTGCCAATCATTACACTGCCCTTCTCGTTAAGGAGAACAAGTTCTCCGTCCTCGTTTTCAGTTATGCAGTCGGTCTGTTTGGAATTGCTTTTCTTTTCTATGTAGTACTGTTTTCCGCAATATTCAAGCCAGCCGTAAACAGGTTCACCTGTTTCGACATCGTAGTACTTCCGTGAACCGCCTACAGTACGCCAACCTGTTTTCTGTACGCCGTTTTTGGAAAAAAGATACATTTCGCCGTCTATTTCCTGTTCACCTGTTACAAATTCGCCTGATTCATCGTAATAAAATCTTCTGCCGTTTTCGTCAGTAACCCACTCTGAAGTATACTGAACATCTGTTTCATCTGCTGATGCCGATACAGGGATAAGAGCTGTAAGGCTTAAAGCAACAGCAAATGCACTGATAAACGCTTTTTTATTTTTTTGCATTGTAATCCTCCTGTTGTCAGAATTTCAAAATATAAATATAACGTCACTTTCCAAAAAAATTGAACAAAGCCGTTATTTTTCATCTCCTCCGCCCTTAATAGTACATTCGCTGATTGTAACAAGAGGGGACATTTTTATAACTAATTTTATTATACATCATCACTATAAAAAAGTCAATGTATTTTTTTACAAGAACAGGGCAACATTATTTACTTTTTAACTCAAAAATTTGTGCAAACAGACAATTTTCTTGAGTTACAGCTTTCGGATTTTGTGCTGTATTCCAAAATACAAATATCACATTTTCATAAAATTCCTGAATATAAAGTGTCATAAAACAAATAAATTGTTGCATATGATAATTATTTTCGTCATAATAAATATATTTCCCTCTTGACTTTTGGCAAAAATCAACAAACCAGGCGATTTCACAAGCTGTTACCCTGTTCACAATAGTTAATCATTGAATCTGTATTTTTGTTTATATTCCTTTGGTGTCATACCAATGTATTTCTTGAAAATTTTAATAAAATAGCTCTGCGAACTGAAACAAAGCAGACTACTTATTTCAAGGTCGCTGTATTCGGAATAGCTGAGAAGTCCGACTGCCTCCTCAACTTTTTTGCGGTTGACGTAATCAGTAAAAGTCATACCCGTTTCCGCCTTGAAAGCCCTTGAGAGATAAGCGGGATTTATTTGCAGATGTTCAGCTATTTCCTCAATCCTGATACGGCTATGAAGATGTTCGCTTATATAATCTATAGCACATACTATCCTTTTGGAATACACATTCTCTTTCATTACACGTTTCATTTTAAGTGTGTAATCCTCTATCATCGCTGAATGAATAGCACGTATTTCGTCCTCTTGCGTACACTCGTCAGCTTTCATTATATATATGTCACTTATACTGTAAGCCTCCTCAGGTGTCATACCGCTGTTGACGCAGAAACGTGCAATAAGTGCCGTTGATATTGTAAAATGATATTTCAGATTCTGCAAATAGTTTTTACTTAAAGTACCGCATCCCTCACAACAAAGCGGTGCCGCAAACATTTTCACAAGTTCGATATTCCCCGAACATATGCTCTCATAAAATGCAGTTTCACGGTCAAACGGCGCATAACTGAACCCGTTTTCCCTGTTCCTGAAAAGATGTGAAGTCATCTGGCTGTCATTCACAAAAATCACCTCCTGATTCAGATTATATCACAAGTATTTTTTGAGATATTTCCCCGTATACGATTCTTCGCACTCCGCAACTTGTTCGGGAGTTCCCTCCGCAACTATAGTTCCTCCGCCGTCACCGCCTTCAGGTCCTAAGTCTATAATATGGTCAGCCGATTTTATAACATTCAGGTTGTGTTCAATTACAAGCACTGTATTCCCCTGATTTGTCAGCTTTTGCAGTACGTCTATCAACTTATGCACGTCCGCTGTATGAAGTCCCGTCGTCGGTTCATCAAGGATATATATAGTTTGCCCCGTTGAATGCTTTGAAAGTTCCGTCGAAAGTTTAACACGTTGTGCTTCACCGCCCGAAAGAGTCGTTGCAGGCTGACCTATTTTGATATACCCAAGACCTACTTCCTGCAAAGTTTTCAATTTACGGGCAATTTTCGGGATATGCTCGAAAAATCCAACACCTTCATCAACGGTCATTTCAAGCACATCGTAAATTGATTTACCTTTATAGTGGACTTCCAGCGTTTCACGGTTATAGCGTTTACCTTTGCATACTTCGCAGGGTACGTATACATCAGGTAAAAAGTGCATTTCTATTTTGATGATACCGTCGCCCTCACAAGCCTCACACCGTCCGCCCTTGACGTTGAAACTGAAACGTCCGTTCGTATAACCTCTTGCCTTTGCATCGGGAGTTTTAGCAAACAAATCACGTATATCAGTGAATACGCCCGTATAAGTCGCAGGATTCGAACGGGGAGTACGTCCTATAGGCGATTGGTCAATACAAATAACTTTATCGAGATTTTCAAGACCCTCTATTTCCCTGAACTCACCCGCAAAAGTTTTCGCACGGTTTAATTTTGCAGCAAGGTGCTTGTATATAATCTCATTGACAAGGGACGATTTACCACTGCCCGAAACGCCTGTAACACATATAAATTCGCCAAGCGGGATTTTAACGTCAATATTTTTAAGATTATGTTCTTTTGCGCCCTTGATTGTCAGAAATTTGCCGTTTCCCTCACGTCTTTCCGCAGGTACAGGTATTTTTTTCTTACCGCTGAGATACTGCCCTGTAATAGATTTCCTGCATTTCATCAGCTTGTCAACAGTCCCCGAAAATACAACTTCTCCGCCGTTTATACCTGCTCCCGGACCTATGTCAACAATATAGTCAGCCGCAAGCATTGTATCGTCATCATGTTCCACAACTATAAGAGTATTGCCTAAATCACGCAGTCGTTTGAGTGTCGCAATGAGTTTATCGTTATCTCGCTGATGAAGCCCTATACTCGGCTCATCAAGAATATACAGCACTCCCACAAGTGACGAGCCTATTTGAGTTGCAAGGCGTATTCTCTGGCTTTCTCCGCCCGAAAGCGTACCCGATGAACGTGAAAGCGTGAGATATTCAAGACCTACACTGCTCAGAAATCCAAGACGCTCTTTTATTTCTTTGATAATCCTTTCGCCTATGAATTTTTCGTGTTTGGATAAAGTCAGATTGTTGAAAAATTCAAGTTCATCACGCACGGACATATCTGTTAATTCACTTATATTTTTACCGCCGACTGTTACAGCAAGATATTCAGGTTTCAAGCGTTTCCCCTTACATTCAGGGCATTGCGTTTCCGTCATACACTCCTCAATCGCAACTTTTGCGTAGTCACTTCCCGATTCCCTGTATCGCCTTTCAAGATTATGGATTACTCCCTCAAACGGTGCATTATATTTACCTCCTCCCAAAGATTCAGGCCGGCGGAGTTCAAGCGTTTCGTCGCCTGTACCGTACAGGAAAATATCAAGCTGTTCTTTTGTTAATTCTTTTACAGGTACATCAAGCGGTATCTTATATTTTTTCGAAATCGCCTTGTAATATATCATTGCAATTGACGTTTCATCAAGACTATTCCAGCCGTGTGCAGTTATAGCACCGTCTAAAATTGACAAGTCTTTATTCGGAACAATTGTTTTCGCCTCTATCTGCCTGAACATTCCAAGACCTGTACATTTCGGACAAGCTCCCATAGGATTGTTAAAAGAAAATACAACCGGTTCAAGTTCACCGATACTGATATTGTGTTCAGGACAAGCGAAATTCTGCGAAAAAAGCATTTCCTCACCGTCAATTACATCGACAATTGCAAGTCCGTCCGTTAATTTGAAAACAGTTTCAAGACTGTCCGTAAGACGTGTTTCAATGCCCTCCTTGATTATAAGACGGTCAACAATAATTTCAATATCGTGCTTCTTATTTTTGTTGAGTTTTATATCTTCCGTGAGTTCATAGTCTATCCCGTCAATCCTTGCACGTATAAATCCCGATTTTCTTGCGGATTCAAGTTCTTTTGCGTATTGCCCTTTACGTCTGCGGACTATCGGCGCAAGAATTCTGATTTTAGTTTTTTCAGGCAGTGACATTATTCTGTCAACCATCTGGTCAATAGTCTGCTGAGAAATTTCCCGTCCGCATATAGGACAATGCGGTATACCGATTCTTGCATACAGCAAACGGAGATAGTCATATATTTCCGTAACAGTGCCGACTGTTGAACGTGGATTTTTTGAAGTCGTTTTCTGGTCAATCGAAATTGCCGGGGAAAGTCCCTCTATACTGTCAACATCAGGCTTTTCCATTTGTCCGAGAAACATACGTGCATACGAGGATAGACTTTCCACATAACGCCTCTGACCGTCCGCATAAATCGTATCAAATGCAAGAGATGATTTCCCCGAACCTGACAAGCCTGTCATTACAATCAGCTTATCACGTGGAATTTCAACATCAATATTTTTCAGGTTATTTACTCTTGCGCCTTTTATAATTATTTTATCAGTCATTTAACTAACCTCACTTTATAATATCCCTTACTTCCATAAGACAAAAACCAAGCAGATTTTCGCCATTCCATAAAGTCGGATTTTCACATCTTGTGTCTTTGTAATCCATACCTATTCCCCAGATTTTATCATAGGGGCTTGCCTCAACAAGTACACGCTTGTTAGTATTCAGCAGAAAATATTTTAACTTTTCGTTCTGCGAAAATTTAGCTATATTCCCCTTTATGACAATATCTGTCTTGCGCTGATTCCAGATTTCCTCGCTGAAGCCCGATATTCTGCGCCCGAGTTCCTTGAATTGCTTTGGGTGAACAGCATTCATAATTTCGGCATATATTTTTTCGTCACCGAAAAGAAGTGCTTTTTGTGCCATCATATACTGTTCTGCTGTTGAATATTCCACGCCGTCAACGGTAAAACGGCAATCGAACCATTGACTTAAGCACGTTTTAGTTATACTCCCGTCATATGACGGAGTATTTCCCCAGAAAAATATATATTTAATTTTTTCTTTTCTGCGGAAATCTTCTTCAATAATTTCCCTCGTGTATTTCATAATCATTCCCCTTTTAACTCTTTTATCTTGTCACGCAAATATGCAGCGTGTTCAAATTCAAGCATCTGCGCCGCATTTTTCATTTCAACGGTAAGCCTCTCTATAAGCTGCTGCTTTTCTGCAACAGACATCTTCTTTTTACCTGTTTTCGTTTCAACTTTCGCCTTAGATGTGATTTCAAGCACATTGCGTACTTCTTTTATAATAGTTTTCGGGATTATACCGTGTTCCTCGTTGAATGCTATCTGCAAATTCCTACGGCGTTCAGTTTCAGTTATAGCACGCTCCATAGAACCTGTAACACTGTCAGCGTACATTATAACTTGCCCGTTAGCATTACGTGCAGCTCGCCCTATAGTTTGTATCAGAGACGTATCACTCCGCAAAAAACCCTCTTTATCTGCATCAAGAATCGCAATCAGACTTACTTCCGGAATATCAAGCCCTTCACGCAAAAGATTTATCCCTACAAGTACGTCAAATACACCGTTCCGCAAATCCCTGATAATTTCCATACGCTCTATTGTATCAATATCATGGTGCATATAACGGATTTTTACGCCCATTTCCTCGTAATAAGCAGTTAAATCTTCTGCCATTTTCTTCGTGAGTGTCGTAATAAGTACACGCTCTTTTTTGTCAACTCTTTTATTTATTTCTGAATACAAGTCATCAATCTGTCCTGTTGTCGGCTTGACAATGACTTCAGGGTCAACAAGACCTGTCGGGCGGATAAGCTGTTCAACAATTACATCAGTTTTTTCACGCTCAATCTGCCCCGGAGTTGCGCTGACATAAATCGCCTGATTTATTTTTTGATTAAATTCCTCGAAATTAAGCGGTCTGTTATCAAATGCACTCGGTAATCTGAACCCGTATTCAACAAGATTTTCTTTTCTCGCCCTGTCACCTGCGTACATCGCACGCACTTGCGGTAACGTAACATGGCTTTCGTCAACAATCAACAGAAAATCATCGGGGAAATGGTCAAAAAGCGTCAGCGGAGTACTTCCGGCAGGTCTGCCTGATAATACACGGGAATAATTCTCAACACCATTGCAATAGCCTAATTCACGTATCATTTCCATATCGTAATGAACACGTTCTTCAATACGCTGCGCCTCTATCAGCCTGTTATTGCGTTGGAAAAAGTCAATACGCTCCGCAAGTTCCCTGTCAAGTTCCCTCAAGGCGGAATCTATTTTCTTGTCGCTTATGATATAGTGCGATGCCGGGAAAATCGCTGCATGGGATACAGTCGCCTTTACTTCGCCTGTAACCGCATTTATCTCCGAAATCCTGTCTATTTCGTCGCCAAAATATTCCACTCTTATCGCCGTATCACTCGATTTTGCAGGGAAAATTTCCAGAACATCACCCCTCACACGGAATCTGTTCCGCTCAAATGCAATGTCATTTCTCTCATAGCGGATTTTAATAAGTTCAGCAATAAGCTGTTCACGGGATTTTTCCATACCTTGCCTGATTGAAACTACATTTGCACGGTATTCTTCAGGACTGCCAAGAGAATATATACACGATACGCTTGATACAATTATAACGTCTTTGCGTTCAGCAAGAGCAGTAGTGGCAGAATGGCGAAGTTTGTCTATTTCCTCATTTATAGACGATACTTTTTCAATATAACTGTCTGTACTTGCAATATACGCTTCAGGCTGGTAGTAATCATAGTATGATACAAAGTACTCAACCGCATTTTCAGGGAAAAATTCCCGAAATTCAGCACATAACTGCGATGCAAGCACTTTGTTGTGGGCAAGTACAAGAGTAGGCTTGTTTATCTGCGCAATCACATTCGCCATAGTAAAAGTTTTACCTGAACCCGTTACGCCGAGAAGTATCTGCTCCTTTTTACCCGATTTCAAGCCGTTCACGAGCTTTTCAACAGCCTGAGGCTGGTCGCCTGCCGGTGCGTACCCTGAATGAAGTCTGAACTGTTCCATAAAAATCACGCCTTTCAGTAGTATATTTATATTATAGCACACTATTTCATAAAAATAAAGTATCAGAACAATTTTTCTATGATTTACTTTTTTAATCAGTTGAATTTTTTTGTGCAGAATCACCCTTGACAAAATTCAAAAAAAGTTTTATAATATTATCAAGATGTGTGGCAAGACTGCGTAAATCCAATCGTAGTCCTGCCACACTTTTTTATTTTTATTTTTAATTAAGGAGTGATGTGTTATGCAGAAAACAAATCAACAGGACAAAATGATGACAATGCCCGTCAACAAACTTATGCTCTCTATGGGCATACCGATGATTCTTTCAATGGTGCTTCAGGCGGTATATAATATAGTTGACAGTGCTTTTGTTTCGAACATGAAAGAAAATGGCGAAAATGCTCTTACTGCTCTCGGACTTGCTTTTCCCGTGCAAATGCTTATGGTTGCGGTCGGAATAGGTACGGGTGTCGGTGTGAACGCTCTCGCTGCAAAATGCCTCGGTCAAGGTGATAAAAAACGTGCCGGTATCGCCGCACAAAACGCCCTTTTTATGGCTCTGCTGATTTTCATTGTATTCGTAATATTCGGATTTTTCGGCGTAAAACCGTATATTTCAAGTCAACATTCAAATGAAATCAGTACGGCAATGGCTGTGGATTACCTGCAAATATGCTGCATATTTTCTTTCGGAATTGTATTCTTCTCAATTTTCGAGAAACTCCTGCAATCAGCAGGTCATTCAGTGTACTCCACAATCGCACAAATTGCAGGTGCTGTACTGAATATGATTCTTGACCCTGTTATGATTTACGGGCTTTTCGGTGTCAGGGAATACGGCGTAAAAGGTGCAGCTTATGCTACTGTTGCAGGACAAATTTTCTCGTGCCTGCTTGCATTGATTTTCCATATGAAATTCAATACTGATATAAAAATAAAATTTTCACATTTCAAGCCGTCTTTCGTTGTAATAAAACAGATTTATTCAATAGGTATTCCCGCTATCATTGCGCAGGCTCTTATGTCCGTTATGACCTACGGAATGAACATTATTTTAGGGAATATCAGCGATTCAATGGTTACAGCATACAGTCTGTATTACAAAGTACAGCAATTTGTATTATTCGCCGCTTTCGGTTTACGTGACGCAATTACTCCGATAGTATCGTATTCATACGGTATGAAAAATCAGGAACGCATAAAAAACGGCGTAAAATACGGGATAATTTATACACTCGTCATAATGACAGCAGGACTTCTCATAATTGAGTTATTCGCCTCGCCTTTCGCTAAACTTTTCGGTATGTCGGGCGAAACAAAATCATTGTTCATCAGTGCTATGCGGATTATTTCAATCAGTTTCATATTTGCAGGGACTAACATTGCATTTCAAGGGATTTTTCAGGCACTTGACGGCGGTAGGGAATCGCTTATAATATCAATTCTGAGGCAACTTATATTTATTCTCCCTGTTGCGTGGCTTTTCGTGATATTTATAACAAAATTCTCTGTTGGTTCGTGGCTTGTATGGTCAACATTCCCTATTGCGGAATTTCTTACTGCTTTCATTGCTGTAATACTTTTCCGCTTGCTGAACAAGAAAAATAACTTTGCTATATAAATAAAACGCAAAACGACGGATTTCCTGAATAAATCCGCCGTTTTTATTTTTTGATATTTCACACAAAAATCAAGCAGTATTTTTGTGCAGTATTACTGTTACTTATTATATCCGTTGGGATTATTTTTCTGCCAATTCCACGAATCACGGCACATATCCTCAAGAGTACGTTTTGTTTTCCAGCCAAGAATTTTCAACGCTTTATCGGCATTTGCATAGCATTCAGCTAAATCGCCCTCACGCCTTGCACCGTACACATGATTTACTTTCACACCGTTGACTTTCTCAAAAGTATTGACAATTTCAGTAACGCTATACGGCTTGCCCGTGCCAAGATTGAAAATTTCAACACATTTGTTTTTCATAATATAGTCAATTGCTTTAACGTGACCTATTGCAAGGTCTGTAACGTGAATATAGTCCCTCGTGCAAGTGCCGTCCGGAGTAGGGTAGTCATTCCCGAAAATCGTAAGGCATTCACGTTTACCAACGGCAACTTGTGAAACATACGGCATAAGATTATTGGGGATTCCCTGTGGGTCCTCACCGATAAGTCCGCTTTCATGGGCTCCTATGGGATTGAAATACCTCAGCAGAATAACAGAAAGTTCATCATCAGCTTTTGCGGCATCTTCAAAAATCTGCTCCATCATAGCTTTAGTCCAGCCGTATGGATTTGTACACACGCCTCTTTTCATCGTTTCAAAATAAGGTACTGGATTTTCCTCTCCGTATACAGTCGCACTCGATGAAAAAATAATATTTTTAACGTTATACTCCTCCATACATTCAAGGAGCGCAAGCGTTGTGTCAATATTGTTCCTGTAGTACATAATTGGCTTGCGGACGGATTCCCCGACAGCTTTCAGCCCTGCAAAGTGAATAACCGCATCGATTTTATTGTTTGCAAAAACCTGCAAAAGTTTTCCGGTATCTTTTATATCAAGTTCATATGATTTGATTGATTTGCCTGTAATCTGCTCAACTCTGCGGACAGCCTCAGGGGAGCTGTTCGAATAGTTATCAGCGATAACCACATCATAGCCGGAATTGAGGAGTTCTACAGCGGTATGTGAGCCGATATAGCCTGCACCGCCTGCAAGGAAAATTGTTGCCATAATATACACCTTTCGTAAAATTTATTTATTATTTTTTTTGTTATCCATTTCCCTTTTATTGTAAATTTCAGGGCATACAAAAGTAGGTACAATATCGTGAAGTGCCTTTATTGCAACTTCAACGTTATTTTCAAGAGCTGCCTCTTTAAGTGAGTTAAGCTGTTCGCCAAAAGTTGAGTTATCAATTTCAATCTGTCTGCCTATAAAAATAAGTTCATTTGAAGTTTTCAGACTGCCTTCTTCAGCTGTAAGGAGTTCTTCCTTAATTTTTTCGCCGGGTCTGAGCCCTGTAAACACAATGTCTATATCACGGTACGGTCTTTTACCGTATTGGCGGATAAGATTTTCAGCAAGAGTTACAATTTTAACAGGTTTGCCCATATCAAGAACAAATATTTCACCGCCGTTTGCAATTGCAGCTGCTTCCAGAACAAGACTTACAGCTTCCGGAATTGTCATAAAGTATCTTATTATATTGGGGTCAGTTACTGTAACAGGTCCGCCTTTTTCAATTTGTTTCCTGAAAAGCGGTATAACAGAACCGTTTGAACCGAGAACGTTCCCGAAACGTGTCGTAACAAATTCCGTAGGTCCGTCATGCTGTTGTGCAAGATACTGCACAATCATTTCACAGCACCTCTTTGATGCGCCCATTACATTAGTAGGATTTACAGCTTTATCTGTTGAAATCATGACAAATTTTTCAACTTTATGGAATTGTGCAAGAGATGCGACGTTGAGAGTACCGACAACGTTATTTTTAATAGCCTCCATTGGGGACGCTTCCATAAGCGGAACGTGTTTATGGGCAGCTGCATGGAATACAATCTGCGGTTTGTAATCCTCAAATATCTGGTTCATACGGAAATAATCACGGACTGAAGCAATAAGCGTTACAAGATTCAGTTTATCGCCGTATTCCATAACAAGTTCCTGCTGGATTTCGTAGGCGTTATTTTCGTAAATATCAATGATAATGACCTGTTCAGGCTCATATTTTGCGATTTGCCTGACAAGTTCAGAACCGATTGAACCTCCTCCGCCTGTTACCATACATCTTTTACCCTTGATAAACGAATGTATTTCGTCATTGTTAAATTTTATGGGATTACGCCCAAGAAGTTCCTCAAGATTGATTTCCCTCACCTGCTCCAGAAGTGTTGTTGAGGAATCGTTAAGAATAAGCGTCCCAATAAAAGGTACAACTTTTAGCGGTAATTTTGTTTCGTTGCATATATCAATAATATGCCTGCGGTCCTCCTCGTCAAGCGAAGGAATTGCAAGAATAATCTGCTCAATATTCATTTCCTTTGCAATTTTCTGTATATCATCCGTACCGCCTGCAACTTTTATGCCCTCGATTTCAGTACCAAGTTTTTCAGAATCGTTATCAATAATGCATATAGGGTCAAAAAGTGCAGCTACTTTATCATCGGAATACGGCGAATTTTTAGCGTTTATAATTTCAGTGATAAGTGTTTTTGCCGCTTCTCCGGCACCAATTATCATAGTTCTTATTCCATTCTTATAATAAAACATAGCAGTTAATTAACATTCCCCTCTGTTCATATTTTCTTATTCATACATTTTTTCTGTCAATACAGGTGTATACCTATACATACTAATTATACTATTTATTAAAAAAAATTTCAAGCTGTATTTTCTACAATTTTAGAGAAAATTTTCATTGATATTTCATAAATATTACAAAATCATTACACAAATATTACATAACAAAACGGACGTTCTGTAAAAAGAACGCCCATTTTGTTAAAAAGTTTTCATAAGTGATTCTGCTTTTTCAAGACTTCTTGCACCCGGAATTGATGCGAGTATAGCTATAAGTATATTTACAGCTATTGACAATATAAGCCCTATTGCCATTGATACAAGGAATGTCGCTTGAAATCCCATGATATTCATAACAATGAAAAATACGCCCATTGCAAGAAGTATCCCTGAACTTGAGGCGAGTGCGGAAAACATAACGCTTTCAAGCAGAACCATTTTCCGGAGTTGTTTTCTGCTCATTCCTACGCTCCTCAACATCATAAGTTCACGGCTTCTGTTGAGTACGCTTGTGTTAATTGAATTTACCATTGAGAGTATTCCCACAAGCCATATTGCTGATATAAAAGTAACTGCAATTTTTATGATTGCTTTTGTAAATTCGCTTAAGCCTGTTCCTACGGAATAATCATCAGAGTAAGAAATCGAGGCACTTTTTTCAACAAATTCACTATATATCTTTTCAGCCTCTGCATAATTCTCCTGACCATTTACTTTTGCCTTTATTATGAGAGTAATCCCGATTTTTCCTGCAATTTCCGAATCAAGCGGGACGATTATACACGGAATTTTTTGAAATTCACTGCACGAACCGCCGATAATATCAATTGAAATGTTTTTGTAATTAAATTTTACAGTAGCAGGTTTGTCAAATGATTTATAATAATCATCATATTGGCGTACTTCCTGCTGTTCTGTTATATCGCTGTTTTCGTCGACAACTTCGGAATAACTGTAGCAGGGAATGCTGTATATACCTTTTCCTGACTGTAAAAATTCATCGTATGTCATTCCTGAAGTTTGAGCAATATATTTATCAAATTCATCTCTGCTTATTCCCATAATTATGAAAGAATCCCTTAATTCCCTTTTATATGGCAGAATTTCATTAAGTTTTTCTTCTAAATCAGAAATATCATTTATAGATTGCATATAATTTGATTGTGTTGTTATTTCGTAATTGTCAAATATTTTTTCATTGCTGAATTTTTCCTTTGCCTCATCAAGCATATCAGGCGAAATATACGAAATATTGAAATCATAAACACCTTCTCTTTCAAGATATTTGCTAAAATCACTATACAAAAACAGTCCGAGCATCATTGAAAATGTGAAAAACATTGTACCGAGAGCCATAGTAACTGTTGAAATAATATATCTGCCCTTATTCCGTGCAATATTCTTGCTTGTGTACCGTCTGAGGAATTGCTTTGAATTAAGTTTTATTTTTGACTTTCTTTTGTGAATTTTTTTACTTTTCTTTGGTTTGCCGAAATTCAATGCTTCAGCAGGCGATAATTTTCTTGATGCCCACATAGCTGAAGTGTATGCTGATATGAATATAGCTAAAATACATAGAATTATTCCGCCGATTATAAAATAAATGTTCGCTTTGAATTCAAAATCCTCAAATCCTAAATTCCGCAGTGACTTGAAAAACGAACTGCAAAACAAATACGCTGTTATTGTGCCGATAGGAACAGCTGTAATTGTGTAGAAAAATGCTTCTGTACAGACAAGTGTTGCTATTTGCCGTTTTGATGCGCCTATTACCCTCAATAATGCGTATTGTGAACTTCTTTCCTGATTTGAGATTTCAAAAGCATTGTCAATAACAAATCTTGCAACAAGCCACGCTAAAAATATAAGTAAAAATATTAAAATAATTGCAGGAAGTCCTGTTGTGATTGCGCTTGCTGAACGAGATTCAAGAAAAAGAAGGTCATCATTTAATTTAGGCAAATCAGCGTAGTAATTATCTTTCGGGAAACCTAAAGCCCCGTAAAGATTTTGCATTGCGTCATCAAAATCAACATTTTCATTTATGCGTATATTTGCATTTGCCGATATGTCAGTTATCATATCGGGATTTTTTTCAGCGATTCTGTCAATTATTGAATATATTTCAGGAGTTTTTACAGAAAAGCCGTAACCGTAAGCAGAATTAAAATAAGAATCAAATCCGCCTATTTTCAGGCTTATTTCAACGGGTTCGCCATATTCGGCATTTTTCATAGGCACATCGTCAAAACTCATTCCGTAATATTCAAAAGTATTACCAATATTTTTCTGTAAAGTTTCTTTTTGTGCTGTCCTGTCAAGTTCTTCAAATTCAAGGTCATCAGACATTACAGAATAACCCGTTTCATCAAGAAGTTTCTGCCGTACTTCTTTCATAATCGGCGAATCTTCATCAATTTCAGCGATAACAGGGCGTATTGTGAATGAAAGTGTATCGCCGACTGAGTATCCCATTTCCTTGAAAAATTCCGGGACAACAGCCCCGCCGTCTTTCATACTGTTAATTATTCCCTGATTATAGCCCGGTTTCAGTTCAGGGTTGCCGATTATAGCTTGTTCGTCTATAAGTCCGATTCTTTTGATATTTTTGCTGTCATCGATTTCGGCATATGTCATAATATTGTTATTTTCGCCCGAACGCACGCCGAATTGACTGCCTTTATATGAAGCGATTTGTGCATAATAGGTAACGTCATAATCAGATATATCAATATGATTCTGTATAATATCGATTGCAGTTGTGAGTTTATCGCTGTCAATCTGTTCTAACCAGTTATCGAGTTCAGCTTCATATGAACCATATTGCCGAATGCATTTATTTTTCGCTGTCTGCAATGTACTGCCTATATACGCCCCGAAAGTACAAAGAATGAACACTGAAAGCGTAATACAAAGAAATGTCAACAGCGTTCTTGTTTTCTGACGGCGAATATATTTCATAGAGAGTGAAATAATATGTTTCATAGTTCATCCCTCCGCAAGTATACCGTCACTTATACGGAAAATCCTGTCTGCTTGTGTGGCAATTCCGCCGTCATGAGTAATCAGAACAAGTGTTTGATTATATTTTTTAATTGAATTTTTTAGTATAGTGATTATTTCACGGCTGTTTTTGCTGTCGAGATTCCCCGTAGGTTCATCAGCAAGAATAATTTTCGGCTTGTGTATCAGTGCTCTTGCAAATGCTGCTCTTTGTTGCTGACCGCCTGAAAGTTCATGAGGGAAGTTTTCCCGCTTGCTTTTAAGCCCTGTAATTTCAAGAAGTTCATCAAGATATTCCGTATCAATTTCAGCATTGTCAAGATTAAGCGGTAAAACGATATTTTCCTCGATGTTCAGCACGGGAATAAGATTGTAATTCTGAAAAATAAAGCCGATTTTCTTACGCCTGTAAACTGAAAGTTCATTGTCATTCTGTTTTGTGATGTCAACGCCGTCAACGATAATATTCCCGCTTGTTGCCTTATCAAGTGAGCCGAGGCAATTCAGAAGTGTAGTTTTTCCGCTGCCGCTTTCGCCTGTAACTGCAATAAATTCACCTGTACATATTTCAAAGTTCACCTTGTCAAGCGCAAGCAATGCAGTTTCGCCGGAGCCGTACTGTTTAGTTAAATCTTCTGCTTTTATAATTACATTGTCCATAATCAGACCTCCTTAATTATTTTGTAATCTGATTATACAATAGTAATCTTACACGAAAGTGACAAAATCTTAATATTATTTTAAGTTTATGATTTAATAAAAACAAATTCAAATCGTGTTCCCTTGCCGATTTCAGAATATACTATAATTTCTCCGCCGTGATTCCGTACAATTTTTTGTGCAATGGACATTCCAAGCCCTGAACTTTTCATTTTTATATCAGCTGATTTTTTCGCAAACGGTTTGAAAATCCCCGGTATTTCGTTCTGCGGTATTCCCTTGCCGTTGTCAGTCATTGATAACTTCACCATTGCCGGATTTTCTTCAATTTTCATACTGATTTTTGTGCATTCTGAATGGTCTGCTGAATTTTTCAGTATATTTTCAATCGCCTCACATAACCAGCCCTTGTCGTGATTAAGCATTATATTCTGCGGGAAATCGGCTGTAATACTGATATTTTTGCTTCTCATAACAGGCAAAATCCTCATCATTGCAATTTTGCAGGTATCAGCAAAACATAAGTTCTGCATATTATATTCAACAGTATCAGATTCAAGCCGTGCCAGTTTTATTGCCTGCACCACAATCAACTCAATTGCATCAAGATTAAGCTGTATTTCGTTGTCAAGTTCAGTAATACGTTCTATAGGTAAATTTTCAGCTGTTGCGATTATGTCGATATTCAGGCGGATTACAGCAAGAGCATTTTTTATCTGATGCGAAAAAGTATTGAGAAATTCCCTCAGATACGCCTTTTCACGCTCCAGACAATCGTTAAGATATTTCATGCGGTTCGCAAGAAGTTCCGCACTTTCAGAAATCCGCCTGATACAATCGGCATCATTGCCATGCAGGCGGATACTGTTATTTAACTTATTTGCGGATTTCACGCATTCACGGCTTATATTTTCGAGTTCGCCGTAAATCCTGAAAATCTCATTGATTGAAAAAATTAACCATATAAGCGAACATATTGCAAGCGGTGAAAATATAGCTATAAACAGCTTATTTCTGTAAATTCTCCGGTCGGGTATGAGTTTCGCCGATATATCGGGATTTATGCCGTAAATTTCAAGCGATTCGCCATTTACTGAAATATATGCGTTTATCTGTTCCCGAACCATATAATCAGCTATTTTCCCCGATATGAACAGGCTGAAAACAGCTGACAGAATCAGCATAATCATGAAAACAAGCACAAATTTTTTCGGCGGACTGTTGTTAATAAATTTATCTATTCTATCCACTTGTAACCGATTCCTCTTTTTGTCACAATTTGCCCTCCGCCCGATTTTTTCAGCTTTTCCCGTAATCTGCTGATATTGACTGAAAGCGTGTTGTCATTCACGAAAACGCCTTTGCAATCCCACAAATATTCAAGAATTTGTTCCCGTGTGAGATAATGCCCATGATTTATTTTCAGGTAGTCAAGCAATTTTTGTTCCACGGCGGTCAGTTCCGGTTCAGGCACGGACGGGATACGGCGCAGATTCGCCCTTATCCGTGAGAGAAGTTCACGGAGGCGGAACGGCTTAGTAATATAGTCATCTCCGCCTATGTCAAGCCCTTCAACAATATCAGCCTCATCATCGCACGAAGTGAGGAAAATTATCGGTATCTGCGAATCTTTGCGGATTTCCATGCAAAATTCCTTGCCGTTGCCGTCGGGCAGCATAATGTCAAGTATAATCATATCAACATCATGAAAATATTCTTCAGCTTGCTTTATTTCATGGGTTTTTATGACAGTATAGCCCTCTGTTTCGAGAGCAAGAGCAATGTTTTTGTTAAGTATTTCGTCATCTTCAATTAAAAGAATTTTCATACAGACCTCTTTCTATTTTCTATTGCTATTAAAAAATCACCATAATAGCGGTGATTTTTTATTTATTTAACTTTCTCGACTGCCCTCACTGTAACTCTGCTTTGTCCGCCCAAAGTACAGGTGAACAGGGTCAAATCCCATGAATCAGCTGAACCGAAGTCCATAGCCTCAATATCCCGGCCGTTGATTTCAGTAATTTGTGCAATTTCGTAGTAATGCGGATAGCCGTTTGCGTCAGTGAAAATTATCTCCTCACCGCCGTATAACTCCTTAAGCCTGCCGAAATGTGAATTGTAATTATGTGCGGCGATTATCATATTTTTCTCCGCAACAGTCCCCTTATATCGGCAAGGTGATATTTTCAAGCCGGGGTAACTCCACTCGCTCAGAACAGGGAGTTCAATGCCAAGTGCCGGGATTGCTACAAATCCTATATAGATGTTACCGTCAACTTCTATTGTAGGCTCCTCGATTACAGGGGTAGTTGTCGTATCGAATTGTGCATAGTATACAAAAAGGTCATTTTCAAGAGTTGTTACAGTTGTGGAAGTTGTAGTTTCGGGCAAATCCGATTTTATTTCGCAAAGAATACTTTCAGCTATTTCTCCGCCCTGTTCGCTTTCTTTCATATTGTACAAAACAAGGGACAATGCTGCTATCAGCAGTATTGCCCCGAATAATATACAACACAATCCATGTGTTTTTTTCATCAATTAGTCTTCTTTCCTGCTGTCTAAAATCAATCTCAAGCCGATTCCGAGGAAAATCAATCCGCCTATGAGCATTACGGGAACAGGCCACCATAATTGACCGGTCTGCGGAAGTTTTTCGGGCGTAGTCGTAACAACAGCATCTTTACTGCTGTTTGGCGGTTGAGTATATGAATCATCATCTTTTTCAGTAGCTACTGTTGTAATTGTACTGCCGTTTGTATCGGTCGGATAAGTTTCGATAATTGTACTGCCGTTAGTGTCAGTCGGGTAAGTCTGTACAATTGTACTGCCGTTAGTATCAGTCGGATATGTTTCAGTGGACTGACCGTTCTGTACAAATGTTGAAACTGCACTTGTCGGGACTGTATTTGTATCGCTTGCGTTGTGGTCAAGTGTATTCACTGTTGTTGACGGTACTGTATTTGACATATCAGTAGTAGCACTTGCAATATCCGTCATAACATTTTTAGTAGTTTCGGAAGTTGCCGGCTGACTGCCGTTTGTTACTACTGCCGTTTCAGTTTGTGCCGTTGAAACAGTTGCTGTAGTTGTAGTTGACTTTGCTTTCATAAGCATATCGCTGTCGTAAGTATTCATAATAACAAACTGGATTTCGTTATTCCTGTACATTACGTAGCAACCTGCCGGAACAGTAATTTCTTTTACTCTCCACTCGCTTGAAGCATCGCCCTCCCATGAATAAGTCCAGTCAGTTTCAGCACTGATTGTCACCGTGTCAAAAAGTTCGTTGTCCTGATAGATTTCAATTGTAAGAGTGTCAGGAACATCGTTTACAATTGTTGCGTTCGCCCAGATTTTCCGCAAAGAAAATCTGTCCATTGCTCCCGGAAGTGTATATTTTGTTATGAATTTCGGATATGATTCAATATCTTCGCCTTCTACTCCGACAAGAAACGGTGTGGGGAAATACGATGTTGAGCCAATTTTGACTTTGTTGCCAACAGCAAGATAAAGTCCTGAAACAAGATTATTGAATTTCACAATACCGTTGCTGTCTGTTCTTTTTATGAAATTCGGGGAAATAACATCAAGTACGGCAAAGTTACTAAGTGTTGATGCTGCTTCTGTCATTGATTCCGTATCCTGCATAATTTTTGACAAATCAACCGGATAATCTGCAAAATTACCTGTAAGAGAATAACTGTTTTCTTTTCTTTCACCGACTTTGTAAATTGACCACGTCATATCGGCAAGTTTAACGCCTTCTTCCACGCATTTCAGCGTAAGAGAACCACTTGTCTGACCGGCGGCGGAAGTATTAAACATCATTCCTGCAATAAACATAAGAATAATACCAAATGTGCAAAATACTGCACCTATTCTTTTGTAAACCTTGCACATTATAAAATCAACCTCCCTTAAATTTATATTAGAATCAAGCACTATATTACACACCTTTATTATATACTTCTGTTTTTGATTTGTCAAGATTTATAAAGCATTTTTAAGCATTTTTGTCTAAATATACAAATTTTTCGGATTAAAATTATGCAGTCTGTAACAAATACGATTGATTTATCGGCATATAATTAAGGCAACACTGTACAAAGAACTCCTGACGGCTTTGCATATCATATTTTCGTCATTTTGTATAGAAATTTCTTAACCATTTTGAGTTTGTAAAATATTTCCACAATTCATAGTCGCTTCTCCATAACAAATATGTAGTTTCTTCTTTTTTTTGTACAAACTGACGAATTTCAATACTTCTATTGACTTTTTTTCGCCCCTTTGATATAATATAAATGATGTATTCTTGCATATCTACTGTATACTGTCTTTTGGTAAAGATTATTAAAAAATACATAGAAATAAAATGTATGGGTGATAAAATGAGTAATATTGTACCGTTCAAAAATAAAATATGGCTCTCATCCCCGACGATGCACGGAGATGAACAAAAATGGGTGACAGATGCGTTCGCTAAGAATTGGATTACAACATCCGGTGAGAACATCAATGAGGTCGAAAAGCTTGTTGCAGAATATGTAGGCTGCAAGTACGCTGTCGGACTTTCATGCGGAACAGCTTCGCTTCATCTCGCAGTAAAGCTTGCCGGTGAAAAACTTTACGGACAACCTAAACCTAATCAGGGAACATTACAGGGAAAAAAAGTGTTTTGCTCAGATATGACGTTCGATGCAACAGTCAATCCTGTTGCTTATGAGGACGGTGAGGCTGTTTTCATCGATACAGAGTCCGATACTTGGAATATGTGCCCCAAAGCCCTTGAAAAAGCATTTGAATTGTATCCGGAAGTAAAACTTGTGGTCGTGGCACATCTCTACGGTGTACCCGGAAAAATTGATGAAATTAAGACAGTTTGTGACAAATACGGTGCATTGATTGTGGAAGATGCAGCAGAGTCTTTCGGCGCATCTTACAAAGGCAGACAAACAGGTACTTTTGGCGATTTCAATGCAATCAGTTTCAATGGTAACAAGATAATTACAGGTTCTTCAGGCGGTATGTTCCTGACTGATTCAAAAGATGATGCTGACAAAGTTCGCAAATGGTCAACTCAATCAAGAGAAGCTGCACCGTGGTATCAGCATGAAGAAGTCGGCTATAATTACCGCATGAGCAATATTATTGCAGGTATAGTCCGTGGGCAAATGCCGTATCTTGAGGAACATATCGCTCAGAAAAAGGATGTCTATGAACGTTATAAGGAGGGCTTCAAAGGACTTCCTGTAACGATGAATCCTTATGACGCTGAAAACAGCAAACCGAATTTCTGGCTTTCCTGCCTGCTTATTGACAAAGATGCAATGTGTCAGCAGGTACGTGGCGAAAATCAGCCTATGTATATTCATGACACCGGAAAGACTTGTCCGACAGAAATACTTGAAACACTGGCTAAATATAACGCTGAAGGACGTCCCATATGGAAACCTATGCATATGCAACCAATTTACCGCATGAATCCGTTCGTTACTGCAAATGGCAATGGGCGTGGTCAGTCTAACGCTTACATTGACCGTGGAGAATCTCTTGATGTCGGTGCGGATTTGTTCGAAAGAGGTCTTTGTCTGCCGTCCGATAATAAGATGACAGCTGAAGAACAGAATATTATAATTCAGATTATTAGGGGTTGTTTTGTGTAATGTATGCAAAGTATCTTAAGCGTGTATTGGATTTTTGTTTTTCATTGCTTGCTTTAGTGATATTGTCACCGTTTTTGCTTATTCTGACAATTGTCGGAGCAATTGCAATGGGCGGTAATCCGTTCTTTACGCAGGAACGGCCGGGAAAAAATGAAAAAATATTCAAACTTGTCAAGTTCAGGACTATGAACAATAAAAAAGACAAAAAGGGCAGACTTCTTCCTGATGAAAAAAGACTTACGGCTTATGGTAAAATTTTAAGGACAAGTTCTTGCGATGAATTGCCGGAACTGTTAAATATCTTGAAAGGTGATATGAGCTTTGTAGGACCAAGACCACTTCTCGTAGAATATTTACCATATTATTATAAAAATGAAAGACATCGCCATGATATTCGTCCGGGACTCACCGGCTGGGCACAGGTTAACGGAAGAAATGCTATCGATTCATGGGAACAGCGTTTTGCCTATGACCTTGAATATATTAAGAAATGTAGTTTCATGTTCGATTTGAAAATTTTATTTCTGACCTTGTATAAGGTAATAAAACGTTCTGATATTCAGGTAGGAAGTCAAATAAAGGTAGGAAGATTAGATGATGCAAGAAGAAATGTCAAGAAAAGTAAACGCCGTAACTATTCGGAAATTTCAAGAAAAAGATGTCCCAAATAAAGTAAAATGGATTAACAATCCTGAAAATAATCAATATCTGCATTATGATTTTCCACTGAATGAAGAAAATACAAAAGTATGGTTTTCAAAAATAAAAGATTTGACAAACAGATATGATGCCATTATTGAATATGAAGGCGTTCCTGTCGGCATAATCGGATTACTTAATATTCAGAATGGAAAAGCTGAGTACTATGTAACAATGGGTGAAACAGAATATAAGGGAAAAGGTATTGCTAAAAAAGCAACATTGCTTCTGCTTGATTATGCGTTTAATGAATTGCATCTTTCTGAGGTTTACTTATATACGGAAGTGAATAATATTTCAGCACAAAAATTGTTTGAAAAATGTGGCTTTATACAGGGTAAAATATTCAGAAATTCTGCAATTAACCGTGGAAAGCCTGTTGACAGGTATTATTATTCCGTAACATCACCTGACCGGAGAAAACAGTTATGAACAGTACACCTATATATCATGTTTATGATGATGAATATCAAAATAGAATATTCATCAAAAGAGATGATTTGATTCCTGTTTCCTTTGGCGGAAATAAGGCTCGTAAAGCAATTAATTTTTTTGCTGACATTGACAGCGGAGATTATGATTGTATTGTAACGTACGGAAGCAGTAGTTCAAACCATTGCCGTATTATTTCAAATATGGCAGCAGGCAGACATATGCCATGCTATATTATTTCCCCGCAAGAAGCATCAGTCCCAACATTCAACAGTCAGTTAATGGAAATGTTCGGTGCTGAGATTATTGTTGTAAATGTTGAGGAGGTTCACGAAACAATAGAAAATAAACTTTCTGAATTGAAAAATTCAGGAAAAAAACCTTATTTTATTGCAGGCGGCGGACATGGTAATCTTGGGACACAAGCTTATGTTGAATGTTATAATGAAATCATTCAGTATGAAACTCATAATCATATAAAATTTGACTATATTTTTTTTGCTTCCGGAACAGGAACAACACAAGCAGGTCTTGTTTGCGGACAGTTGCTTCACAAAGACCAGAGAAATATTATAGGAATAAGTATTGCCAGAAAAAATCCGGGAGGACGTCAGGTTATTATTGACAGCATCAATGAGTATCTTGAATGCTGCGGAGCTGATATTTCAATTACTGAAATAGAAAATAAAACAGTTTTTATTGATGACTATACCGGCAGTGGGTATAGTAAAACAGATGAATCTGTCAATACCAGTATCATGGAAATGATGACCATGTATGGAATACCAATGGATGCTACATATGTTGGCAAAGCATTCAGTGGAATGAAAAAGTATATTGATGCTAATTATATTAACAAACTCAATATTCTCTTTATCCATACAGGTGGTACACCGTTGTTTTTTGATTACTTGCAAGGAAGGAATGCAGAATGAAAAATATATTGATTTTGAGTGCCGGTACAAGAAATAAAGTGGTTCAGTACTTTAAGAAAGCACTTGTCAATGATGATGGGAGCAAAATCGGAAATGTAATTGCAACTGATATGAGCAATATTGCTCCGGCAGTTTATGAGGCTGATAAATTCTATCAGGTGCCATGCATGACCGACAAAGGGTATATTGATGTTATATTTGATATTTGCAAAAAGGAGAATATAACTGCTGTCCTCAGCCTTATTGACCCTGAACTCAGCTTGCTTGCTGAAAATATCGACAAATTCAAAGAACTTAATGTTATGGTTATCGGTTCTTCTTATGAGCTTTGTGAAATGAGCCTCGATAAGTATAAAATGTATGAATGGCTTGTTGAACATGATTATAAATGTGCAAGGACATTTATGAATTTTGAAGATTTTGAAGCATCTGATGTCTCGTATCCCGTCTTTATAAAACCGTCAAAAGGAAGCGCAAGCATTGCTATTGCTAAAGCGGATAACGAAAAAACAGCCCGTTTCTTATATGACCAGAAAGAAGGTATGATGATTCAGGAATTTCTTAAAGGTCAGGAAATTGGTGCAGATGTCTATATCGATATGATTTCAGGAGAAGTTGTCTCTATCTTTACAAAAAAGAAAATCGCTATGAGAGCAGGGGAAACTGATAAGGCTGTATCTTTTAGAGATGAACGACTTTTTGAATTGATAAAGAAATTTGTAAATGAAGCAGGATACCGTGGTCAGATTGATATTGATATTTTCGATATTGACGGAGAATACTATATTTCAGAAGTGAATCCACGTTTCGGAGGCGGTTATCCTCATGCATATGAATGCGGTTGCAATCATATGAAGCTGATTGTGAATAATCTCCTCGGTAAAGTTAATGTTGCTGATATAGGAAATTATTGTGAAGGCATATACATGATGAAGTATAATGAATTACTTGTAAGATAAGATTATTTATACTGAACTCTATTGTGACAATTACAACAGAGTTTAATATATAAAAACTTTGCTTTATAAAATGCTCCGCACATTCTTTGTGCGTATCATCAGACAGCAAAATTTTTTCGTCTGATATATTTATTATTGAGAATGGTGGTTATAAAATGGGAAGAAGCAGTCTTCGTAAAAAATTGGATATGTTTAATTTTAAGGCAGAATCTGTTTACAGAAAACTGTCATATCAGAAAAAAGCAAAAATTCGCCTTAAAAGAATGAACGGCGGTTATGAATGCTCAAAAGAATATGAAGAAATTGTTGTTCCTTTCTGGAAACGTTTTGGATTAAAGCCCGATAAAATGTGGTATCAGATTTTTTGGGACAGAACTCATGAGCCTGACCCGAGATATATTCCCGATGACCTCTGGTACGGAGAAATTGTCCCTTATTTCAGTAACTCACAATTCCGCCGTTTTGGTGAGGATAAATGTATGCATTCTGTGTGGTTCAGGGATTTGAAACGTCCAAGAACGGTCATGATGAATGTCTCAGGCGTTTTTTACACTCCTGATTTTCAGCCTATATCAGCTAAAGCGGCTTGCAGACTGTGCCTTAAAGAAAATAGATTCCTTATCAAACCGTCAATAGACAGCGGTGAGGGCAGACTTATCAGATTCTTTGAAAAAGAAGATATAACGCCAAAAGAAATAATGAAAACTTTTCATGAAATGGGTGCTAATTTCATAGCACAAGAAGCCGTAAAACAGCATCCTATACTTGCAAGTCTCAATGAATCTTCACTTAATACTATAAGAATTGTGTCATTTTTCTTTAAGGGCAAGGTTCATATACTTTCATCTATTTTGCGTGTAGGAGCAAAAGGTTCTCATGTGGATAATATCGGCGCAGGAGGTTACGCCTGCGTTATACATCCTGACGGTTCACTTAACGAAAAAGGCGTAAACCGTAAGGCTGAATGGGTAGAAAAAACAAACGAGGGCGTTGTTTTTGAAGGAATCAAAGTTCCTGCATTTGAGGAAATCATTGATATTGTTAAGAGAGAACATATAAAACTTGCTCATTTTAAGCTTATTGGCTGGGATTTTAGCGTTGATATAACAGGTGAGCCTGTATTTATTGAGTATAACGTGTGTCCCGGTTCAAATCAGATAACGTTTGGACCTACTTTTGGTGAGCTTACTGAAGAAGTTCTTGAAGAAGTGTATATAAAAAAGACTCTGGCTAACAGTCAAAACTGACAAAAAGGAGAAAAGACTTATGAAAATTGCAGTTGTAGGAGCAGGAAACGGCGGTTGTGCAGTAGCAGGAGATATGGCTTACAGAGGACTTGATGTGACTCTTGTCAAAACATCAAATGCTATGCATGATGATAATTTTGATTATCTTCAGAAAAATAACGGAAAAATGGTGCTTATGGATTTCGGAGAAAACGGTTCGATGAATCCGCAGGATTTGGAAATAGTAGAGAAAACAGGTTATATTTCAAATGTTACAAGGGATTTGTCCGTGATTTCTGATATGGATATTATTATCATTTATATCCAGACAAATTATCATGAACAGCTTATAAAAAGAATGGCTGAGTATCTTGTTGACGGTCAGATAGTCCTTATTAATCCGGGATATTTTTCAACAGCATATATGCTTAAATATTGTGCAGATAAAAAACTCACAATCGTTGAAGCACAAAGCTCATTTATTGACGGACGAATTATGGAACCCGGCAGATTTAAGGTTGGATTCAGAAATGTTCGCAATCCTTTAGGCGTGTATCCGTCTGCAAATCTTGGATATGCAAAAGAAAAACTTGATAAGCTCGGTTTCCCGTTTCATTATATGAATAATGTTGTCGGTGCAGCTCTGCATAATCCGAATATGATAGTTCATACTATCGGTTCTATCCTTGCTATTCCCATGATTGATGCTATGGGCGAGGATTTCTGTATGTATCATCGTTCGTTTACGGAACATGCATGGAATGTGCTCGAAAAACTTGATTCGGAAAAAATGGATATTCTTGAAAAAATGGGATTTGAACGTCTGCCTTACGTTGAGGCGTGTAAATTCCGTAATTCTCTTAATGATGAGCTTGATGCAAAAGAAGTATTCTTCGGATACGCAGCTATGCCAACAAGAGCAAAAGGTCCGGTGAATGTTAATTCAAGATATATTACAGAGGACGTTCCACAAGGACTTGTGATGCTTGAATCACTTGGAAAATCTCTTGATGTCAGAACACCTATAACAACGTCTCTGATAAATATTGCAAGTGCTGCTCTTGGAATTGATTTCCGTGAAAACGGAAGAACTCCGGAACGTCTCGGAATTGAAAATATTCATAAGATATTGGAAGATAAGTGAGGGTATTGTTATGAATAAGCGTTATCTGACTATGCTTAAATTATGGTTTATCAGGTCTCCTATGAAAAGAGCAGAATATATGAAAAATCAGAAAATATTCAGGCATATCGGCAAGCGTGTTATGATTACCTCAAGAAAAGTACCGCTTTATCCGGAACTCATCAGTATCGGAAATAATGTATGGCTGGCTTCCGGTGTTGAATTTATTACTCATGATGTAACTCATTTCATGCTGAATGGTATTGACAGCAAAAATAAATATCAGGAGAAAATAGGCTGTATTAAAATTGGAAATAATGTGTTTGTCGGCTCAGGTGTTAAAATCATGTATGATGTATCAATAGGTTCAAATGTTATTATTGCAGCAGGAGCTGTTGTTACTCATGATGTTCCTGATAATTCTGTTGTTGGCGGAATCCCTGCAAAAATAATCGGAAGCTTTGATAAATTCCTTGAAAAGCGAAGCCGCTATGCAATGAAGCATACTCCTGATAATGCAACTCAGAAAATTTCAAAATCATGTGCTGATGAGGCATGGAAAAATTTTGAAAGTATACGTAACAATAAGTAGATAATACAGAATATATTATATTCTGTATATAATTTTAGATAGGTATAAAAACCGGAAAGAAATTATTATGACTGAAAGTATTTTACAGAAATTTAAAAGATTTTATGCTGACATTGAAAAAAATGTCGTTCCCGGTGCATCACTCCTGACAAAAGCCTTTATTACATTTGACTTTTTATGGGAAAAATTCAGGTATGATACGGAGCTTATTGATTACGTTCAGTATCGCTTTTATTATAAAAAACGTGCAGAGCGTAACAGATTTGTAAATCATGGAAAACTTCTCAAAATTATAAAAACCTGCAATGACCCGAAATCAAGAAAGCTTTTTGATCAGAAACCGCTTTTCAACAAGGAGTTTTCTCAGTATCTCGGCAGAGAATGGGTATATTCCGCACATTGTACAAAAGAAGAATTTATGCACTTCTTTAATAAACATGAAGTCTATTTCTGCAAATCTCCGGACGGAATGTTTGGAAAAGGAATTGAAATAGTAAAAAAATCAGATGTTAAGAATCCTAATGCCTTTTATAAGAAATGTGTAAAAAATAAAACTCTTTTGGAAGAAATACTTGTACAGTCTCCGCAACTTGCCGAATTCAATGATACAGCGGTAAATTCTCTGCGTATGGTAACTCTTGTATGTGCTGATAATACTGTCCGGGTAATGGCTGCTGTGCTTAGAATAAGCAGAAAAGGCAAATTCGCAGATAACTTCCATCATGAAGGAATAGCTGCACTTATAGATATAAAAACCGGTATTGTTTATACAACCGGCGTTGACCGTAATTGGAACAGATATGTACTTCACCCCGATTCCAAAAAACAAATTGTCGGATTTAAGGTGCCACATTGGAACAAAATAATCGATACAGTTAAAAAAGCTGCAATGGTTCACCCTGAAGTACGCTATGTCGGCTGGGACGTTATGATAAAAGATAACGGTCAGATTGTGCTTATTGAAGGTAATCCGGGAGCAGACCCTGATGTTACTCAGATTGAAGACCAGATAGGAAAATGGCCTCTTTATGAGCCTCTTCTTAAAGAAATCGCAAATAATAAGGTGAGGTAAATCATGTCAAATATTATAACAAGAATTTTGAAGAAAAAACGTGATTATGATTACTCGTTACAGCAAAAGGCGTTGAATGAAGCTATAATTATCAGGCTGAAACAAAGAATAAAGCCACGCATTGATAAGAAATTGTCAAAAGAACAGGTTATGGAGGCTGTTGACTTTTACAAGCCATACTTTAATATAAATCCTCTTTTTCATAATTATTATTATTGTGTAACCGGTGAATTTCATAAGGAATATATACCGCATGACATCTATCACAAGTTTATTGATTCATACTTCAATAACTCAAAAAAGGCAGCGGTTCTGGAAAATAAAACGTATTTTCCTCGTATGTTTCCGGGAATAAGTCAGCCTTATGCTCTTGCATTCCGAATCAATGGTATATGGCTTTCAAATGATTATCGTCTCCTTGATAACAAACAGCTTAATAAAATCCTTTCATTTGAAAAGAATATTGTTGTAAAACAGGCTGATGGTTCAAGTGGCGGAAAAAGTGTTGCATTTATTGAATCAAATGGTTCTGTTGAAAAAATGTTAAAAGAGTTTTATGGAGCAGTTAATAAATTTGAAAGCCAAAGAAATATTATTGTCCAGAGAGCTATTGTTCAGCATAAGGCTCTTGCTGAACTTAATGAAAGCAGTGTAAATTCAATACGTATATTATCTTTGCTTAAAGGCAATGAGGTCAAGATATATTCTGTAGTTGTAAGAATGGGTGTTTCCGGGGCTAAGGTTGATAATGCAAGCAATGGAGGAATTTTTTGCGGTGTATGCGAAAATGGTGCGCTGAAAAATGTCGCTTACAACACAAAAGGACAAAAATTTAACTGCCACCCGAACAGCGGGCTTCATTTTGAAACTGTTACCATTCCTTCATTTGATAAGATAATTTCTCTTATAAAGCGTGCCCACCCTATGATTCCGGATATACGAATGGTTTCATGGGATATTTCTGTTACAGAAGATGGCGAGCCAATTCTTATAGAGGCAAATATGGGACATGGCGGTCTTGATTTTCATCAGATGTGCAACGGTCCTCTCTTTGGTAATGATACTGAGAAAATATTGCGGGAGATAAAACAGAATCGCAAGTAAATTTTTATTAAAAGTAGGTAAATTCTTTGCAAGCAGTCAAACTTGTTCATGTTGTGGTTATATCAACAAAGAGACAAAGAATCTTGCAGTCAGGGTATGGGATTGTCCACAATGTGGTACACATCATGACAGAGATGTCAATGCCGCAATCAATATCAGAAACGAAGGTATGCGGATAGCGTTAGCTATATAGCAACCGATATAAAACCGTGGGACACACGGGGTTAGCTCGCTTATACTTAGTACGCTGGTACTATCGAACGAGAACCAACCTTGCCGAGGACGGGAAGCCCCCGCCTGTAGAGGCGGGGGAGGATGTCACTAAAGGTGATATTGCATAAAGGAGAATGAAAAATGGTTAAAATATCATTTGTTGGTGATATAATGTGTGAAAAACCTTTGCAGAAATGCTATCAGAAACATGGAGATGATACTTTCAATAAGGTTTTTGAAAAAACAAAATCCCTTTTCGCTGAGTCAGATTATGTTGTTGGAAATCTTGAAACAGTATTTGCCGGAAAAGCACAAGGCTATACTAACCATATCTACTGTTTCAATACTCCTGACAGTTTTGCCTCAGCACTGGCTGAAAGCGGTATAGATATGGTGACTACTGCCACAAATCATTCTCTTGACAGAGGTACTGAGGGGCTGTTCAGAACTATAAAAGTCCTGAAACATTTTGGAATGGATTTCACGGGTACAAATAAAAGCAAAAAATCAAAAAGGTATTTTATCAAAGAAATAAATGGTGTAAAAATAGCATTTCTTTCCTATACATACGGAACCAATACCCATGAAACAAATGTAATACTTTCAGAAGATGAATGTTATTGCCTTAATCTCATTAAACCTCAGACGTATCGCCTGCAAAAAGTTGAGGGGAAAATATCGGATTCTTCCGGATTTGTTGGAAATCTTAAAAAGAAACTTTCAAAGTTTATTACCACTGAAAACAGAATGCGTATAAATAAACTTCTCCACCGTCAATATAATGTTTCAAGAGTAGACGTACTTTGTCAGGAAGATAAAAATGAAATATATTATGATATTCTTGAAAGAGATTTAAGAGAAGCTAAAGAAAATGCAGATATTGTAATTGTATGCCCTCATATGGGCGGTCAGTTTAATGCTGAACCGGGCGAATTTGCAAAACATATTGCAAAGCTTTTTGTTGATTATGGTGCAGACTTTGTTATCGCAAATCATCCGCACGTAGTACAAAAACATGAAATCATAAACGGCAGTCATGTCTGCTATTGTCTTGGAAATTACAGTATTTCTCCGAGTTCTGTTTATTTGCTTCATGATTTCAAGCCGGAATATTCTGTATGTTATCACTTGTATCTTTATGATAACGGAAAAACAGCAAAATGCACGTTCAGCGTTCTTAAAATCGTTGAAACAAAAGACGGAGGTCTTACAGTGTGGAATGTGAGTGACCTTTATCGGACTCTCACGGATAATGAAAAAATTAAATTGTTGAGCGATGTGCAGTTTATACAAAAACGATTCTGTGGAAGTTCAACGCCTGAGATACTCAAAGAATATGAAATTAAATAATAATTTAACAAATGATAAATAAGGAGAGAATAATATGCCAAAGGTAAGTGTAATAGTACCCGTGTACAATGCATCAGATTATATCGAAAAATGTGTAAAATCAATAACAGCACAGACTTTGGAGGATATTGAGATTATCCTTATAAATGATGGTTCAGATGATAATTCGGCTGAAATATGTACAGAATTGTCAAAAAGCGACAATAGAATAAAGTTTTTCAACCAGAAAAACAGCGGAGTTTCGGTAGCAAGAAATAAAGGGCTGGATAATGCTTCAGGAGAATGGATAACATTTGTTGATTCTGATGACTGGATAGAACCGACAATGTGCGAAAAAGCATTAAATTCTGCTGTTAAGGCAAATGCAGATGTAGTTATGTGGTCATTTTTTACAGAGAAAAACGGAGTATCAAAAAAATCATACTTTATTTCAGAAAAATCAGGCGATATTTCTTCAAGAAAAAATTTACTTCAGGCTAAAATGATTTCACGTTACGCAGACGGAGATATAAAAGGTACTGCTGTTTCTGCAGGTGTTACATGGGGAAAATTATGTCGCCGAAGTCTTATAGAGGAAAATAAGATAAGATTTGTTGTCGGACTTACAAGGGCACAGGATACTGTATTTTGGTTGAATACAATTGAACATGCAAAAAAAATTGAATTTCTTGATGAGTGCCTTTATCATTACTTCTTATCAGGAGTTTCTATCTGCACGGGAACAAAATATATTCCTGATTGCCATATTCCTTTTGAAATGCTTATGAATGAGTATTCAAAGTTTATCAAGCGTTATCATAATAATGATGCTTTGTATATCAATGCTTTCTATCAGAGGGCGTATCAGGTAATTGAATGGTATTTAAGACACAATTTTGCAAATAAACAGAATGAAAAATCTTTCTTTGAAAGAAGCAGAGAGCTTAAAGCAGTAATATCAAGTAAAAGATACAGCAAAGCAATGAGTAGACTTGATACGAGCATACTTCCAAGAAGTACAAAGATTCTTGCGGTTTTATTAAGAGCAAAACAAGCTGTATTATTTATGATAGCTTATAAATTTATTGGGTATCTGAAGAATATAAAGAATAATTGAAAAAATCAGTGGAGATAATTTTATGAATAAGGTTAATGAAACTGAAAATAGATATATAATGAAAAGTTTATACTATCTTTTTTTTCTGTTTGTACAGCTCGAATTTATTATGCCTGAGTATTTTGGGTATACTTCAATTTTCAGAATAATAAGAATTTTACAGCACCCGTTGACTATTCTGGCTTTAATAATATATATCATGTATTTGATTAGAGATAAATTTGTCAATGGTGTTATGGTTTTTGTAACATTTTTTCTGGGGTTAACTATAATGAAACATGGTAATGTTGCATTAGCTTTTATGAATTTTGAACGCTGTTCTTCAATAATTATTTATTACAGCTTTTTGTATAAAATTGACAAAAAATTATTCTACAAATGTATAAGCGATTATTGGATGATTATTCTTGTTCTAAATACAGTCATTACTATTATAAAACCGCATGGACTTATTCAATTCAAATCAGAATTTGCTGATATTGATAAGGAATACTATTTTCTTGGTGTATCAAATCAGGTTATACCTTTTTATTACATAGGTATAACGTTTAACTATATTCTTTGCAGAAATAATTATGGAAGCCCTTATCGTCTTTTACTTCTGTTTGTATGTATGTGGACAAGTGAACTTATATATGCATCTAAGACATCACTTATGGGCTGTATGATATTTACTGCCGGAGTACTTTTCTTTTCAAATATTAAGTTTAGAATAATGACAAAAAAATACAGAAAAAAATGGCTGATATTGATAGCGGCAGGTATATTTTTAATTTCACTTATGTATTATCTTGTTATATTCGTTAGAATACAAGAAAAGTTTGCAAAAATTATTGAAACTTTACTTCATAAAGATGCTACTTTTTCCTCAAGAACAATGATATGGGATGTCGCATTTGATATGATTTTGAAATCTTTACTTTTAGGTTATGGTGCGGCTGACAACAACAATAGATATATATATATAGGAACCTCCAGTTATAATGCACATAACTTATTTTTACAGCTTCTTCTCATGGGCGGTATAGTATTGCTTGCTTGCTTTGCATATTTACTTGTCATATCAATTGTTTCGCTTAATAAATGTAATGACAATAAATTAAAGGGCTTTACCCTTACTCTTGTATTAACATTTTTGTTTACCTCTATGTCTGAGGTTTATACAATGTATCTTATTTTTATAGTTTTTTTTATTGCTTATATATCACGAAATGCATTAAAAATGAATGTAAGTAATATTTTGAAATTAAGTAATTATAAAATATCTATAAAAAATGAGAGCAATAAAGGAGGAGAATTTTTAAATGGCTAAAAAAAGTGATTTGAAAATAAATCTAATTTATAGTATTGTGTATCAAATACTGCTTATAGTCATTCCTTTTATTACTGCTCCTTATGTTTCAAGAACTCTCGGAGCAAATAATGTAGGTATATTTTCAACAAGTAATGCTTTTGCACATTATTTTTTACTTTTTGCAATGCTTGGCGTAAACAATTACGGAAACAGAGCTGTTGCACGTGTTCGTGACAATAAACAGCTTCTTGGAAAAACTTTTTGGGAAATATTCTCGTTCCAATTTTTTACATCTATTATTATCTGTATTTTTTATATACCACTTGTCTTGATAATGGATATAGACAATAGAACAATTTATTTAATACAATTTTTATATGTTCTTTCGGCGGCATTTGATATAAACTGGTGCTGTTTTGGACTTGAAAAATTTAAGCTTTCTACAACAAGAAGTACAATAATAAGATTACTTACAGTAGTCGCTGTATTTATATTTGTAAGGGATAAATCTGACCTTCCGATATATACTGCCATTATCGCTGGAGGAAGTCTTGTAAGTGTGCTTGTGATATGGCCGTTTGTTATAAAGAATGTACCATTTGTAAAGCCGTCCTTATCAAATATTGTTTCACATATCAAACCAAATTTGGTGCTTTTTCTTCCTGTTATTTCGATAAGTATATATAATATAATGGATAAGCTCATGCTTGGTAAAATGAGTACGGAAGCAGAAGTAGGATTCTATACTTATTCCGAAAATGTAGTCCAGATTCCGTCTACGCTTATTGTTGCACTTAATAATGTTATCATGCCAAGAATGTCAAATCTTTTTGCAAAAAATACGGATTCAAAAATTACTGCCGGTATTATGGATAGCGTTATGATGTTTGCAATGCTTATAAGCTCTGCAATGGCATTTGGTCTTGCAGGTGTTGCTAAAATTTTTGCTCCATGGTTTTATGGAAATGATTTTTCAAGATGTGGTCCTTTTATTATGTTTCTCTGTCCCATTATCATATTCAAAGCATGGGCAGGCGTGCTGAGAACACAATATTTAATCCCAAAGGGCAAAGATAAACTCTATGTTACTTCTCTTATTATAGGTGCAGTTGTAAATCTTATTGTTAATCTCATTCTCATTCCTCGGCTTGAAGGTATTGGTGCTATTATTGGTACTATTGCGGCAGAATTTTCAGTAGCTTTTGTTCAGTTTGCACTTGTACGGAATGAAGTCCCGATAATGAAATATATCAGGAATGGTATTGCATTTTGTATAATAGGAACTTTTATGTTTGTCATTGTATACAGTATGAGAAATATACCGCTTGCTGTTCCGTTAGTAATTCTTATTCAGGTTATTATCGGTGGAACGATATATATGTCAGCATCAGTGTTTTATATGGTTAAAATAAAGAAAAATCCCATTTTAGTAAATGAGGGACTTAAAATGCTTCATATAAAATACAGATTTAAGTAAGACTTTGTTAAAATCTATTCAAAAGTCGGAAGGAAGGAAATATTATGAAAGAATTAAAAAATCTTAAAATCGCAGTTGCCGGAACAGGGTATGTAGGTCTTTCAATTGCGACGCTTTTAGCACAGCATAATGAAGTAACAGCAGTTGATATTATTCCTGAAAAGGTGGAACTCATCAACAACAGAAAATCACCTATTCAGGACGATTATATAGAAAAATATCTTGCTGAAAAAGAACTGAACCTGACCGCAACACTTGATGCGGAATCTGCTTACAAAGATGCTGATTTCGTTGTAATTGCAGCTCCGACTAATTACGACAGCCAGAAAAATTTCTTTGATACATCAGCAGTTGAATCAGTAATTGAACTTGTAATGAAAGTCAATCCTGATGCAATTATGGTGATTAAATCTACAATTCCTGTAGGATATACAAAGTCTGTACGTGAAAAATATAACACAAAAAATATAATTTTCAGCCCCGAATTTTTACGTGAATCAAAAGCGTTATATGATAATCTGTATCCGAGCAGAATTATTGTCGGAACTGATATGAACGATGAGAGACTTGTGGAATCTGCACATAAATTTGCGGAATTGTTGCAGGAAGGTGCAATCAAAAAAAATATCGATACGCTTTTCATGGGATTTACAGAGGCTGAAGCTGTTAAATTATTTGCAAATACGTACCTTGCACTGCGTGTTTCCTATTTCAACGAACTTGACACATATGCCGAAATGAAAGGTCTGGATACTCAACAAATTATCAATGGTGTATGCCTTGACCCGAGAATTGGAAATCACTATAATAACCCAAGTTTCGGTTATGGTGGCTACTGTTTGCCGAAAGATACAAAACAGTTGCTTGCAAATTACGCTGATGTCCCTGAAAATCTGATTGAGGCGATTGTGGAATCAAACCGCACAAGAAAAGATTTCATTGCTGACCGTGTTTTGCAAATTGCAGGCTATTACAGTTATTCGCAAAATGACAAATATAACAAATACGCTGAAAAATCATGCACAATAGGCGTTTACAGACTCACAATGAAATCAAACAGTGATAATTTTAGGCAAAGCTCAATACAAGGTGTTATGAAACGTGTTAAGGCAAAAGGTGCAACTGTTATAATTTACGAGCCGACACTTGAAAATGGTACTACTTTTTTCGGCAGCCTTATTGTTAATGACCTTGAAAAATTCAAAGCTGAATCTGATGCTATAATCGCAAACCGCTATGATTCATGCCTTGATGACGTTATCAATAAAGTTTATACAAGAGATATTTTCAAAAGAGACTGATTTAAAATAACATGAGTTCGATGAAAAAAATAGAAAAAACCGTCAAAATCTGTTATAATGAGAATAAACACAAACTCAAAGGTAAGCGTCAAATAAAGGACAATGTCTCAAAAGAATTGAAAATCTAAAAATATTACCAATCAAGGCACTGATTATGAAAAAAGAAACAATGGTTAAACGAGCTAATCCAACAAAGCCGATTATATTTGCTTTAGGTATGAAAAATGTTAATAATACAAAAATATTGGAAACTTTTTTGGAGCATGGGCTTGACTTGAATGTTCCATATGGAGATTCTACTTTAAAAGAGATGATTGAATCATTTGAAGAAGATGAATGGAACACTCTCATAAAGAAATATGAAAATTCGTATAAATAATGTTTTAACTATGCTTATGTTGAGGGTAATCCGATTAGCCTTGCCGACCCGTTTGGTCTTAGTCCAGCACTAAATTGGAATAATTGTAGTAAGCGTCAAATAACCTCCGTAGACACAAAAAATAAAAACCTCGCCGGTTGTATCAGCGAGGTAAGGGAGATACTAATCCTTCCACGGTAGCAGTATTGTGCCAGACGGTTTTGAAAACAACTCAGTCAGGAACATCTCAGCGTCCAATCCGTTTGCAGATGATTGAATATAAAATCGCACTGCATTTTGCTACACGCTCCGTATTGTTGAACAGCCAGTTCTTCCGTCCCACTGCAAACGGACGAATCGCATTCTCAGCACGATTGTTATCAATCGGTACATTCCCGTCCTCTAAGGCAATACCGCATAAAACTGAAAATACAGATACATAAACAAATTTTTCGTAAGATTGTATAAAAATAGTACATTTAGCTAACATTCAGCAAGGAATTTTAGTGCAAAATAGCGAAAAATGCAAGCAGATATGCTGTCAAGCGGACTTTGTGCGGTATTGCCTATAGAAGTCGATTCTCATTGGAACAAAAAATTCACTCACTGATTTTTAAGGATTAGTATCAATAAACTATTTTATTAAAAAGCAAAATAATTTTTGAATAAAATTGTAAATTTTTTATTAGCGGACATATGTACGTCTTATTTATGAGTACTGTCACAAATCAATTGAAATCAGTAAATTCCTTGTTGTAAACTTTCATGTTGGCTACTGTCAGCCATTCAAATAGTAACACTAAAACGTACAATCGTATAATCAAGCATTTTTATCGCTATACAGCGTTTTTCTGTCATTCAACGGCTTGTCAAGAAACTTGTAATAAATGTTGATATTCCTCGGCTCATCAGGCTTGTATGCTCCGACCGTCACATACTCAATGAGTTCAAGACATAATTCACGAGTAAGCTCCTGAACATCAACATACTTTTTCAGACGGCGGATAAATTCCTCAACATCTTCTTTGTTCCTTTTCTCTGTCATCAATTTTTCTTCGAGTTCCGTAATGACAGCTCTGAGTTCATTCTGCCGACTTCATCTTGAATCCGCAGTCACAGCAGTATATCAGTCCACTCAGCGGTTTCAGTGTTCCATCCTTAGAACGTTTTCCTCTGCTTACGGACTTTTCGACTTCACGCACTTTATCCCATAATTCCTGCGAAATAATCGGCTCGTGAGTATTTTCAGCAACTATCCAGTTAACAAGGTCTTTTTTCACAGATTTATGATTCTTGTAGGAAACAGTAGTAGTTCTGTTCATCGCCATATTTCCAAGATAAATTGGATTACTCAAGATTTGGCGAAGTGTTGCCTGACACCACAAGTGGCGTGTAAACTTCGGATTGACTTTTCCTTGTTTCTGATAGAAATAATCGTAAATGTCAAATAATCCCCTGTCTTCCATAGGAGTTGGATTTTGTGTATAATAGAGTCTAAGCAAGTCCATAGAACAAATTGGAGAGACTAATACTATTTCTATTATAAAATCATTGCAAAATCGAGAAGAAAATGATATAATAAAACTAAACCACTTTATCACCATTTATCACCAAGTATCATTAAACATTGCCAAATTGGCGTAGAATCGCCGTTTA
>CANQJV010000009.1 GCA_947624295.1 uncultured Ruminococcus sp. | reverse complement strand
GTGATCTCCCCACTGTGCCCCTGTTCTGACAATCCACAGCATTCCATTCAACATGATGCGGTTATTTTTTGCCGGGCGTCCTTTTTTTCCGTTCGTTCCGGTGGAAACATCTCTTTGATTTTTTCCCATTCTTTATTATTAATTTCATATCGTCTAATCATATTTTTATTATACCATATATGACATTTTTATGCAATTCTTATTTTTCAAACAAGCCCTAATTTTATCCCTGAAAGATTGAACTCAGGGACATATTTTTCATCGGACGATGATTTTCCTTGAACAAATCCGCATATTCCGAGATTCCGTGCGTACCTCACAACGCTGTTATACTCCATTTTGGTGACTTTCCGCTTTAATTCGGGGAAATTTTCGGGGATAAAGTCAAACGGCATATACTGGTTCATAATACTGACGAGTACATCGTCAGGTGACGTATTTTCGGCAATCCAACTGATAATATCCATACTATCGTGACGGCAGTCAGGCAATACAAGATGACGTATGACCGTCCCTTTGACAAGTCCGCTGTCGCTATTATACTGCAATTCGCCAACCTGATGAATCATTTCAAGTACAGCTTGTGATGCGTATTCGAAATAATCAGGGGCAGAGGAATATTTCAGCGATATATCGGCAGAAAAGTACTTTATATCAGGTAGATACACGTCAACATATCCGTCAAGCATTTTTATAGTTTCGGGTAATTCATAACCTCCACTATTGTATATTACAGGGATTTCAAGCCGATTCTTAACTAAGTCAAGAGATTTGACAATATCTGGCAGAAAGTGTGTAGGCGTGACAAGTTCAATATTATCAGCACCCTTTTCCTGCAAATTCAGGTATATTTCAGCAAGCCGGCGGTAACTTATTTCAGCACCGAAAAGCTCATTGCTTATGGAATTATTCTGGCAATAAACGCAATGGAGCGAACATCCCGAGAAAAATACCGTACCTGCGCCATTTTTGTAAGATATGCACGGTTCTTCCCACTTATGGAGCGTAGCTTTAGCGCACACGGAAACTGCACTCATACCGCAGTAGCCTTTTGATTTGAACCTGTTCACACCGCATTTGCGAGGGCATAATCTACAATTTTCATATAAATTCATAGTCATATTTTGGTTAGATATTCTCTTGCGGTCTTATTTCCCTGAACAGCCGACATTTTGAACAATTCCCTTGCTTTTTCGACATCTTTTTTTACACCTTTGCCATTGTAGTAGAGAATAGCAAGATTGCACTGCGCTCCCGGAACTCCCGATTTGACGGCTTCTTTGTACCAATTTACAGCCTTATTTATATCAGCAACAACACCAATACCCTTTTCGTAGCACACTGCAAGACAATATTGAGCGTTAGCGTTACCGTTGAGAGCTGACTTGATATACCAATAAGCCGCTTTACCCGTATCTTTCTCGATACCCGTGCCTGTTTCGTAACATCGTGCAAGCTGATACCTTGCGTCAATATGTCCCTGATTAGCGGCGTGCGAGAACCATTTCACGGCTTCACTCATATTTCGGCGAACACCTGTACCGTCCCTGTAGCAAATTGCCAAATCATATTGTGCAATCTGATTACCTTTTTTGGCAAGTGCCTTGTAAATTTCGACAGCTTTTGTTGCATCAGCCCTGACACCTTTGCCCTTTTCGTAGCATTGTGCAAGATTAAGTTTCGCATCTTCCAGTCCATTTTCAGCGGCTTTCTCGTATAGCTTGAAAGCATAGAACAAATCCTGATTAGAGCCGAGTTCCTCATAACATATAGCAAGGTTGAACTGCGACTTAACATCGCCCTGTTCAGCGGACAGAGTAAACCACTTTTTTGCCTCAAGCAGGTCACGTTGAACGCCTTCGCCTTTGAAATAGAGTATACCAAGATTATATTGTGATTCCATATGACCCATAACAGCGGATTTCCGGAATAAACTTGCGGCTTTTTCCAAATCGATACTTGTTCCTGTGCCGGTCTTATAGAGTACAGCAAGGTTGAAAATCGCATCAACAAGACCTTGTTTAGCAGCTTTAGTGTACCACTTTATCGCTTCGGAATAGTCCTGCTTTACGCCGTCACCGTTTTCGTAGATAATAGCAAGATTATATTGTGCCTCCACTTTACCTTGTTCAGCAGCTTTAGTGTACCACTTTACAGCCTCATCAACATTTTGCTCTAAAATTTCGCCGTGGTCAAAATAAAAAGCTAAATCAAACTGCGCCTCAGCATATCCGCCTTTAGCCGATTTAATGAGCAGAAATATATATTCTGAAATATTTTCCGCTGATTTATACTTATCTGCCAATTCATATTGTGCTTTTGAATTACCCGAATCAGCCTTTTTAGTAAGTTTATCTAACAAATCATTTTTATTTTCGCCCATAGTATTAAACCTCCTCACGATATATCTATTATATCACACACATTTCCAAAAAGCAAGTATTATTTCCCGATAAAGACGATATACATAAAAAATCCCCTGATTTTCTCAAAAAAACGGGGACTTTTTACTATTGAAAGCTGTTTTCGGAAAATTATTCGGTATCTTGCGAGAATTCTTTTGTAAATTTTTTAATTTCCTGCTTATGCTTATACATTTCCTTGTCGCTCCGTGTGAGGATAGCTTTTACGTCAGGTTCATCGAAATCAATCGCTTTATCGTAGTGAGCAGTACCGACTGCAACTGAAAACGGATAGCCTTTGTAATGAGATGCCTCTATAGAAAATTCAGTTTTTATGTCGTTAGTGAGGTCTGATTTGGTTATGCACATGAACTCATCACCGCCTGTACGGTACACTTTCCCTTTTTTGCCTACAGTTTTGTTGAGGACTTCCGCACAACGTATTATCGCCTTATCGCCAGCCTCGTGACCGTAATTGTCGTTGATATACTTCAGGAAATTCACATCGCATACAGTTATATACAATTTTATGCATTTTTCGGGGTAAGACTCAAGGACTTTTATGCGTTCTTCATAAGTATTTCTGTTAAAAGTTTTAGTCATTGCGTCCATACTTGCGGAAAGAAGTAATTTCTTAGTCTGATTTGATTTTTTAACAATTTTGTATATCACAAACGCAAGCAGTGCCAGCAGTGCGAGCGATACAGCTATGATTATAACTGTATGTATAAGTTCTTGCCGATTTATCGCTGTACTGTCAAATACAACAACGTTATCCACGTAAAAAGACATCAGGTCATTTTTATCAGGCAAACTGTTGATAACGTCAGCCGTCTGCACGTACAGGAAAATATTTTCAGCACCTTCAGGTATTATGAAATTCCCCTCCAGTTTAGACCATGTACCTTTATGGAGCATTTTGCTGTTAACATCTGAATACGTTTCCGAACCATTCAGATTGTACTGCAATTTCAGCGAAAAAATGTGGTTATCCTCGTATTCAACGCCGTTATACATCACATAAGCCGAAAAATTATAACTCACACCCGTGCGGATATTGTCAAGATGAACTGTAGGAGCATTCCAAAATTCCTTACGTCCCGACACATACAGCGACGATTCACCGCTATAACTGCAATCATTCACTGTCAGTATGGACACTTTCCCACGAGGCAGCCATTTTTCGAGACCGCTTTCGAAATCAAAATCATAGCTGTCACCGTTGTTATTCACGTCGTCATCATCATTATTTTTGGATTCACCGAAAATTTTTATATCATCAACATAGAAATCATCAAGATTCCCCTCGTCCGTCTGGAAATATACTGTAAGGTCAGTCATATCTTCCGGAACAAGGTAAGTTCCTTCAATCAATTGCCAGTCGCTGTTATTTGCAGTCACTGAATTGATAGTGGTATAATTTTCAGTACCTTTTGTATTGATTGATTTGACGGACATAATAATATTGAGTTCAGGAGTTGAAACGCTTTTGACATACGCTTCAAATTTTATTTCCGTACCTGCAATAACGAGATTAGCGATATTCATTGCAGGACCGCTCCACGATTCCTCTCTTGAATTAGTTTCAACGCATCGTATTCCGTAATATGATGTATTATTTGTTATAGAAATCACCGATTTATTTCCGAAGGCATTCCAGCCCTGATAGCTGTCTGATTCAAAATCGGAATATGAAAGAAGCGTTTGTTCAGTAGTTTCTTCCTCTGCATATACAGTATTTGGAAAGAGACTGATTAAGACATACAGGAATAAAGCTAACAGCGGAGAAATTGTTGCTTTTTTCATTTAATCATCTCCTCTTGATAATATTATACCACTTTTCCGGTTTATTTTCCATATACATATTGCACAAATCAGACATCAAATCAGCAAAAATACAGCACACAATCCACAAATAATTACATATATAGTAATCCTACTTGAAAATCAAACAAAAAACACTACGCAACTACTCCAGACTATACTCATAGCATTGCATAGTGCTTTTTAATCCGATTACAGTAGTCGGATTTGAACCAACAAATTCAAAACGTATTTTGTTTGTTAATTTTTAGCTCTATTTTTATTTAGAAATTGTCACTTTTGAATAAATTTTATGTATATTTTATTTTGAAATTATCGTAAATATAGAAAAGTAAAATATTATATAAATTTACAAAAATATCCATAATAAATTATATTTGTTTTATTGTACTAACAAATATGTAAATATTGACTGATTTTTACATTGTTTATTTATTGACAAACTTGTTGAAATGGTGTAAAATATAATTATAAAACCGAAAGGAATGATTAAAATGGGTTTAACTCTTACAGAAAAAATATTGAAAGCTCATCTTGTTGACGGTGAATACGTCAAAGGGCAGGAAATTGGTATCAGAATTGACCAGACTCTTACTCAGGACGCTACAGGTACTATGGCTTATCTCGAATTTGAAGCTATGGGCGTTCCGAGGGTAAAAACAGAGCGTTCTGTTGCTTACATTGACCACAATACGCTCCAGAGCGGTTTCGAAAATGCCGACGACCATCGTTTTATAGGAAGTGCCGCTAAAAAGCACGGTATCTACTTCTCACGCCCCGGCAACGGTATTTGTCATCAGGTACACCTTGAAAGATTTGGTGTTCCGGGTAAAACTCTCATTGGTTCAGACAGCCATACACCTACAGGCGGCGGTATAGGTATGATTGCGATTGGTGCAGGCGGACTTGATGTTGCAGTAGCAATGGGCGGTGGTGCGTATTATATAACTTGCCCTAAAGTTGTAAAGGTAAATCTTACAGGCAAACTCAATGCATGGGTTTCCGCTAAAGACGTTATCCTCGAAGTACTTAAAAGAATGTCTGTAAAAGGCGGTGTCGGTAAAGTTATAGAATACGTCGGTGAAGGTGTAAAGACGCTTTCTGTTCCCGAACGTGCAACAATTACAAATATGGGTGCTGAACTCGGTGCAACTACATCTATTTTCCCGTCTGACGAAATTACAAAACAATTCCTTAAAGCGCAGAAACGTGAGGAAGTATGGCAACCTCTTTCAGCTGATGAAGATGCTGTATACGATGAGGAAATCAATATCAACCTCAGTGAACTTGTACCGCTTGCTGCTTGTCCTCATTCACCCGACAATGTAAAGAGCGTTGAGGAAATCGGCAATCTTAAAATTGACCAAGTTTGTATTGGTTCATGTACAAACTCCTCGCTTCTCGACATGATGAAAGTCGCTTACATATTAAAAGGTAAGACAGTTCACCCTGATGTATCGCTTGCAATTGCACCCGGTTCAAAGCAGGTACTTAATATGATGGCTGAAAACGGTACATTATCAATCCTGATTGATGCAGGCGCAAGAATCCTTGAAAGTGCCTGCGGACCTTGTATCGGTATGGGACAGTCGCCTAATTCAAAGGGTATCTCACTCCGTACATTCAACAGGAATTTCGAGGGACGTTCAGGAACAAAGGACGGTCAGATTTACCTTGTTTCCCCTGAAATGGCTGCAATTTCAGCTATAAAGGGCTATCTTACAGACCCACGTGAAATAGGTGAAATGCCCGAATTCAAGTTACCCGAAGAATTTACAATCAATGACAATATGATTGTACCGCCTGCTCCTGTTGAGGAAATGGACAGCGTTGAAATTCTCAGAGGACCAAATATCAAGCCTTATCCGCAGACTTCACCGCTGCTTGAAACAATTGATGCACCTGTATCGCTTAAAGTCGGCGACAATATCACAACAGACCACATTATGCCGGCGGGTGCGAAAATACTCCCACTCCGTTCAAATGTACCGAAGATTTCGCAGTACTGTTTTGCCGTATGCGATGAAAGTTTCCCGAAAAGAGCCGAAAGACTGGGTAAAAGTATCATTGTCGGCGGTTCGAATTACGGACAGGGTTCATCACGTGAACACGCTGCACTTGCACCGCTTTACCTTGGTGTAAAAGCTGTACTTGTAAAATCATTTGCAAGAATACATCGTGCAAATCTTATAAATGCAGGCATTCTTCCGCTTACTTTCGTCAACGAGGCTGATTACGACAAAATCAATGAGGGCGATGAACTTCTTCTTGCTGATGTGAGAAAAGATATTGCTGAGGGGAAAACCGAACTCACTATAACCGACAAGACAAACGGTGCTGAAATCCCTGTACTCTGCGAACTTTCGGGACGTACTAAGGACATTATACTTGCAGGCGGACTTCTCGACTACACAAGAGAATCAATGAAGTAATGAAAATAAAGTCTGAAAATGACAGAATTTTCAAAAACGGTAAATTCAATATGGTTTCGGAAACTGTTTTTTCAGTTTCCGAAATCCCTGAAATAAAACGGGAAAAATATTTCTCTGTTGCAGAAAATACAGTGAAAGAAACTACTATACAGGCAATTCTTTCACGTGCCGGACGTGGAAATATTACTGCTCTGAATTTCGCTAATGCAATGTATGCAGGCGGTGCTTATGTACTCGGCGGAAATGCTCAGGAAGAAAGCCTTTGCCGTGCGTCAATGCTTTACTATACTATAAGAAATCAGAAAGACTATTACCGCAGAAACAGACTTCACATTCTGCCTGATTATACTGATACTATGATTTATTCGGAAAATGTTCCGATTATCCGCAATGACTTCGGCGAACTACTCGAAAAAACCGTTTTATGCAACTTCATAACTTCTCCTGCGGTAAACAGAACATTTGCAAAGTTTATATTCTCACAAAAGAAAATAAATAATATTATGTATTCAAGAATTGAAAAAATTATCATACTTTCACTTGAAAAAAAGACTGATATTTTAATACTTGGTGCATTCGGGTGTGGTATGTTCGGGAACAGACGTGAAACAATTTTACCGATGTTTGAAGAGATTATAAACAAATACGTTCCTGACAGCGTTGAAATTATTTTCGCTATACCGTAAAAATGGGGCAGGGGATTACAAAACATATGAATATCAAGAGAAAGTATGAAGTAATAATTTGATTGGATTAGTTAAAATACTTATATTTTTTACAGTTTTATTGCTGTTATTCTGGGGATTGAACATCTATAAACATATATGCTCCGGCTGGACGAAATTCCAAAGGGTGACTGATATAGCAGGAGCAATAATGATTGCGGGATTTCTCATTTTCCTGATTATCCCGCTTGTGAAATAGGAAACAGGTGATATTATGGGATTATGGGACGATATAAAGGAAATTTCACACGATATTGCAACGGATATTGATACAGAACAGGAACGTATAAATCAGACTGCTGAAGATATGGGTGCAAGAAGACCTGAACAAGGCGGAGGTTTGTATAAAGTAGCCCTGCCTAACTTAATAGGATTTGCTTTCGGGCTTGCGGTTGCAAGGCTTCTCGGATTTTCGGGAATTGCCCCTTATCTCATATCAGGTACAATTTTTGCCGTAGCAATCGGTACGCTTGAGCATACCGTATTCGGCGGAATGAAACTGAAATCGGCAATAATCAGAAATATAATAATGGTTTCGTTCTGGTGTATCATGACAGTAATAGCATTTTTGATTCATTAGGAGATGATATTATACAGGCGAAAAAATTCGGAATAACAGGTTCAGATGTTAAATATATTGCTATTATCGCAATGTTCATAGACCATGTTGCAAGCACTTTTGTTCCGTATGGTACACTCCTCTATAGTTTTATGCGGTTTATAGGCAGAACGACTGCTCCTGTAATGTGTTTCTTTATTTCGGAAGGCTATCATCATACGAGGAATCTGAAAAAATATTTTCAGCGAATGGCAATTTTTGCGTTTATATCGCATTTTGCATTTATATACCACTCAACGGGGACTTTTGCGGTCATAGGCAAATCAAGTATGATTACAACGCTTTTGCTCAGTCTTACGGCAGTCCATATTGTAAATGCCGAAAAAATCGATAGAGCGTACAAACTCCCTGCGATACTTATTATCGCCCTGATTGCTGAAAGATGCGACTGGGGAAGTGAAGCTGTTATATACACTCTTGCTTTTGAACTCGCAAGGGAAAGCCGTAAAAAGCAGATAATCGCATATATCGGAGCAATTTCAGTCTTTAAGGTAATACCGTTTATCATGGTGATACTCAAAGATATATCATATTTCCAAATAAATTGGCTGCAACTCGGCGTAATTCTTCCCATACCTCTTCTTATGCTGTATAACGGCGAAAGAGGCGGAGGGAAATATACAAAATGGTTTTTCTACATATTCTATCCCACACATCTTGTTCTGCTTACGTGGCTGTATAACAGATATTGTGTATAAGTTTAAGGCAACACCGCACAAAGATTGTGCGGCAGATGCGCCGTCAGATTTTTCGTCAGATTGTATAGAAACGACGCAGGCATACTGACGTATGGCAAGGTGACTCCCTACAGTGTAGGGAGATGTCACGCAGTGACAGAGGGTGCCCGCCCCGATTAGGGGTTTATGTGCAAGATGGCGGAAAATATGCAAGCATATGATGTGCAAAGCCGTAAGGCGTTCTTTGTGCGGTGTTGCCTTAACTATTAGGAGAAAAGCAGATAGTTTAATATTTTACGGAGGTAAAAAACAATGGCAAAAATTATTATGAAAACACCGCTTGTTGAAATGGACGGAGATGAGATGACAAGAATCTTGTGGCAGTGGATTAAGGACATTCTTCTTATTCCTTATGTCGAACTGAACACGGAATACTATGATTTGGGTCTTCAGCACCGTGAGGAAACAAAAGACCAAGTTACTATTGATTCCGCAGAGGCTACAAAAAAATACGGTGTTGCGGTAAAATGTGCGACTATTACACCTAACGCCGCAAGAATGCCTGAATACAACCTTTCGCAGATGTGGAAATCTCCTAACGGAACTATCAGAGCTATACTTGACGGTACAGTTTTCAGAACGCCTATTATCGTCAAAGGCATTGAACCGTATATTCCCACATGGACAAAGCCCATTACAATTGCACGTCACGCTTACGGCGATGTGTACAAAAATACCGAAATGCGTGTTGAAAAAGGTTGTAAGGCTGAACTTGTTGTCACTGACGAAAATGGCAATGAAACCCGTGAACTTATCCACGATTTTGCGAAATCGGACGGTATTATTCAGGGGCTCCACAATATTGACAACTCAATTTCAGGTTTCGCAAGAGCTTGTTTCAACTATGGTCTTGACCTGAAACAGGACGTATGGTTTGCAACAAAGGATACTATTTCAAAGAAATATGACCATAGATTCAAGGATATTTTCGCTGAAATCTTTGAAAATGAGTACAAGGAAAAATACGAGAAAGCAGGCATTGAGTACTTCTATACGCTCATTGACGATGCTGTTGCAAGGGTAATCCGTTCAAACGGCGGATATATATGGGCTTGTAAGAATTACGACGGTGATGTTATGTCTGATATGGTTTCGACTGCATACGGTTCACTTGCAATGATGACATCCGTACTTGTTTCGCCTGACGGAATATATGAATATGAAGCTGCACACGGCACTGTACAGCGTCACTATTACAAGTACCTCAAAGGCGAAGAAACTTCCACAAACTCCGTTGCAACCATATTTGCATGGAGCGGTGCATTACGCAAGAGAGGTGAACTTGACAATACGCCTGAACTCTGCGAATTTGCTGACAAACTCGAAAAGGCTACAATTCAGACAATTGAAAACGGTGTAATGACAGGTGACCTTTATCTCATATCAAAACTTGAAAACAAGAGGAAAGTTGATTCAAAGACATTCCTTGAGGAAATCAGACTTAATCTTGATAAGCTGATGTAATCAACAGAAAGGCAGAAAAATGTCAAAGAACGCAATCTCAAACTACGTTATAAGACGTTTGCCGAGATATTACCGTTTTCTCGGCGAACTTGAATCGGGTGGATATGTGCGTATTTCATCAAGGGAACTTGCTGAAAAAATGGGGCTTACTGCATCTCAAATCCGTCAGGACTTCAATTGTTTCGGCGGATTTGGTCAGCAGGGCTACGGCTACAATGTGAAAGGTCTTAGAGAGGAAATCGGCAAAATCCTCGGATTAAGCGAAAAAACGCCTATGATTCTCTTAGGTGCGGGAAATCTCGGGAGGGCGATTGCCTCACATATCGATTTTCAGAACAGAGGCTTTGAACTTGTGGGGATTTTCGATGCAAACCCTGAAATTATCGGGAAAAAAATCGGCGATATGACTGTTACTGATACGGCGGAACTTGAAAATTTCTGCCACGAAAATCACCCTTCAGCCGCTATATTGTGTATTCCGAAAGAGGCGGCTGAAGAAGAAGTTGACAGGCTTATAAATCTCGGTATACGTGCTTTCTGGAATTTCACTCACTACGATATCCGTATGAATTATAAAGGGATTGCTGTTGAAAATGTTCATCTTGGCGACAGCCTTACAATTCTTTCATACGGACTTAAAGCAAATATAAATGAATAATTTTTCGGCAGGGCTTTTCCCTGCTGAAAAATATTACTGAATTGTTAATAATATATCAATATCAAATATAAAGGTGGTAAATTTTAATGGATTATCGTATCGAACACGACTCTATGGGTGAAGTAAAAGTTCCTGCTGATAAATATTGGGCTGCCCAGACTGAAAGAAGTCACGAAAATTTTCTTATAGGTGTTGGAATCGAAACAATGCCCCGTGAAATAACTCACGCTTTCGGTATTCTCAAAAAAGCCGCCGCTATTGCAAATCACGCTGTAAAGCCGGAAAAAATGACCGATGAAAAACTTTCCGCAATATCTCAGGCTTGCGACGAAGTTATAAGCGGTTCTCTCAATGACCATTTTCCGCTTGTTGTGTGGCAGACAGGAAGCGGTACTCAATCAAATATGAATGCAAATGAAGTTATAGCTAACAGAGGTAATGAGATTGCAGGCGGAAAACTTCTGCACCCGAATGACGATATAAATATGAGTCAGTCATCAAATGATACATTCCCGACAGCTATGCATATTGCTGCTGTTATTGCTCTCGAAGATAAAGTTATTCCTGCTGTTGACGTTCTTGTCAATACATTTAAGAAACTTGAGGAGGAAAACGAGGGCATTGTAAAAAGCGGACGTACTCATTTACAGGACGCTACTCCGATTAAATTTTCGCAGGAAATAAGCGGTTGGAGGTCATCTCTCGAAAAGGACAGGAAAATGATTCTCACTGCCTGCGAGGAACTGAAAGAACTTGCACTTGGCGGTACAGCGGTAGGTACAGGGCTTAATGCGCCTGTCGGATTTGCTGAAAAATCAGCGGAGGCGATAAGTCAGCTTACGGGCAAGAAATTTGTTACTGCACCAAACAAATTCCACTCACTTACTTCAAAAGACGAAATTGTATTTGCACACGGAGCGTTGAAAGCACTTGCTACTGATATGATGAAAATTGCAAATGACGTAAGGTGGCTTGCATCAGGACCCCGTGACGGTCTTGGCGAAATATTTATCCCCGAAAATGAACCGGGTTCTTCAATTATGCCGGGGAAAGTCAACCCTACGCAATGTGAACAGGTGACAATGGTTGCGGTTCAGGTTATGGGCAACGATGTTGCTGTAGGAATGGCTGCATCACAAGGTAATTTTGAACTTAACGTATTTATGCCTGTATGTGCGTATAATTTCCTGCAATCAGCAAGACTTCTTGCGGAATCAATTATTTCATTCAACAAAAATTGTGCTGTCGGAATAAAGGCAAATGCAGAGAAAATGCACCATAATCTTCATAATTCGCTTATGCTTGTAACAGCACTCAATCCGTATATAGGCTATGAAAATGCCGCAAAAACTGCTAAAAAGGCATTCAAGGACAATATTTCACTGAAAGAGGCTTGCGTTGAACTTGGATTCCTTACAGCAGAAAAATTTGACGAGGTATTCCACCCCGAACAAATGGTCTGAAAATACGAGAAAGGAAAATACTATGCAAACTTTCACATATTATCCCGGCTGTACCCTCAGAACAAAGGCAAAAGATTTAGATACATATGCACGTTCTTCTGCTGAAGCTCTCGGAATCGCCCTTGTTGAGCCTGAAAACTGGCAATGCTGCGGAGGAGCGTATACTACTGCCACAAATGAAGTTGCCACAAAGCTTTCAGCTGTAAGAACTCTCATTGCCGGAAAAGATACAGACGGACTTGTTACAGTCTGCTCAGCCTGTCACAATGTCATCAAACAAACAAATTATGATATTGCCCGTAACGAGTCAATGCAGAACAAAGTAAAACAGTATCTTGAACTTGACGAGGCTTACACCGGCGAAACAACTGTTTATCATTATCTTGAATTACTCCGTGATGTTGTGGGATTTGATACTCTTGAATCAAAAGTTGTAAAGCCGTTCAAAGGTAAGAAAATCGCCGCATATTATGGTTGTCTGTTACTCCGTCCGTCGAAGGCTCTCGCAATGGATAATCCCGAAAATCCGACTATAATGGAAGATTTCATAAAAGCAATAGGCGGTACTCCTGTAATTTACGCACAAAGAAATGAATGCTGCGGAGGATATATCACAATGGAAGATAAGGCGCAGGCTTTGAAAAGAAGTAATGCCGTTATGGAATCCGCTGAAAATATGGGTGCTGATATGATAATCACTGCTTGTCCGCTTTGCTTGTATAATCTAAAAAAGAACTCTTGTTCTGAAATGCCTGTATATTATTTTACGGAACTTCTTGCCGAAGCACTTGGATTAAAGGAGAATGATAATGAATAAGAATCAGAAAGATTGGATTGATATTACAAGCGGTGTGAACGTCCGCAAATGTATGAGATGCGGGAAATGTTCAGCAACCTGCCCTTCATATGACGAAATGGAATATCATCCTCATCAGTTTGTCTATATGGTCGAAAAGGGCGATATTGAGCCGTTACTTAATTCGGAATCGCTCTATAAATGCCTTACCTGTTTTGCCTGCGTTGAAAGATGTCCCAGAGGTGTTGAACCTGCTAAAGTTATTGAAGCAGTACGTCTTACAGCTGTAAGGCAACAAGGTAACAATCATCTTATTCCTGACCGGATTCCTGAAATGCTTGATGATGATTTACCTCAGCAGGCAATTGTCACGGCATTCAGAAAATACACAAAGTAAGGAGGAGATGTTATGCAGAGAATAGGTGTTTTTGTGTGCCATTGCGGTACTAACATTGCTGCTACAGTTGATGTGAAAGCTGTTGCGGAGGCACTCAGCCACGAGCCGGGCGTTGTAATTTCGCAGGATTACCAGTATATGTGTTCTGAATCGGGTCAGGATTTAGTTAAAAATGCTATCAAAGAAAATAATTTAACAGGTGTTGTAATCTGTTCGTGTTCGCCGAGAATGCACGAGAATACATTCAGGAAAGCAGCTGCATCTGTCGGACTTAATCCGTATCTTGTCGAAATCGCAAATATACGTGAACAATGTTCATGGATTCACAAAGATATTGCATCAGCTACAGAAAAGGCTATAATTTTAGGGAAAGCCGCTGTTGCGAAAGTACATCTCAATACACCGCTTACAGCAGGCGAAAGTCCTGTAGTAAAGCGTGCGCTGGTGATTGGCGGAGGAATTGCGGGAATACAGACTGCACTTGATATTGCCGAAGCGGGATTTGATGTTGATATAGTTGAAAAAGAACCTACAATCGGCGGAAAAATGGCTCAGATTGATAAGACTTTCCCGACTCTTGACTGCGCTGCCTGTATCCTTACTCCTAAAATGGTTGAAGCTGCACAAAATGAACATATTACGATACACTCGTTCAGCGAAGTCACTGATGTCAAGGGATTTGTTGGTAATTTCACGGTAACTGTCAAGAAAAAGGCTCGTTTTGTTGACGAAACAAAATGTACAGGTTGTGGACTTTGTACGGAAAAGTGCCCTATGAAAAAAGTCCCGAATGAGTTCAATATGGGGCTTGACAACAGGACTGCTGTATATATTCCGTTTGCGCAGGCTGTCCCGAAAGTCGCAACAATTGACCCAAATTATTGCCTTATGCTTAAAAACGGCAAGTGCGGAGTATGTTCGAAAGTATGTTCTGCCGGAGCAATTGATTACAAGCAGACTGATAAATTCATTGAACAAAAATACGGTGCAATTGTAGTTGCGACGGGCTTCAATCCCATTAAACCCGATAAATACGATGAATTTGCATATAGTTACTGTCCTGACGTTGTTACTTCTCTCGAACTCGAAAGGCTTATGAATGCAGCAGGACCTAATGGCGGTACACTTCTCCGTCCGTCCGATAAAACTCACCCTCATACGATTGTTTTTGTGCAATGTGTCGGTTCACGATGCGACGACGAAAAGGGTAAACCATATTGTTCAAAAATCTGCTGTATGTATACTGCTAAGCATGCAATGCTTATCCGTGAAAAATACCCTGATACTGAAGTATACGTATTTTATATTGACGTGCGTACTCCGGGTAAAAATTTTGACGAATTTTACCGCCGTGCTGTTGAACAGTACAATGTACACTATATAAAAGGTATGGTTGGTAAAGTTTCCCCGAAAGCTGACGGGAAAATTGATGTTCAGGCTTCAGATTTGCTTTCGAATGAACAGCTTCATATAAATGCTGATATGGTTGTACTTGCGACTGCCATTGAACCCGATAAAACTGCAAGACCGTTAGCAACGATGCTCACAACGCAAATGGATACAAACGATTTCTTCACGGAGGCGCACCCGAAACTCCGTCCTGTTGAATCAGCAACTGCTGGTATTTTCCTGTCAGGAGCCTGTCAGGGTCCGAAAGATATCCCTGAAACTGTAGCGCAGGCAAGTGCAGCAGCTGCAAAAGCTATAGGACTTCTTTGCAAGAACAGTATCACTTGTAACCCATGTGTTGCCCATTCCGACGAACTTATGTGTAACGGCTGTTCATCTTGCGAAAAAGTATGCCCATATGGTGCAATTACGTATCAGGACAAAGAATTCAGAATGCCTGACAGAACCACTGCAATCCGCAGAGTTGCAAGCGTCAATCCTGCTGTATGTCAGGGTTGCGGTGCTTGTACTGTAGCTTGCCCGTCAGGTGCAATGGATTTGAACGGATTCTCAAATAGTCAGATTATGGCGGAGGTAGATGCAATATGCAAGTAAACGAAAATTTTGAACCTGTAATAGTTGCTTTCTGCTGTAACTGGTGTTCATATGCCGGTGCAGACTTATCAGGCACTAACAGACTTAATTACCCTGCAAATGTAAAGATAATAAGAGTACCGTGTTCGTGCAGAGTAAACCCGATATTCATACTCCGTGCATTTCAGAGAGGTGCGGACGGTGTTATTATATGCGGTTGCCACCCCGGAGATTGTCATTACACATCAGGCAACTATTTTACAAGAAGAAGAATTACACTTCTTTACAGTATGCTTGATTTCCTCGGAATCGAACGCAACAGGACACGTCTTGAATGGGTATCTGCTGCTGAAGGCGCAAAATTTGCAGATACTATGAACAAATTTGTTGAAGATGTGAAGAAATTGGGTAAAAATCGCAGACTGGAGGATTTACGATGCAGGAAGCAATGATTAAAAGAGCTAAGGAATTACTCGCAGACGGCACTGTAAACCGTGTAATCGGTTGGAAAAGAGGAGAATTTGTATATGATTCTACTCCCGCTGTATTCGGTACGGCTGATGAAATTGATGCTGAATTTGTTTTTGATGATTTCACGCAGGCAAATGTATCAAAATATCTTGTAAAAGAATCAAAAAAAGACGGGAAAATTCTTGCTTTCCTTAAACCTTGCGATACGTACAGTTTCAATCAGCTTGTGAAAGAACATAGGATTATCCGTGAAAATGTCTATGTAATCGGTATTCCGGGCGGACCTAAGCTCGATATTGAGAAAATCAAGGCTAAGGGAATTACAGGTATCCTGAATGTAAAAAATGTAAACTATACTCTCGAAATAGAAACGCTTTACGGTACTGAAAAATTGCCCTTCTATGAGGCTATCAGCGGTAAATGTGCCGATTGTAAGAGTAAAAAGCACGTTGTTTATGATGAACTCATAGGCGAAGACGGCGATGTACTTGATTCGAACCGCTTTGATATGGTTGAGAAACTTGAGAATATGACTGCTCAGGAAAGATATGATTTCTGGAGAGGTGAACTTTCGAAGTGTATCCGCTGTAATGCGTGCAGAAATGTATGTCCTGCCTGTACTTGTGAAAACTGCGTGTTTGATAATCCGAAATCAGGTATCGAAAATAAAGCAGCAGCTGATAGTTTCGAAGAAAATATGTTCCATATTATCCGTGCTTTTCACGTTGCAGGAAGATGTACGGATTGCGGAGAATGCTCAAGAGTATGCCCTCAGCATATACCGCTTCATCTTCTTAACAGAAAGTTTATCAAGGATATAAATTCACTTTACGGCGAATATCAGGCAGGTGCGGATACAACTTCAAAATCACCGCTGACTGATTACAGGGCTGATGACTGCGAACCGTCTATAGTACACGAAAGAGGTGTTGAATAATGCTTAAAATATCTGCTGATAAATTAAACAGTCTGTTCGATGCTGTTTCAGCTAAACAGTCTTTGTATATCCCTGTTGACCGTGAATCAGGTTCTGCTGAATACAGGAAATACAAAAGCGGTATGGAAATGAGTAAATGTCTTAACACGGTACGCAGTGCAAAAGATTTCTTTTTCCCGCAAACTGAAAACCTTGCTGATTTCAAAATGAACGGCAAGAATATTGAAGTCATTGACGTGCGTGAAGAATGTGAAGATTTTGTTATTTTCGGCGTGCGTGCGTGCGATGCAAGAAGTTTCACGATTCTCGACAAAGTTTTTCTTGCTGAACCTGTTGACAGCTATTACAAAAATCGCCGTGAACATGGTACTGTTGTGACAATGGCTTGCACACGTCCTGCTGAAACCTGTTTCTGTACGGCGTTCGATATCGACCCTACTTCACCTGAAGGCGATGTTGCTGTATTTTCGGACGGAGAAAGTTATTTTTTCAAACCAAATAACGACAAAGGTCAGGCATTTATTGATTCAATTGCTGATATGCTTGAGGACGGTGATACTGCTGAACTTGCGCAAGTACAGTCAAATACAAGGAAAATTATGCAAATGCTTCCACTTGCAAATCTTTCAACAGATTCATTTGGCGGTGAAAAACTTATGGAGCATTTCAATTCCGAAAAATGGGCAAATCTTTCGGAATCCTGTATAGGCTGCGGTACGTGTACCTTCGTATGTCCTACCTGCCAATGCTATGATATACGTGATTTTGATACAGGTAACGGTATAAAGCGTTTCAGGTGTTGGGATTCGTGTATGTATTCTGATTTTACTAAAATGGCTCACGGTAATCCCCGAAATACGCAGCTTGAAAGATTCCGTCAGAGATTTATGCATAAACTTGTCTATTTTCCGGCAAATAATAACGGTGAATTTGGTTGTGTAGGCTGCGGACGCTGTCTTGCAAAATGCCCTGTTTCTATGAATATAGTAAAAGTTATGAAAGCATTGGAGGAAAAATAATGAATAATGATACATTGATTCCGCTTATCGGTGTAATTACTGATATAAGGCAGGATACTCCCGATGTAAAGACGTTCAGGGTGAATGCTGTTGACGGCGGAAAAGTTTTTGAACATATGCCGGGACAGTGTGCTATGCTTTCAATCCCCGGAGTTGGCGAAGGTATGTTTTCTATTACGTCCTCCCCGACAAATAAGGAATATATGGAGTTCAGCATCAAAAAATGCGGTTGTCTTACAACGTGGTTACACGCTATGGATATAGGTCAGCAAATCACAATAAGGGGACCTTACGGCAACCATTTTCCTGTTGAAAACGAACTCAAAGGCAAGGATTTGCTGTTCATTGCGGGAGGTATTGGTCTTGCGCCACTGCGTTCAGTGATAAATTACGTCCGTGATAACCGTGCTGATTACGGTGAAATTCAGATTGTATACGGTTCACGTTCAAAAGACGATTTGGTTGACTATCAGGAAATAATTGACGAATGGCAAAAAGACCCTGATATTCAGGTAAATCTTACTATTGACAATCCGCAGGAAGGTTGGGACGGTCACGTCGGATTTGTCCCGAATTACGTGAAAGAACTCAATCCCTCGACGAATAAAACTGTTCTTGTATGCGGTCCGCCGATTATGATTAAATTCACACTTGCAGGTCTTAAAGAACTCGGATTCACTGAAACTCAGGTCTACACAACTATGGAACTTCGTATGAAGTGCGGTGTCGGAAAATGCGGACGTTGCAATATAGGCAACAAATACGTCTGCAAAGACGGTCCTGTTTTCCGATTTGACCAACTCGGCGAACTTCCTGACGAATATTAAAAAGGAGTTAAAAGCATGGATAATATGGTAAATGTTTATCTGTTCGGCAAAAAATATCAGGTGCCGGCAGGTCTTACAATTATGACGGCTATGGAATATGCAGGATATGAACTTGTACGTGGTTGTGGCTGCAGAAACGGTTTCTGCGGTGCTTGTGCAACTATTTACAGAATAAAGGATAAGCAGGAACTTCATGCGTGTCTTGCCTGTCAGACTGAAGTACAGGAGGGTATGTACGTTGCAACACTCCCGTTCTTTCCGCTTGTCAAAAAAGTTTACAATATCGAAGAAATAAAACCCGACCAACAGATTATGATGCAGCTTTACCCCGAAATTTACGCTTGTATCGGCTGTAATGCCTGCACAAAGGCTTGTACACAGGAACTCAACGTTATGCAGTATATAGCTTATGCACAACGTGGTGAATATGACAAATGTGCTGAAGAAAGTTTCGACTGCGTTATGTGCGGAGTATGTTCCTCACGCTGTCCTGCGGGAATCTCGCACCCTCAGGTTGCTATGCTTGCACGCCGTCTGAACGGTAAATATATTGCTCCTGAATGCGGTCATCTTGCTGAACGTGTAGACGAAATTGAACAAGGCAAATTTGATTCACTTATAGAGGATTTGATGCAGAAACCGATTGAAGAAATCAAAGAACTTTATAATACACGTGAGATAGAGAAGTAAGGAGGTTTTTGGTCATGTACAAAATTGATAAACTTAATGAACTTGCTGAAATTGTTGCCGAAAAAAGAGCTGAAAACGCAAATCTTGAGCCGAGAAGAATGACGGCTGAAGAAAAAGATACACTTCTTGCGGCTTTTCACCCCGATTACAAACAGGACGAATTTACTGTTCTTTCGGCAGGCGTGAACAAAGGCGACAAAGTCCCCTCACAACTTGCTGAACTTTTACAGGGAAAAAGCCGTATCAGTGCAGAAGATGTTGACCTGAACAAGCCCGATTATGATACAGATGTGCTTATTATAGGCGGAGGCGGAGCAGGTGCATCTGCTGCAATTGAAGCTGATGAAACAGGAGTTAAAACGATGATTGTCACAAAACTCCGTATAGGTGACGCAAATACAATGATGGCTGAGGGAGGTATTCAAGCGGCTGACAAGCCTAACGATTCTCCTGCTATACACTATATAGATGCTTTTGGCGGAGGTCATTTTGCTGCAAAACCTGAACTTGTTAAAAATCTTGTCACAAAAGCTCCGTCTGCTATTCAGTGGCTTAACAAACTCGGCGTTGAATTTGACAAAGAACCTGACGGAACAATGATTACAACACATGGCGGAGGTACTTCCCGTAAAAGAATGCACGCTGCAAAGGACTATTCCGGTGCTGAAATTATGCGTACTCTCCGTGATGAGGTTCTTAACCGTGGTATTCCCGTAATCGATTTCACTGCTGCTGTTGAAATTATCCTCGACGAAAACGGCAAAGCTGGTGGTGCAGTCCTTATGAATATGGAAACTAAAGAACTTCTTGTCGCACGTGCTAAAACTGTAATCATTGCAACAGGCGGTGCAGGCAGACTTCATTATCAAGGTTTCCCGACTTCCAACCATTACGGTGCAACTGCTGACGGTCTTATTCTCGGGTACAGAGTCGGCGCAGGACTTCTTTACGCTGATACTCTCCAGTATCACCCGACAGGTACAGGTTATCCTGAACAGATTTTCGGGGCACTTGTTACTGAAAAAGTACGTTCACTCGGTGCAAAACTTGTTAATATTGACGGCGAAGTTTTCATGCACCCTCTCGAAACACGTGACGTTACAGCAGCCTCTATTATACGTGAATGCACTGAACGCAACAAAGGTATTGATACAGGTCTTGGGAAAGCTGTATGGCTTGATACGCCTATGATTGAGTACAAAAACGGTGAGGGTACTATCGAAAAAAGAATCCCTGCTATGATGCGTATGTTCGGTAAATACGGTATTGATATACGCAAAGAGCCTATTCTTGTTTACCCTACGCTCCACTATCAGAATGGCGGACTTAATATCAGCGTTGACTGCTCAACTGATGTTGAAAATCTTTATGCCGCAGGTGAAGTTGCGGGAGGTATTCACGGCAGAAACAGACTTATGGGTAACTCGCTCCTTGATGTTATTGTTTTCGGACGTGATGCAGGTAAAAATGCGGCTATGAAAGCAAAATCCATAGCGATACCCGAAAAACTCACGCTTGCACATATTGAAAAATTCAACAATGAACTTGCACAAGCAGGAATTGAAAATAATACTGCTTCCCCAATGCTTCTTCCGCATTACGCAAGAAAGTCAAAATAATAAACATAAAATCGGCGGACATTTGTCCGTCGATTTGTGCGAAAAGACTTTTTGCCATATTATACAAAATTTCAAAGAAAGGTAAAGATAATTATGGACTTATTTAACGGTATTCTTTCAATTCACGATGTGTCTTTTCTGATGATATCTATTGTTTTAATTTCCGCAATCGGCTATATACTGGGAAGAATCACTATCAAAGGCGTATCTCTCGGAACTGCCGGCGTTTTTATAATTGCACTTGTATACGGCTGTATTTTCTACGATAAACTTTCAGCTGAAATGAATGCGGAATTTGTAGGAAATGCGCTGAAAATTGTTGAAAATCTCGGGCTTGTACTATTTGTAACAGCTGTCGGATTCATCGCAGGTCCTAACTTTTTCGGCAATTTCAAGAAAAATTTCAAATCTTACGTAATACTCGCTGTAATAATCATTTTAAGCGGAGGGCTTGCTTGTGCAGGCTGTATAGTTATCGGCAGAAACTTCACTGACCTTACAAATGACGAATTTTCTGCTATGATGACGGGACTTCTTTCGGGCGCACTGACAAGTACCCCGGGATTTTCAGCTGCTAAGGACGCTGTAGGTGACGGGGAACTTAAAGACGTTGTTTCAGTCGGCTACGCAATCGCATATATTTTCGGTGTAATCGGCGTTGTACTTTTCGTACAGCTTGTGCCTAAATTTATGAAAGCTGATATGGCTGAAGAACGCAAAAAACTTGTTATTTCTGATTCAAAGTCAACTAAGAAATCATATGGCGGTAAACTTATTAAAATGGACGATTTTGGTATTATGCCGTTTGCCCTTGCTGCTGCAATCGGTATTTTTGTCGGCTCATTCAAATTCAAGAACTTTTCTCTTTCAACAACAGGAGGCTGTCTGCTTATATCGCTTATCTTCGGTCATTTCGGTCATTTCGGCAAAGTGTCCGTAATGCCTGTTGATTCAACACTAAAAGTATTCCGTGAATTTGGGCTTATGATGTTCCTCATAGGTGCGGGAGTTTCAGGCGGTGCGAAATTCATAGAATATTTTGACCCGATTTTCTTCTTGTACGGCATAATTATGACCGTTTTACCAATGATTCTCGGATTCATTTTCGCCAAATATGTTCTCAAACTCAGCCTGCTCAACAATCTCGGTTCAATTACAGGCGGTATGACCTCAACTCCTGCGCTCGGTACTCTTATCAGTACATCAGGTACGGAAGATGTTGCATCAGCTTATGCAGCTACTTACCCTGTAGCACTCATCTCAATTGTAATTGTTGCACAAGTATTGCTGTTGATATTCAAATAAGTTTATACAACATATACAAAACTCCCTTTATAAAAGGGAGTTCTTTTTTATGATTCAAACTGACTGTTATAGAGTTCAGCATAAAAACCACCTTGCGCCATAAGTTCCTTGTGATTGCCCTGCTCTATAATATTTCCGCTGTTCATCACAAGTATAACATCAGAATGCTTTATAGTTGACAATCTATGTGCTATTATGAAACTCGTCTTGCCCTGCATAAGTTTCGTAAATGCACGTTGTATGCGGTGTTCCGTCCGTAAATCTATTGAACTTGTTGCCTCGTCAAGTATAAGCATAGGCGGATTCATCAGCATTATCCTTGCAATACATATCAGTTGCTTTTGACCCTGCGAAAGTCCGCTGTCCTCTGAAATCACTGTATCATAGCCGTTTGCAAGACGTTTGATGAATCCGTGTGCGTGTACAGCTTTTGCCGCCTGAATTATCTGTTCACGAGTTGCATCAGGCATACCGTAACTTATATTTTCCGCAACTGTCCCCGTAAATACCCATGTTTCCTGCAATACCATTCCGAAATTGTTCCGGAGGCTGTCACGGCTTATATCCATAATATTGTTACCTGATATTACTATCTGACCGCTGTCAATATCGTAAAATCGCAGTAAAAGATTGATTATCGTTGATTTACCGCAACCTGTAGGTCCTACTATTGCTATACGCTGTCCCGAATCAACATCAAGGCTGAAATTCTGAATAAGTTTTGTTTCGGGATTATACGAAAAACATACGTTCTTGAAACTTATTTCACCATTGCAGTCCATGAGTTTTTTCTTGTCAGAATCATCGCTTACTTCGTCCTCATCAAGTACATTGAATACTCTTTGTGCCGATGCAACAGCGTTTTGTAATTCCGCAAAAACACCCGAAATTTCATTGAACGGTTTCGTATACTGATTTGAATACGCAAGAAAACTTGACAGATTACCAACAGTCATTTTGCCGATAAACGAAATTGACCCTATTGCACCCATTGCGCCCATAAGTCCGACTGCTGCATAAATAAGATTATTTACAAAACGTGTTGTAGGATTCGTCATCGAACTGAAAAATGTTGCTTTTATACCAATTTCGCCGTATTTTTTGTTTATTTCGCTGAATTTTTCTTCCGCACGCTTATCGTATACAAAAGCCTTGACAATTTTCTGATTACCTGCCATTTCTTCCGCAAAACTCACCATATCACCACGCATTTTAGACTGTTTCATATACGAATCGTGTGATGCTTTTGTAATTTTAGAGGCAACAATAAAAGAAAGCGGTGTGAGAATTACAACAACAAGTGCAATTTTCACGTTAATAAACATCATAAAAACAAGTGTGCCTATTATTGTGATAATTCCGCTGAAAAACTGCGTGAATCCTTGTAAAAGTCCGTCTGAAACTATTTCAATATCATTGATTACACGGCTTGTAAGTTCGCCTTTTGTGGATTTGTCAATATATTTAACCGGTACTCGCTCTAATTTTGCGAACACGTCCGCACGTAAATCACGTACTGTTAAAAATGCTAATTTATTTGTGCAAAGACTCATCAGCCACTGGAAAAATCCGCTTGCAATCACCATTATCCCCAATATAACAGCGATTTCAGCAAGTTCGCCAAAATCAACTTCTCCTGCGCCTATACACACGTCAACAGCTTTTCCGATGTAAACAGGAACAGTAAGCGAAAGTGATACGCCTATAAGTGCAAAGATTACTGTAAGAATAAAGTGCAGAATATAGGGCTTTGCATAGGTGAAAATTCTTGCAATAGTTTTCGCCATACTATTCACCCTCCTTTTCATTCATTTGCGACTGATATATTTCGTGGTAAACTTCACACGTTTCAAGCAGTTCGTTGTGAGTGCCTATTCCGACAGAATTACCGTCGTCCATAACAATTATTTTATCAGCATCTTTAATAGAAGTAGTCCGCTGGGAAATCATTATTACAGTTGTATCCGCCATATCAGTCCGCAATGCTTTACGGAGTCTCAAATCTGTTGCGTAGTCAAGGGCACTTGTTGAGTCGTCAAGAATAATTATTTCAGGTTTACCAACTAATGCCCGTGCTATTGATATACGCTGCCGTTGTCCTCCCGAAAGATTTCTTCCGCCTTGTGCTATGTATGTATCAAGTTTATCGGGCATTTTCTCAACAAATTCCCATGCTTGTGCCGTTTTCAACGCTGATATTATTTCATCATCAGTTGCATTTTCATTCCGCCACTTCATATTATCACGGACAGTCCCTGTAAACAGAACTGCTTTTTGCGGTACTAAGCCTATAATCCGCCGGAGTGAATCAACATCGCATTCGTTTACATTTTTACCTGAAACAATAACTTCACCGTTCGTAGCACGGTAAAAGCACGGAATAAGTGATGCCATTGTAGATTTTCCGCTGCCTGTACCGCCTATAATACCAAGCATTTCACCACGTTTCAGCGTGAAAGAAATCCCGTCAACAGAATTATCACCTGCTCCGTCATATCTGAACGAAACATTCCTGAACTCAATAATATTTCCGCTGTTTTTTTCGGGGATTGCTGTACCGTTTTCCTCGGGTAATATGTCAAATATTTCACTTACTCTGTTCGCTGAAGCAAATGATTTTGTAAATATAACAACAAGATTTGCAAGTGCCACAAGCGCAAGCAGAATTTGTGTCATATAGTTTGTAAACGCTGTAAGTTCGCCTTGCGTGAGGCTTCCGCTGTCAATACGTACTCCGCCGAACCATAAAATCGCAACTATACCGAGGTTCATAATCATAAAAGATGCGGGATTCAGAATTGCGGAAATTTTACCGACTGCTATTGAACTCACCGAAATATCGTCAACAGCTTTGTTAAATTCGTCAATTTCTTCCTGTTGACGTGAAAACGCACGTATAACACGTGTACCCTCTATATTTTCCCGTGTGAGCAATGCCGCTCTGTCAAGTTTCTGCTGAGTTTCTTTGTACATAGGGATTGTTTTACGCATAATGAAAAATATAATCGCTGAAATAAGCGGTGCCGCTATGAAAAATATCAGCGATAATTTCAAGTCAATTGTCACCGCCATAACAGCTGCACCTATTACAAGAAACGGGGCACGTACAGCAAGACGTATGAACCTGTTTACGCCGTCCTGAACAGTATTCGTGTCGTTTGTGAGCCTGTTCACAAGCGATGCCGTGCCGATTCTGTCAACACTGCTATGCGAAAGCGAATTTATATGCTTATACAGTGCCTCACGCAGTTCAGTACCAAAACCATAAGCGCATTTTGCCGCAAGATACTGGCAAGTCAGGGCGAAAGCAAGTCCGCACACACCAAGAATAACTATTATGATAATTTTTTTAATAATATAACTGCTGTCATTGTTGGCGATACCCTTGTCAATTATATCCGCCATTACAACAGGAACAATGAGTTCAAATATTGCCTCCAACAGCTTGAAAAAAGGTCCGAAAACAAGTTCTTTTTTGTAATTTCTTAAAAATCTTAAAAGTTTCTTCATATTTTCCCCTCACATAATTTCAGCGGACATTCAAAGTCCGCTGTAGTTCTATGATATTCAGATTTCAACCCCGTTTTCCCTGAGGAGTTCCCTCGCCGTGTCTACTGAATCAACACCCTCCGCATTTTTCACGGGAGCAAATTCTTTTCTGCGGTCAACTTCATACGGTAAACAACTGTCGTACATATGAATCATATCAAGAATAAGCGTTTCAAATTTATATCCGTCCGGCACTTCTGAATTTATTTCACAACCGTTTTCGTCAATATGAGGGATTTTTTTCTCAACAATATGAACAGGCAGTTTTACTTTGTTTATATCTTCTAACTTGTCAATTCTGAAAAGATAATTCAGAGTAACTCCGAATCTGTACGCAAGTTCACCGTTTTCAAGCCGTTGATTTGCCATTTCCTCAGTGAGTTCATAGTACTCAATAATTGATGGCATACCGTTTTCAAGGCACATAGCTCCGACACGTTCAGACGGATTTGTTTTTGCAACAACTTTGCTGCCCGACTGACTTCCGGATTTTATAACTGCTCCGATAAAAGCAGGGTCTGCAATCCGCTGTAATACGTTATCCACCGAAAAAACATTAAGCCATTCCACACCGCCTGCTTTGAGTTTATCAAGAAGTCCTGCTCTCACGATAGACGAGAACCAACCGCCATTTCCGTTAGGTGACAATGATATTCTTGATTTGCTTTCGAGATATATTTTCCCGTCAAAATCAACAGAAGGTGCCATATCCTGAACAAAAAAACTGATATAATCGCTGTTATAGCCGAAATAATTTTTTTCTTTGAAAAAATTCATAGTATCTTCATTATTTTTTTCGCTCGTCATAATGAGCAGTGGAATCCATACGCCTGCCATATTTACAACGTCCATAAGATTATTTATAAGGCACTCAAATATATAAAGTTCCTTGTTCACGCCTATATTGAACATTCCTTTCGGCTTATCGAATCCAAGACGAGTGCCTTGTCCGCCTGCTAAAAGTACAGTGGCAACTTTACCTTTCCTGATTTCCTCAATGCCGATATTCCTATATTTTTCGGCGTTCTGCTGAATATCAGCAATTGTTGCGGCTTTCGTAAGCGGTTCAATTTTGCCTTTTTTGGTATCAGCCTTGTTTTCAGGTTTCAAGCTGTCCAGCAAGGAAAAATCAATCTTCTCAATCTGATTAAGCAAATCCGCCTGTTCAGTGCCGGTTAATTCATCGTAAAAATAAAGCAGGTGTTCCTGATTATACTTTTCAACAATATTTTTAGCTTTTTCAAATATCATATTTCTAATCTCCATTTTATTTATTTTTATATATTATAACACATATCCACTTATATTGCAAGTGTTTTATAAAATTAAATAAATTAACTTATAACTGATTTTCTGCTGAATTAAGGAAAAAATTGATGAAATTTCACTTGTCAGCTTATGCAAAAATTGATGTATTATAGCCGTTTGTTATTGTTAAAATAAAGTTCGGTATATATACAATCTGATTTTGCAAAAAATTTCTTGTATTGAAATAATTTCAGGAAACTTCTTATTCATCTTCTTTTGTGTAACTTATAAGCCTGTCAAGACAAAGTTCAAAGCAATTCCCGTACCACATTTCCTCAAAATAAGGCATTGTGACTTCAATGCAATCGTAAATATATTTAACTGATATTTCGAGTGCCCTCCTGAGGTTTTTCCCGAGAGTAACCGCTCCAGTAAAAACGCTTGCAAAAATATCACCCGTACCGTGCAAATTCCTGTCAATATGCTTGCTGTACGCAAAATAGAATTCATTTTTTACTGAATCATACGCTCCTGCTCCGTGAAGTCCGCCCTTGCGTACTCCCGTAAGTACAGGCGTTTTACAGCCAAGTCCCGCAAGTTTCAGGAGAATTTCTTTCGCCTGTAATTCGTCGCAATCTTCAATATACGGCGTACTCAGCAAAAAAGATGCTTCCGTCATATTGGGCAGAATATAGTCAGCTTTTGCACATAAACGGCGCATTTCCGAAACAAATTCATCTGTAAATCCTGCATAAAGTTTCCCTGAATCGCCAAGAACAGGGTCAACAACAATGAAATTGTCATCAGTGCCGAAATCATCGAAAAAATCGGACATAATCTGCACTTGAGAGATTGAGCCGAGATAACCTGTATAAATTGCATTGAATTTTAAGTCCATACTTTTCCAGTGATTCGAAATTCCCGAAATATCGTCGGATAAATCGTGAAATGTGTACCCTGTAAAGCCTTTGCCAGTATGAGTAGAAAGCACTGCTGTCGGAATAACGGCAGTTTCAATGCCCATAGCTGAAATTATCGGCAAAGCAACAGTGAGGGAACATTTACCGAAACAAGATATATCTTGAATAGTAACAACTCTTTTCATATAAATCATTCTTTCCTTAAATTAAAATATAAAATATATATACTATTTTACTTCATTTTAACGCTATTGTCAACAGCAGTCCAAAATATTAAAAAATTTTTTTTAATTTATCTATTGACTTTTTGGCAAATATGTTATAAAATTATATTATTATATTGAATTTATGTAAATACAAAATAAAGAGAAGAGAAAAATATGAATAAAAAAAGATTATCAGCATTATTTGTTGTATGTATTATATTATCCGGTTGCAATCTGAAAAAGCCTGAACCTCAAAAAAACAATATGGAGATTATTTCCGGAATTTCTCCCGGTATGACCAAAGAAGAAGTATTTGAAATCTATGGCAATAATTACAGCTACAATGAAGAATTTACAGACTATAAAAATACTGTTGAATATGTATATGATATTGATAAAGTTGATATTTTTGATATTGATATGAAAACGCAGATGTTTTTTGAATTTGAAGATGATGAGAAACTCGTATATTATGGCTATCATATTGGCAGAATAGGTGACTATTATGATTCAAGTTTTCCGTATTCAAAAAATGAACTTGTTGAAACTTATGACAAAATATATGAAAAATTAGTTGGATTGTATGGAAGCAATTCAGATACAGAAGTTACCGATGATACCGGAATAATCAAGGAAAACTTATGGAAAACAAAACAAGGCTCAATATGGTTCATTGTTGGAGTAAATATGTGGGCAATAGATGAACCTGTCAGCTATGAAAAAGGTGTAAATGAAATCGTCCTCTCATGTTCGGTTTTGTAATAAAAAATTATGGAGCGTGTTCTATATGAAAAAAAATAACGGATTTTTAGGCAGTCTGCAAAAATCAACAAAAGTAACTCTTTTGTCGTGTTGCTGTTTTATTGCACTTACACTGCTTATACTCATTTTCTTTATACTTTTCCCGATAACTCCGTCAAAAAAAATTATGGAGAGTATCGGACGTGGCAATATTGCTGAAAACAGTCAGAATACAAACGCAAATATTGTTACAACTGCTGAATCTTCCACGCCTGTAAGCACTGATGTTTCGGCAAAAGAAACAACTACACGAACTGCAAAAACTTATAACATTGTAATTACAAAAGGTTCGGGATTCCTTTGGAACGGCAGAAATCCGGCGATAGACAATACAAGAACAACTGTTGTAATTTCAGACGACCCCGTGTACCCTACTCCCGACCCCGGCTATGTTTACCCAGCATACACTGAACCTGCATCATCTCCCTCCGAACAGCCTGTAGACACTGAACCTGTAGGCTCAGATATTCCGCCTGTCGGTACTGATGTACCTGTATGGACTGAACCGCCTGTTGTGACTGACGTACCCGTATGGACTGAACCTCCTGTTGTGACTGACCCACCTGTTGTGGTTGACCCACAACCGCCCGTTGTAACTGACCCACCTGTTGTGGTTGACCCTCAACCGCCTGTTGTAGTTGACCCGCAACCGCCCGCAGGAGGAGGAGAAAACGTCAGTGAGTGGTAAACTTTCGCCCGATGAGGAAAATGCCCTCCGTTTCTATATAGGCGATGTTTCGGGGAATGATTCTTTTTTCGGCGATTCAAAAGCGTATGTTGTATTAAATTCGCTGTTTTTCCCGAACATATCTACGGAATCAGCGAGAGCAAAAGAGGGGAAATACCTCAATCCGTCTATAATCGCCGATATTCCACGCCTTATGGGATTTTTTGAATCGTTGTTTTCAGCGTTCCGTAAATCCGCAATCAAAGAAAATATTTTAACTTACCGTGTCGAACGCCTTGCTGATTATGATTTAATCCGCAAAAATTCGGCAACTATCTCAATGACATCAACTTCAACGGCAGGTTTCCTCAATGAATACCGTGACCGCCGTGGAATTGCACTGATGAAATTCCAAATACACGAAAATCAGCGATATTGCGTTGATATAGGCGAGGCACTTCCCTACTATGCAAAATCGCAGGAGGCTGAAATACTTCTTCCGCCGTTTATGAAGCTTGATATTTCCGAAATCTCCATAACCGAAAGTGAATTACATATAACCGACTGCGACGATAATCCTCCACAAGTGTCGTGTCAGGTGAAAATATCAGGATTTGAGGAATACAGCGGAATTGCTCCGGAATTATCCGCAAGCGGTTCAAAAGCAGGTCAGCGTGTATACAATGCTCTCAACAACGGCGAAATCCCTGAAAATGAGGATATTGAACAGTATTCGCAATGGAAAAATGATTTGCATGAAAAATTGCATAGTCTAATATAACAAAAATCCGGAGCTTTTAACTCCGGATTTCTTACACTTTGACGAATTTTTCAAGATATTTCTTTTCAAATTCGTCAACAGGCATAGGTTTCGAGAAATAGTACCCTTGATAGATGTCGCAGCCGTATTCCGCTAAAAAATCGACTTGTGTTTTTGTTTCAACACCCTCCGTAATTACTTCCATGTTAAGAAATTTAGCAAGAGTAATTATCGTCCTTAAAATTGCGTGGCTTCGCTCCTGTATTTCGTGAGTTTCAGTATTTTCGAGGAATCCCATATCAATTTTCAACACATCTGCATCGAAATTTTTCAGCATATTCAGCGACGAGTAACCGCTCCCGAAATCGTCTATTTCAACGATAAATCCCTCTTTTCTCAGGCGTGCTATCAATTCAAGCTGAGCTTTAGGGTTATCCATCATAGCTGTTTCTGTAATTTCAAGGTGAAGACGTTCGGGAGAAACGTCATATTTTTTAACAAGTGACGTTATTATATTATAAACGTCAACAAGATAGAAGTCTTTTTGTGAAATATTAACAGAAATATATGTGTTATCAAGCCCCATATCAGACCATTTTTTCAGGTATGAGCAGGCTGTTTCCCATATGAACTTATCAAGACGGCTTATCAACCCCGTATTTTCAAAAATTTTAATGAATTTATCGGGCGGAATCATACCGTCATCAGGGTGAAACCACCTCACAAGAGCCTCTCCGCCTTTAACAGTACCGTCCGCAAAAGTTTGCGGCTGAATGTACATTTTGAACTGTTTTTCTGCCAAAGCCCTTTCAAATTCGCTTATAACGTGGTGTTCGCTGATGAACTGTTCACGCAGATTATTGTCGTAGTACGCAACGAAACTCCTGTAACTGTCTTTTATCGTCTTTATAGCGAGGTTAGCACGGTCGCACATAACTGAAACTCTCAGGTTACGGTCTGTAATTTCGTACACGCCTATGTGAATATGAGTTTTGAACGCTGAATTTTCCATAAAAGAATCAAGTACGGAATAAGCCCCGAGAAGTTTAGATTCCGAAAAAATCTCAGCAGGCATACACAAAGCAAATCTATCTCCGGATAATCTGCCGTAAACGCATTCATTACCGCCTAAATAAGCTGTAACTTCCGCAATTTTCTTGAGGAGCCTGTCACCTGCGTCAACACCAAGCACATCATTCACGATTTTGAAATTCTTAACGTCAGTCACAATCATATAGTACGTTTTATCCATATTTTCCGCAATTCTTTTCTTGACAAGTTCAAAGAAATAGTCCTTATTGTAAAGCCCTGTAAGCCAATCGTGAGTAGCACGGTGTTTTTCAGCGTAGTACTTTGCATATTCCTCTGTTTTATCGTGAATAAGAAAGAAACAGCCGAGATATTTCAGATAACTGTCAAAAATCCTCCTGTATTCAACAGTATAGTGATGTGCATTATCCTCGTCATCGCCCGTTTCGATTTCCCACGAACAAGTTGCTGTTTCTTTGTCAATCTTCTCATCGAACCACGTCTGCACCTGATTTTCAAGCGTAGCTATGCTTAAATCAAGACGGCAGAAATCTTTTGCGGCATTATTTGAGTGGACAATTTTCCCGTCAACATCAAGGCAAATAATACCGTCATTCATATTTTCGATTGTAAAGTAAAGCAACTTGTCAATAAGTTGCCGTGGCACGTAAAGCATTGAATAATAGAACATGAAGAACGCTGTAACAGGATACAACATCAACGAGTAGTCAAACCGCCATTCAAACAGCACGTGCGATGCGCTTAGTATCGCAATACAGCCGAGTGCTGTGAACAGTGAGAAATATTTCAGCACATATGCGGACGGAACATTCAATATTTTACCGATAAGCAACAACAGAACAATTACTCCGAGAATAATCAGGAATACAAGATGATATGCGTAAATAAGCCTGAAACTGCTTATACGGTATACGAACGTATTTTCGCCTAAATAGCATCTCTCGACTTTGAAAACAAAATCCGCAAAAGAATTGACAATCATAAGCACCATATCGACCAATGCCATAATTCCGATGATTCTCTTTGCATCTTTCGAAATTTTATTGTAACCGATATATTTCGTTACAAATCCAAGCACTGCTATAATAGTAAAACATTCAACAAAAGTACATATTCCGAAAAACAAACGTGCTGTAAAATCAGTCCTCATAATCATTGCGAGGGCATATGAGATAATAGTACCTGCTGAAAGAAAAAGTACACACCTCTGATATTTTTCAAGCGGATTCTTTTTCAGCTTAGCCATTCCGTAAAATGCGCAGAATGCTATGAAAACTGCACCGCCGAATAATATACCAATCATCAACCAAATCATAATAAAAATCATCCTTACACAAAACTACAGCTTGTCCGCTTTGCAGAAAAGATGTGGCTTAAATAATTTTTATTATATTGTAACATAAATTTAACAAAAAGTCAATATTTTTATTATAAAATATATATTTTTAACATAATAATTACACAAACGATTATAAAAATTATTTTTATTGACTTATAAATCAACTGAAGTTGATTTTCGTATATACTTCCCTCCGCAATAAGATTGAGAACTGCTCCGCCGTCAAGCATACTATAAGGTAAAAGATTAAACAAACCCTCCGCAAGATTGAACAACGGCAAAAAGCCTTTTACTCCGCAAATTGTTAAAATTGCATACAATATGAGATTCACGGCAGGTCCGCTAAGCAGAACAAATATTCCGCTTTTGATTGAATTACTCGGTGAGGCATACATTTTGATTCCTGAACCGCTTAACTCTATCGCTTTCAACTCTCCGCCCATAATTTTCAGCGCAGTAATATGACCTATTTCATGTGATATACAGGCAATATAGAACGCAAGTATAAGACCTGTGTCACGGAACATGAACAAAAGCGCATTGAATAAAAGAAATGAAAATTTCACCTTTATTTTCATAATCTATTTTTTATATATTCGGCTATAATATCAATAGGATTCGGGATTATTCTGCTTGTATCAGCTGAAATTTCCTTGAGGTGTGAGAAAATTCCCTCCGCAATATCGGGCTTGAATATGTTCAGAATTATCAGCCCTACCGCAATCACCATACACAACGCCGTCTGCATTGTCACCGCATCATCAGCTTTCCCTTCTTTTCTGCGCCTGATACTGTCAATTTCAAGAAGTTCCGCATTGTCACTTTCCGGGATTTCTTCAGTTTCCGGTTCAATTTCGGCAGTTTTTTCCCCATCAATAAAAATTTCTTCCATATTTTCAACTCCTTATAAATAAAAATATGCTGATTTTTTTCGAATAAGAACTGAAAATATGTTATTTCTGACATATTGACATAAATCAACAAACATGGTACAATATAATGTATAAGCTATTCAGACATAAAAGATTATACTAATTCATTAGTATATTACAGGAGGAATAAAATTGAAAATTTTCAGAAAATCTCTATTAACTTCAACTGCCTTTATACTTTCCATTTCACTTTTCAGCTGTTCGAAAAACAATAGTTCGGATTCATCAGAACTTGAAAATGTGAAAATCTCTCCTCAGAGTATTACATTTGAATGGCAGGACGTATATATGAACAAACTCTCTGAATTCAAAAGTTCCGCTGATTTTTCAGCTGATGTTAATTCGGGTTCACGTTTCGACCTCTTTGATATTACAGGCGACGAAATACCGGAGCTTATAATTTCCCCGAATAACAACGGTCAGACTGCGTGCAGGATTTACTCCTGTATAAACAGCGAACTTGTTGAACTCGGCGAAACAGGTAACAGCGGTATTTTCTGCTATCTCCCCGATATGCAGTTGATAAAAGACGAATATCAGGGCGACGGATTTATTATAGGTAAATATGTTTCCTATCAGGACGGCTCTTTTGAAACTGTTATCTCTTACAGCGATAACTCTATGTCAGCTATGTCAGCTTCTTCCGGAGTCAACATACGATACGAAATTGACGGCAAAGAAGTTCTTCTGCCTGAATACGACTCTGCACTTTCAGAATACAACGCCTCTCCTGCAATTGATGCCGGCAGAAAATATACTTTCGGTGATAATGCCCTGAATTACGCTGTAAAATGCTCCGAAAGCTGGGGCGCAGTCCTGTTGCCATCACAACGTGACATATATACCGCAAAACTTTCGGAATATCTTAATTCTCTCAGTTCTATATACGCCTTTGAATTATGTGACCTCAACAGTGACGAAATACCGGAGCTTATAATTTCAAACGGTACTGCTCTCGAAAATTATTGCGAAATATATTACCTTACTGAAGACGGACTTCAGAAAATTGAAGGCTCTTTCGGCGCATACGGTAAATTCACATTCGATACGGAACAATTCGTACTTTCAGCAGGTTCAGCTCACTGGAGCATAAATAACAGCAATTTCTCAGTGGACGACTATAAACAATCAGATAATCTTGCTGAAATCGGCAGGAAATATCTCCTTAACGAAAAAAATATAACTATTGCACTTAACTGATTAAACTAACTATGGCTAAATCAAAACTTATTTACACGTGCCGTAATTGCGGATACGAAAGCACAAAATGGAACGGCAAATGCCCGTCTTGCAACTCATGGAACAGCTTTGATGAGGATATTCCGCAAACTGTCCCTGCATCGTCATCGTTCTCGAAAACAACGTACACAAGCGGTGTAGATTTATCGGACAGTATCCTTGAACTCGAAAACATCGGCACTGAAAACGATATACGTTATGATACGGGTATAGGCGAACTCAACAGGGTACTCGGCGGGGGTCTTGTAAAAGGTTCGCTTGTACTCCTCGGCGGTGAACCGGGTATAGGCAAAAGTACCATTCTTTTGCAGATATGCCAGTATCTCGGCGAAAATCACTCTATTCTTTATGTTTCGGGCGAGGAATCAGCAAGACAAATCAAAATGCGTGCCGAAAGACTTGGCGTTGATACTGAAAACCTCTATATTCTTACAGCAACAGATGCGGAGTCAGTCGCTGAAACAATCGCATCAAGTTCCCCTGATATTGCAATTATCGACTCCATACAGACAATGAGTATAAGCCGTGTTTCGTCAAGCCCCGGAAGTATCACGCAAGTAAGAGAATGTTCCAATCTTTTCATGCATACGGCTAAACGTCAGGAAATACCTATAATTATAGTAGGTCATGTCAATAAGGACGGTGTAATTGCAGGCCCTAAAGTTATGGAGCATATTGTTGATGCTGTACTGTACTTCGAGGGCGAACGTCATCAGAGTTACAGGCTTTTGCGTGCTATAAAAAACCGTTTCGGCTCTACAAACGAAATAGGCGTGTTCGAAATGCTTGACAAAGGTCTTGTTGAAGTCGAAAATCCCTCGCAAATGCTTTTGTCAGGCCGTCCGCACGGAGTTTCAGGGACTTGCGTTGCCTGTATTATTGAGGGTACCCGTCCTATTCTTGCGGAAGTTCAGGCTCTTGCCGCTAAAACAAGCTATGCTGCTCCACGAAGAATGACAACAGGATTTGATTTCAACAGACTGAACATAATAATAGCTGTCCTCGAAAAAAGAATAGGCATATTTATGGGAAGTCTTGATATATACGTCAATATAGTAGGCGGATTCAGGCTTGATGAACCTGCTGCCGATTTGCCTGTTGCTATGGCACTCTACTCCGGAATAATGGACAAACCTATTGACGAAATGCTTATATCTTTTGGCGAAATTGGTCTTGGCGGTGAAATACGTTCCGTATCGCAGGCATCAATGCGTATAAAAGAAGCTGAACGTATGGGATTCAGTAAAATAATTATACCAAAACAATGCGCTGTAAAACTTAATCCGAAAGATTATGATATAGAAATTATCCCCGTTTCAACTCTGAAACAGGCATTTTCAACAATATAAAAGGAGATTATAAAAATGAAAAAACTTTTTGCGGTTCTTTCAGTTTGTGCAGTCCTCTCCTGCACATTCTGTTCATGTTCGAAAGATGAAAATTCGTCTGAAGATAACCCTATGATGCTTACCGTGAATACCGAACAACTCGATAAGTCAATTATACAGCCTATTTTCGACTACTATGACGGTTTCAACAATAATGACCCTGACCTTGTAATGGATTCGTTCAATCCGAAGTCAATCATGGAGCAGATGAAAGAAAACGGTACTTATGAGGAGGAAATCGCCAATACAAATAACAATATTGACTTGACGCACCAGATGTGGACTGAAAAATACGGCGAAAATCCCAAACTTGAGTTCAAAGAGGAAATCCAAAATACTCACCTCACAAAAGAATACCTTGACCTCGCTAAAAAATACTTCGAGTATACATATTACGATATGGATATTGACTTCGAAATAGAGGACGGCTATGAGTATCAATTCAAATACGCTATTACAGGCGATAATTCGTCCGAAGAAAACAACGAAACTACTTGCATTGTCAAAATAAAAGACGACGGCTGGAAACTTGTTTTCTGTAGTTCCGAAATGCTGCTTTCATATATGATTGACGAGGATACAACTTCAGAATCCTCCGAAAATCAGGAAAATCCAACTGAATAATATCAGCCTGCTCCTTTTTCGGAGCAGTTTTTTTGTTCAAATGATATATTAAATTATATTTTTCTTGCAAAAAGCACAATATATCAGTTAATAAGTACTATATATCATTGAAAAATCAGGAAAACTAAGATATAATATATACAGTGGTTGACGAAAATGTCAATTTTAGCCGGGTGCAGACGGTTCGGATTATTAAACTGCACTATATCATTATATTTATAATTTTTTTCGGAGGGATACGAAATGAGAAACTCAATGATTAAAAAAAGAATTATGGCTGTAACTGCATCAGCTGTCATGTCTGTATCAGCTATGGCAGGTACAATGGGCTTGACTGCTCCAATGATGACAAACAACCTCGTAACTTCTTTTGCTGCTGAATCAAGCGTTAAAATCAACGCTACTACAGGTTACGCTGAAGGTATGTACGCTACATGGGGTGCTGTTACAGGTGCTGAGGGCTACAACGTTTACGTTGACGGCAATCAGATTGATTCAATGCTCATCAGACAGTATTCAGGCTATATGAGAGCTGATGCTGTTGGTCTTAAAGCCGGTAATCACACAATGAAAATTATTCCTATTATCAACGGCAAAGAAGATACTTCAAAAGCTGCTGAGGGTTCAGCAAGCGTTTACGCTCACGACAGAAGCGGTTACGCTTTTCAGGACGGTCATACTCCCGGTGCTTACAATGCAGACGGTACTCTTAAAGATAACGCCATCGTTGTCTATGTAACAAATGAAAACAAAGATACTGTTACTGCAAGCCTCAATGTTGAGGGCAAAGGCGAAGTTACCTGCACGGGCGTTCAGAATATCATTCTCGGCTACAAAAAAGGCAAGGAAACTCGTCCGATTTCTATCAGATTCATCGGTAACGTTACAGACCCGTCTACTCTCACAAAGGGCGACCTCTATATTGATACTGCTACAGCAGGAATGACTATTGAGGGTATCGGCAATGATGCTACAATTAACGGCTACGGTCTTGTAATGAAAAATGCTGTTGACGTTGAAGTAAGAAACCTCGGCTTTATGAACTGCGACAGCAGTGAGGGCGATGACTGCGGACTTCAGCAAAATAACTCATATTGCTGGGTTCATAACTGCGACTTCTTCTATGGCGATGCAGGTTCAGATGCTGACCAAGTTAAAGGTGACGGGGCTCTCGATACAAAGAAATCCCACCACATAACACATTCATATAACCACTTCTTCGATAACGGTAAATGCAATCTTCAGGGCGCAAATTCAAGTGATACATCAAACTACATCACTTACCACCACAACTGGTATGACCACTCCGATTCACGTCACCCTCGTGTAAGAGTTGCTACAGTTCACGTTTATAACAATTACTATGACGGTAATGCTAAATATGGTATCGGTTCAACAACAGATTCTGATATTTTCGCTGAAAATAACTACTTCAGAAACTGCAAAAATCCTATGATGATTTCAGGTCAGGGTACTGATGCAGCCGGCGAAGGTACATTCAGCGGTGAATCAGGCGGTATGATTAAGGCTTACGGTAACGTTATAGACGGCGGTGTATTTGTTCCGTACAGCGCAAATAATACACAATTTGACTTCTATGACGCAAAATCAAGAGATGAACAGGTTCCGTCATCAGTAAAAGCTGCAAGCGGTGGTGCATCATACAACAACTTCGATACAGCAAGCGATTTCTACAGCTATACTGTTGATAACGCTGAAGATGTCCCCTCAATCGTAACTTCAAAAGCAGGACGTGTTGACGGCGGTGACTTCAAATGGCAGTTTGATAATTCAGTTGACGATGAAAGTTATGCTGTAAATCAGGCTCTCAAAGATAAACTCGTTGCATATGACGATTCAATTACCGCTATAGGAAGCGGTTTCAAGGAAGATTCCTCTAATCCGCCTGTTGCTCAGAGTACAACTCTCCCGGCACAAACAACTAAAGCTCCTGTATTCTCCCAGACAACTGCTGCACCTGTAACTACTGACGTTCCTGCACCTGTTGTTCCTTCAGGAGATGTTAAAGTTGTTTATGCAGGCGGTTGGAATGAAATGGCTTACCTTGTATGTTCAGGTCTTGCTGACGCAAACGTTACAGGTGTATCTTATTCAGGCGCATCAGAGGGTACTCTCAAAGGCGATGACTTCGAATACCTTGTAAGAGATGTTGCAGAAGGCGTACGTGTTGACCTCCTCGGACTTAAACCGGGTATTTATTCAATCACACTCGATACAACTAAGGGCAAAGTTACACAATCAGGTATAGTTGTAGGCGAACAGGACCGTTCAGGTTACGCACATTTCAATTATAATGAGGGTGTCGGTGCTTATACAGACGGCGGTGAACTTAAAGTAAACGCTAAAGTCCTCTATATTACAGACGAAAACAAGGATACTGTAACAATTACTTCAAAAGACGGCACATCTGTTACAGGTATCGGTAATATACTTAACTCCGTTGGTCAGGACGTTGGCGGAGGAAAAACTTCAAACGGCGGTACAGCTAACTCAAACAAGGGCATTATCAAGAAACTTGCTGAGGACGGAACTCCGCTTGTAATCAGAATTATCGGCGATGTCAAAGCTCCGGAGGGACTTACGGAATACGATTCAGTAAATTACGGCGGTTCAGTAGGCGATAACGGTTTCATGGCAAGAATGAAGTCAGGTAAAGACGTTACAATTGAGGGTGTCGGCAATGATGCAACAGTAGACGGCTGGGGATTCCATTTCATGGCTGAATCTTCTGCTCCTGATTTTGGTAAGAGCTTTGAAGTAAGAAATATTGCTTTCAGAAATGTTCCTGAAGATTGTATCGGTCTTGAGGGTGTTCAGGAGGGTGATACTCTCACTGCACCTGTTGAAAGAGGCTGGGTTCATAACTGCGAATTTTATGTTCCGAAGATTTCCAATCCTGCTGAATCAGATAAGGCTGAGGGCGACGGTGCTTGTGACTTCAAACGTGGTCAGTATTTCACAAACAGCTACTGCTACTATGAGGGCTACCACAAAACTAACCTCGTAGGTTCATCTGATACAAGTTTACAGTATCACCTCACTTATCACCACAATTACTGGAAAAACTGCGAATCAAGAGGACCTCTTGCACGTCAGGCTGATATCCATATGTATAACAATGTTTTCGACGGTCAGACAAGTTACTGCGCAAGCGTAAGAGCAAATGCATATATTTTCTCAGAATACAACGCTTACGTAAATCAGTGTAAAGACCCTGTACTCCTTAAATCAGGCGGTATTTTCAAGAGTTACAATGATGCACTTCTCAGCCTCAAGAAAGGCGCAAAGAATGAGGGTACTGCTGTAACAAGCAGAGACCAGAAAGTCAGCAACAACAACAAATACCCTGATTTCGAAACAAATTCTTCTGTTTCATATATTCCGTCAGGCAACTACAGCCTTACAGAACAAACAGGCGAAGCTCTTTATACAGCACTCAACGCACTTTTCGAAACAGACGGCGGCTGCATGGATAATACAAAAGTTTCAGGCGGTACTGTTGTAAATCCTCCGACACCATCATCATCATCTTCATCATCAAACACAACAGCTACAACTATAAAAACTCCTGTGCAGTCAACTGATAAGCCCACAACTCCTGTTTCAGGCGGATATGTTCACGACTTCACTGCTAACGGCAAAGACAGCTCATTCTATACAATTACAGGCAACCTCGCTAAAAATAAAGGTACTGTAACTTACGACGGCAAAACTCTCACACAATGCCTGAAAATGGAATCCGCAACAAGTATCTCATTCAACGCTGAATCCGCAGGAAAACTCACACTCGTATTTGTCGAGCCGACTGCTACCGTAAAAGTTGACGGAACTAAGTACACAGCTACTGACGGTATTGTAACTGTTGATGTTACAGCAGGCGCACATACAATCACAAAGGCTGATACTGCTAACCTTTTCTATATGGTATACGCCGGAAATGGTTCATCTACTACACCTGATACACCGTCTGGTGATACTAAAATAGGCGATGCAAATGGTGACGGTGAAATAAATATGGCTGACGTTGCTTCAATCATTCAGTTCATAGGCAATAAAGATGCTTATGCTTTATCTGAACAGGGCATGGTGAATGCTGACACAAATGCAGACGGTCAGATTACAGGTGTTGATGCTCTGGCAATACAGAAACTTCTTGCAAATGAAATCACTTCACTTCCTTATAAAGAATAAGATAGCCCCTTAAATATAATGATATAAATGGAAAGAGAGTTTCTTCGGAAACTCTTTTTTCATGAAATAATTACCTGTAAACTTATTTAATTTTATATCAAAACTCTTGCAATAAAATAAATAATGTGTTATAATATGACTGTTATAAATAATTTTGAGGTGATTTTTTTGAAAAACAAAAAACTTATTATCGGACTTATGGCACTTGCTGTTACAATTTCAGGCGGTGCATACTATGCAGGACTTGCTTCAAACGGTAACTTGATGTACGCTTCTGCAAGCATAAATGACAGTTCTGGTGAGGTCATAGACGGTATCTGTTACAGACGTAACGGTACATATTCATTATTGGGCTATCTCCCGGAAGATTACGACAAAGAATTTATAACGGTTCATTCGTGCAATGACAAAACTTTGAAAGAAGTTTCACTTCTTCCTGAACTTGAGGCTAAAAATGGCGGCGGCACAAGAATGATGGTTCTCGGACGTATCTATCAGTTTGCTTTTAAGGAATGCACGTCTCTCGAAAAAATAACTATCCCTGATACAGTAACAAGTATAGACTTAGGTGCATTTATGTCATGTTCAGCACTTACTGATGTGAAATTGCCTGCCTCCCTTAACGTTCTCGGTGAAGGTGCTTTTACTGAATGCACGGCACTTAAAAAGATAACTTTGCCTGACAATTTGAAAACAATCGAAAGACTTGCTTTTTACAAGGACTCTAAACTTGAGGAAATAAATTTACCTGATACTGTTGAGTCAATAGCAGAATATGCTTTTGGTCTTTGCAATCTCAGCGGTGAAATACATCTTCCTGAAAATCTCAAAACACTTGAAACTTACGCATTCGGCGGAAATAATGGGATAACTTCCTACACAATTTCAGAAAATAATTCAACATTCTCAACAGAAGATGGTGTGCTTTACGACAAGAACAAAAACAAGCTGATTTTGTATCCATCTGGTAATGAACGTAAAGAATGGACTGTTCCTGATACAGTTACAACAATTGACAATGGAGCTTTTCTTTTTGCACAAAATCTTGAGAAAATCACTCTCGGAGAAAATGTTAAAAATATCAGCAGTGGTGCTTTTCAAAATTCTATGCTAAAAGATGTTTATATCCTCAATAAAAACTGTTCTCTTGAAACAGAAAGCAAGTTTACAATTCCGGCAGAAATCACAATCCATGCTCCTGAAGATTCATATGCACAAAAATATGCTGAGGAAAACGGAAATCCGTTTGTTTCGTTGACAACAGCAAATATAGGTGATGCAAATGAGGATGGCGAAATAAATATGGCTGATGTTGCTTCAATCGTTCAGTTTATAGGCAATAAAGATACTTATGCTTTATCTGAACAAGGTATTTTGAATGCTGATGCAAATGCAGACGGTCAGATTACAGGCGTTGATGCTTTGGCTGTACAGAAACTTCTTGCAAATGAAATCACTTCACTTCCCTACACGGAGTAAGATAACATATTGAACAAAATAAAAAGAGTTTCTTCGGAAACTCTTTTTTCATTTTGTAAAAAGATTTGTTTAGTATATTTTTTCTGTATCCCGCTGTACAGGGATTGACAAAACAAGTAAAATAGGGAAAATCTTTTCATACTTTTGCTTGCACAATATTACGGATATATCTACAATAAGTTGCTTTTCGAACAAAATGGCTTTGATATTCCCGAAACACAAGAGGAACTCCTTGAAATACTTGCGGAATCAAAAAAACATTGCTACTGATGAGAATGGTAATAATTTTGTTGTGGACGGTACTCCTGCTGTTATGACTGCATTCGCAATATTATAGAAAATCCCTGATTTTTTCGGGTTTGCTGACGTTATAAGCTAGTTGAATAAACTCAAAAGCTTTTATTTTCCATGCGAGCGCTTGTTTATTTGATGGTTACATTTAACGATTACTTTGCTTCGCCTTAATTTTGTCAATTAAAATTTATGAAATCATTTTTTATCTGCTTCCTCAAGTAATTGAAAAAGAGTCGTCTGAGCCATTTCATTTTCCATTGCCAATTGAATCTTGTCTATCTTGCTGTCCATGACAAAATGAATTGTTTGCCCTATTGGACATTCAAGATTAGGATTTTCATGAAAATGAAAAAGTGATTCTTCCTTTTCTACTGCCTTAAAAATATCAAGTAAAGTAATCTCTTCAGCTGGTTTTGCAAGATACGCACCGCCTACACCTGCTTTGATTTCCACAAGACCCGATGCGGATAATTGCCCTAAGATATTTCTGATAATAACAGGATTAACATTTATACTGCTTGCAAGAAAATTTGAAGTTACTTTATACTTCTCCTGAAACATGGCAATACAAAGCAATGTATGTGTGGCAATTGTAAATCTTGATGAAAACTGCATAAAAATTCCTCCTCTTGTAACTATAATTCTATTGTATCATATTTTTGACTGTATTACAATAGTTTTGTAAAATTTTAATATATAACCTGATTCCGCAAAGTTTATACTTGAAAATATCAAATTTTAAGCTACATATAGCTCAAAATTAAACATTTTTGAATCCTAACTTTTTCACCCAATAGGTGAAGAAAATTCTAAGCCAAAATTAACTGATTTTTTACTATAATTAGGTAAATATCGGTCATAATGGCAAATTGAGTTTTACGGATTCAAGTATAACTTATTGAGAATAAATCGCTCTCAGTTGTATTGTTTTAACGTCAATATATACAACTGAAAACTGATAAATTTGTGCAGGTATACAAAATTGAGATGTAACCATTGACATTACAACAAAAGCATGATATAATATAGTTGTAACAATAAGAGTTACATCAACATATTTTTTGGAGGTATTCCTATGAAAAATTTTAACAAAGTCAATGTTGGTCAGGATGCAAGAACAGAACTGCATAATCAGCTTTCCCTGACAGGTGCAGAAATCAGTATCAATAATCTCCCTGCTGGTGCAAGCGTACCTTTTGTACATTCACACAAGAAGAATGAGGAGATTTATGCAATCCTTTCAGGTAAGGGAAAAGCTGTTATTGATGGCGAAACAGTTGAGTTGAATACAGGTGACTGGCTCAGGCTCTCCCCAAATGCAAAAAGACAATTTTTTGCCGGAACAGATTCAGGTATCAGCTACATCTGCATTCAGGTAAAAGAAAATTCCCTTGAGGAATATACGGCAGATGATGCGGAAATCTGTCAGTGAGTTAAGGCGATACCGCATAATATTTATGACAATTTTCCTTAAAGACCGGCTATAACCGGTCTTTTTGTGCTGTATTTGGAACTGTCGGAATGTGTATGATAATAATATTATCATGCTATAAAATTTTTATATAATATAATTGACTTTTTCAGTATTTTATGATATAATAATTAGAGATTGTTTCCATACTTAAACAAGGAAAGGAGATATTTAAATGATTGAACTTAAAATTGGTCAGCATATCGAAATGGAATACGGCGGAACTGCTAAGGTTTTGAAAATCCTCGGAAGTGGCGGTCAGGGTATTGTTTATCTTGTCGAATTTAATAAAATGAAATGGGCTTTGAAATGGTATGATATTGACAAAATAAAGCACCCAAAAGAATTTCGCCGTAATATTCAGAATAATATTGCGGACGGTGCGCCGAGTAACAGATTCCTTTGGCCTAAATATTTAACAAAAGAGTTGTCTGACGGCAGTTTCGGCTACCTTATGGAACTTAAACCCGATAGTTTCGATTCATTTGTTGACATTCTCAATACATATAAACTTGTTGTTGACCCGTTTACAGGGCACGCTGTAAAAAAACAAGTGCGGTTCTCAAACCTCTATGCTATGGTCACGGCTGTTATAAATATTGTCAATGCTTTCAGGCAGCTGCACCGTGACGGTAAAAGTTATCAGGATTTGAATGACGGCGGTTTCTTTATAAACGTTGATACAGGTGCAGTCCTTGTGTGCGATTGCGATAACATCGCTCCTGAAGGCAGTAACTTCGGAATCGGCGGTAAACCGGGGTATATGGCTCCCGAAATTGTACGTGGAATTGCTAAGCCTGATGTGCAGACCGATAAATATTCTCTTGCTGTTGTACTTTTCAGACTGCTTTTCAGAGGCGACCCTATGGAAGGCGAACGTGTTGTAAAAGACGTATGTCTTACAGAAACGTCAGAACTCAAACATTACGGGCAGAATGCGCTTTTTGTGTATGACCCCGATGACGCTTCAAATCGCCCTGTTATCGGCATTCACGATAACGTCATAAGATTCTGGAGGCTTTACCCCGACTATATCAAAGATGCGTTTATCCGCTCATTTACCGTGGGACTTCACGACCCGAACAAGCGTATAATTGAAAACGAATGGCAGAAACTTTTCATACGTCTGCGTGCTGAAATAATTCAATGCGACTGCGGACGTACCAATTTCACGACAATGTTCGGCAAAAATGACGACAGGTCTTATCAATGCCCTAAATGCGGTAAAATTTTCCCGACAATGAGCTTCTCAAACCACGATTTCAGATTCCCGATTTACGCCGGACGGAGATTTTTCGAGTGCGAAATTGATACTGAATCAAATGAATTTCTTAATCTTGCTGGCGAAATTGTTAAAAATAAAAACAATCCCAATGTTCTCGGTATAAGAAACTGCTCCGAAAAAACTTGGAAAGTTAAAATGCCTGACGGTAAATTTTATAACGTATCATCGGGCAAAGGCTTTCAGATGTGGGACGGTCTGGAAATTGATTTCGGTAACGTCACCGCAAAAGTTGACTAAGGACAACGCTAAACAAAGAACATTATAACTATACAAATTTATATAATTTAACAGCAAAATTATATATAATTTTGTGCAGTATTGACTGAAATCCACTAAGAAAGGACTTTTTTATGAATGAAAATGTAATGAATTTTAACTATAACGGTGATAACCCTCTTGATTCCACGGGAGTACCACGGAAAAACCTTGTTGTTTTCTTCCTGATTGATACTTCGGCAAGTATGAAAGGTAAGAAAATGGGCGAACTTAACACCATTATGGAGGAACTTATCCCCGAAATAAGCCATATAGGCGGAGCTGATACGGATATAAAAATTGCTGTTCTGACTTTTTCGGACGATATTCAATGGATGTACTCTATCCCTATGTCCGCTGAAAGTTTCGAGTGGAATCGCCTTAACGCTTCAGGTGTTACAAATATGGGAAAGGCTTTTGAAGAACTCGCCTCTAAATTGTCAATGAGCAGTTTCCTCGATAATCCGTCAATGTCGCTTGCACCTGTTATATTCCTTATGACTGACGGTTTCCCGTCCGACGAATATAAAAAAGGTCTTGCAATGCTTAAATCAAACAGCTGGTTCAATTACGCCGTTAAAACTGCTCTCGGAATGGGCGAAGATGCTGACGACAAAATGCTTGCTGAATTTACAGGTTCTCCTGACACAGTGGTACACGCTTACACGGGTAATCAGCTTGCTAAATTGATTAAAACTGTTGCAGTTACGGCTTCACAAATAGGCAGTGAAACTTACTCTGACGGAATCAACGGCATTTCAGGAAAATCAAAGCAGGAACTTCTTGGCGAACAGTTACAGAAACTTACTGCTGAAGAAGATGATGATTTCACATTCAGTACAGGCTGGTGAAATCCAATAAAGGCAATACTATATAATTAACTGTTTTAATAATATACTGATTTGTGGTATTGCCTGAAAAATACCATTCGAAAGGAATTTATTTATGGCACTATATATATACAGCATTGATGAGGCTGTTGACAGGAAATACGTTGTGACAAAATCAATCAGCGGACAGGCTAAAGCAGGTACTCTTGTCCATATTATGGACGCTGTTGACAACGGTGACGGCAGTTTGTCAGTGAGCTACCGTGTTACCGAAACAGGACAGAATTTTAATGCGGATTTCCCAAGTCTGAAAGCGTTCTGTAAATGGTCAAGACCTGATAATTTCATTGCACGCTACTACGAAAGCCTGAATCAAAAGGATATTGTCAACTATATCCGTGTTACAGGCAGGAATTTTGCGACATTCTACCTCCCTATACTTCTCGCAATTCTTGCAGTTGTGTGGATTATCGCCGTTTTCTTAATCAAAAATATTGCCGGAATAATTATAGGGGCAGTGCTTTCAGTTCTGGCGATTGTAGGAGTTGTATTTTTCTCCAAATACCAAAAGAAACACGTTTCAATGAATATCTACAGCAAAATCGGTACTAATAGTTGGGGCGTTGTTATAAAATAGTCCGCTTTAATAATTTGCAAATAATTTAACCAAAAACTATAAGTAAAATATGTTATGAGAATCAGTTAATAAAATTGATTTTTAGCAATGCTGCACATTTCGGTTGACTTTCAACAAAAAAATTGCACAAAACAGTGAAAAGTTCAGTTAAATTTGTCATAAAGCAGATTTTGTGAAGTGTGTTGATTTTATATGCAAAATGGCTATGATTTGCGTAAGGAGTGGTTTTATGATTTACATTACAGGCGATACTCACGGCGAATATCACGATTTTATTAAAAGAATCAACGATACAGGTATTAAAAACGGCGATACTGTTATTATATGCGGTGACTTCGGCTTTGTCTGGAACAGTCAGCCTAATCTTTATTTCCTGCAATTACTCAAATCTCAGCCGTTTGATATTCTCTTTGTGGACGGTAATCACGAAGATTTCGATATGCTTGCAACATTTCCTGTTGAGGATTGGCACGGCGGAAAAGTTCACAAAATATCGGACAATATCCGTCATCTTATGCGAGGTTATGTCTTTGAAATCGCAAACAAAAAAATTTTTACTATGGGCGGAGCTTATTCAATCGATAAGGCTATGAGGTGCGAGGGAATAAGTTGGTGGAGTGCTGAATTGCCCAATAATGAGGAGTACAAAAGGGCAGGGGAGAATCTCGAAAAATACGGATATAGCGTGGATTACGTTGTCACACATACTATCCCTCTTTCCGCAATTCATCGCCTCGGACTTGTCCCCGATACTCAAGACGGAGAGCTTACAGGATACTTTGAATGGCTTTACAGCGATAAACTCAAGTTCAAAAAATGGTTTGCAGGTCATTGGCATAAAAATATACTTGTAAACGATAATATTCAGATTCTCTACGATGAAGTGCAGATAGTTGAATAATTTTCAGAAAGTTTATTGAGGTGAATATTATGTTGCATTATATGAAATTAACAGAAGAACCGTTTTACAAAATAAGGTCAAAACTCAAAACAATTGAACTTCGTTTGAACGATGAAAAAAGAAAAAAGTCAAAGTAGGCGATTTTATTGAATTTACACTTATCGACAGTAATACCGAAAAATTGACAGTGCAGGTGACAGCATTGTACCACTTTAATTCGTTTCAGGAATTGTTTGATGTAATCCCAAAAGAAAAAATGGGCTATGCAACAAATGAAATACCAGACCCGGCTTGTATGGAAAAGTTCTATTCCAAAGAAAATCAGGAAAAATATGGGGCTCTTGGTATTGAATTTCAACAGTGTTTTGACATTTTGCCTGATAAATCAACATAAATTTACAAAAAAAATTATATATTTTTTTCACGAAAATTAACTTTTAGTGATTCTACACAATAATTTCTAAGTAAGAAAGATATTTAAGTAATAAATGAAACTAATTTTCTCCAAAAATCCACTGATTTCAAAACTTAAAACAGATTTTTGAAAAAATTATTTGTGCAATATGTACAATAAGTTGATTTCTGCGATTTTTTTCAGAAATCACTTGACTTTTTTGAAAATATGTTGTATAATTATATACAATCAGATGCACTTCTGATTGTCGGGGGCGTAAAGGTTTCGACGGGGATTTTGAAGTGCGATAAGCGAGCGGAGCTGTTGTGTAATCTCCTTAAACTGCACTACGTTTAAATATAAACGCAAGAAAAAATATTACAGTTACTAGAAATAGTCAACTGGTAGCAGCTTAAGTCTGCTTCCGTCCTCTCGCAGAGTACCGTGACTGCTTGTTGGGCGTCGACTAACGGTGAACGATTCTTCGGTGTGTCCGTACCGTTGAATTGTATTCGGACTACTTGTGCTTTCAGCCTGTTTGTCGGCGGTTGGTTCAGGGAATTTTAATTGATAAACTACGCTCGTAGAAAGTTGCATGAATAGGTTTTCGGACAGGAGTTCAATTCTCCTCGCCTCCATACCAAAGACTGTCGCTGTATTCCGTCAAATCACGAAATATAGCGGCATTTTTACTTTTGCCCTGAAAAAAATTCTTTGCCGAAACAAAAAATTCTTTCACGAAAAATAGGCTTTTTTCACGGCATATGACACGGGATATGACACGAAATATGACACGGCTTTTGCCGAAATGAATAAGAAATATTCTGAGAGGTGAAATCAAAATGAGTAAAAGCAACAGGAAAATCCGGAAAGTAGAATTGGACGGCAGGCAGTACTACGGTTACGAACTGGACAAGGCAGTTTACGGAATCAGAAAACGGCTCTACGCTGAAACAGAAGAAGAACTGCAACAGAAAATCCGGCAGGCAGACAATGACCGATTTCAGTCGCTTGCCAGTTGCCTTCCGTCCAGTCCGACACTGAAAAATTATGCGGAGCTGTATTTCAAGTACAGCATGGGTATCATTCCTGTCACGGAACTCAAAGCGGAAATTCTGCTTGTGAAAAATGCCGTGTACGGTTCAGCGATTGACATTGATATTGCAAAACTTACACCTGAAAAATTACAGGAATTTTATCAGACACTCTCTGAAAAATATCACGGTGATGATATTGAAAGACTGCATGAGATACTGCAAAAAATTTTTTCATCAGCTGAACGAACAGGGGCAGATATTCCTCGATTAAATGATTTACACAAACCTGCTGAACATCATACAGACGAAACCGTTCAGAAAGAAATCCTGACGGAAGAAGAGTTAAATCTTTTACTGAACACTTGTTTGGAAATCCAAAGAAAAAATATGAACAGCATCATTTTCGTACTGTATACGGGTATCAGATTTTCGGAAGTCATGAAAATCCGAAACAGCGATTTCCATTTTGAAGAACAATTCGTGCTGTCCAAAAACTGCCATGTACCAATGAGTGATGAATGCGTGAACTGGCTCGAACAAGTCATTCTGGAAAAAGCATTCACCAGTCAGGAGAATCAGCAGAAGTATGCAATGAATCTCTATGACAAGCCCGAACAACGAAAAATTTTTGTCAGAAATCTGTTGGAACAATCTCCGAATGAACTCTTTTTCGCTAACCGCAACGGCAATCCTGTCCGCTACAGTATGGCGAATGATTTACTCCGTTTTGCTGCCAACCGTTGTGGGCTTTCTCAAAATATTTCGCTGATTTCTTTGCATAAATCTTTTCTTGCCAAAGAACTGAAACACGGTGTCAGCAAGAAAGAACTCTGTCAGCGTTACGGCTATGCGCAAACACATCGGTTCAATATAAATTAAATCTTTTACTGCTTGACAGAACTCCGTTTTTGTGATATAATGTGACTGATATAAGTGATAAATCAAATAAAAATCTTACTGAAAGGATTAACAAAATGGGAAGAAAAAGAAAAGAAAAACCTGAAATTTTTTATGTGCAGACTTCGCCCGACAGAGGGTATTTCGCTTATGATTACTATGAAAGCGGTTTGGGAAAACCAAAACGTCTGTACGCTGATACAAAAGAAAAACTGGAAGAAAAAATTCAGCATGTGAAAGAAGAAGAAGAACGGAAACTGCTTGCCTTTCTTCCGAAAACTACGCTCCTGAAAGACTGGGCAATGTATTATTTCAAAAGTATTGTCAACAAAGTCAGTGCTTCTGAACTGAAAAGTATCATCAGTCTTTTTGAAACTTCTGTTTTCGGTTCGGAAATCGACCGTGACATCACTGCAATCACTGCCGAAGAAATGAAAAACTTTTACCTTATTCTGAACAACAGATACGAAATCAAAAACGTTATCAAGACAGACAGCGTGCTGAGAAATATTTTCAAAACGGCTAACGAAAAAGGCATAAAAACTTTTGACTATGATGAAATCCCCGTACCGGAAAAGAAAACAGATGAACGTTTCCATGAAGTGCCGTCAGGATATATGCCGACCGCAAAAGAACAGCAAATTATTCTGGATTACTGCTTGTCACATTCTTCTCTCGGCTCGCTCTCGTGGACAATTATTTTTGCATCGTTCACCGGAATCAAACTCACTGCCATGGCTAAACTTTTGCATAAGGATTTTCATTTTTCAGAAAAGTTTGTTGATACAGGAAACGGAATCGTTCCCATGAGTGATGAGTGCATGAACTGGCTGAAACGTATCATCGCTGAAAAAGCAGTGCTGATTGCAGGAAAAGAAACAGATTGGGAAGAACACCGAAGAAATATATCTGGTTATACTTCTTTTCACTCATTCGATAATCTGACCGCTGAACAGGTACTTGTGCTGCTGAACGAAAATCAGGAACTGATGGACGACTTCACTGAAAATTACCTGAAACAAAATCCTGAAAATGTGATGTTCGTCACCAGAAAAAATACTCCCGTGGCAATTCCTAATTCGCAGAGAGTGCTGAAAACAATCGCCGGAAAATGTAATCTTCCAAAAGGAATTACAGGTATCTCTCTGCATAAGGCATTCATCGCAAAAGAACTGGAAAATGGTAAGTCCATGACACTCCTCAAAAACCGATACGGCTATAAACGTGAATCAGATATTGCGGAAATCAAAGCAGAGTATGAACTGCAAAAACTTTTAACTGAATAATCTTGCTGAAAGCGGAACGTTTCTTGTTGAATTGTTCCGCTGTTTTTTTATCAGCAGAAAAAGCAAAATCAAAAGAAGTATAACCAGATATATTTCTTTTTTAGTTTCTTTGAACTTCCCAAAGAACGAAAACAAATAAAAATAATGAAAAATAACAAAAAACAACGAAAAAAAGTAACCGTTGTTACTCAATAATAGTGAAAAGACAAAAACGGAGTTGAAGATATGGGAAAAGGTTCAAGAAACAGAAAAGCAAGAGAACGTCCGGCAGAAAAACTCTGCACCGGATTTCCAACAGAGAATTACAGAATTTTGAAGTGGAGTGCTATGCTGACTTTGGGTATCGGCAGTTTCGGCACAATGTTCCACGATGTTACCGGACTGGGTGATATTGGTCGGCATGTCATGGAAAGTATCGGTTATATTTCCGTACCGCTGTATGCATTCCTGCAAGTGAAATCGTTTCATTATACAAAAAGCAAAAGCAAACATCTTTGGAAAATTTTCCTCTTGGCATTGTTCAGTTTTATTCCGTTCAGCATGATGAAGACCGGCAGTCCGTTTGCATTGAATCTGCAAAGTGCTTGTGTGACTGCCCTCATTGGATTTATTTGTCTGTGGCTCGCTGACAGGGATTTCAAAAAACCGTTTGCACAATATATCAGGAATCGAAAATTTCTGCAATTGATTTCAGGCAGTGCAAGAGGATTGATTGCCGGAACAGGAGCAGTCGGTGCGTATTTTTTACATGCAGAAAACGGATTGTATGCATTGCCTATGCTGATGATACTCGACAGCGCAGAACAAAGTCGGCATAAAAAATTTGTACAGGGAATGGCTCTTGCTGTATGGTGTCTGCTGATGGTGCTATCCAAAAACTTTTATGCTCTGACTGCATTGATTGCTCTGTTTCCGATTTATTTCTTGCAGGACAAAGCACCGCTTTTTCAATGCAAAGAAAGTCGGTTCAATCAATTCATGTTGAAAGCAGAACAAAAATTTTATCCGGCACATCTGTTGATAATGATGATTGCAAAAATTATCGCATTGGCTGTGTAGGGTGGTGATGAAGTGAGTGAAAAAAATGATATTCAGCTTGAACGGCAATACTATTCCCGAAAAGATATTGAACGGTTGATTGGCTGTGGAACGTCCAAAGCATATGAACTCATCAGGAGTGAACTTCCGCATATCAGACTGGGGAGAAAAATACTCGTGCCGAAAGCGGAATTTGAAAAGTGGCAGGTTCAAAAAGACAGTACAGCAAGTACAGAGAAAGGAGTGACAGCGATTGAACAATCTGGAAAAATTAAAAACACTTGATGCAGAAAATTTCTGGAATGCCGTGCAGAAATTGAACAGCAGTACGGTCAGAGAATATGTGAATTTCATTGCGTATCTGAACAGTGAGGACGACAACCTCATGCACTTCCTGAAAAGCAAAGGCGAATGCAAAGTCGTTCCCTCTGAAATGGAAATCATTAACTGTCTGACACACGGCAGGGAGATTACCGAAAGCGAAAAACGGACTTATATTTCACAACATACAAAGAGGGCAGTCGTGTTGGATAAGTTGATTCGCTTTGGAAAAACATACCTGAAAGTTGTGACGGAAGACGGGATTGTAGAAAGCGTTCCGGAAGAACTGGTGATTATGGAAGAAACATCATGAAAAGGAGTTTTCTCATGAAAAAAATTTTGGCTCTTGTCTGTATTTTCAGCATGATAACAAGTCTGACTGCTTGCTCTCATTCTGATGAAACAGCAGAAGAAAATGTTCCGGAAACAGAAATCGAAGTGAAAGAAGTTTCTGTGACTGAAAGTGAAACATCAGAGAAAGAAACAAATCAACATGACGTTTCAGGAGAAACAATTTCAGCGGAAGAAAGAACAATGTCTACAGAAAGAGAAGCAGTGGATTATGGTGAACTGTTTTCGGAAATCGACAGTGAATTTGTTCAGGAAGAAGCTGATACCGCAAAGAAAATTGCATTGATTTGTCTGGAAAGTATGCAGTCAGATGATGTGCAGAAAGTTGCTGAAACGTTTGCAGAATATGCCGATGTAAATATGGCGTACTACGGAGCGTTCGGTGAAAATCCTGACACGGAAAGTCTTGCACAGGCTCTTGCGGAAGAAGTGACAGAAATTCCGGTTTTCCCACAGACGTTTGTTTTCACTCCGGACGATGTACAGGTTGCCGGAGAAGATGATGTGTTCTGGGAAGTCCTGAAAAGTGATTCAGAACTTATGCAGGATATTTATTGGGGCTATGATTATGATATATCAGACTGCTATCAGATGGACAAAGCCTACAAAGTGAATTTCACCATAACGGACGAAAGCAATTCCGCTTATCATGATACAGGAACACTGTACATTGCAAGAGTAAACAGTGAATGGAAGTACGAAAGTATTTTCAACACAATGTACGATGCTTATTACAACAATGAAGAAAATCCGTTAGAGAATATTTCTGAAAATGAAAAATTAAATGAACCTCTTTACTGAAAAAAGGAGAAACGTTCAATGAAGAATGACCGTACAACAGCAGAGATGATAGCCAAAGTGATTGAGCTGATTGACAAGAAAAATATCACGGAATTTTATCATCTCGTGAAAACAATCAACGCTTACAGCAGGAAAAAATGTGAACCGGAACTCAGCAATCTTGTTGTGATTTATGCTTCATATTTTGACTGTTATATCAAGAGCCGGAAACGCTGTATGTTTTCCGGAAAATGATAAAAGCAGACTGCATTTCTGTTTGCGCATCAAAAAAGTGGGTTGGAAATGCAGCTGTTCTTTTTTGAAGAAAGGAAGAGAGTAAACATTGAAATACAGAAAACAATTGACATTACTCATGATTGCTACACTTTGTTTGACAGGGTGCAGTAAAGAATCGGAAGAGGAAGTTCCAGTAGAAACAAAGCCTGCAATTGTCACAAAGAATGAAGACCTCGGCGGAACAAAAACCGGAAATGAAGAAGAAATTGAAGAAGCAGAAAATGCATTGAAAAGAGGTATCGTTTCTTTCTATGCCAATGATGTTGAATCGTTTGTGGCAAGTACCGATGTAGACGTACTGTATGCCATGATGTATGGTAAAGCATTGAATCAGGCAGAGAAAACAGAATTTGTAGCAAGCCTGAAAGAACGTCTGCCTGTTCCGGTGTATGATGAACATAACAAACAAAAGATTGTTGATTACACACTGAAAGAAGCACCGAACGAAAGAATTTATGATGAGGGAACAAAGAAACTTCGGTCATTGGACTGGTTGTCTGATTTGACATTTCAGATACCCACTAATGTAGCTGTTGAAGTGGATTTTGATAAAATTGAATATATCAGCAAAGGTCAGGAAAATGCCATCTGGTCTTTCTTTCAGGGCGACAGAGAACTTGACTATATTCAGAAATCCGCTGTGATGATTAGTGAACCAAAAGACAATTATGAAATCGACAAAATATACGAAATTCCGTACACGCTTGTCACTGATGAAGAACTTGAAGAATATGAAACAACTGCAAAAATCGAAAAGGAATATGTAGGCTATGCTGTTCATATCCGAAATAAAAATGATGATGAAGATGAGGGCGAATGGAAGTACGAAATCGTTCTGGAAAATGTTGATGCAGTATTCGGACAGTATCTCAGTGAATCGGGAATAGATGAAACTGTTCCGGAAAATCCTGAACCTGCACCGGAAGAAAATGCAGAGAGTGCAGAGGGAGAAGTTCCGGCAGAAGCAGACGGTGAAGCCAATGAAAGCTGAAATCGTGATTGAGGGTCAGCCAGTCGGAAAAGGCAGACCAAAATTTGCACGGCAAGGACAGTTTGTCAAAGCGTATACGCCTGAAAAAACAGCGGATTATGAAGAACTTGTCCGGACGATTTATCGTCTGAAAGCAAAGGACGAACATTTCCGGACAGTCTATTTTCAAAAAGATATTCCTCTGCGTATTCATATCAGAGCGTATTACAAAATTCCGAAAAATACTGCAAAAGCGTTACGAGCGGATATGCTTGACGGAAAAATCAGACCGCTTGTCAAACCGGATTTTGATAATGTTGAGAAAATTATTTGTGATGCACTCAACGGTATCGCTTATCAGGACGATAAGCAGATTGTGGAAAATTACATGCAGAAATTTTACAGTGACAAGCCGAGAGTTGAAGTGACACTGGAAGAGATTTCCGGAAAGGATTTGGTGCAATGAAGCAGGAGAAAATCAGAAAAGCCAGAAAGTTGGTGTGGTTGTTGTTGCTTATCATTCCGCTGATTACAGCAGGCGTGACATATTTCATGGTGACATCGAAAAATACAGAGATTGATAACGCTATTCTGAATGCAGAGAATCAGAGAGTGCAGACAGAAGAAGATATGCAGCAACTCACTGAAGACCGCAAAAAGGCTGAAGAGGAACACAAGAAAAAACTTGAAGAGATTTCCAAAAAGGACGAAGAAATTAAAGGAAAGCAAAATGAAAAAGAAAGCAGAATGGAAACACTTGAAAAGAATGTTATCATTATGCGGAAAAAATCTCTGCGTGATGATATTGACACAACAACAGCTGCTTTGGAAGAAGCAAAACAGAATAAGGACGATGGAAGAGTGTCAGTACTTCAAGGCGAACTGGACAGCTTGCAGGCAGAATTTGACGGTCTGAAAGAATCATGCAAAGGTGAAGCAATGAGAGAATCCCTGATTGTGGATATGGCAGAAATTGATACGGATATTCAAAAAGCAGGTCAGATTGAAGATGAAGATTTGAAAAAGAAAACGTTGCTTGAATTGCAGAAACAGCTTGATAAGGAAGATGAATACATTACAGAATATGATGAATTGGAATATATGTCTAAAGCCATCGACACACTGAAAAAAACACTGGAATCCTTAAAAAATGAAGAACAGGAGCAACAGGACGAACTGAACCAAATGAAGACGGATTTGAACAACATGAAAACAAGTATTGCAGAGCTGAAAGAGAATGCGGAAAACTTAGATGTTTCCAGACCCGTAATGCAAACGTATATGATTTATGCCGTTTCCATTTCCGTAGGCGGAAGTCTGCTTGTTATACTGCTGATTCAGCTGATACTCGGAAGCGCACTGAAAAAAGCAGTCAGCAGTCCGACATTACCGCAAGTGAATGCCGAAGAACCAAAAAGCGAAAACGAAATCACACAATAAAAATAAAAGCACTCTGCTTGATTCTGCATGAGTGCTTTCTTATTTATCTATCATAATCATAATTATTCCTCTTTTGACTTTCCTGAATTTCTTCTTTCTGTTCCTGAACAGGTTTCTCCGGTTTTTCATTCAAGAAAATAATCCCGTTCAGCTTGTCTGCATATTCCGATTGTGTGCATTCTCCCTCGAAACGATACTGTTCCATAGAGTGGCAATGCAATTCTGTAGCACTGATATTGATGATGTTATCCACTCGGACAGCAAGCTCCGGCAATTGAGTTTCCTGAATCTGTTCTTCCGGAGTTTCAATTTCTATCTCCTCTGAACAGTCTTCCGGCTCTTGTTCACTGAGTATCCGGTTAAGTTTCTTTTCTGTATTTTCTTTCATTTTCTCTTTTATTTGTTCCACTTTTTCAACAACAAAATCTTTCAGTTTCTGCACACCTTCCCTGATTTTTTCTATCAGCTGTGAAAACGGATTATTCCCTGTATTCTGTAAAGCTATCGCTCCTGCTCCGGTATACGGATTGATTTCCATACTATGCTGTTCAGGATTGCTGAATGTTGCAGCGAATATTGTTGATTCTCCTGTACCAGATTTTAATTTGCTTAAAAATTTATGTTCATGCTCATTTTCCAAAAACATACTTTCTACTTCTTTGTTAATATGTGTCATATTCTGCTGTTCGATTGCTTGCAATACAGCTTGACGGAGAACAGGATTTCCTTCAGACAGTTTAATAATTCTTTCCATCACGTCATTGTACTTGTCAATTTGTTCAAATACGTTTTCTTCTGTACTATTTTCTTTGATTTCAGATAGATTTCCGACAAGTTCCCGAATGTTCAGAATATCTCCAATCAGTTTTAGTTCTTTTTTAATCTGAGTTGTTGATTCTTTATTTTTTCCTACATTAAGTGAATTTTCTAAAATTCCTTTAACTTCCTTTAATGTGTAATCGGTTTCTTCTTGCAGACGATTTAATTGCTTTTCATATTCTTTTACTTTTTGCCTTTTTGTATTATCACGGTTACTTTTTAAGTTTCGGACAATACTAACAGCTTTTTTTATTTCTTTTGCATGAGGAGCGTTTTCTTCTTTTTCTAATTTAATTCTTTGTTGTTCTGCAAGCTGTTTTGATTTATCAATCACTTTGCTATCAGCTTTTTTCGTTTCCGTTATTACCTTTCCGTCCTGCTCCATGCTTTTGGTGACAGAAAGCACAGTCAGATTGTCCGATAGCTTTCTGGAAAGATTATCTTTATGTGCTGCTTTATGCTCTGGTGTATCATCGGAGTATGTGGTTTCAGATGGAAAAATAGAAACATCTGAAAATTTATGACTTTTTTCTTCTATGACGAAGAAATCAACATAAGGTTTTTCTTTTGAAGAATCATAGCATTCAAGAAGAAAATCAGCATCAATCTTTGAACTTCTTGGTCTGTATTTACGCATATCCTCAATTTTTGTTCTGTGAGTACGAGCATCTTCTTTTACAGTATTTCTCAACCAATTGTACAACCTCAATTGAACATTTGAACTGTCATCAAGCTGTACGTTCTCCATTGTTTGATAGAAATGCTCCAGTGTTGAGAATCTACTCAGCATATCCGTTTTCAAATAAAATTCCCGTGCTTTCAATTCTTTCATTGTGTCTTCATATTTTTCTTTTTCTTCCACCGGAGCAGTGGCATCAGGTATTTCAATTATTGTATCATCGAAAAAATACCTATCTTTTACAATGTCTTCAGCAACACTTTGTGCAGAGTTCAGTTTTCCTGATTTATAAATTCCATTTGTTCTTTTATACAATTTATCACTTGAATTTTTCAAGTCTAATTTTCCTAATCCTGTTAAATGTTCAAATTCTGCCGTAGAAAAAGAAAAAGTGAAGTTCTGAATCAATTTATCCTTTGAATCAAAATATTCTACTGCATAGTTTACTCTTTCATCAACCAGTTTTTTATACGCTCCGGCACATTGTTGTAGTGCTTCTGCAATTTCATTTTTCACATCATCATAATTTTCAGATACAAAGTCACGTTCCTGTTTTCTTAGAGCATCAAATTCTTCGTTTGTCATGAGAATCACCAATTTTCTTGAAGTGTAAAATATTTAATCAATTGCAATGATAAAAAAATGGTTCTGAATAAAAACCAGAACCACTTCTTTGCATATATCATCTAACCGATTACTCGATATAGGCATTCCGGTCATATGCAACCTATCGGTAACGTCTCCACATACGGTCAATGCCCGAACGTATGCTTCATCGCCGTGCAGTAGCCCAAGCAGATTATGGGAATCGTACTGCTTCCATTACGATTTTCACCGTAACTTCTATTATATAGTATAGCACACTTTTTCAGATTTGTCAAGAGTTTTTTCAAAAAAATCAGAAAAATTCCCGAAAAAGTCTATTTTTAGCGATATTCATGTAAAAAAGTATTGACATTCCAAACAGAATATGTTATAATAATATTGTGGAGAAATGCTGAAATACTGGGAAAAAGAGGTGAAATTTTATGGTTATCGTCAGAAAAAATTTAAGAACAGCTTTATTGACCGAAGAAGAACTGGTTTACTTGCAGGTTCTGGAAGAACAGGGATATGAAGATGATGAACTTGAATATAAACTCGCCGTTCTCTTCGGACTTGATGACCAGACGGCAACAGACAAGGTTCAGGCTTACAGAAGTTTTCAAATCGGTGAAACACTGTAATTCTATTGACCTTGTTTGAATCCCTGATACTGTTCAGGGATTTTTGCTATGCTTTAATAACAAAATAAAATGATAAAAATTTTCAAAAAACTATTGACAAATGGAAATGGATATGATATAATAATAACTGTAGGGAAGTGATTCCCTCGAAATAAACTTAACTTTAAGGAGTGCTGAACAATGAGTAGAAAAAGCAGAAACAGAAAACAGAAAGTCCGTGAAATGACGATTCCGGCATTTCCGCCAGTTGTTGTGGTAGAAGTAGATGAAACAGCAGAAGTCGCTGAAAATGCTGTTGCAGAAGTAGCAGAACAGACTGCTCCGGAAGAAAAGAACTTCGTCACAGAATTGCTGAATGCAGTTGAGAAATTGCAGGACGGTGATTTCACTGACAGTTGCATTGCCCTGAGTGAGAGAGCAGAACAAGTTGCTGAATTGTTCCGTCAGACATTTATCGGTGATGACGAAATGCCTGATATGCGTAAGATTAACTTATTCAATCAGCAAGTTTTGGATATGCCGACAAAGTACGGTATTGTTTCCCTTTTCGTGATGTATGACAAAAATGACGAATGGAAAACAATGGACATTCTGATGATTGAACAGGAATTATGGGTAACGGCAAAAGATATTTCTGATTTTCACTGGGTAATCCCGATTGCCAACAGAGGGGAAACAACAGAAGAACTCTTTGCAGAAACCAGAAAGAACTATGCAGAAATCTGCCTTGCATAACCGAACAGACAGTCGGCACGGAGATGTTCCGTGTCGGC
>CANQJV010000008.1 GCA_947624295.1 uncultured Ruminococcus sp. | reverse complement strand
CTTGTCATCTCGTCAAGCGTGACACAATTCATCTCCCACCTAAGAGGTGGGAGTCTTCTTGCTAATGAAAGGATAAAAAATCCCCTTTGAATAATATCATATCTATAATTATAGCACATTTTCAGCATGATTGCAAGCAGATACCTCTGCAGATTGCACAATTTCAGAAAATATATTTTTCTTTTCAGCAAAGTCTTGTTTTTTCCCTGCACCGCAATATTATATAGCAATTTCGGAAAATGGCGTACAGGCGTGCATTTCCCTGTATTACGTTATTCATGGCGTGCAGTTGGCACGGGGCGCACACTTTTGGTACACCTTGCCGTACACCTTATTTAACGAAATATAAGCAAAGGTACGGGTGCACGCCATTTTTGCAAGTTGCTATATATACACACTGCACGCAGTCGGCACGTTATCTGCACACGGGAAATCTGGCTAAATACAGCACTTTGCACGTCTGCACGGGATTTTTGTGAGTTGATATTATATTACTCTACTGAAAAGAAAATAATACGCCTGTTTCGGAACAATACGCCACACCATACGCCACGGGATACGCCGTTTTCAACGTAATATAGCTGAATATACGCCGATACGCCATTTTTTGAAGTTGCTATATATTTACGTTCTGAACTTGCATAATCCGCATGAGTATCTACTTCACTAATCATACTACAGTGCGAAATTGCCCGCAGGGGCTCCCTGCTTGGTTGAACATTTTTGTACAGGCAATATATTTGCTTTTATTCTGAAGATGTGCTATAATTAAATAAAAAGAGGTTTTTTTATGTTAAAAGGTAAAACAATACTTTTAGGCGTATCGAGTTCAATTTCCGCCTACAAAATGTGCAATGTCGCAAGAATGCTGAAAAAATCAGGCGCAGATGTTCATGTTTTGATGACCGCCAATGCGACTAACTTCGTCCACCCGCTTACTTTCGAGACTCTCACGCAGAATAAGTGCCTTATCGATACTTTCGACAGGAATTTCCAGTACAGCGTTGAACATATCGCTATCGCTAAAAAGGCTGATATAGTGCTGATTGCGCCTGCTACTGCCAATATTATCGGGAAAATTGCTAACGGTATAGCGGACGATATGCTCACAACAACAGTCACGGCTTGCACCTGCAAAAAGCTGATTGCGCCTGCAATGAATCATAATATGTATCATAATCCCATAGTGCAGGACAATATCGCTAAGCTCCGCCGATACGGTTACGGAATAATAGACCCCGTGTGCGGTATGTTGGCGAACGGTGATACAGGTGACGGGAAACTGCCTGATGAGAGTGTTCTTGTGGAGCATATTCTCCGTGAACTTGCTTTCGAAAAGGATTTACAGGGGAAAAAGATACTTGTGACGGCAGGCGCAACCCGTGAACGCATTGACCCGGTGCGGTTTATATCCAACAATTCTACGGGCAAAATGGGCTACGCTATAGCAAGAGCAGGAATGCTGAGGGGAGCGGAAGTCACTGTCATATCGGCGCATACTGACGTTGAACCGCCTATGTTCGTGGACGTAATCAGAGCAGAGTCAGCTGAAGAGATGTTCCAAGCGGTCAGGGAGAATATGGATTCGGCTGATATTATCATAAAAGCAGCAGCAGTTGCGGACTATACGCCCGTTACGGTTTCCGACAGCAAAATAAAGAAGTCCGATAGCGATATGAGCATAAAATTAAAGCGTACTCCGGATATATTGCAGTATATAGGCGAAAACAAGCGCAGTCAGCCTAAGCAGATAATATGCGGTTTTTCTATGGAGACTGACAACCTGCTTGAGAACTCCCGAAAGAAACTCCTCACAAAAAAATGCGATATGATTTGTGCAAATTCACTGAAAACAGCAGGCGCAGGGTTCGGGACGGATACCAATATAGTCACGATGATAACAAAAGACGGTATCGAGGAAATCGGGCTTATGTCGAAATTCGATACCGCAAATGTAATATTAAACAAAATTAAAGAACTGTACTAAAATATCAGAACTGGCAGGGCAGGGAAAAAAAGAAAATATATAGCAACTCAGAAAACTGGCGTATTGGCGTATTCTCCTCTATATTTCGGCAAAAATGGCGTATCAAGAGGCGTATCCCGTGGCGTATGGCGTATCCCGTGGCGTATTATTTTTCTTTTTCAGTAAAGTTTTGTTTTTTTTCCTGCCCTGCGCTTTCTAAAAATTTAGAAAACGGTGTGTGGCGTATATATATGTCAACTCAAGAAAATGGCGTGCAGGCGTGCAAAGTGCTATACTTAGCCAAATTCCCCGTGTGCAGAGGACGTGCAGAGGGCGTGCAGAAAGTGTGCAGATGTGCAACCCGTACGCCCTGAATAACGTAATATAGCCATTGGTACACCCGTACACCTAAATTTTAAGTTGCTATATAATTATTCCCTGAATTTACGCAATCCGCAGAGGTAACTATTTCCCTGAACACACTACAGTGCGAAACCGCCGGCGGAGGCTCTCCGCCTCAATTACTGTACTTCGGCTCACAAGTCAGATTTATGCCCAGTCTCTTGAAAATACGCTCATCAACAGCCGACAGAATAACAGTAGAATGGACTTCGCAACCACGCAGCTTAGAAATCTGCTCCATAGCTTTCTTGGCATTGCCGTCAGTAGTCGCACATATCGCAAGCGCAAGGAGCGTTTCGTCCGTATGAATGCGAGGGTTGCTATTACCGAGATGATTTACTTTCAAGTCCATAATAGGCTCAATCACGTGCGGTGACATAAGCAGTACATCATCATCAAGCCCTGCAAAATACTTGAGAGCGTTAAGCAGCAGCCCCGAAACTGCCCCGAGGAGTTCGGACGTTCTCCCCGTGAGGATAGTACCGTCAGGCAATTCCATAGCAGCAGCAGGCGCACCTGTAGCCTTTTCCTTTTCGAGAGCAGCAGAAACAGTTCTCCTGTCAGCCGTAGTGACTTTCGCCTGATTCATAAGGAACGACAATTTCATTTCTTCTTCCTCCGAAATCAAGCCTTTTTTCCTGTCGCAGAGCCCGATATAATAACGGCGGATAATCTCATCTTTAGCGGCACGGCAAACAGCGTCATCATCGATAATGCAGTTGCCAGCCATATTCACGCCCATATCAGTAGGGGAATTATACGGCGATTTACCGAGGATATTCTCAAACATAGCGTTAAGCACGGGGAAAATCTCGATATCACGGTTATAATTCACGGTAGTTCTGCCGTAAGCCTCGAGGTGAAACGGGTCAATCATATTAACGTCATTGAGGTCAGCCGTTGCCGATTCGTAAGCTATATTGACGGGGTGATTCAGAGGAAGATTCCAGATAGGGAACGTTTCAAATTTAGCGTAGCCTGCATTTATACCCCGTTTGTGTTCGTGGTAGATTTGCGATAAGCAGGTAGCCATTTTACCGCTGCCGGGACCGGGAGCCGTCACTACTACAAGCCTGCGTGAAGTTTCGATGTAGTCATTTTTCCCGTAGCCCTCATCGCTGATAATTTTGCTTAAATTGGACGGGTAGCCCTTTATATTATAGTGGTGGTAGACTTTTATACCGAGGTTCTCGAGCCTGCTCCTGAAAGCGTCTGCTGTAGGCTGATTATCGTAGCGGGTAAGTACTACACTGCTGACATAGAGCCCTATTTTACGGAAAACGTTCACAAGGCGGATAACGTCAACATCGTATGTTATGCCGAGGTCGCCACGTATTTTATTTTTCTCGATATCGTCAGAATTTATAACAATAACAATTTCAGCGTCATCTTTGAGTTGCAAGAGCATTTGCAGTTTACTGTCGGGCTTGAATCCGGGCAAAACACGTGAAGCGTGGAAATCATCGAAAAGTTTCCCGCCAAATTCAAGATAGAGCTTGTCACCAAATTGTGCGATGCGTTCCCGAATATGTTCCGACTGCATTTTGAGATATTTCTCGTTATCAAAGCCGATTTTGTTCATAATAATCTCCTCCATAGAAATAAAAATAAATATATTCTGCAAAAAACCTGTACTGTAAGAAGTACAGGTTAATTATTTGCTTGTATACCTGCCTGCCTGCAAAGGTTATCGTAAGCAGTAAGCAGGGAATTTGTGCCGAGTATCAGGCTTGAATCAGTTATAGTACCCGTGTATTCGCCGTCAGAGAACACAAAGCAGTTACTTCCCTCACCGTTGGGGACGAGGTCAACAGATGATACCGAGCCGTCAGTTTTAGTATATTTCACCGAAAAAACAGGGTCTTTGAATTCGGGTTCGGACTCAACATCAATATCAGTTATGACCGTATACGAGAAAATATTATAGAAATTCTCAAAGAAACTTTTCAGTTCAGCGTTATTCAGGTCAATTTCAGAGCCTCTGCATTCAACAATGCCTGTATCCTGATTTATAGTGAATTTGTCCGAAAGTTCATCGCAAGTTATTTCCACATCACTGACAGCGTACATATTGGCATTTTCGACAGTCTGCATAATGAGGTCAAAAACGGTATAATTTATAAAACTGAGGTCAGCAGTGTAATACGTTTCAGCTTGTTTGAGGTCATCGAGGTAGACGTAAGTATAGGTGCTTGTATCTTCGCCGTAATTACTCAGGAAAAATGTTTTTTCAGTACCGTCAGAAGATTTGACAATAAATTCAGCGGTGGGTTCATCGAAACCGTACTTTGTGAAGTCATCGGGCGATTCCTCAAGCATTTCCACGGCGGTGAGGCGAGTGATTGTAGTGACTATATTTGAGGGTCTTGTCTGATTCACGGTCAGCATAGCGTACTCATCAGGGAGTTCCCATAATTTCGAATCGGGATTCAGGTTGAGTTCATAGACAATATCGCCATTTTTTTTCACGGTAAGCCCTGTAATTTCGTTGTCACCGTAAGGCACGAGCTTGTTGTCCTTGAGAGAGAGGTGCGTAGTGATTATAGCCTCAGCGTCAGTAGCTGCAACGGCATAGATATTATTTTTAGTATCGGTGTACGTGTAATAATAGTCACCTGTAGGGCTTTTATCGCCGATATACAGCGTATAGTCAGTACCGTTCGCCGAAACAGTCACTGTATACGGTTCAGCAAGCCCATATTTCGCCTTGTTTGCCTCGTCAGCCTCCCCGTAATTTTTATCAGCCGTAAGATTAGCGATATATGTGCATATCTGTTGGAAAACCGACTGATTCAGGGCGAAATTTTCGCCTGTGGACGATGAAGTCATAAGCCATTCGTCACCGTTGAGTTCAGCAGTATAAGTGCTGTTGTCGGGGTAAGTGATATTTATTCTGCTGACGGATTCGCTGTCTATATCGAAAAGCACATTATCAGAGAGAGTATCAATTTTCTGTTGATTTTCCTTTTCGCTTTTAGATTTAACCAAAGCAAGAGAACCGATAGAAATTCCTGCGAGCAAGACGAGTACAGCAACAGCAATGATAATTTTTTTCATCAGGCATATCTCCTTTTAAGCCATACTGCAACGCCTGCGAGAGCAAATATCACGGGTATGATTATAAAAAGCTGAATAGTTCTGGAAGCGTCATTGCCGTCCGCAAAAGTCATAGTATCGTAGGAATTGGATTTTGCGCCTATACCCATATCAATATCGCTGTCGTAGAGCCACGTATTGGAGAACAGCGTCAATGCACGGGTGCCGAGGACAGTTTCAGTAACATCGTCGATAATAGGCTCATCAGAACCGATAACGAATAATTTTGCGCCGGTCTGCTTATTATAGGAGTAGTATCCCAGCACAAGCGGAATATTGGACTTTTGTTCAGCGAGTTCAGCTGTTTCGTCATCACCGCCCATAGGTTCGCTTATAGTCGTATAATCGGAGCTGTCTTGTGCGGGAGGGAGATTCTCAATAACGGAGGCTTTTTCAATCATTTCGCTTTCGGACGTTATTTCGCTGAAACTCCTTGTGTTGCCGATACCGGATATATATATACCGTTTGTAACGAGTTCGTTTATATCAGTGGTCAAATCTTCGGTATATTCGTCACTTTTGGCAGGGTAGGACACACGGAAAAATCTGTCATCGAGTTTTATAGATGATTCGTCAGAATTTTCCTCATCACTTTTAATAATATAGTCTGTATTTTTTTCCCTGACGAGGTTATAATCCATACCGAGTTCGAATTTCGCAAGCAGGTACTCTATATTTTCGAATCTGCCCTGAGTTTCGCAGGGAGGGAGAATCATAGACATAGCACCGCCGTTATCGATATATTCGCTGAGTAAATCACGGTCATTGTCGGGAATATCGTTTTCAGGCGCAACGAGGTATATAATAGCTGTATTTTCGGGGATTTCGCCTGTTTCGGATAAGTTGAGCGATTTAACATCATAGTTGTCTACTTTTATAGCGTCGCCGTAATTTGCATATGAATTATCGAGAGTTTTCTGACCGTACCCCTCAAGGAAGTAGACCGTCGGCAGATTACCGCTTGCGCAGATTTGGATTGCGCCTGCAATAAGTTCCTCGCCTGCGTATTCAAGTATACCGTTTGAATCCTGCTGGAAACAGCGGTTGAATTTGATTTGCTTGATAGTATCATCGCATTTCACGAAAATATCAGCAAGACCGACATCGAAAAGCCCTGTAGGGTTGAGGGACTGAGCGAGTTCAGTATCTTCGTTAGGGTCAAAGCAGGTGAGAGTAATATTATCCCTGTTTTCGAGTTCCGTTAGAGTGTGGTATAACGGCAGATAGCGAGGTACAGCTTTCAGGTCGGACAGAGCGGAGAGGAAATATATATCAATCTGCTTGTCGGACGTATCTTCAATAAGCTGTTGAGTTATCGGGTTAAGCGTATATTTTCCTGAAGGTGTCATATCGAAAACTTTGTCATAGTAGCCGAAAATCATATTTACGGGCACGAATACAGCAAGGATAAGTACAGCGAGAATAACAGCGAATGTGCCTGAAAGATTAAATTTTTTCTTTTTCATATCAGATTACCCCCTATTCCAGCGTCTTTTTTCGATTACGATGTAATTCCACGAGAGAGCCACAATTATAGCCGATATGAAGAATACTATATCAGATAGTCTGATGAAACCCTGCGAGAAATAGGCGAATCGTGGTTGTGCGGCGAAAGCGTAGATAACACTCTGGATATGCGGGAATTGTGCGATAAATTCAGTCTGGGAGAAGTCGTCAATGAATATGAACACAAACATAATTATTTCGCCTATGATAGCGGCAATAATGGAATTTTCGGTGAAAGCGGAAACAAGCTGACCGATAGCGATGAACATTGCACCCCAGAAGAAAAAGCCGATATAAGCGCAGATAAGCTGACTCATAATGACTTCGCCGTGGAGAGCCGTGAAAATCGGGAAAAAGAGTGAGCCTGCAATCATAAAGAGGAAAACGGTGATATTAGCGAGGTACTTGCCTATGATAATCTGAAAAACGTTTACAGGGGAGGTCATCAGGAGGACTTCAGTACCGAATTTCCGTTCATCAGCGAAAGTACGCATAGTGAGTATAGGTATGAGGAAAATGAAGTAGAAGATGACATTGTAGAAAATTTCGGGGAAAGTGAATTTGAAGTCAGCCTGTTCGAGATTACCGAGAGCGTTGTTGAACATAAACGTAAACAGGAACATAAACAGAGCTGATATAGCGTAAGCGAACGGTGTATAGAAGAAAGACTGCAATTCTTTTTTATATATGGAAAACATTATTCATCGACCTCCTCATCTGAATCTGAATCTTGTGGATTTTCGGCTTTGATTTCGTCATAGAGTTCCTGCATACCCGATTTGGAGGAAGTATTGTTAATCAATTCAACAAAAACATTTTCGAGGTCAGGCTTTTCGGTATATATTTCAGAAATCTGCACACTATGGCTGATGAGTTCTGTCATGATAGCGTTTTTGACCTCATCACCGTCGCCGTCGATTTTCACCGTGAAATTGAAGAAATCATTGCTTTCGGGCTCTATTTTAGTGATTTCCTTAACGCCGTCAGTCAATTCAATAACGTTGGAAGCAGTTGACCGATTGCCCTTGATTTTGATGTGGAGGACGAGATTACCGCCGAGTGATTTTTCGAGATTCTCAATAGTATCGACAGCTTTAATATTGCCCTTGTTGATAATGACAACTCTGTCGCAGACGGCACTTACTTCGGAGAGGATATGGGAGCTGAAAATAACAGAATGTTCTTTCCGTAAGTCGGTAATTATCTGCCGTACTTCGACAACCTGATTAGGGTCAAGACCAACAGTAGGCTCATCGAGAATCAGGAATTTCGGATTACCGAGGAGAGCCTGCGCAAAACCGACACGCTGTTTGTAGCCTTTGGACAGATTCTTGATAAGTTTGTGGCTTACGTCCTCAATTTTCAGCAGATTCATGACACGTTTTATTTCGGAAGATTTTTCTGCTGAGGGGATACGTTTCAGACCTGCGCAGAACGAGAGATATTCTTTAACTCTCATATCGGGGTAAACCGGAGGGATTTCGGGGAGATAGCCGATATTTTTCTTAGCCTTTACAGGTTCTTTTGAAATATCACTTCCGTAGATAGTGACAGTGCCTGAGGTCATAGGGAGGTAACCTGCAATCATATTCATAGTTGTGGACTTGCCTGCGCCGTTAGGACCGAGGAAACCAAGAATCTCATTATCATTTATTGTAAAGCTGATATTGTTTACAGCCCTGTTATTGCCGTAAAACTTTGTAAGATTTTCAATAGTAATCATGAGTTTCTCCTTTCTTTATATATTATTATTAAATAAAGTACGTTGAGTAACAAAATAATCATACTTTTACATTATCGCAAAATTATATTAACACGGTATTAAGAAACTATGTACAATTTGTTAATTCGCAAATTTCTCAATATGGAATATTATAAAGCATTGTTGTGTAAAATATGTGAAAGAATATTGTAGATGAGATGAATCTTGTAATATATTAAATTTAATTTGTTGTTAATAATTTGTTAATAATCTGATATGTGCTGCAATTTCAACGACCGGCAAAATGCACAAAAAAATATTTATTTATTGTGCATTGCAACAAAAATTGCAATAGGCGTTGTCTAAAATTAACTAACCTGTTGACAGAAAGATAAATTTGAATTATAATATTTATAGAAAATAGTTTGAGAATAGTGTGTATGTTCAAAATTTTAAGAACTGCACGCACTGTACGATGCTTTTTCGTATATCTGCCGTCTATACGGCTAAAAAATCATTATTAAACCAAATTTATTGAGAGGGGTTAAAAACAATGATAAGTAAGAAGAATAAGGCTTTAACAGCCGGCGTTCTCGCTGCTGCAATGTCAGCTACTGCAATCGTTCCTGCTTTTGCTTCAGCTGCTACACAGTACGCTACTGAGAACGATGCAAACACATCTTATGCAAAAATGTTCGAATCACTTTATGCTGATGTAATCACAAACGGTGAAGAGAACGGCTATCTCGCAAAGAAAAACAATGGTAGCGGTACTTTCGGCGTACCTTACCACTGCGTTGAAACTCTTTGTGTTGAGGCTCCTGACTACGGTCACGAAACAACATCAGAAGCTATGTCCTATATCTCATGGATTACAGCTATGCATGATGTACTCGTTCAGAAAAACAGAATCGACGGCTCTACAGGCGATTTCCAGAAGGGCTGGAAAACTATGGAAGCTCTTATCCCCGGCTGGTCTGTAAACGCTTACGGTGCTGACAGCTTTGACTACAGCACAATTTTCAAGCAGGACAGACTTAAGGCTGATACAGCTACTGAAGAAGATGACCCTGCAAAATATCCTGCTAAGCAGAACGGCGTTGACGCTATCAACCCGATTTACAACGATATGAAAACTGCTTACGGCAGTGATAACGGTTACTACCTCATGCACTGGCTCGCAGACGTTGATGACTGGTATGGTTTCGGCGGTTCAAGAGATAACGGTTCTTACAATGCTGATTCAACAAAGTTTGTATTCATCAACACATTCCAGCGTGGTGAACAGGAATCATGTTTCGAAACAGTTCCTCAGCCATGTCTTGAAGAGCTTAAATATGGTATCCCCGGTGATGTTACTGAAAACGGTAACGGTATCAAGGCTATCTTCAATGGTAAAGATGCAGTTCCTTCACAGTACGCTTTCACAAACGCTCCTGACGCTGAAGACCGTGCAATTCAGGCAGTTTACTTCGCAAATAACTGGGGTGTTGACTGCGGTGAAGTTTCAGCACTTGCAGGTAAAATGGGTGACCAGTGCCGTAACGATATGTTTGATAAATATTACAAGGCTATCGGCTGTTGGAAAACAAGCGGTATCAATACTCAGTCCTCAGGTCTTGAATCACAGCACTTCCTCATGGCATGGTATACATCATGGGGCGGAGCTTACAAGGCAAGCTACGGCGACTACTCATGGGCTTGGCAGATTGGCTGTTCACACTCACACCAGTTCTATCAGAACCCGCTTGCTGCTTACGCACTTGCATATGACAAGAACATCAACTCCGGCATGAAGGCTACTAACGCTACAGCTGACTATGTTAAATCACTTCAGAGACAGATTGAAATGTACCTCTGGCTCCAGTCTGCTGACGGTCCTTTCGCAGGCGGTTGTACAAACTCACCTAACGGTAAATATGAAAATACATCAAGAACAGGCGGAGATATTACTTCTGACGTTAACTCCACTTTCTATGATATGGCTTATCTTGAGCACCCTGTATATGCTGACCCCGGTTCAAACCACTGGATTGGTAACCAAGTATGGTCAACTCAGCGTCTTGCTGAACTCTATTACTATGTAAAGACTAAGGGCGATGCATCAGAAGGACAGACATACGGCGGACTTTCACTCGAAGACGCTCTCGAAGCTCTCCTCAGCAGATGGATTGACTGGTTCCTTGAGAATACAAAATTCGACTATGTTGCTGAAGACGGTACAGAAATGGCTTACGCTATTCCTTCAAGCCTTGACTGGAGCGGTTCACCTGCTACATGGAATCAGAAATATGACCCTGATGCTAACAGCGGACTCCACTGCACAATTACAGGTTACGGTCAGGGAGATATCGGTTGTGTATCATCACTTTGTAACACACTTATTTACTACGCTGCTGCTAATAAGGTTGACGCTGCTGCTGCTGCTAACCCGAACGGCACAGAACGTGGTGAAAAGGCACTCTTCCTTGCAAACAGACTTATGAGTGCTCAGTGGAATGGCGCACGTGACGAAATCGGTCTTGCATATGAAGACCACAACCCGAACCTCGTAAGAATATTTGAACAGGAAGTTGAAATTCCGGATTACTATAACGGCACAATGCCTGACGGTTCTAAACTTGCTCCCGGCGCAACATTCAGCTCTATCCGTGAAAGCTACGCTGACGATGAAATGTATCAGGCTTGTAAAGAAGTTTACGATAAAACAGGCAAGACAGACGACTACTACTACAAACTCCATAGATTCTGGCACATGGGCGACGCTCTTGTTACAACAGGTACAATGGCACTTCTCTATCCTGAAGTTACTCCTCTTCCTGACGGCTATGAACCCGGCGAAGTTGTTGACCAGCCTACAACAGGTGGCGAAGACACATCTAAGGACGGTAAAGCTACTCTCTGGGGTGATGCTAACGTTGACGGCAAAGTAAATATGGCTGATGCCGCTGCTATTATTCAGGCAGTAGGTAACGGCGATGCTTATCCGCTCAGCGAACAGGGTGCAATCAATGCTGACATTGTAAACAACGGCGACGGAATCTTTGGTTCAGATGCACTTCTCATTCAGTATATGGTTGCTAATATGATTACACAGCCTGAATTCCCTGTTACACAGGAGAAGTTTGACTCTCTTAGCAAGTAATTTGCTTATAATTTTGCTCATACGGTTTAAGGGACACTTTTAGGAGTGTCCCTTTTTTTGATTATCACCAATATTGTTAAATGAAATTGCAAATAAAATGGGCAAAAAAAAATCTCCTTGCCCGAAAGCAAAGAGATTTGGTGCGAGTAATGGGACTTGAACCCATACGTCCTTCGACACACGCCCCTCAAACGTGCCTGTCTGCCTATTCCAGCACACTCGCAATTATTTTTGCAGTATTTCCTGACTGCTTTATTATTATATCACAAAAAAATCAATTTGTCAAGTACTTTTTGAAAAAAAATGAAAATTTTTTTGAAAAATTTTTTGTGCCGTACAGAAAACCCATACGGCACATTTAGTATTTTTTTATAACGAATTATTTGCTGAGGTCGAAAGCACTTTCATTGAGTTGATAGTGTAGCCGTCATTTGTTTCAGTGAGCTTAAATTCCACGGATTTGGACGATTTTTTCGGGAGCCATTCAGGGAGTTCATCAATATAATCAACAACAATTGTATAAGTACTGCCATCTTTGGTTGCGCCTTTGATTTCGGGGGAATATGTGTATGTCACGGGCGCAATCGGCACATTATAGGACTTTGTTTCCTCGTTGTAATAGAAACGTGATTCAGCCGGACCTACAGTTGTATGGTTGAGTGCCGGGAGATTTTCGCCGAATAATTTCACTGCATACGATTCAACGTCAACAGCAGGGATTTTTACGACATCGAAAGTTTGTTCGTAATTGCTTATGGCATCGTCTGACATAATCATTGACCATATTGCCGCTGTAATCACCTGTTCGGACGAGAGTTCAGCAGGCGAGTCGAACGACTCTATATCCATAATCACAACAGGGTAAACTACTGGCTCAAAACCGCTTTTTTTGCTGTCGCCCGACGAAAATCCGCTGATAAGGGAAACTGATTTAGTGATGACCGTAACAAGCCCAACGCAAGCGAGTACTGCGAAAATTATGCCCAAAAAAGCGTAGATATTCTTTTTCAGGTGAAGTTTAGGCTTTTCACCGTCATCAGATTCAGCTTTTTCGCTTCTTTCGCTGATAATTTCGTCAACGTCCTCATCAAGAATATTTTCGAGAGCCGAAGTAATTCCTTTTGGAGCAGTTTCGGGTTCGCTGTCATCGTCATCTTCCTCATCAACTTCATCATCGCCGTCGTCGTCAAATTCGTCATATTCACCATTATTTTCTATATCAGCCATTGCTTTTTCGGCATCTTCACGAATATTATCAATGAGTGAATTAACGGGGTCTGAATCATCGGCATTGCTGAATAAATCAAGTTCATCAGTTTCGCTGTAATCGTCGTCATATTTTTTGGAAGTGCTGATTTCCGTGATTTCTTCTACGGTAAATTCTTCAGCGTCCTCAAGAAGTCGGCGTTTAGTTTCCTCAGCCTCTATGCGCTGACGTTCAGCCTCCTCACAAGCCTTTTTCTCAGCCTCAAGACGTTTGCGTTCAGCCTCCTCACGAGCCTTTTTTTCAGCCTCAAGACGTTTGCGTTCAGCCTCCTCTTGAGCCTTTTTCTCAGCCTCAAGGCGTTTGCGTTCAGCCTCCTCCTGAGCCTTCTTTTCAGCCTCCTCACGTTGCCTGTCATCTTCGAGAGCCTGTTTCCTCAAAGCATCATAGTCGGGCAATTCGTTTGTTATGACAATTCTTTTTTTGGACTTGTTCCCGTCAGGCAGATTAGTTTTTGCGGCAGCCTTTTTAGGCGGTAACGGAGCGAGTTTTTTAGGCGCATCTGATTTTATACCGGCGGATTTTCTGTCGCCCAATGAATTGATAACGTCATCAACGGACATATTATCAACACCGCTTTTGCCGTGTTTTTTTGTAGCCATAAATAACCTCCTGAATAAATTATCTTATTTGACCATTTCCGTCAATAAGATACTTGACGGTTGTCAATTCAGCAAGACCCATAGGACCTCTTGCGTGGAGTTTCTGCGTAGATATGCCGATTTCAGCCCCGTATCCAAATTCACCGCCGTCCGTGAAACGAGTAGAGGCGTTGACATATACAGCAGCTGCATCAACTTCGTGCTGGAATTTTTGTGCGGATTCGAGGGATTTTGTGACTATGCACTCAGAATGGCGAGTGCTGTATTTCCTGATATGGGCGATAGCCTCGTCAATAGAATCAACGACTTTCACGGCGATTACATAGTCATTAAATTCCGTCGCATATTCGACATCAGTTGCTTTTTCGACTGTATCACCCAAAATGTCAATTGTTCTGTCGCAGCCGTAAATCTTGACGTTATGCGACTTGAATCTTTCGGCGATAGCAGGCAGAAATTCATCAGCAATATCCTTGTGGACAAGCAGACTTTCGATAGCATTGCAGACGGACGGACGTTGAGTTTTAGCGTTATCAGTGATATTTACAGCCATATCAATGTCAGCGGAATCGTCAACATATACGTGGCAATTACCTGCGCCTGTTTCGATAACAGGGACAGTAGCGTTATTGACTACAGCCTTTATGAGATTTGCACCACCACGGGGAATAAGTACATCAACATAGCCGTTCAGTTTCATAAGTTCGTTAGTAGTTTCACGTGATGTATTTTCGACAACCTGAATAATATCAGCAGGCAGACCGCAGTTCACGAGAGCGTCACGCATAATGTTGCCAAGGCAGATATTGGAATATATCGCCTCTTTACCGCCTTTGAGGATAACAGCGTTACCTGCTTTGAGGCAGAGGGCAGCAGCGTCAACAGTAACATTCGGGCGTGATTCGAAGATAATGCCTATAACGCCGAGAGGTACTCTTGTTTTGGTGATTCTCAGACCGTTAGGGCGGACGAAACCGTCAATTACTTGTCCTATAGGGTCATTCATAGCGATAAGTTCGTCAACACCTTTCGCCATACCTGCAATTCTGTTTTCGTCAAGTTTCAATCTGTCCTGCATAGCTTGTGACATACCGTTTTGTCGGGCATTTTGTAAATCTCTGGCATTTTCGGAAATAATAAGTTCTTTATTATCGATAAGTGCCTTTGAAATAGCAGAAAGAGCGTCATTTTTAATTTTAGTGGAAGCTCCTGCTATAGCAGTTTCTGCATTTTTGGCTTTAATGCCGAGTTCCTGTGTGTAACTCATATACTTCACCTCATAATATTTTTTAATTGGCGAGAAAAATAGTGCCAATCTCTTTATTTTCAAACAAATCATAGAGCAGTTCAGGGTTTTTGCCGTTCATAATGACCATATCTATACCCGCCTCAACAGCGATTTTAGCGGCATTTATTTTAGTAGACATACCGCCTGTACCGAATCCCGAACCTGCACCGCCTGCAATTTTTTCGATTTCGGGAGTGATTTCCTCAACGACTGAAATTGCCTCAGCATCGGGGTTTTTGTGCGGGTCATCGCTGTAAAGACCGTTGATGTCCGATAGTATCAGCAGTAAATCAGCACCCGAAAGAGATGCGACAAGTGCCGATAATGAGTCGTTTTCGCCGATTTCGAGTTCAAGTTCATCAATGGAAATAGAGTCGTTTTCGTTCACGATAGGGATAACGCCCATACTAACGAGAGTTTCGATAGTATTCTTGAAATTTTCGCAGTGATTTGGGTTATTGATAATTGTTTTAGTCAAAAGAATCTGTGCTACTGTCACGCTGTATTTTTCGAACATATCGTCGTAAACGTGCATAAGTTCGCATTGACCGACAGCCGCAACAGCTTGTTTCAGTTTAGTATCCTTAGGTTTTTGGGCTAATCCGAGTTTACCTGTACCAAGACCGACAGCACCCGATGAAACCATAATAATTTCCTTGCCGGAATTATGCAGGTCGGAAATCACACGCACTAAATTTGTCATACGGCGGATATTAAGTTTACCGGTGTTATGTGCGAGCGTAGAAGTCCCTAATTTTATAACAATTCTTTTTTTATCAGAAATATTTCTCATAATTATATCTTCCTTAAATTAAAATCAATTAACTTTATTTTGCGGAGTACCGTTCAGCCAGTTTTCTATGTTGTTGCAGACTATATCAAACAAACGTTTTCTTGTTTCGAAAGATGCCCACGCAGTATGTGGAGTTATTACACAATTTTGTGCAGTTTTCAGGGGAGTAAGCGGTGACATTGGTTCATTTTCGAGAACATCAAGGTAAGCAAAAGCAATATCCCCGTTATTCAGGGCGTTTGTTAAATCATTTTCGTTGACGACAGCACCTCTTGATGTATTTATCAGAACGGCTGATTTTTTCATAAGATTTAACAAATCCGCATTTACTATGCCTTTTGTCTGCGGAGTAAGAGGGCAGTGGAACGTCAAGAAATCGGCTTTTTTGACAGCTGATTCAATATCCGTGACTTCATACGGGCAATTTACGGGAGCAGTCCTTGTGCTGATTACCACGTTCATACCGAAAATATCACCGATTTCCGCAACACGCTTGCCGATAGAACCGTAACCCACGATTGAGAGCGTTTTCCCGGCGACTTCAGCTGTAGGAATGGGAAAGTACGAAAAGCAAGGGGAAGTTTCCCATTCGCCGGACTTGACAGCGTTATCATAGTCACGTATACGGCTCGAAAAGTCCAGTATATAGGCGAAAACTTGCTGAGCGACTGCATTTGTCGAGTACTGCCCTGCATTACATACGGTTATATTTTTTAACTTAGCATATTCAGTATCAATGTTATTGAATCCCGTAGCGAAAAGCCCTATATATTGCAGATTCGGGCAACTATCGATGATTTCCCGTGTAATCAGGACTTTATTGCATAGGACGATTTCAGAATCGCCGATATGTTCGATAGTCTGTTCAGGCGATGTGAAGCCGTATACAGTCAAATCACCGTATTCCCTGAGAGAATCAGGCGATATATCGTTACTCTGAGCCATTGTAGCCCAATCAAGAACAGTTATTTTCATTCGTTGACCTCGTCAGTTTCCGTATTTTCGGGAGTTTCCTGTACAGGTTCGCTCTTATCCCTGAAAATAAGCGACGTAATAAAGGCAATAACAATAAGGATAAGTTCAATAAGACCGACAACATAAAACAAAGTCCTGCTTGAATTTGGTATGCGCAGAAGCAGTGCAATGAGAATTGCAATTGCCATGATAAGCTGATAGGGCTTTTTATTTGTGACGAATCTGTAAATAAGAAAAGCAACTGAAACTACAGTGAAAATAATCTGCATAGACAGCGGAAACGGGAAAAATGACGGCGTTTCAACAGTTTGTGACATAGTCAGGAAAATATCAGGAATCATCATAATTTACTCCAATCTTTTGGCTGTTTTTACGGCAGACAGTCAACCGAAATAAATATCTTCTTTATATTATACCATATATCAGCTTATATTTCAAGCGTTTTGTGAAATTTTTAGTAAATTGCCCTGCTATATAATAATATGTATAAATATGTATAAAAAGATACGGAAACAGTTGATAAATTTAATTTTTTCTGAATTGTAATAATTTGATGAAAATCTATTGACATATCAGTGAAATAAGTGTATAATAAAGATGTTGTATTTATTTTGCAAAAAATTGCTTTGGCAGTAATTGCACTTGTTTTTTATCATTTCAGCTGTATCGCTGATAAATATATACATATACGGACAATTTGAGTCCTATGTTTCATAAGGCTGAAGGAGTACAGCCTTTTGTCAATATATATTACAAATGAATAAAATTATAAGGCATTTACCGCCTTAAAGCAATATGTTTTATGATACAAACTAAACTATATTGTAATTAGGAGGTAATGCACTGTATGGAACCTGTTATCGCTATTGTACTTATTATCGCCGCTCTCGCCGGAGGTGTCGGTATAGGCTGGTCAATCGCCTATAAAAAGGGCGTTTCAGCCGGTATCGAACAGCGTAAACATGAGGCTGAATCTGATATGAATTCTGCTGAACAGCGTGCAAAACGTATTATCGATGACGCTGAAAGAGATGCGGACAACAAAAGAAAAAGTGCGCTGATTGAGGCTAAGGACGAAATCCATAAACTTCGTACCGATGCCGATAAGGAAATTAAGGACCGCAGAGCAGAATTGTCACGTCAGGAAAGACGTATGCAGCAAAAAGAAGAAAATCTTGACAAGAAAACTGATAACCTTGAGAAAAAAGAAGACGCTCTTAATCAGAAAATCAAGAGTGCTGACGAAAGACTCAAAGAGGCTGAACAGCTTAAAAAGTCCGAAATGGACGTTCTTGAAAAGATTTCAGAACTCACAAGAGAACAGGCTCGTGAATATCTTCTCTCTAAACTCGAAGAAGACCTTATTCACGAAAAATCCGTGAAAGTTGCGGCTTATGAACAGCAAATCAAAGATGAATGCAACGAAAAAGCAAGGAGCTATATTTCTCTTGCTATCGCAAAAGTTGCGGCTGACCAGGTATCAGAGGCAGCAGTATCTGTTGTGCCTCTCCCTAACGACGAAATGAAAGGACGTATTATCGGGCGTGAGGGACGTAATATCAGAACGCTTGAAACACTCACGGGCGTTGACCTTATTATCGATGATACTCCCGAAGCTATCACGCTTTCGTGTTTCGACCAGATTCGCCGTGAAGTCGCAAGAATTGCACTCGAAAAACTTATCGCAGACGGACGTATTCACCCGACACGCATCGAGGAAATGGTGAATAAAGCTCGCCGTGAAGTTGAATATCGTATCAAACAAGAAGGTGAACGTGCTGTAATCGAAACAAATGTTCACGGACTCAACCACGAACTTATAAAACTCCTCGGCAGACTGAAATTCCGTACAAGTTACAGGCAGAATGTCCTCGACCACTCGATTGAAGTCGCAAAACTCAGCGGAGTGCTTGCTGCTGAACTCGGTGTTGATGCAAATGTTGCAAGACGTGCGGGACTTCTCCACGATATAGGTAAGGCTCTTACCGCTGAAATTGAAGGCTCTCACGTGCAGATAGGCGTTGACGTATGTAAAAAATATAACGAAAATGCCGCTGTAATCCACGCTGTAGAGGCACACCACAACGATGTTGAGCCTAAAACTGTTATTGCTTGTATCGTTCAGGCGGCAGATGCTATATCAGCCGCAAGACCTGCCGCAAGAAGTGAAAATTACGAAAGCTATATCAAACGTCTGCAAAAACTTGAGGAAATCTGCGAATCATATGACGGCGTTGAAAAATGTTACGCTGTTCAGGCAGGCAGAGAAGTCAGAATTATGGTTATCCCGGAAATAATCAACGATGAGAAAATGGTGCTTGTTGCAAGACAAATCGCTCAGCAAATCGAAAGTGAAATGGATTATCCCGGACAGATTAAGGTCAACCTTATTCGTGAAAGCAGAGTTACTGACTACGCTAAGTAATTGTGTACTGCGGACGTTGTTGTCCGCAGTTTTTTTGAAGGAGAATTGTTATGGGAGGATTTTTCAGACGTATCATTATGACAGCTGTTTCATTTACAGCCGTTTCAGTCGGATTGATTTCCGCAAACGCCTTTTCTGATTGGGTTCAGATAGGCTTTTTAGGCGACCTCAACGGCGACAGAAAAATTACAATAGCTGATGCTGTAATTATGACAAAGCACCTTATTGGCGAATCACCGCTTACTTCCGCAAACGGCTACGATGTTAAGGGGAAAACTATCGGTATAAACGGCAATGACGGATTTACAGCAAAAAAATTCCTTGAAACAGCTGATATAAATCAGGATGGTAAAGTTGATGTATATGATATGATTGCGCTCCGTAAACAGGTCATATCGCAGACAGGTGCAGTTGTGTGGGAATGGATTGAGGAAACAGCTACAACAACAGCAACGACTTTGACCTCATCAACGACAACTGTAACATCTTCTGACGGCTTTATAAATCCGCCTGTATATAATCTCTACGGGTCTATGCCGTCGCAGAATGAAGCTGAATTGGCAGTATTTTATGTTGATTTCCCCGACTGTACCTATGATTACAAGCCGACAGCCGAACAGATTGAAAATATTGTCTTTGGTGCTGAAAACGAAAATGACCGCAATTATCCTTTCGAGAGTATGAGCGCATTTTACAAGCGTTCGTCTAAAAATGCAATGAATCTTAACGGTAAAGCGTACACTTATACCGCTAAAAACAACAAATCTTATTACGAGGGCGATTTGTGGCACGTTTCGCTTATTGACGAGATAATTGACGAATTTGATGCACAAGTTGATTTTTCGCAGTTTGACGGTGATAAAGATAAAATAATTGACAGTATTCTTATAAGCGTCCCTGAATCGGCAGGTGATGAAAACTGGTGGGCATCAGCAGGACTTTACGGCGGAGATTGGCTGAAAACAGTTGATGGAATGGGGATAGGTCACGTAATTGTCGGTAATGCTGAAATAAAATCGGCTGACGACTACGCTAATTTCAACAGTTCGTACCTGCACGAAATCGGACATTGTATGGGCTTGCCTGACTACTATTTGTACGGTACTGAAGATTTTCAGGGAATGCACGGCTCAGCAGGGTTTGAACTTATGGACGATGCAAATTGCGATTTCGGAGCAGTTTCAAAGCTAATGCTTGGTTGGTATAAGCCGGAACAAATTAAAATATATGACAAAAATGCAGGCGATAAGAGTTTCACGCTGAACCGGTCATCGCTTGAAAATTCGGACTGCCTTATAATTCCTTGCGGAGAGCTTGAAAAAAATTACTACTCTGAATTTTTCATAGTTGAATACGCCGATATGCTGGGGAATAACAGTGTCCTTGCAAACGAGTGGTGGAGAGCAACAGGCGAGGGTATACGAATTTACCACGTGAGTGCTGAAGTCACGGGCGATGAATATTATAATACATTTACTTATTCAAGCGGAAATGATGAGGCGACTGCTTACAATAACGGCAGACGTTTTGTGAGGCTTGTCGGGGAGGGTACAGACAGTACAGACAATTATTTTCATACAGGTGATGTGATTGACGATTCGATAGCTGAATTTAACTGGTATGATGCGGACGGTAATATGACAATATCGCCTGAAATCACTATAAAAGTCGGCGAAATCAGTGATACTTGTACAGTTACTGTAAACAGGAAGTAATACTGCATAAATTTTCAGGCTGATTCTGTATAAATCAACGAAATATTTGTTGAAATACACAAAAATATCAGCCTAATTTTGTACAGGTGTAATATACCATAGGAAAGGAATAAATATGGCAAAACAATTATTCAATTCAACAGAAAAGTCAAATTTTATACTTAATCTCACTGAGGAAAGTTATTCAAAACTTGCTTTAGCAGGCTTAATGACGGCTTTTTTCACGACATCGATTATGACAGCGATACCTGTAATTGCAGGTACGCAGATATTTGCGCTTTCAGCAGTAGGACTTGCGTTAGCAGGAGTAATTTGTATGATTGTCGCACTTATCGGCGCAATAAAAAAGTACATCAGCAAAAAAGCACTTGTGCCTGTATGTGCCTTTGGATTTATGCTTTTGTGGGGAATAATCTCGTCAGTTTTGGCGTACGATACGAATATAGCAATATACGGCTACAACGGCAGAGGTGAAGGCTTGCTTGCGATAATATTTTACGCTTGTTTTTTCTGTACAGCCGTTTCAGTGAAGTCGCAAAGGACCATAACAGCGTTGATTTACGGGCTAATCAGCACGGGACTGCTTAACTCAGTTTTCGGGCTGATACAGGTATTCACCGGGAAAATAAGCAATTATCGTATGGCTTCTATGGAAGTACAGATAAATGCAGCATCAGGTCTTGCCCAATCACCGCTGTTTTTAGCAATGCTCCTCACGTTATCGCTCACGGCGTCACTCATAGGGTTTGTATTCTTTGCGAAAAAATCCGTGAAAATTTTCTGTATAATATCGGCTTGTATATTTTCATTTGTGATGATGTTCACGTACTCACTCATAGGCATATGCGGAATTGTTTTTGCGGTGATTTCTGTTATTATCGCCATTTTCGTGATGAAAGCCCCGAAAATCAATCTTTTTTCGGCGGTTTCAGTGATTGTGCCTGCTGCATTGGCTGTAATCCTTGTGCAGTGCGGACTTATAGGCAATATCTCGCAGTACAGGCTGTACGACGGCAGAATACTATGGTTTGCGGACGCTTACTACAGGATTTCGGCAAGCGGTATGTATAATTTTGATGTTGTTGATATTGACGACACGTTTGACGTTTACTATCACCTCAACCGCAAAGCAATAAATATAGCTGAATCTCACGCATTGACGGGAACAGGTCCCGAACAGCTCGTATTCCCTCAGCTTTATACATTCGGTACATCAGGCGAAAACGGCGAATTGAGTGACATAATATCTGAAAATATCGGCACATTCGACAAAGTGTACAATGAGTACATATATACAGCGGCTACACGTGGAATCCCGTCCGCAATAGCACTTGTAGTCATATTGCTTTCAGTTTTCGTGATTGGCTTGCGGAAATTCAGGAAAAATAAAAACTGGCAGGCGTTGTGTGTGCTGATTCTGACAGCAGGAGGAATTTTATTATTCCTGATTGGGTGCAGTAATATTTGTTATTCCGCTGTATTCTGGTCTGTAGCGGGCTTATGTTGTGCGGACGCAAAAGAAAAATAATAATATGAAATCCCTTGAACTAAATCAAGGGATTTTTTATGCATTATTCCTGATTGACTTCCTGCGGAATTTTAGTAACACGGCATAATTTTATACGGTGGCTGCTGATTTCGATGACCTCAATATGAAGTCCGTCACAGTCAAATGAAACAATTGTACTGTTATTTTTAGGGATTTCGCCTAAAAAATCAATAACATATCCGCCAAAAGTGTCATATTTGTCAGCAGGCAGGGAAATTTCGAGTTCATCGCATACATCGGACAAATTTGTTATTCCGGGGATAATCCACTCATTTTCGCCGATTTTACGGAATTTTATTTCGTGCTGATTGAGTTCATCGTCATCAAAATCACCAACGAGTTGTTCCACAAGGTCAGTAATCGTAACAATTCCCGTCATACCGCCGTATTCGTCAACAACAACAGCAAAATTATGCCCTCCGCTTTTTTTCATCTGAGCAAAAAGACTGTCAGCTTTCATATTTTCATGGACGAAATACGGCTCTTTTACGGCATTTTTCATAACATTGTCACGGCTTTTGTCGTCAAGACGGAAATAATCCTTAGCGTTCAGGACACCTATAATATGGTCAATATTTTCGTCGCATACGGGGAAACGTGAGTGGCGTGTGCGGTGAATAGTTTCCTCCCATATTTCAACGGAATCGTTACACCAGAGTACAGAAACATCTGTTCTATGAGTGCAGATTTGTTCAGCGGTCATATCGTCAAAAGCAAAGATATTTTTGATTATACGGTTTTCAGTTTCGTCAATAGTACCCTTTTCCGCACCTGCATCGGACATCATAATAATTTCTTCTTCCGTGACAGTATCGTTGTTATCATCGGGATTTATGCCGATAATCCTGAGAATCAGGTCGGTTATGAAGTTGAGGACGGCAACAAGAGGTGCAAATATTATTTTTACTGCGCCGAGTACTGAAGTCATTGATAAAGCGAGTTTTTCGGGATTTTTCATTGCAATGCGTTTCGGGACGAGTTCCCCGAAAATAATCATCACACACGAGAGTATCAGCGTTACAACAACAATTGCAACAGGTCTTATGATACTGTCGTGACCGTCAAGCCCTGCATTATGTACGGCTTTCACAAGCCTGTCAGCGAAATCATCAGCGCAGAAAGCTGCCGCTATGAAGCCCGAAAGAGTGACAGCAGTCTGAATTGAGGCGAGAATACGGGAAGAATCGCCTGTAATTTTCTGTAATTTTACAGCTTTCTGATTGCCGTCATTTATCATTTTTTCGAGTTTATTTGAATTGATTGATATTACTGCAATTTCCGCACAAGCGAAAAATGCATTGAGAATGATAAGAAAAATTTGCAGAATAATCTGCCATAACATAAAAAATTCCTCCGTAAAAATATTTTAGGGAACATTGCACAAATTTGACAGCATATTTGCTTGAATTTTTGCTATTTTACACAAAAAATCTGATTTCGCATATGCATTGCTGATTCAGTGTGATGTTGCCTTTAATCATCAGAAACGGCATAGTCCGTAAGTCAAGGCGAACTATGCCCTTATACATTGTTTACGGATTTTGTGGGATTACACCCGTCGGGCGCACTGTCCATTAAGAAAATCACCTGCTTTTCAAGGAATATACTAAGGCAACACCGCACAAAGAACGCCTGACGGCTTTGCACGTCATCTGCTTGCATATTTTCCGTCATCTTGCACATAAACTCCTTGCCATACGTCAAGTATGCCTGCGTCGTTTCTATACAATCTGACGAAAAATCTGACGGCGCATCTGCCGCACAATCTTTGTGCGGTGTTGCCTATATTATAACTTATATATCAGTCTTTGTCAAGGGATTTGACATAATTTTCAGTAATTGTTAAAAAATTACAAATGTCACCCATATTATGACAAATTTCATCTTGCGTATATTTGTATTATATGTTATTATAATAAAAAAGCGGAGGGATTGTTATGAAACACATAAAGAATTTTTTTATTGAAACAATTTTTTTAACTATAGCCGTGATTGCGTGGGGTATTCTGAAAGTACACGATTTTGCTTCAGGTAAAACAGAGTAACTGTAAATCCCCTGATTTCAGGGGATTGTTTTCATTCAGCGGAGTAGTCTTTGAAGCATATGTTCAAATCGCACAAACCCTCAACTCCGGGGACTGTCCCTGAATTTGAATACTGCCAAATATCATATTCGTAGTAAAATGACGGTTTTGTACTGTATTCCGCAAGCCAGAAGTCATAATCTTTCACACGAGGCAAATCGAGTTTGTGAGTAGCTGTAGAGGCGTTCTGATAAATCATAGGCTTATAACCTGCGGATTTTACACGTTCGCAAAAGGCAACACAACAATCCGCAAGCATTTCAACGCCTACTTCATCAGTGCGTGCGTGGTCATCGAAAATAAGTTCCCAATCAAAAACAACAGGATATGTAATATCATAGCCGTATATTGCGTCAAGCAGTGCATCAGCCTCTTCAATAGCCTCGTCTGTATTAGTTGCCTGCGAGAAAAAATACACTCCGACATCAAGACCTGCATTCAATGCGCCTTCTATATTTGCGCCATAACTGTTGTCAATAGTAATCAGCCCGCTGCCGTAAGTCCTGTAGCCTATTCTAATCATAGCAAAATCAATACCTGCATTTTTGACTTGTTCCCAGTCAACTATTCCCTGATGTTCGGAAATATCAATGCCTGTTGTTGTGTTCTGTACAGCTGAACCGCTATAAGAAATAAAACCGTTTGAATTTCTGATAAATTCGTCGGGATTGAGGTTACTTGCCGGAACATCACTATAAACGGGGATAAAAGTTTCGCCGAGAGTGTTGTCGTGCATGATGATTTTTTTGCCGTCATACTGGTAAAAAGTTTCTTCTTTTTCGATAACGGGTCTTGTGCGTTCCTGCGGTTTGTCAGCAGTAATCGCAAGCCCTGAATTTCTGATAAAACAGAACCATATTATAAAAATAAACATTAAAAGAATTACGATTGCCTGAATTACCGCAACAGTTTTCAGGACGTTGATTTTATTGAGTTTCAATACTATGCCCTCCGTGATGTAGTTTTAATGTGTTTTATATTATAATAACATATTTCCGGACATTTGTAAACACTTTTCACGATAATTTGAAGATTTTTTATAAAAAGTCTTGTAAAATCGCAAATAATATGATATGATTAACAAAGGAGATGATAAATTATGAATTACTCAAGACTGGAAAAAAATTTAACTGATAACATCAAAGAGGCACAACTTAAACTCGGCTACGATAGCAGACCTATGAGTTTCAATTATATTGCGAAATCCTTGACTCATCTTTTAGGCGTGGAGTGTACGGAAAAAGTACTTGCTGATTTCGCCGAATACGTCAGCAGCCGTCTTGGAAAGCTCGATTTCAAGGCAATCCGTGACGGCTGGTGTATTACTGTTTCAGTTGAGGGGACAGCTTATGTAAATAATTTAACAGGATACGATTTTCTCACGGAACTCGTCAACGCTGTCCGTGAACACGGTACATCTATGGAACAGGTACTTGATATTTTCCGTAAATACTCAGAAAATTTAACAATAAAAGAAATCCGCAACGATGAATTTGACTTGCTTGTGTACGGCGTGGACGAGTATTATTATTGCCTTACAGATGAATGCTGTCACGTGACGTATCATAGATTTATCCGTGAAGATTACGAAGATTTAGGCTTTTAATGAAATCTTTGTACATATAGAGCGAACCCGCAGCAATAAGCGGAATATTATTTTCGAGAGCGTAGTCAACAGCAATATTTATGATTATATCCGCATTTTCGCCTGTAGCACCGGGTATACCGTATTTCAGGAATGTCAACAAAAGTGTTGTTGAATCCAATGCACGGGGATTGTCAGGTTTCAGCGTGTAGACACGGTCAATATATTTCCCGAGAATTTGGGGATATAGTTCATAGTCCTTGTCAGCCATAACGCCTGTAAGCAGGACGATTTTTTTGTCAAAATATTTGTCTATACTCATTGCAAGCTGATTGATACCGTCGGGATTATGCGAACCGTCAAAAATAATTACAGGATTTTCAGAAAGCAACTCAAAACGTCCGTGGATTCGTGCAGATAAAAGCCCAGATTTTACGGCAGTTTCGGAGATATTCAAGCCCTCGCCCCTTAAAATTTCAACAGCAGTGAGGACATTTGCAATATTGTACTGCTGATAAGTCCCCGTCATTGATGTGCGGATTGTGCCGAATTTTTCGAAATCAAGCGAAATACCGTGAATATCAGAGGAAATATTGCTTAATCTGCCGTGTTTTGTGACGGTCAAAGCGGAATTTGATTTTACGGCTGTATTTCGGATAATTTCAAGCGCATCGGTATTATTTCCGCCGTACAGAACAGGTCTGCCCGATTTTATAATACCGGCTTTATGCAAAGCAATTTCTTGTGTGGTATTGCCTAAAAATGATGTGTGGTCAAGAGCAATATTTGTGATGACTGACAACAACGGGGAGTTTATAACATTTGTTGAATCAGTATCACCGCCCATACCGCATTCAATTACAGCAATATCGCACTTTTCACGTGCGAACAGTTCAAAAGCAACAGCTGTCAGGACTTCAAATTCAGTCGGTTTGTCGCTCATACTTTCGCATACGGGGATAATATCAGTCATAATTTCCGCAAAATCATTTTGTGAAATCTCATTGCCGTTTATACGGAAACTGTCTGTTACTTCCGTCAGTGCAGGCGACGAAAAACAGCCTGTTTTATAGCCTGAATCACGTAAAATCTCTGAAATCATTGTGCAAAATGAGCCTTTGCCGTTAGTGCCTGCTACGTGGATAATTTTAGTCTTATTCTGCGGATTGCCGAGTTTCCGACAAAGTTCGGTTATTCTTTCAAGACCGAGTTTGCTTACAGCGATTTTTCTAAGATATTCCAGTGAATCATTATAGTCTGCCATTGTTGCATACCTTTTCGAGCTGATTTGAAAATGCCTTGTTTTTGAGGAGCATATATATTATAAAAAATTCAAGCAGTCCGATACCAATATAAGTAGGAATACGGTATACAAGCAGAGAATACGGCATACACGGCGGTAAAAAATGAAGTCCCGCTGATTTTATGAGAAGTGAACCGATAAGATGCGCAAATCCTACCGAAAAAGCAGTATTCAGCAATTTGTTCTGCCTGAAAAATTTCATTGAAACAAATCCCGAAATAATGCCGATACTCATTGCTCCGACAGATATGACAGGATTTATCGAGTACCCTTTTAGGATACTTCCGATAACGTCCGCACCAAGCCCTACAGCACCGCCGATAAACGGACCGAAGAAAATCCCTGCCATAATTACAGGCAGATTTTCGAAACTGATACGTATGGCATCAGTTATATTGAAAGCAAGGAATTTCCCGAAAACTATGCTCATAGCGACAAGAAGCCCTGAGATAATCATTACTCTCACGTTACCGAAAAGCCTTAAATTTCCGGCAGTATTGTTGTTTGAATTGTTTGTGTACATAAATAAAAACCTCCTTTTCCACATCATACGACATGAAAGAGGAGATAAACTCGCAGTCAGTATGTCATATAAAGCGGGATGCAAAATGCGAACCGCAAGCAACAGCTTTTCGTCCTGCCGACAACTCCCCGTCCGGCAAGCACTTTACGAACGCATTTTTACTCTTTAATGAATTAAGTCGGAAATAAATTCCGCTGATTTTATTATACATCACTGTAATAAAAAAGTCAAGCAAAAAATTAAACTGTTCATAATACAAAATTTTGTTTATTTTGCACTGAGTAATTTTTCAGGCAATTTTTTTAATATATATTTGATATATATTTATTTTATAAAAACTATTGAAATAAAGTTGCATATATGATATAATAATAGTCAGGAGTTGATTATTTTTGGAGAAGATACTTTTTGTTTCTGACCTTGACGGGACGTTACTAAACAGTAACGGCGAACTTTCGGGATATACCGTTGAAACGCTGAACAGACTTATGGAAAACGGTATATATTTTACTTTTGCAACGGCACGGACAATTTATTCCGCAAAACCAATCACAAAGGAATTGAGAATAAATGTTCCGTGTATACTTAACAACGGCGCAAGTGTATATGATATGCGTACAGGCGAATATATTAAAAATGCCTATATTCCGCAGGAGGTTTCGATGAAAATTATTTCTGCATTCAGGGCGGAAGGCTTGAATTGCTTTATGTTCAGATTCTCTGATAATGTGCTTAGTACGGGCTATGATAATGTGACAGATGAACTGATGAAAAGCTATATTGAGGAACGCAAAGGTGAATTTTTACAGCCGTTTTTTGAATGCGATGATTTGCTTGACGAAATTAACGGAAACGAAATATATATAAATTCAACAGGCAGTTATGAAAATCTTTTACCTGTAAAAAATGCTGTATCTGAAATAACAGGGGCTGATTTTGCGTTTTACAAAGATACGTATACAGACAAATGGTTCCTTGAAACTTTTTCAGATAAAGCCTCAAAAGCAAACGGTATCAGATTTTTGCGTGAAAAGTACGGTTTTGAACATATTACGGTATTCGGCGATAATTTCAATGATTTGAGTATGTTCAGGGAGGCTGATACAAAAATAGCTGTAGGCAATGCGAAACCTGAACTTAAAGAAAAAGCCGATATAATTGCAGATACGAATGACAATGACGGCGTTGTAAAGTGGCTTGCCGAAAACTATGGAGGTATTTTATGAGATTTTCATATGAAAATGTTTACAACAGCGCAAAACATAGGGAAGTTATGGAAAATCAGCGTTATGTCATAGACGATAAATTTTTTGCTGAAACAAAAAATTATGAATTGACGGACGGTTTTTCGCTTGAAGTCAGGTCTTATAAAGATAAAGATAAATCTGTTTATGCGGATAAATGCGTATTGACAAATGCAGGTAAAATAATTTATGAATACTGTTGCTTTGACAGGCATAATTTCATATTCAAGGAAATAATTCACCATAAAAACGGTCATAGATACTATCTGTTCAAAATAGATTTATACGGCATAAGTTGTCTGGACGTTGATACGCTTGAAGTATATAACTACATTCCCGAAGGTTATGAACACAAAGAAGAATATATGTGCGGAGAAAGTTTTATAATAACAGACGTTCATTATGACGAAAAATCAAATCTAATAGCCTATGGCGGTTGTTACTGGGCTGCTCCTTATGATGTAATGGCAGGGGATTTTTCAGAACCTATGAATTTCAATCCGCATCTTGTAAGCCTTAACGGTATCCTTGACCCTGAATTTGATTTATGTCAGGATATTGATTTCATGGAATGGAAAAATGACAGACTTTATGTTATTTGCGATGACAAAAAAGAAGAATCTGTAAGCATAAATCAGCTTAAAGATATGATAAATGAATTAACAGAAAAAGGAGAAAAGTAAATGAAAAAACTAATGCTTGGAAATGAGGCTTTCGCAAGGGGATTATATGAGGCAGGCTGCAAAGTTGTATCGAGTTACCCCGGTACACCGTCAACTGAAATAACTGAAGAAGTCGCTAAATATGACGAGGTTTACGCTGAATGGGCACCCAATGAAAAAGTAGCTATGGAAACAGCTTTAGGTGCATCAATCGCTGGTGCAAGGAGTTTTTGCGGAATGAAACACGTCGGTCTTAACGTAGCCGCTGACCCGCTTTATACAGCATCTTACACCGGAGTAAATGCAGGTATGGTTATAGCAGTTGCAGATGACCAAGGTATGCACTCATCCCAAAACGAACAGGACAGCCGTCATCATGCAATCGCTTCAAAAGTACCTATGCTTGAGCCGTCTGATTCAGCTGAATGCAGGGATTTTGTAAAACTTGCGTTTGAGATTTCCGAAAATTTTGATACACCTGTAATTGTCAGAATGTCAACACGTGTCGCACATTCGCAAAGTACAGTTGATACGGAGGACAGGCATGAATCTGAATTAAAAGAATACGCTAAAACTCCGCAGAAATACGTTATGATGCCTGCATTCGCAAAAGGCAGACACGTATTTGTTGAGGAACGCACACAAAAACTCGTTGAATACGCTGAAACAAGCCCGCTGAACCGTGTTGAGATTTCAGAAAGCGCTGAATTTGGCGTTATTACTAACGGGGCAGCTTATCAGTACGTAAAAGAAGCACTTGGCGACAGAGTTTCAGTGCTTAAATTGGGAATGGTGAATCCTATGCCCGTTAAACTTATACGGGATTTCGCTAAAAAATATAACAAAATAGTAGTTGTTGAGGAACTTGACGGTATTATTGAATCGCATTGCCGTAATATAGGCGTGAATAACGTTGAAGGCAAGAATATTTTCGGTTACATAGGTGAAATAAATCAGTCTGTAATTGCGGAGAAACTTCTTGGCGAAAAAAGGGAATTTGTATCGCTTGAGGAGGATATTCCTGTAAGACCACCTGTAATGTGTGCAGGTTGTCCGCACCGTGGATTATTTTATTGTCTTAAAAAACTGGGCGTAACAGTTTCAGGCGATATAGGCTGTTATACACTTGGCGCAGCTGCTCCGCTTAATGCAATTGATACAACAATTTGTATGGGTGCATCAATATCAGGACTTCACGGATTCAACAAGGCTCGTGGTGCGGAATACGAACATAAAAGCGTTGCGGTTATAGGCGACTCAACTTTTATGCATTCGGGAATTACAGGGCTTGTGAATATTGCCTATAATAAATCAAATTCAACAGTTATAATTCTCGATAATTCCATTACGGGAATGACAGGTCATCAGCAGAACCCTACTACAGGCAAAAATCTCAAAGGCGACCCTGCTTACGCTGTAAATCTTGAGGAATTATGTAAAGCTGTAGGCATAAAAAGAGTGCGTGTAGTTGACCCGTATCATCTTGCTGAAACTGAACAGGCAATAAAAGAAGAACTTTCGGCAGATGAAGCGTCTGTAATTATATCACGCCGTCCGTGTGCATTGCTTAAATATGTTAAACATAATCCGCCGTTTGCGGTTGACAGTGCAAAATGCGTAGGCTGTAAGGCTTGTATGAAATTGGGTTGCCCTGCAATTTCAATCAGGGATAAAAAGGCAGTTATAGACCATACACAATGTGTCGGCTGTGGTATCTGTAAAGAACAGTGTAAGTTTAGTGCTATTGAGTGATATTCCGGTATAACAGTAACAGATACTTTTTTTGAAATCTTTGGAAAAATTATGAATGGGAGGAATAGAATAATATGGCATCAAATCATGCTGAAATATACAGCGAGTTTGCAGACTGGCTGGACAATCTACTTGAAAACAACGATATGCCCGAAAATACTCAGGCTTTTAACTTCAATCTCTATGAGGAGTCGGAGGACGAGTATATTTATGGTGTACAGATAATAGCGTCAGACAGATTCGACGCTGATGACGGTGATTGGGCTTGCTATGAAATATGGTCGTCTGAGGAAGATATATTCTGTGTAAGCACTTCTGACGAAGATGACAAAGGCTGGCAGCAGGTCCTGAAGTTCATGACGGAAATAGTCTGCGATTACCTTGAAAACGGTAAACATAAGGATATTCTTTTTAATTCAAAGGGTATAGGAATAGGCTTTGTGGACGGTGAAATTGATATTATCTACAAAGCGGAAGATGAAGAAGATTCCTGAAAGGAGAGTTTGAATGAAAAAGCCGTATCATAAAATTATTTTTTCTTATATCAGGATATTATTCGGATATATCGGTTATTTTTGTGCAAGTCTCGGAAAAGGACACAGACCACAATTTAAAGATTATGTGAATTTGAATGAATTGTCTGATATTCAGGAAAAACATGACGATAAAAGAGTTATGGAGAGGGCTTTGGATTACTTAAAGACGGATTATCAGGAAAATAAAATGATGGAAAAGCTCATCACAGAGCGTAAAAGAAAAAATTATAAGTATAAAGACGATTCTGTGGAAATGGATTATTTACAGACAGGAGATTTTAATATGGAAACTAAATCAATTATGATAGTTGGCGTGGGCGGACAGGGTTCGCTTCTCGCATCAAGAATTATAGGAAATGTACTTCTTTCACAGGGTTACGACGTAAAAGTAAGCGAAGTACACGGAATGTCACAGCGTGGCGGTTCTGTTGTAACCTATGTAAAGTACGGCGAAAAGGTTTATTCACCGATTGTTGAAAAAGGTGAAGCAGATATTGTAATATCATTTGAACTTCTTGAGGCGGCAAGATGTTTGCCGTATCTTAAAAAGGGCGGTAAACTGATAACTTCCACGCAACAAATTGACCCTATGCCCGTAATTACAGGCGCAAAGAAGTACCCCGAAAATCTCGTTGAAAAATTAAAATCGGCAGGCGTTGATATTACAGCAGTAGATGCGCTTTCACTTGCGGAGCAGGCAGGCACGTCAAAAGCCTCAAACGTTGTGCTTATGGGAGTACTTGCCTCTAAAATGGGATTTGCGGAGGAATTATGGCAGAATGCGCTTGAAAAATGCGTTAAACCGCAGTTTCTCGAAATAAACAGAAAAGCGTTTGAACTCGGTAAAAATGTATGAATATATTAAAAAAATTTATAATTATTCTTTCTGTAACTTTATTTTCAGCAGGTGCATTTGTTTCGTGTGGACCTGAATCGGCTGAAGAAGTAAGTGAAGTTACTGAAATATCAATGCCTGATGAAACAACAGAATCACAAGAAACAACAGAACCCGTCACAACAAATCTGCCTGATTTGCAGGAGTGCCATAAAACTATAGATAATGCCGAAAAACCTGAAGTTGTAAGAATATCGTTTTCGGGCGAATGCGCTGATAATATCAAAAAACACGCAACTGTTGAGGATTTGTATAATAAAGACTATCTTCATAGCGGAGTTGTCGGTCTTGTGGGAATACCCGTGAATCTTGTTTATGACAGCGAAATCAGTAATCCTGTTATATCTTTTACTTATAACAAAGATGAGTTGCGGGGAGTACCTGAAAAAAATCTCATTTTACTGCATTACAACGAAAATGACTGCTTTTATGATACAATAAAATCTGAACTTGATACGGAAAACTGTACAGTTTCTGCTGAATTGAAAGAGGACGGCGTTTATATGCTTGCTGACGCATATCAATGGTACAATTGCTGGGGAGTTGATGTGTCGGAATACGCTTACGAGAAAAATCCCGCTGATTATATTACGGACTGGGAACGTGAAAACGATACGGGCGATATAATGACACTTGCTGATAAAGAGTGGGCTATGGAAAATGCACCCGACTTCAGAGTATCAACGCCTGAACAGCTTGCATCTGTAGTGTGGTACGTGAACGGTGTTGACAGCAATATAAGCCTTACGCTTGAAGATGATATTGATTTATCGGGCTATATCTGGAAGTCAATGGGTTGGTCAAGTGCAAATTCTATGGCATTTTCAGGGTTTGTAGACGGGCAGAATCACACAATAAACGGTCTTACTATATATGAGGGCTACTGCGATACGGGATTTATCGGCTACGGACTGGGAGTTGCTGTAAAAGATATAAATTTCACAAATGCGGATATTTCTGCTACAGGTTGTGTGGGAATTGTCGGCGGTGAGATTTATCTGGAAAATGTGTGGGAAAATGTTCATGTTTCGGGGACTGTAAGCGGCGGTACAGATGATTACGCTGCAATTATAGGACGTGAGGCGGATATTACTTTCAAGGACTGTTCCGCTGATGTAACTATAGACGGCGAACCGTTTGAATACTTCTCATACAGGCAAAAGCGTGTTGTTGATGCAGGAGATGTTATTGCTTTTCATATTGAAATGAATGATGATATGGTAGTCACACGTGATACGCCTGAGGGCGAATATACTAATCTTTGCTGGAATATATACTGCAACGGCGAAAAACAGGAGTACACTGGTGCAAATGAAAATACAAGCATTGATGTGTATAATGAGTTATTCAGAGAGGGCGACTATGAAATATATCTCACTGCCTACATAAACGGAGCTTATATACCTGTAAGCAATACTATCGAATATCATTCGGAAGGTTATGAATATCGTTCAGAAAATTCCGGTTTAAGGTACTTTGCTGTAGGTGAATAATAACTATAATTTTCAACTAAAATAAAATATTTATATAAAAGGAGATGATGCCAATGGAAAAATATTGGAATCAGGAAATTGAAACTATGTCCCGTGAGGATATGAAAAAATTACAGGACGAAAGACTTGTCGCACAAGTAAAGCACGTTTACGAAAATGTTGAGTATTACCGTAATCTTATGGACGAAAAAGGCGTAAAACCGGAGGATATTAAGTCAACAGATGATTTGTGCAAATTGCCGTTCTTGTCTAAATCGGATTTGCGTGACGCTTACCCCTACGGACTTCTTGCAAAACCGTTGAGCGAATGCGTGAGAATACAGTCAACAAGCGGTACTACAGGCAAAAGAGTTGTTGCTTTTTACACTCAGCACGATATTGACTTGTGGGAGGACTGTTGCGCAAGAGCAATTACAGCAGCAGGCGGTACAAATGAAGATGTATGTCAAGTGTGTTACGGCTACGGACTTTTTACAGGCGGTCCCGGCTTAAATGGCGGTTCGCATAAAGTCGGCTGTCTTACGTTGCCTATGTCAAGCGGTAATACTGAACGTCAGATTACATTTATGCGTGATTTGGGCGCAACAATTCTTTGCTGTACACCGTCATATGCCGCATATATCGGCGAAACTCTCCATGATATGGGCTACACGACTGACGATATAAAGCTGAAAGCAGGTATTTTCGGGGCTGAACCGTGGACGGAGGAAATGCGTCATTCTATTGAGGAATCACTCGGAATAAAAGCGTATGATATTTACGGTTTAACAGAAACAAGCGGTCCGGGAGTATCGTTTGAGTGTTCCGAACAGACAGGTATGCACATAAATGAGGACCACTTTATCCCCGAAATTATAAACCCTGATACAGGCGAAGTTTTACCGGAGGGCGAAGTAGGCGAACTTGTGTTCACGAGTATCACTAAAGAAGCATTCCCGTTACTCCGCTACAGAACAAGAGATTTGTGCGTGCTGTCACGGAAAAAATGTTCCTGCGGACGTACACTCATAAAAATGAGCAAACCTATGGGCAGAAGTGACGATATGCTTATAATACGTGGCGTGAACGTATTCCCGTCACAAATTGAAACTGTACTCATTGAACAGGGCTATTCGCCTAACTATCTCATTGAGGTTGACAGAGTGAATAATTCCGATACACTCGATATAAGCGTTGAAATGAATCCTACACAAGCTGATTCAGCAGGCGAGGATATAAGTATGTATGAGAAAACTCTTGCGGCTGCAATCAAGACAATGCTCGGTATAAGCCCGAAAGTTCATCTCGTAAATCCTAAGTCAATCACAAGAAGTGAGGGTAAAGCTGTACGTGTGATTGATAAGCGTAAACTTCACGATTAAAAAAATATTCAAAAGTACTTGACAAACTTATAAAAAAATTGTATAATATAAATACAGATGTACGGAGACTGTTATGTCCGCCGTATGAAATTATATTTTGCATAGGAGTTGATAACAATGAGCATCATCGATAAACTTGGCGACGTGAGCAGAGGAGTTTCCGGCAAAACAAAAAGTTTAGCTGAAACAGGTGACCTCAAAAACAAAATTTTGTACGAACAGGAAAGAATTTATGAGATTTTTACCGATATAGGTAAAAAATATTACAAAAATCCTGAAGGCGACCCTGCTGAATTAAAAGAACTTTGCGACGATATTGACCAGAGAAGAAGAAGAATCAAGAAAATGGAATTCAAACTCAATAGTCTCAAAGGCCGTAAAGTTTGCACAAAATGCGGACGTGAAGTCGCTGAAAATATGTCATTCTGCGGATACTGCGGAACCAAAATGCCTGAAAATACAGAGGATTCTCTTTTCGGCGAATAATATAACAGACTTATCCGGACTTTATGCGCAATAAATGTCGGCATTCCGGGGAAGTCCAATGACTGATACATGGCTGTTCCGGCTTTGGAACAGCCTGTTTTTTGGTGAGGTAAAATGAAAAAAACAGCAGATTTAATCTTTTTACTTGTATTCTATAATATCATACCGCTATGGACTGAACTTCATGTTCCGAACGCCGTCAAGATAATCACAACAATTATTTTGTCAATAATGTTTATAATTGATTTAATCAGAGGCGAGAAAATCCCTGTAAAAAATTTCCGGCTAAGCTCCATAAAACGTGGCACAAATCTCATATGGATTTCAGGAATGGCGATAATTCCGGAAACTGTTATAATAGTTTTATATTTTATCTATTCTGAAGCAGGAGTATTGCCGAAAATATTTTCTATTGTAATGCCTTTGCTTGCTGTAATACTCACGTTTCTTGCGGGATTTCTACGGACAGCTATCGGTTCAAAACAAATTAAATTGACGGATTATATTTTTCTGTTGATTTTCTGGTGGATGCCTGTAATAAATATAATCCTTATTTGCAGATTTTATATGAAAGCTAAAAAAGAGTATATTTTTGAACTTGATAAGATTGAACTCGAAAACGCCCGTGCAGAAAATGAAATCTGCAAAACTAAATACCCGATTGTTATGGTGCACGGTATTTTTTTCCGTGACTGGCAACTTATGAATTATTGGGGCAGAGTACCTGCAAGCCTTATAAAAAACGGCGCAAGCGTTTACTACGGTAATCAGCAGTCCGCACGCTCAATCCCCGACAGTGCAGAGGAACTTAAACAGGCTGTTATGAACATAATCGCTATAACAGGTGCTGAAAAAGTCAATATTATCGCCCATTCAAAAGGCGGTCTTGATGCACGTTACGCAATAAGTTCGCTGGGACTTGATAAATATGTCGCAACACTCGCGACTATAAATACACCTCATGGCGGTTGTGATATGGTTGACTACCTCCTCGGTAAAGTTTCGCCTAAAATGTGCAATTGGATTGCAAGGCGATATAACAGTATCTTCACAATACTCGGCGACAAAGAACCTGATTTTATAGCAAGTATAAAAGATTTATCGCCTGTACGCCTGAAAGAACTTGAAAATAAAATGCTTGATTCGCCTGAAGTTTCATACAGGAGTTGTATGTCCTGTATGAAAAATGTATTTTCAACAAGTTTCATACCTCTGAATATAGGCTATCTTACTATAAAAAAACTCAACGGTGAAAATGACGGTCTTGTGTGGGTAGAGTCGGCAAAACACGGTACTTTCAAAATGGTGAGAGCGTCGGGAATACGTGGAATCAGCCACGGTGATACAATAGACTTGTTCAGGGAAAATATAGACGGGTATGATGTACGGGAATTTTATACGAATCTTGTTGCTGAACTCAAACAGCAAGGCTATTAGTTGAATTTTTTTCTTATCTGTTTGCAGAGAAAAAATGCGGGTATGCAAAGAAATCCCCAGAATATAGAGAAAAGAGGGCAAATTTGTCCCATAATATTGAACGGACGGTCAGAATAATCCCACACTCTCCAGCCCATAATTATATTGTCAAATAGTCCCACGGCAAATTCAATACAGGTTATTGCAACAGCACCAATTATACAGCTTTTTATTAGTGTCATTGTCTTGTTGCTGTTGATGATATAAAGTACAGTCAGAGCAATTCCGCCTGTAAGGCACATAGTCCAGTGAGTATAGCCACGTCCTGCAACTTCCACGAAACCGTACAGAAAATATCCCATGAGAAAAGTAAAAAGATATTGTGCATATTTCATAAATAAGTACCTCGCTTTTTCTGCTTTTTTCTATTATTATTTCATAATACTGTAAGAAATATGTATATAAAAAGGAGTTTTTTAATATGACTGATGAGAGTAATATTCCTGATAATTTTGAGGAGGCGGAATTTATAAGCGATTCACAAAGGCAGATTTTTGAAAAAGCAGAAAGTCTGGTGCAGGAGATGCTTGGCAATGTAACGGACTTCAAAAGTCTGCCGAAATCCGAACAGGAGAAACGTATTAACGCTCTTAATGGAAGATTATGTGAAATGCTCGGAATGAATGAAGAAAAGATGTTTTCTTCTGTTGATAATTTTATTTATGATGTCAGAAAGAATCGTATAGCAAGGTATGAAAATACGGAAGTTCCAAAAGATTTACTTGATGATTTGAAACATCTTGTTAAAAATGTAATCTATATCAAGGCTGAAATCGGTGGAAGTGTATGTTCGTATACATCAAAAATCGGCGGTAATCCTGATTTGCCTGCTGATTTTAAGTGGTACAGAAATAATAACGGCACTCCATTTACTTTTGTAATGCAGGTAAATTGCAGTGAAATTCACGTCTTTGACAAGGATAATATTTTTCCCGAAAATGGTATGCTTTATTTTTTCTATGATTTCGAGAATAACGCTTGGGACAGTGAGGACGGCGGATATGCTGTATACTATTATGACGGAAGTCTGTCGGAACTTAAACCGACTGCATTTCCCGGTGCAGAAAATCCCGGTGTTCATTATGCGGATGAAAACCGTACGCTTACTGAAACACCTGTCAGTTTCTTTGCGGAGTCCGATTTGCCTGATTATGAAGATTATCTGAATATGAATGGAAAAGAATATGATATAACGGAATATGAATCCACAAAATACAAAATTCTTGGCTATGATTCAATTGCATACAGCGAGGAATATTTCAAAATAGGCGGTTATTCAAATATAATACAGAACAGCGTTGTTGAAGAAATGGGAGATGATTACATACAGCTATGCCAGCTTTCAACTTATGAATGTAATGGTGACGGTTGTGGTTTTGAGTTTGGTGACAGCGGTAATCTGTATTTATATATAAATAGAAATGATTTAGCAGAAAAGCACTTTGACAATATTAAATTATTACTTCAGTGCTATTGATAAAAAAGGAGTTTGTAAAATAATGCGTAAAAGCTGTATAATTTTTCACATTTCAAGTCTGCCGTCTGAGTACGGTATAGGAAAAATGGGAAGGCACGCCTTTGAATTTGTTGACTTCCTGAAAGATGCAGGGGTGAAATGCTGGCAGATTCTGCCATTATCCCCGACAAGTTACGGCGACTCACCTTATCAGTCGTTTTCAGTAAACGCAGGCAACCCGTATTTTATTGACTTTGAAATACTTGAGGGCGACGGTCTGCTTGAATACCCCGAATATTGCGATATAGTGTGGGAAAGTGACCCCGATAAAGTTGACTACAGCCTGATATATGACCACTGTTTTGACGTTCTGAGGGTAGCATATTCAAGATTCAGGTCATCTAAATTCCCTGCATACAGGAAATTTTGTGAAGCAAATAAGTCATGGCTTGAGGAATATGCACTTTTTATGGCACTCAAATTCAAGAATAACGGTAAAGCGTGGTACGAATGGGAGCCTGAAATAGCTACGCATAAAATAAAAGCTGTAGCTGATGCAAAAAAAGAATTAAAAAATGACATAGGTTTCTATAAATTCATACAGTTTGAATTTTACCGCCAATGGACTGCTCTGAAATCATATGCAAATGAAAATGGTATTGAAATAGTCGGCGATATACCGATATATTGCGCTCTGGACAGCGTTGAGGCGTGGTCTGAACACAAACTGTTCTGGTTCGATAGAAAATGCCGTCCTGTACGTGTGGCAGGTTGTCCGCCTGATGATTTTTCGCCTACGGGACAACTCTGGGGGAATCCTCTGTATGATTGGGATTACCATAAGAAAACAGGCTATAAATGGTGGATTGACCGTATTGACTTTGCGACAAGGCTGTATGATATAGTTCGTATAGACCATTTCCGTGGATTTGAAAGTTACTATACAATCCCGTACGGCAATGAGGACGCAACTATCGGCGAATGGAAAAAAGGTCCGAATTATGAGCTTTTCAGGCTTGCTGAAGAAAAACTCGGTAAACTGAATATAATCGCTGAAGATTTGGGATTCATTACGCCTGAAGTCCGTGAAATGCTTGATAATTGCGGTTATCCGGGAATGAAAGTATTGCAGTTCGGCTTCAGTGACGGCGAAAATGAACATCTTCCGCATAATTTCACAACAACAAACTGTTTTGCGTACACGGGCACTCACGATAACGAAACTCTCAACGGCTGGGTTGAGACTCTCGACAAGAAATCGCTGAAATTCGCTAAAAAATACCTGAATGTCAAGAAAAAATCGGATATTCCCATGGCAGTAGTCCGTTCAGCTTGGGCGAGTGTTGCGGAAGTCGCAGCAGCACAAATGCAGGATTTCCTCGACAGCCCGAAAGATGCACGAATGAATACACCGTCAACTCTCGGCAATAACTGGCAATTCCGTGCAAAACAATCGGATTTCACAAGCGAACTCGCAAAGAAAATCCGCAAATTGAACAAATTATATAACAGATAAAATAATTTTTTTGGGAGGAAAAACCAATGGATAAAAATGTTTTTATTGAGAAATTCACCGCAAAATTACCGGCAGATGTGAAATCGGCAACACCTCAGCAGTTACATAACGCACTTGGCGATACTGTTATGGAGCTGTATTCCGCTGACTGGGACAAAAGCCGTCAGGAACATCTGAGTAAAAGACGTGCCGCTTATCTTTCAATGGAATTTCTTGTGGGACGTGCTGTTTATAATAATCTGCTTTGTCTGGGCATTTATGACGAGGTGAACTCAATTTTCAATGAACTCGGGCTGAATCTCGCTGATTTGGAAGTAATTGAAGATGCGGCACTTGGTAACGGCGGTCTTGGAAGGCTTGCGGCTTGTTTCCTTGATAGTGCGGCTTCTCTCAATCTCCCGCTTGACGGCTACGGAATCCGCTATAAATACGGTCTTTTCAAGCAGTCCATTGTTGACGGTTTCCAGAGGGAAGATATTGACGACTGGACGAAATACGGTGATTGCTGGTCAAAAAGATGTGATGAAGATACAGTGCTTATTAACTACAACGGGCAGACAGTAAAAGCTGTACCTTATGATATGCCGATTTTTGGCTGTAAAACCGATAATGTCGGCACACTGAGATTATGGCAGTCCGAACCTGTTAAAGAATTTGACTTTGATACATTCAACAGACAGAATTATCTTGAGGCATCAAAAGAAAAGATTTTCGCTGAAGATATATCTCGTGTACTTTACCCGAACGATGATACAAATGAGGGTAAAAAACTCCGCCTGAAACAGCAGTATTTCTTCAGTTGTGCCTCATTGACCGATATTATCAGGAAACATAAAGCCCGTTATGGTACGCTTGATAATCTTGCTGACTACATCACAATACAACTCAATGATACGCACCCTGTTATTTCAATCCCCGAACTCATCAGGCAACTTGTTGACAATGAAGGTTATACGTTTGCGAAAGCTCTTGAAATCGCAAAGAAAGTATTCAACTACACGAATCACACTGTTATGCAGGAGGCTCTTGAAAAGTGGTGGGTAGGACTTGTTGAGGACTTGCTCCCGAGGATTTACGAAATCATCATTCAGATTAACGAGGAACTTATTGCCGAAATGTACGCAAAAGGCGAATCAAGGAGCAAAATTGACCGTATCAAGATTATCAAGGGCGACCTTGTTCATATGGCAGATATGGCGTGCTATGCGTCAAGCCATATAAACGGTGTTGCTGAAATCCATACGCAAATTCTCAAAGATACGGTACTTTCTGACTGGTACAGCATTTACCCGGAACGTTTCAGGAACGAAACAAACGGTATAACACAAAGACGTTGGCTTGCATTGTGTAATATGGAACTTTCCGCACTTATCACGGAACTTCTGGGAGATGACAGCTGGATTACGAATCTTGACAAGCTGAAAGAACTTGCAAAATACGCTGATGATGAGGATATAATCAAAAGATTTATCGAAATCAAACAGAAGAAAAAAATACAGCTTGCTGACTTTATAGCTGAACGTGACGGCGTTGAAATCAATCCCGAATCTATATACGACATACAGATTAAGAGGTTACACGAGTACAAAAGGCAACTGCTTAATGCGTTCTCAATTCTCTGGATTTACAACGGCATAAAGGACGGTTCTATTAAGGATTTCACACCGACAACGTTTATTTTCGGGGCAAAATCCGCACCGGGTTACAGGCGTGCAAAAGCAATAATCAAGTATATTAACGAAATCGGCAGAATAGTTTCGAGTGACCCCGATACAAAAGATTTGCTTAAAGTTGTATTTGTGCAGAATTACAACGTATCATATGCCGAAAAACTTGTTGCAGGTGCTGATATTTCGGAGCAGATTTCCACGGCAGGCACGGAGGCAAGCGGTACCGGAAATATGAAACTTATGCTGAATGGTGCTGTAACTCTCGGAACATATGACGGTGCCAACATCGAAATTGTACAGGAGGCAGGCGAGGAAAATAACTATATTTTCGGCGCAAGAGTTGAGGAACTTGATGAAATTGTTCCGACTTATGAGAGCCGTAAAGTATTCGCTGAAAATCCTAAAATCAAAGCTGTTGTGTCGTCGCTGATAGACGGTACAGTTTCGGACGGCGGTTCAGGTGATTTCCGTGAACTTTATATGTCGCTTCTTGACGGTGCAAGCTGGCATAAGCCTGACCATTACTATCTTCTTGGCGACCTTGAAAGCTATGTGGAGGCGAAACTCAAATCAAATGCTGATTACGGTACAAATCGCCTTGAATTTGCTAAAAAGCAGTGGCTTAATATGTGTAATGCCGGAAAATTCAGTTCAGACAGAACCATTGCTGATTATGCTGAGAATATCTGGAATATCAAGTAAAGCAAGGACTTACAGCAGCTGATACAAGAATAACATTCTTAGCTGAAGTTGTAAGTTTTAACAAAAACAGCTCCTGAAAATAATCAGGAGCTGTAATTTTTTATTGACTTAATCCGCCGATTGCAGAGAATGCCGAAAGTATATCCTCTTCCATTGAATCAGTATCACGAGGATTGAGGCGGAGTTTGTATGTGCCGATTTTAGCACGTTCGTTTGTGGCAAGGTTAGTCACGTAGGAGTCTACAGTGAAAGCAGATGTATCAGCTGTGAGAAGTGTTATAACAGATTTCATTTCGGGGATAAGGAGCGTTGAAGTTGAAACTGTTTTAACAATTCCGTTGGAATCAGTGATTATGTAGTCGATAACAAATCTTCCATTTGCGTTTTTGGGGAAAGGCGTACAGAGAGCAATATTATTGTTATCTGACTTTTCACCGTCAATGTAGCTGAAATTAACATCAAGGTCGGGCGCATCACCCGTTTCAACGACTTTCACCTTGATTTCAGCTTTTACATATGGATTTGATACGCTGTAGACAGTTATAGTGCATTCGCCGATGGAAATACCCTTGACCCAGCCGTATTTATCGATTGTAGCAATTTTTTCGTCCGAAGTAACCCATTTTTCGCCCTTATCGGTTGCATCGTAAGGGAGCATTGTAACGATTGAAATATCCTTTTTACCTATAGGAATAGTCATTTCGTATTTTGAGAGTTTGATTTCGGAAACTTCTACAGTTGTAGTAGTAGCAGTAGTTGTATTTGTAGTAGTAGCTGTATTTGAATCAGTATTTGTTGCAGTTGCGGTTGAAGTTGTTGTAGCAGAACCTGTAGCAGTAGTTGTTTCGGGCAAATTATCGTACACGGTGACAAGTACTACAGAGAATACACTTGGATTATTGACACTTTGTACAGTTATAGCGCAAGTGCCGGGCTTTTTAGCAACAAGCCAGCCCTCATCGTTTACGGATGCGATTTCACTGTTTGAACTTGTCCATTTTTCGCTTTTATCAGCAGTTTTCGGGTACATAGTTACAATAGCGGCGTAACCTTGCTCACCTACTTTGAATGAGGCTTCATTTCGTGAAAGTTTTATCGCTTTGACGTTTGCAGGGTCTACAATATGTACAGAAATTTCAGCGGAAACTTCAGGATTATCAGCACTTTTGACAGTGATTTTACAATCGCCCAATTTTTTACTGTATACATACCCCTCTTGGTCAACGATTGCGACACTTTCGTCGGAACTCGACCATATTTCAGCTTTATTTTTTGCTGATTCGGGGAACATTTTCACATTTGCGGATAATTCATTATCACCAAGACCGATAAATATTTCTGAGCGGTCTAACTGTATACTTGAAACTTTTTCAGGAGCTGTAGTGGTGGTTACAGTAGTAGTTGAAGTCGAGATTGAGGTTGAAGTTGAATTTGTGGCTGAAGTCTGATTAGTTGCAGTTGACACTGTGCCTGAAACTGTAGAAGTATTTGTGCTTGTTTTTGTGGAAACAGCAGTTGTAGCAGTAGTTGTTGACTTTGTTGCTGTGGTAGTTGTTGCTGGCGGAGGAGTGATAAATTCAGCAAGATATGATTTAATATCAAGTTTTCCGCCTGTTGAAGTGTAAGAGTAATACGAGAGTATCAGGCTTGCATCAGATGAATCGATAGCGTTGTTATTGTCAATATCAGCGGCTTTTTTCTGATTTTCGTTGAAAGTAGCATTTCCGCCTGTTGAGAGAATTGAGTATTCAGAAAGAATACATGAGGCATCGCTTGCGTCAATTTTATTATCGCCATTGACATCGCCTGTAGTGTAATCATCAGCACTGACAGAATAAGTTGATAAATCGCCTGAAATCTGGAATGCATCTGCGTTTTGAATTTCGAATGGGATAATTGTAGTAATGCTTAGTGCAGCAGACATTACTGAAGCTATAATTTTCTTTGTTTTCATAAATTCTCCTTATGTTTTTTTATTTATTTTTTTATATGGCAAATTACACCATACAAAAATATTATACAACTTTACCAAAAAAAAAGCAAGCCGATTATTATATTGTTCATAAAATATGCTATATTTTAGGGAAAATAAACAAAAAAATAAAAAAAGGCTATCAAAATTTGACAGCCTTTTGAAAAATTTCTTGTTATTGCCTATTATATTATTTACCAAATTCATCAAATTGTTCCTGAGTAACAGGGAAATCTTTTTGTGTAGTCATTTCAGCAAGCATATACTGAATGAGGAGAGCGTCAGAAGCGAAAATGCCATCACCGTTGTTTACAATATCAGCATTGAGTGCGCCTTGTTCTGTAAGCGGATAAGAATCGCTGTTTCCTACAGCCTGAATAATAGTAGCAGCATCAGCCATATTTACTTGACCGTCAACGTTAGCATCGCCCCAGAGAGTAACTTTGAGAGCCTCGGTAGTAGTTGTGGTAGCTTTTGTAGTAGTAGCCTTTGTTGTAGTTGCTTTTGCAGTGGTAGCCTTTGCAGTAGTTGCCTTTGTTGTAGTAGCTTTTGTAGTAGAAGCCTTTGTAGTGGTAGTTGTGGGTTTAGCTGTAGCAGTTGTGGTTGTGGTAGTTTCAGGAGCATCAGCATAATAAATCTCGATATTATCAACTGAAATTGTATCAACTTCGCCATAATAGTAGCCGATGAGGAGCTTGCCGTCCTTTGTGTTTATACCGTTTTCGTGAGTTTCATCGCCTGCAACTTTGGTAGGAACAATCCACATAATTTCAGCAGTTTCACCTGCATCAAGGATAGCGTAGTTTCCATCCTCCTGGAACCAGTAGTCTTTGCTTACAGTTTCATTGACACCTGTACCTACATTGTAAATAAGTTTACCGATAGGAGCGTCTGCTGACAGTTCAAACTTGATAGCATAAACGTCTTTTGTTTCGTCAACGCCTAAATCAGCATAATCGATTTCGAGGTTTTTAGCTGAATCGTTTCCTGTATGATTGAGAGTTTCAGCAACAGCTTTTGAAACAGTACCGTCATATGGTACAGTAACAGTCTTTGTGTAGGTGAGTACAGCGTTTGTAAGGTTTACGCTTTCAACTTCCTCGCCGTCAACATCGTTACCCCACCAATACTGGAAAGAGATTGAATCTGTAGAGGAATCGGATACGTGTGGCTGAACTTCAGCGGGAACTTCCCAGTAAACTTCAGCGTAAGAGCCTGCACCATAGAGGAAACCGCCGTTTCCGGGAGTGATTCCGAACTCAACACCCTGTTCTTCGAATGATGAAACAGAACCGTCGCCCTCAAGACCCATATCGTTATACCAGTAAGATGCATGTTCTTTGCCTTTTATGCCGGCAATTTGCTTAGCATATTCAGTATCAGCAGGAGAACCTTCTTTTACGTTGATACCGCCTCCGTAAACAAGCTGGTCCATTTCCTTGTCTGATTCGATAGTGCAGGTAAGGGACTCGATTATAACGCCATCCATATCGGTAAGACCGAAATCAGAGAACTTGAATTTATGGCTGTTTATAGGTTTGTTTTCGTCGTCACTCGGATGAGCAAGATAGTAATCCTCATCATAGCCTTTTGTGAGAACTATATTGCCAAGAGCTTTACCGTCAATTTGTTTAGCGACAGTTGAGGAGATAGTAGCAGTGCCGTCGCCGTTATCTTTGAAACTCCAGTTTTTGCCGTCCTCACTGTTAGTACCGTTACTGTGCTTATTGCTGTCGGGAACAATGTTTTCATGTTCATCGTCAGGCTTTGCGGGAGTATCGGGGTCATCAGGGTCATCGGGAGTTGTTACGGCTGTATCGTCATTGTACGAGAAACCGTCGAAAGAAACGCTTGTAGCAACCATATCTTTCTCAGAATTATCCCAGTATGAACAGTAATAGCATCTGAATTCAAAGTTACCATATTCGCCATACTGCAAATCAACATCGGACAAATCAATAACAATTTTATTTTCGCCCTTTTTGAGTTTTATAGCGTAACCACTGCCTTTACCGGTAGTCCATTCGCCGTCCTCAGTAAATTCAAGCCAGCCGTCAGCACCTGTAATTCCGACACCGTATGAGAAAGAAACTTCGCTCTCAACATCACTTGTAACGGTTACGATGATATTTTTGAGGGGATTTTCCTCGTTGTATTCTTCGGGAATACTTGTTTTCGGCAAATCAACGCCTTCTTTGAGAGCAGTTGAAGCGGTTTTGAGGTTGGATTCCACAACAGCCGGAGAAAATACAGCTGAAGCGGTAGAGAACATAGTTGCAGGAACAGCAGCGGCAGCGATTACTGCACTCATAACAGCAGCCTGCATACGTTTAGTAATATGATTCATCAGTTAATCATCCTTTCTTAAATAAAAATAAATAGAATTTCTGTACATTTCTTCTGTATTTTATATTATATCATAAAAATGTTACGAAAATATGAACGTGAGATTAACATTGCTAAAAAACTACACAAATTTTTTCCTAAATTTTTGATAATTATGCTGAAAAGAGCCACTTATAACAAGTGGCTTAATGAGTGGCTTTATAATTAGTCAGGTACTTCAGTAGTTGCAGGTTCAGTTTTAGTGCATTGAATAGATGCCTTTGAATTTGTAGCGACCCATACATCGTCATAAGTGGGGCACGAGAAAGTCACATTTGCGTTGAAATGTTCAGTAGTTGCGTTGATATAGAGCAAGTTTATATCAGCAACAATATCTTCGGCAGTGATAGCGTTTATTGATTCGGGAGAGCCTATAACTGTAATATTCAGGCGTTGAGTCAGTACTTTGTAATCATAACTGCTGTCGGGGACATTGCTTATAGAAATTCTGCTCTGGTCAATTGTTAAATCTTTTTGAGCGAGGTTTTCGCTGTCGAGAGTGACATTAACTGTTTCGAGTTCCGAAACGTTGATATATTCGCTGTTTTCGAGGCTTGTATTTATAGAGAACGTCTTTGAAAATCCGGGGTGCAGTTCGTTTATATATATAGTACCTATTTCGAGAGTATCGGGGATAACGGTATCACTGTTATTGCAGGCGAGTATTATTGAATCAGCCGAAAAATTCAGTTTTATTTTATCTTTATCGAAATTATCAGGCGCATTTATTTTTACTGAAAGAGCGACTTCTTTTTGAGTACGTACAGGGACAGTAATATTGAAATTTGTGTTGTTGAAAGTAAAAGCTGACTGGTCAATACGCACGTTATCTTCGGTAAACAACTGAATTTCGTCGCTTGTGATTACGTACGACGAACTTAGGTTCATTTCTTTTTTGGATACGGCGAAACATTTGGAAATTTTATCGAGTTGTGCGGAAGGTCCTGTAATACGTACAACAGACGGTTCGCAGGCGAGTTCCTCAATGTTTATTTCCTTGTCGTCAACAGCAGAAATATTAGGGATTTGCGGAGTTACAGAAAATTCCCGTGTATCCATTTTATCGAGTACAATAGTAGCAGACGGCGGATAAACTGATTTAACTTCGTAATTTATACCGCTTTTGCTTTTTATTTTAATTGATAATTTTTTTGTACCTGAATTTGATACATTTTCGGCATCGATATAAGCCTCAAGATTTTCGTTGTTGAGGTTGCCGACCTGAGTACGACTGCCGAGGAGTTCAACAGTAACATCTTTTACATCGCACGATATAACGCTTAAACCGTTAAGACCGGCAGAAGTCCCCGAAATATCGAGAGATACGGGAATATGTTCGATAGTTTTAGGGACGGAGGGATATTGTGTCATTGAAATATAAAACCACGCAATTACGGCGATTATAAGGGAAAGAACAGCGAGAGAAAAGTTATTTTTGAGGAATTTGTTTTTTAATTTTTCAAACATATTCATTTTTTCTTCCTCCTTCCGAAAACAGAGGAGAATATATTTCCTGAATTTTCCTGATTATCGGGGTCTTCGTAGAAAATTTCCTTTTCAAGAGTAGCCTTTAACTTTTCACGAGTGTAATCCCTTGTAAGAACGCCGTTCAGTGCGACTGAAATCTGTCCTGTTTCTTCTGAAACCACGATAACAAGAGCATCGGAGTTTTCGCTCATACCGATAGCGGCACGGTGACGTGAACCAAGGCTTTTATCGATAAGGCGGTCATTTTGCGCTTTAGGCAGAAAGCAGGCTGCTGCATGGATTATACCGTTGCGCATTATAACAGCACCATCGTGGAGAGGCGTTTTAGGGTAAAATATGTTACCAAAAATCTGCTGACTGGGGAGAGCGTTCATTATAGTACCCGATTCAATTTGTTCGCCGAGTTTTGTCTGACGTTCGATTACAATCAGTGCGCCTGTACACGTTGCGGAGAGTTCAACGCAGGAATCGCAGATAATGTCGATAGTTTCAGTCCAGCGTTGTTTTATGTCGTTTGACGGAGTACCGATACCGATGAGTTTTATACCGAGTTTATTTTGTCCGAATTGCTCCAATGCACGCCGTAATTCAGGCTGAAACAGAATCAGCATAGCGAGTAAGCCTATATCAAGAGCTTGTTGTAGAATATACTCCATAACGGTAAGTTCAAGGAAACTGCTTATAGCATAGGCGATAATAAGCAGGGCGATACCTTTCATAAGTTGTCCGGCTCTTGTTTCACGGATAAGTTTAAGCAAGAGATATACAAGATATGTAAGTACAGCGAGGTCAATAATATCTTTTAATTCTATTGTACTCATAAGACTGAAGAAAGCGTATTTTATTTCCTGAAATGAGGGCATTTTCTCACATCCTTTACAGATAGTCGGGGAATTTTGAGGCGGATAAGGTTTACCGCCTCACATACATCTATTATATATTTTACCACAAATTAAAAGAATTTCAATAGTTTTTTGAATATTTTTCTGAAATTATCACAAATTATTTTTTTCAATCCTTTTTATCACGTCAGCAAGACGGACGGAATCCGGTTCACGGCTGAAAACGGACGGTGAAAATCTGACTGTACCTGTATCTGTACCAAGTTGAGAGTGGGCAAGGGCGGAACAATGAAAACCTGCACGCAGGCAGTACCCTTGATTTGAAAGAATTTGTGCGACAGTTTCGGATTTCATACCGTTTATATTGAAAGATACAATAGGGACGTATTCAGCAGAGGGATTCCTGTATATAATTATATTTTTGTTTTTACTTAATTCATAGATAAATCTTTTACAGATTTTGTCCTCATGTGCGAAAATTTTATCAATGCCGATATTTTTAACAAATTCAATGCCTGCTTTGATTGACATTATTCCTGTTACGCCTACAGTACCGCTTTCAAGGCTTTCGGGGAGTAAGTCGGGCTGTATAAGGCTTTGAGAACTATTCCCCGTACCGCCTTGAATTATCGGATTTATTTTGTATTTCCCGTCAGATACGAGTAATCCCGTACCCGTTATACCGTAAAGCCCTTTGTGACCGGCAGTGCAGAGAATATTTATCCCGTCATTCATTTTCAGGTCAAGTACTCCGCAAGCCTGCGCACCGTCCGCAATAAAACAGATGTTATTTTCCCTGCAAAGTTCCGCAATTTCGTGGTATGGGAGAATTTGTCCCGTTACGTTGCTTGCGACAGTGCAGACAACAGCTTTTGTATTTTTATTTATCAGCCGTCTGAAACTCTCAATAGTTTTTGGATTTTCGGGGTATACAGGAGCAACGGAAAGCGAAATTTTCTTATCATTTGCGAGTTTCACGGCAGGGCGTGCGGAGGAATTATGTTCCATACCGCTTATGATAAGATGACCGCCGTCGCTCATAATGCCTTGAATCGCCATATTGAGAGCGTGAGTGCAGTTGGGAGTAAAAACAACGTTTTCAGGTTCAGCCCCAAAAAAATCAGCGACAGTTTCACGTGCTGAATAAACGGCTTTGGAAGTTTCAGAGGCGATATAATGACCACCTCTGCCTGAACTCCCGTATTTTTCGACAGCATATGCGACAGCTTTTTTGACATAGGCAGGTTTCGGGAAAGTAGTAGCAGAATTGTCAAAATTTATAACCATTACTGCACCTCTTTTTCTTTTAATTCTTTTAATTTATATGGCACGCCGTTTTTATCGAGGATTGCAAGGGAAGTTTTATTGTAAGTGTGGAGATTATAACCGCAGCCCTCATCACGTCTTTTTATTTCGCAGCGGATACCTCTTGCTTTCAGGAGCTTTTCGGCTTTCATAGCATAAGTGTAAGAGGGCATTTCCGCAATATATTCAATCATGTTTATCCCTCCTTATCCGGTCAGGGATTGTGATTTATGCACTATGGCATATATTATAATATGCAGATAGTGTGATACTTGTTATAAAGATGAATCGTTTTATATGTCACAAATGACATCATAAAAAAATATTTTTTGAGTCTATACTTTTAACAAAATATGTGATATGATATAATAAACCATAAAAATAAGGGAGGTTTATCCTATGGATAACGAAACAAACAATGTGATTGAAGTAATCGAAGAACAGCAACCGCCGAAACCGAAAAAAAAGCATAAAGTGCTTTTTATTGTGATAATAATAGTCAGTGTCATTTTTCTTGCAGCAATTATTTCTGTCATTGCATTTTTGCCGAAATATTTTAAGCATAAGAATTTCAAAAACGGCATAGTGGGAGAATATAACTGCATTGATACTCTTGCAACTTTGGGAGCAATGGATTATGGAATTACAGACAGCTTTCTTGAGGAAAGTTTTGTCAACAAAATAACACTTAAAATTGATGAAGACGGCGAAGCAAAAGTGGGTACCATAGATGAAAATCTTAAACTGGAAAATACCTCTTATAACATGAAACAGATTTTACATAATAAAAGTATAGACTATGAAACTGACGGCAAAAACAAAGGAGATATAGGCATTTATCGGATTACTTACTATAAAAAAGGTCTTCAGTATGCAGCAGATAAATTCTGCGAAAAAGATAGACTGGAGGTTTGGATATGGATGTATGACAAAGAGGGAAAATGTCAAGTTCTTCTGACATTTGAAAAAACAGATAAAAGCACTTCTTCATCAAGTAAATCTTCATATTCATCATATGTTCCCGAAAGCAAGACACTACTCACACAAAGCGAAGCAACCTATATTGCAGAGGAATATCTTGAACAAAAGCTCGAAGATGGCGATGTATTAAAAGGTTATTCGAAAGCAGTAACATTTGATACAATCAATTACGGTGATGTATCAGTTGAATATGATGAAGACACAAAATCATATTTTTTTGATATAAAAGCTACCTGTTGGGGAAGTGACAGCTATGGTGAAACTGTTGATAAATATAAATTCCATACACATGTGTCTGTTGATGCTGAAACAGGAGAGGCATCAAGTCCTGCTATAGTTCTGAGCAAAGTATACTAAAATATTCTATGCCGTTCTCACAAAAAGTGAGGACGGTATTTTTTTAATTTTTTGATTCTTGACTTTATGGTATAAATAGTATATAATAATAATGTATACTCACCACCTGAACGGGTATAATACTTTATATTATACTAAAGATTTCAGGGGGAGAGTGTGTTATGGATAATAAAGAAAATGATAAAACAAAAGAAATAAATGTTGCTGAAAGTGATACAGACGTAAATATTCAGAATACTAAGCATCTTATTCATTGCCTTACTGTTATCGGGCAGATTGAGGGTCACTATGTTCTTGCGGAACAGAATAAAACAACAAAATATGAACATATAATCCCTGCACTTGTTGCGATAGAACAGGACAGGAGCGTTGAAGGGCTTATCATCATATTGAACACGGTTGGCGGAGATGTTGAGGCAGGTCTTGCGATAGCGGAACTGATAGCAGGTATGAAAACACCAACAGTATCGCTTGTTGTAGGCGGAGGTCATTCAATAGGCGTACCTCTTGCTGTAAGTGCGAAAACATCGTTTATAGTACCGTCCGCATCAATGACAATACACCCTGTCCGTATGAACGGCACAGTACTCGGAGTACCGCAGACATTGTCATATTTTGACAAAATGCAGGACAGAATAATAAAGTTTGTCACTGATAACAGCAATGTAAAAGAAAATGTATTCCGTACACTTATGATGAATACAGACGAACTTGTTCTTGATGTGGGTTCTGTAGTCGAGGGAAAAAAGGCAGTTGAAATAGGCTTGATTGACAAATTGGGAAGTCTTGGCGATGCTATGGATTGTCTTTATGAAATGATTGAGAATACGGAAATAAGATATAAATAATTTATGGAGGCAGTAAATGGCTGAAAGAAAAAAAGCACCGCTCGGAGCGGATTTTAACGAGAGGAAAAAGCCTGTTGAAAAAACGGGCAGTGATTACATAAATGAGATGAGGCGTGTTGTATCAGTTACAATGTTTGCGACAGGGATACTCGTAACACTTATAACGCTTATTCACGGTTCAGCAGGCTGGAGCTATATGCATGATGCTTTATGGGGAATATGTGGCTGGGCAGTTTTTCTTGTGCCTGCTTTGCTGATATATGTTTCGGTTCTGATAGGGACGGAAAGAAGCCGTGAGGAGATAATCAGCAAAATTGTGTGGGGAATAGGCTGGCTTTTTATTGCAAGTTCAACTATACAGATATTCACTGTAGGGAAAATACCCGGCAGAGATTTGTTGAGTTATATAATAAGCCTGTATAAAGACGGTGCATCGTTCAAAGGCGGAGGAGTTATATCACTTCCGCTTGCGGGAATGCTTTTTGTGATTTTCGGGAAAATGGGTGCTAAAATTGTAGTTGTTCTGCTTGCGTGCGTGCTTTTTCTTATTCTCACAGGGAAAGGTCTTACAGATTGTTTTGACATTATAGCTAAACCTGTACGATATGCACTTGATTTTTTCAGTAATAGTGACGATACTGAAGATGACGACGATGAAGAAGATGATGATGAGTATTATGACGATGATGTTAAATATATTGAGCAAAAAGATTTACCTGAAGAAGATGCTGATTATTATGATGATGAAACAGAAGATGATGAAGATGAACAGGAGCAGGAAAATTTCAGGTTTGAAATTCACGGTATTGACGAAAATGAAGATGATTCTGTAAATGAAGATGAGGAATTAAGTGTATTTTTTGATGTTCCCTTACCCGAAGAAAAACACAAAACTCCCGAAAATACGGCTGATAATAATGCTATTGACATAGATATAGACAATAATCCCAAAAAAGACAAGACTTTCAGCGATTTGGAGAGGCTTATAGAAAATGCCGCAAGGAAAAAGCCTGAAACGAAATTTATGCCGTTTAATGAAGATGACGATACAGAGGAAGATTTCACTGACATTGATATTGATTATGTTGAGAAACCTGTATATGTTTTACCTGATATGTCACTGCTTACGCCGTCCGACAACACAATAAACAGTGAGGAGGCAAAAGCTGAAATGCTTGAAAAGGCTGATACAATAGTAAAAACATTTGACAGCTTTTCCGTTGCAGTTGAAATTGTTGACATTTTCAGAGGACCTTCAATCACACGTTACGAAGTCCGTCCGGGTTCGGGAATAAAAGTCTCTAAAATCAGGGGACTTGAGGACGATATAGCGTTAAGTCTTGCGGCGCAGGGAGTACGTATAGAAGCACCTGTTCCGGGAAAAGCTGCTGTCGGAATTGAAGTGCCTAACATAAATAAAGATGTCGTTACGCTGAGGGAAATCCTCGAATCAAATGAATTCAGAAACTCCAAAAGTAAACTGGCGTTTGCTGTAGGGAAAGATATTGCAGGAAATGCAATTGTCGGCGATATTACCAAAATGCCCCATGTTATCATAGCAGGAACGACGGGTTCAGGTAAATCAGTCTGTACACGTTCTATAATTATGAGTATCCTTTACAATGCAACACCTGATGAAGTCAAAATCATACTGATTGACCCGAAAGTAGTTGAATTTAAGGTATTCGAGGGTATACCGCATCTTCTTATACCGATAGTCACGGAAGCTAAAAAAGCCGCCGGTGCGTTGAATTGGGCGGTAAATGAGATGATGAGGAGATATAATACATTTGCCGATGTCGGAGCGAATGATATTAAATCATATAACGAAATTGCTGAAGATGTTGAACTTGACCGTATGCCTCAGATTGTCATATTTATTGACGAATTAGCAGATATGATGCTTGTTGCGGGCAAGGAAGTAGAAGATTCAATATGCCGTCTTGCGCAAATGGGACGTGCAGCAGGAATGCACCTTGTTGTTGCAACGCAAAGACCGACTACAGACGTTATAACAGGTCTTATCAAGGCGAATATCCCGAGCCGTATAGCACTTTCAGTAATGTCGCAGGTCGATTCACGTACTATAATTGATATGGCAGGTGCGGATAAACTTCTTGGCAACGGTGATATGCTGTATATGCCTATAGGAATGAGTAAGCCTGTAAGAATACAAGGTTGTTTCGCCTCGTCAAAAGATATAAACAATACAGTTGAATTTATAAGGCGTCAGGCAACAAGCAGTTATAATCCGCAGATTATAGAGGCTGTTGAGAATTTCGTACCGCAGACAAAAGGCAATAAGAGCGCAGATATATCAGCAAGCGGATTTGAGGCAGGAAGTGATGAGGATTACGTCATCAGAGGTGCGGAAGTTGCTGTAAATGCAGGACAGCTTTCAACTACAATGTTACAGAAAAAGCTGAAATTAGGCTACGCAAGGGCATCGAGAATAATGGACGAGCTTGAGGAACGTGGCATAATAGGACCAAGTGAGGGCGCAAAACCAAGAAAAGTACTCATGTCGAAAATGCAGTTTGATGAGTGGAAATTAAGACAGCTTGAAAATAAGTAATTATGACAGAGGTGAAATATGTACAATAAGTTTATACCGTTAACAAAAAAAGAAATGGACGAACAGGGCATAAAGCAGTTTGATTTTATCTATATAACGGGCGATGCTTATGTTGACCATCCGAGTTTCGGAGCAGCGATAATAACACGTCTTATAGAGGATATGGGCTTTACAGTCGGGATAATTTCTCAGCCTGACTGGAAAACAGACCGTGATTTCAGGAAATTCGGTGAACCTAAATACGCATTTCTGGTGACATCGGGGAATATTGATTCAATGGTAGCACATTACACTGCTGCTAAAAGAAAGCGTTCAGATGATGCATACACGGCAGGCGGAAAAGCAGGCAAACGTCCTGACAGGGCTGTTATAGTGTATTGCAGGAAATTACGTGAATATTTTGGGGATATTCCCATAGCAATAGGCGGTCTTGAGGCATCACTGCGCAGATTTGCACACTATGATTACTGGGACGATACAGTCCGTCAGTCAGTACTTGTTGACAGCGGTGCAGATTTGTTAATGTACGGTATGGGTGAACATCAGATACAGGAATTATGCAGACGGCTTGCGGACGGCGAAAATATACGTGAAATCCACGATATACGAGGGACTTGCTACCTGACTGAACCTATAAATACGCCTATAGGTGCAGTGCAGTGCCCGTCATTTGAACAGGTGAGTGACAATAAGAGGGAGTACGCTAAAGCAACGAAAATCCAGTATGACTGGCAAGACGAGGTATACGGAAAAACAATTATACAGCGTCACGGGAATATGATGCTTGTGCAGAATCCTCCTGCAAAAAGCCTTACAACAGAAGAACTCGACTATATTTACAGTTTACCGTATACAAGGCGTTATCACCCTGTTTATGAATCGGAAGGCGGTGTGCCCGGTATAGAGGAAGTCCGTTTTTCAATCACGCATAACAGAGGTTGTTTCGGGTATTGTAATTTCTGTTCGATAGCACTTCATCAGGGCAGGCGTGTCACGGTCAGGAGTGAGGAGTCTATTCTCGCTGAAGCCGAACGTATAACGCAAATGCCTGATTTCAAGGGATATATTCACGATGTCGGCGGACCTACAGCGAATTTCAGGCATACTTCATGTGAAAAGCAACTCGAAAAAGGCTTGTGTATAGGGAAAAAATGCCTTGCGCCTGTACCGTGCCCGTCATTGAAAGCAGACCATAGGGAATATCTCGGCTTACTACGGAAAATCCGCAAAATAAAGGGAGTCAAGAGAGTTTTCATACGTTCGGGAATAAGATACGACTATCTTATGCAGGATAAAAACGACGAATTTATGCGGGAACTCATAAAATACCACGTAAGCGGACAGCTTAAAGTCGCCCCGGAACATTGTTCGGCTGTAGTACTCGATAAAATGGGAAAACCGCATATTGAGGCGTATAAGGCGTTTCAGAAACGGTTTTATGAGATTACGAAAAGTATCGGCAAAGAACAGTATCTTGTGCCGTATCTTATGTCATCTCACCCCGGAAGTACGCTGAATGAGGCGATAGACCTTGCATTGTTTCTGCGTGACAACAAAATCCGTCCCGAACAGGTACAGGATTTTTACCCGACACCGGGGACAATTTCAACCTGTATGTTCTACACGGAACTTGACCCGTATACAATGGAAAAGGTATACGTCCCGAAAACGGCTGAAGAAAAGGCTATGCAAAGGGCTTTATTGCAATATTTCAAACCGCAGAACAGGGAGATAGTCCTGAAAGCACTGAAAAAAGCTAAAAGATTTGACTTGATAGGCAGTTCACCGAAATGTCTTGTTGACGATAATGTTAAAAAAACTAATAATAGTAAAGGCAGTGAGAAAAATTGGCAGAAAAACAAAAACAAAAACAATCCGCAGAAAAATCGCCGAAAAAAGGGATAATATGGGTAATCGGCTTTATTATAGCCGTTGCTGCGGGAATTATTATCAGCCTGAACCGTACCGACAGCGAAGAGCCTGCTATAACTGTAACTGAACATATCCCCTTGAAAGTGCATTACATAGACGTAGGGCAGGGCGATAGTATATTCATACAGTCGGGAGAAGATACAATGCTGATAGATTGCGGAGAAATCGGCAAAGATGATGAAGTAGAAACGTATCTTGATAATCTCGGCATAACGCAGATTGACTATTTAATCGGTACTCATCCGCATTCTGACCATATGGGCTGTATGGATAAAATAGTTGAATATTATGACATAGGTGAAATTATTTTACCGCATATTGACGAAAGTGACATACCGACAACGAAATATTTCGAGAGATTTATGACGGCTGTTGAAAATAAAAATATGGAGATTACAGAGGCTGAAGTCGGCAGAAATATAAAACTCGGCGATGCTGAATGCGAAATCATAGCACCGTGCGGAGATACTTACAAAAATGCGAACAATTATTCTGTCGGTATCATAATGACGGACGGCGACAACAGTTTTATTTTCACGGGAGATGCAGAAAAACTTGCTGAAAAAGAAATGATTGATTCGGGTAAATTGCGGGATATTGACGTATACAAGGCAGGTCATCACGGAAGCGATACATCAAGTTCAGAGGAATTTCTTGAGATTATAAAGCCTGATATTGCGGTTATTTCGTGCGGAGAGGGTAACTCCTACGGGCATCCGAATGACATTACGCTTGAAAATTTAAGTAAATATACTGACAAAATATACAGGACTGATTTAAGCGGAAGTATAGTCATTTCATCGGACGGCGAAAAACTTACAGTTACGGAGGAAAAGGGAAAATGATGGTAATAGACAGATTCGAACAGGATTTTGCGGTTGTCGAAACTGATGACGGGATTATCGATATATCGAGGATTTACCTCCCCGAAAATGCAAAAGAAGGCGATGTTATTTCGCTCACGGAAAACGGGTATACCATCGATGAACAGGCGACAATTGAACGGCGTAAGGCACTCGCAGAACGGTTCAGGCACTTGAAAAGGGGTGCGGAATGACGGATAATATTGCTATTGATACTATTATAGTCGGAGCAGGTGCGTCAGGGTGTATGTCGGCGATTTTTTCGGCAAGGTACGGTAAAAAAGTGCTGATGTTTGAACCGAATGAGAAAATCGGCAGGAAACTGCGTATTACAGGTAAAGGACGGTGCAATGTCACAAATAATTCGCCTGTTGAGGAGCATATGAAAAATATCCCTGTAAACAGCCGTTTTATGTACAGTGCATTTTCGCTGTTTTCAGCGGAAGATACAATGAATTTCTTTGAGGAACTCGGCGTACCGCTTAAAACAGAACGTGGCAACAGAGTTTTCCCTGTAAGCGATAAGGCGGAAGATATTGTCAATTCACTTGACAAGGAATTGAAACGGCTGGGCGTTGATATAATTCACAAGCGTGTTGAATCGCTGATTATCGAAAACGGCTTATGCTGCGGAGTAATTGCAGGCGGTAGGGAGTACAGGAGCGGAAGTGTTCTTATAGCTTGCGGCGGTAAATCGTATCCTGTAACAGGTTCTACGGGTGACGGCTATAAATTGGCAGAAAGTGCAGGTCATACGATTACGGAGTTAAAGCCGAGCCTTGTGCCGATTGTGTCGGAAGATAAATTTTGCGCCGAACTTATGGGGCTTTCGCTGCGTAACGTCAATTTGAAACTATATGACGGCGAAAAAGTTATATACAGCGAACAGGGTGAAATGCTTTTCACGCATTTCGGGATAAGCGGACCGCTTGTGCTGAGCGCAAGCAGTCACATACGTAAAATGGAGAAAAACCGCTATAAATTTATGATTGACCTGAAACCTGCACTCACGCCGGAACAGCTTGATGCGAGAATACAGCGTGATTTTGCGGAAAATCTCAAAAGGGATTTCATAAACGGCATAAGAAAATTACTGCCTGCAAAAATGATACCTGTTATTGTGAATCTCACGGGTATATCGCCTGAACGCAAAATAAACAGTATCACAAAAGAAGAACGTCATAAATTCGGCGGACTTATCAAGTCATTCCCCGTGAAAATAGCAGGATTCCGTCCTATAGACGAGGCGATTATAACAAGCGGAGGAGTTTCAGTCAAAGAAATTAACCCGAAAACTATGGAATCGAAACTTATTCACAATCTGTTTTTTGCAGGGGAAGTAATAGACGTTGATGCATATACGGGCGGTTTTAACCTGCAAATCGCCTTTTCAACGGCATATTCAGCCTCTTTGTATTTATGAGTAAAGATAAAATTTCAAGAGCAGTTTTCCGCTATGTGTTCGAATTTATGGTTGCAGGTTTTATAGGCTGGCTGTACGAAGTCATAACAGTGTGGATTTTGTGGGATTATTTTGATAACAGAGGTATGCTTCATATGCCGATAATACCGATTTATGCGGTTGGAGCATTTATACTTTTAGCGATATTCGGCGAAAAAAAGCGTAATCCTGTATATGTGTTCCTGTTTTCAGCAGTAATAACAACAGTATTTGAATTAGGAGCGTCATATATTCTTGAATTTATATTTCACAAGCAATTCTGGACGTATAAAGCGTGGTGGGGTTCGATTCTGGACAGGTCAAGCGTAATATCAAGCGCAATTTTCGGGTTGTTTGCGCTGATATATTTTTTCGGACTGCATAAAATTTCAGGGAAACTGAGCGAAAAATTACCTTTGCCCGTGTGTACGGGATTCAGTGTTATAGCTGTAACAGCAGTAGTGACGGATTTTGTCATATCTGTTAATAAGTTAATAAATTGTTAGGAGAGTAAAATTATGAGTACAATAAACATTGCAATAGACGGACCTGCCGGTGCAGGTAAAAGTACAATAGCAAAAACAGTATCAGCTGAAATGGGCTATATTTACGTTGATACGGGCGCATTATACAGAGCAGTTGCGCTTTATATCACGGAGAATAATATTCCTGACAGCGATATAGGAGAATCACTCAGACACGCTGATATTTCGCTGAAATTCATTGACGGTGTACAGCGTGTGTATTCAGGGGACAGAGATGTTTCCGAACTGATTAGAACGCCTGAAATTTCAATGGCAGCATCACGGACTTCAGCGATACCTGCGGTAAGGGAATATCTGTTCGGCTTACAGCAGAAAATCGCAAGGGAAAATAATGTGATTATGGACGGACGTGACATAGGAACAGTTGTTTTGCCGAATGCTGACGTGAAAATATATCTTACGGCATCACCCGAAGAACGTGCAGACCGCCGTTACAGGGAACTCGCTGAAAAAGGCGATTGTCCGCCGTATGAGGATATACTGAAAGACATAATACAGCGTGATTATCAGGATATGCACCGTGAAACAGCACCTCTGAAACAGGCAGAAGATGCAGTACTTGTTGATTCGACAAATCTCACGCTTGAACAGGTAGTTAAAAAAATTACAGAAATAATCAGGGAGAAAATATAATGTATCATCTTATTAAAATTATCGTCTTTATAGCGTTCAAAATAGCGTTCAATGTGCGGTTTGAGGGCAGAAAAAATATTCCCGACGGTGAAGCGGTAATTTATGCCTCGAATCACCGCACAAATGCAGACCCTCCGCTTGTGGCGTGCAGAGGTAAAGGCAAATTTGCATTTATGGCGAAAGAGGAATTGTTCAAAAATAAACTTTTTGCGTGGCTTATCCGCAGTCTTGGAGCATTCCCCGTATCAAGAGGCAAAGGCGATACGGGAGTACTCGATACAGCAATAGAAAGGCTTGAAAAAGGCAGAAGTCTTATAATTTTCCCTGAAGGTACACGTTCAAAGGACGGCAAAGTCCATAGAGGTCATTCAGGTGCGGCTGTAATTTCGGCAAAATCACAAAAAAAGATAGTACCTGTAGGCGTTGTTTTTGGCGAAAAGCTGAAATTCCGTACAAAAATTACAGTAAAATACGGCGAACCAATCGACCCGAATGAGTATATTGACCAGCCGTCTGACCCTAATCCCCGACAGCTTGTTAAACTCAAAAACCGCTATATGGCGGATATAAAGCAACTTGTCGAGGGCGGAGAAACAAAGGAGAATGATGATGAATAAAGTTACCGTTGCAAAATCAGCAGGTTTTTGTTTTGGGGTTGACAGAGCAGTAAAAATGGTGTATAATGAATTAAACGGCAATACAAAGGTTGCTACTCTCGGACCTATAATTCATAATCAGGACGTTGTGAACGATATGAAATCAAAAGGCGCAAGAGTTGTTGAATCAGTTGACGAACTCCTCCCCGATGAAACTGTTGTTATACGCTCGCACGGCGTTGGTAAAGATATTTATAAAAAAATCGCTGAAAAAGGAAACCGCATGCTCGACGCAACCTGCCCGTTTGTTTCAAAGATTCATAAGATTGTCGCCGAAAAATCTGCGGAAGGCTATATGATTCTTATTGCAGGCGATGTGACTCACCCTGAAGTGCAGGGAATTATTGGTCATTGTGAACAAAATTTTCTCGTTTTCAGGAATAGTTTTGAGCTAAAACACGTTTTTGAAAAAAATCCGGATTTTTTTCAAAAAAGACTTGCATTTGTTGCACAAACGACGTATAATATAATAGAATGGGAAGAATGTTTGAAGATGATTCCAAAGTATTCTCCTGATATTGTAATATTTGATACGATATGCAACGCAACCGATACAAGACAGTCAGATGCGGCTGAACTTGCTAAAAGTTCTGATGTGATGCTTGTTGTCGGCGGAAAACATAGCTCAAATACCGTGAAACTTTATGAAGTGTGCAGCCGTTACTGCAAAACGTATCATATAGAAAATTCGGACGAGCTTTCATCTTTGAAACTGCCCTGCGCCGGAAAAATCGGCATAACTGCCGGGGCTTCAACACCGGCATATATAATCAAGGAGGTACAAACCACTATGACAGAGAATGTTAATCTTACTGCAAATCAGGACGAGGATATCGATTTTGCTGAGGCTATCGACCAGTCGTTCAAAAAAATACATAACGGAGAGAAAGTCAAGGGTATTGTAATGAGCGTTGACAATGCCGAAATTACTGTTGACCTCGGTATCAAACAGACCGGCTACGTGAAACTTGAAGACCTTACTGACGACAATACAAAAAAACCGGCTGACATCGTTTCAGTAGGCGACGAAATCGAACTCGTTGTTATCAAAGTAAACGACAGCGACGGTACTGTTGCACTTTCCAGAAAGAAAGTTGAAGAAATGGCAGGCTACGACAAAATCGTCAAGGCTAAGGAAGAAGGCACAATCCTTGAGGGTAAAGTAAACCGTGCCGTAAATAAGGGCGTTATCCTGAATTACCTCGGCGTGAGAGTCTTTATCCCTGCATCACATACAGGCTTGAGAAGAGATGCAGACCTCGAACAGCTTAACGGTCAGAAAGTTGAATTTAAGATTATCGAAGTCGACGAAACAGGCAAAAAGCGTGCTGTAGGCTCAATCAGAGCAGTTGAAACTGCTAAGAAAGATGCAATTAAAAATGCTTTCTGGAATGATGCTGAAGTCGGCAAAAAATATACAGGCAAAGTTAAATCTCTTACAACTTTTGGCGCATTCGTTGACCTCGGCGGAGTTGACGGAATGGTTCATATTTCGGAACTTTCATGGAAACGTATCAAGCACCCGAGTGAAGTCGTAAGCGTTGGCGATACTCTCGAAGTTTACATCAAGGAACTTGACAGAGAAAACAACAGAATTTCTCTCGGCTATAAAAAGCCTGAAGATAATCCGTGGGAAATCTTCAATTCACAATATAAAGTAGGCGATGTTGTTGAAGTAACAGTCGTTTCTATCACAAAATTCGGTGCATTTGCAAAAATTATCGACGGAATTGACGGTCTTATCCACATTTCGCAGATTACAGACAAAAAAGTTGAAAATGTAGGCGATGTTCTTGCTGTAGGCGATGTCGTTAAGGTTAAAATTATTGACATAAACGAGGAAAAACAGAGAGTAAGCCTTTCTATGCGTGCGCTTCTTGAAAATGACAACGATGCAGAATAATTGCTGATTTTCCTGAAATTCAGGCGAGGCGTGATTAAAGTACAGTTAAAGGGACGTGCAAATAAGTGCAAGTCCCTTTTGTTTTAAGATTTGCAGATTTTTTCTAATAAGGGGTGACACAAATGAATGACAAAGATTATAATTCCTCACCGTCTGATGTTGAAATAATTCTCATAGGCATTGCAATGGCTGTATTGACGGGAATTGTCGCAATTGTTTTCATGTTCGCTGAACCGAAAAAAGTAAATGATAAAACTGAATCTTCCGTAAAAAGCACATATGTTCCATACACTTCACCGCCGACTGAACCGCCCTCAACAAGTCCGCCCGGCTTTTATCCCGATAATCGTGATGTTTATTGCGTTGGAGCGGAATACGCTCCGGAAGAATACTATATGGCAGAAGGCGTTTATATGCTGATTGCAAATTCAGATGACGGCAAGGCGGAATTTATGACAATCGGCACGGACGAGGAAAATTGGCAGGAAATGGAACAGTATTATTTTCAGCATTCGTGCATTGTGAAACTTGAAAAGGGCTATAATTTTATGCCGACATATTGTGATGCGTATTCGCTTGATATTTTCGATGATTACGGCATTGAGAACAGTCCTTTTGAAAATAGCGGAATGTTTCGTGTGGGGATTGACGTACCGTCAGGCGACTATAGAATTGTTGTGCAAGATGAACAAGAAATATATAATAGAGTTGTGATTTATGACGATATTGATGAAATAAAATACAGCGATTCTCCCGAAAATAATCTGTTAAATAAAAATACAAGCGAAATTACGCTGAAAGACGGAGAAATTCTTGACTTGTACGGCTGTTTGCTTGAAAAAATGTCTTGACAAATTACTGAAAATGGTGTATATTAAATATAATAAGGTATTTATATATACCGAATGAGAGGGGTAATTAAAAATGAAATTCAAAAAAATTACGGCTGTTCTTTCTGCAATGGCTATGTCCGCCGGAATGCTTAGCACAATACCGACGGTCAATGCCGCAGAAATTGAAACAAATTACGCTGAGGCACTCCAGAAATCTATGTTTTTCTATGAGGTTCAGCAGGCAGGTACTTTGCCTGAATGGAACTCCGTTTCGTGGAGAGCAGACTCAATGCTGAAAGAGGACGGTACACCGTCAGATATAATTGACGGCGGTTGGTTCGATGCAGGTGACCACCTGAAATTCACGCTTACAAATGCCTATACTGCGTCGGTTCTTTCGTGGGGTCTTATTGAGTACAAAGACGCTGTAAAAAAAGCAGGCTTGTATGACTTGTATCTCAAGAACCTCAAATGGGGACTTGATTACGTTGCAGCTTGTGATTTAGGTGACAAGGTAATCGGTACTATAGGCGAGGACAGTTTTGACCACGTATGGTACGGCAGTCCTGAAGTTTATATGCGGAAATTCAACCTGAAAAATGATACTGAAGAAAGACCGTACGATACTATCACGAACTGCACCACAATCGCAGAAATGGCAGCAGCTATGGCTGGCGGATACCTTGTATTCAAGGAAGAAGACCCTGAAGCTGCAAAAAGCTACCTCGAACACGCTGAAAGCCTTTTCAAGCTTGCAAATGATGTATGGGCTGAGAAAGGCGCAGATGCCAACGAAGACCAAGGTATTCAGGGAAAGTACTATAATACGATAAACAATCAGGGTACTGATAACTTTATTGACGAACTCATGTATGCCGCTAACTGGATGTATATGGCAACAGGTGACCAGTCTTATCTTGATAAGTGCGAAAATGAATATATACCGCTTTTCCCGAAAGAAAGCCAGTCAACTGATATGAAGTACACATGGGGATTCTGCTGGGACGATACAACACAAGCTGCTGCACTTCTCTACGCTATAAACACGGGCAAACAGGAATGGATTGACCATGTTTCGCATCATCTCGACTACTGGATGGGCGGTTACAACGGCAAATCAATCCCGAATACTCCCGACGGAATGCCTGTTCTCCAGAGTTGGGGCGTTCTGAGATATGCGGAATCAACAGGTTGGCTCGCAAAACTTGCAAGTGATACAATTTTCAAGGATAACGCACAACTTGCTGATAAATATAACGCTTGGGCAAAGAAAATGATGGATTACGCATTCGGCGATAATGACCTCGGACTTTGCTACGTTGTCGGAATGGGTGAAAAGAATCCTGTTAATATTCACCATAGAGGTGCATCAGGAATCCACGATGACCACTGGAATGAACTCGGCACACCTGAACCGGAAGAAGATGACGGTTGGCAGAGAGAATATGCACACGTTCTTTACGGCGCACTGGAAGGCGGACCGAATCAGGACGGTTCATTCAAGGACGATAACGGTTCATATCAGAATACAGAGGTAGCAATTGACTACAATGCCGGATATACCGCAGCACTTTGTGCATTTATCGCTGATTACGGCGGAGAAAAACTTGCTGATTTCCCGCAGGCTGAAACTCCGAAGTGGGCAGAATGGGAAATGGCTGCCGGACTTAACGGTAAGGGCGACAGTTACACTGAAGTAAAAGCATGGGCAATGAATCACACTGCATGGCCAACAAGAGTAGCTAAAAATATCAAGTACAGGTATTATTTCGATGTTTCGGAAGTACTTGCGGCAGGTCTTTCAGTTGATGATATTAAGGTGACAATCGGTTCACAACAGTATCAGGAAGGACAGCAAGGTTACGCTACTACTACCGGCAAACCGATAAAATACGAGGGCGACCCGTCAGGCAACACATATTACGCTGAAATCGTATTCGAGGACGGCAGAGCAATTATGCCTACCGGACAGAGCGAACACAGAGATGAAGTACAATTCAGGGTATCAATTCCGGACGCTGTTGACGGTAAACCTACTACAGGAGCATGGGACGCTACAAACGACTGGTCATATGAGGGTCTTGAGGATGCTCCGAACGAATTGAAATATAAAGCTGCTCTCAACGAACATATAACAATGTACGTTGACGATGTTCTCGTATGGGGAACTGAACCGGACGGCACAACACCTGATTTGTCACAGCCCGTCGAAAAACCAACAAGTGCGCCCACAACATCACCTGAAAAGCCTACATCAGACGGTAAAATTCTCCTCGGCGACGCAAACGTTGATGGCAAAGTAAATATGGCTGATGCAGCTGCAATCATACAGCATATAGGCAATAATGACACATATTGCCTCTCGGAACAGGGTATCGCAAACGCTGAACCCTGCGACAACGCTGAGGGAATAACAGGTATGGACGCTTTTGCAATACAGCTTATTGTGGCAAAACAAATCACTTCACTTCCTTACAGTGAGTAACTTATTCACAATTTGTTCACAAACGGGGCTTTTACTCCGTTTGCGGACTGCAAAAATTTGTAAATTTGCACAAAAAATTGATGAAAATATTAGACGATTAGACGAAATTCGGGAAAGCTATTTACTTTTTTATGATAATATAATATAATAAGATTAACGGGTAGAAAAGTGCAGTAATCTATCTGTTGCGTATTCACAAATATAACCGCAGTATATGCACTGATACTGCGTTATAAAAAAATATTTATATCTTTTGGGAGGGTATACAAATGCACAAAAACTTTTATAAGGCAATCGCCGGAAGTCTTATGTCTGCTGCTATGCTCGCTACTTCTGTTACAAGCATTCTCGCTCCGATGAGTGCTTCAGCAGGTCAGCAGCTCGGTCAGACCGACTTCGAAGACGGTACAGGTCTTCCGTGGCATACTTGCGAAACAGCACCTGCAAAACAGCATTTCGACATCGAGGACGGTAAATATATTATTACTGTTGATGAAAACTTCGGTGGTGCCGGTCGTTGGGATTTACAGTTCCGTCACAGAAATTTGAAAATCGTAGCAGGTCATAGGTATGAGGTAAAGCTTGAGGTTACTCCTTCGGAGAACTGTTGGCTCTATTCAAAGATCGGTGACTACAGCGGTGATAACGAGCTTTGGCATAACATTTCAGGTTCTGAATGGCAGCCTGTACAGCTTGAAGCGGGTAAGAAATTTATAAAGACTGACACTTTTACAGCAGAGAAGACTATTGAAGCTGCTGAATGGGCTTTCCAGTACGCTACCAGCAAGGGTACATCTGACGGTGAGGGTAAGTATGGTCATACTGATACAGGTGTTCCAAATGGCGGTACTCTTACTTTCGATAACCTTTCACTCATCGATCTTGACAGCGACGAAAACGATGCAGACCCTAAAAATGAATACGGCGTTATCAGACCTCAGTCAAACGTTCGTCTTAATCAGGTCGGCTATTATACGGCTCTCAACAAAAAGGCTTCCTATGTAACAGATGCTGAGACTCCTCTTGACTTCGATGTTATTGATTCAAAGACAAATCAGGTTGTTTACTCAGGCAAGACAACTGTATTCGGTCCTGACCCCGATTCAGGTACACCGAAAAAATCAGACGTTAAAATCAATGGCGTTGACGGTTCAGTTATCGCAACACGTACAAGATACAAGGATTCTGGTTCTAACGTTCATATCTGCGACTTCTCTGAATTTGATAAAGAAGGTACTTACAAAATTATCGTTCACGATACAGTAGGCGTTTCAGGTACACAATCCGGTATCAATGTAGGCGCATACGATACAAAAATCGAAGGCAGTAATGTTGTATGGACTAACTGGAAAACAGACGTTAAATACATAATGAACGAGTCACATGAATTCCGTATCGATAACTCTATCTACGACGGCGTTTTAAGAGATTCATTCAACTACTACTATCAGAACCGTTCAGGTATCCCGATTGAAGAAAAATATATAACTTCAGGCGACAAATCTTCTCTTGCTCACTCTGAATACGGTCATAAACCTGATAAGGCTTACGTTCAGCCTAAGTGGCAGGACCTCTATAAGGGCGATGGTTCAGACGTTGATCAGAAATATCAGATTGAGGCTACATACGGCTGGTACGATGCCGGTGACCACGGTAAATACGTTGTAAACGGCGGTGTTTCTGTATGGACACTCCAGAATATCTACGAAATGTCAAAAAAACTCGGTACAGACAGCAAGTGGACTGACGGTTCAGTTGTTATCCCTGAAGGAAACGACAAGATTCCGGATGCACTCCAGGAAGCTAAAGTTGAACTTGACTGGTTCTTTGATATGATTGTTAAATCAGATGACCCATATTATGGAAAGAATGCAGGTATGGTTTACCACAAACTCCATGACCATAAGTGGACAGGTCTTGCTATTCACGCATGGAAGTATGAAGGATTTGAGAACTGTATCCGTATCGTTAAACCTCCGACGTATGCTGCTACTCTCAACATGGTTGCTTGTGCAGCTCAGGCTTCACGTCTCTGGGAAGAATTTGATACTGCATATGCTAAGAAGTGCCTTGATTACGCTATAGCAGGATATGAGGCTGTTATCAATTCAGGTGACGGCTGGAAAGCTAAGGAAGGCGACTGGCAGAAAGATCCTTACTTCGCTCCTCTCGATCAGGCAAAGGGCGGTGGTCCTTACGGTGATACTTATGTTGAGGACGATATGTACTGGGCAGCTTGCGAACTCTTCATCACAACAGGCGATACAAAGTATCAGGAAATGATGGAAAGCTACACGAACCAGAACGATATTTCAGGTACAGACAAGGCTTACAGCTTAACTCAGTACCTCGGCGGCGGCGAAAACAAGGGTTCAGTAAGCTCATTTAACTGGGGCTGTACTTCAGGTCTTGGTACACTTTCACTCTACCTCAATCAGGATAAACTTTCAGCAGATAAGGCTCAGCTCGTTAATGACTCAATTGCTGCTGCTGGTGACAATTACCTCAAGGAAGAAGCAGAACACGGTATGGGTATTCCTTACCATGGCACAACATTTACAGATGCTACCAACATCGATCCTAATGAAATCGTTGACGGCTATGAATGGGGTTCAAACTCATTTGTAATCAACAATGCTATCGTTATGGCTTACGCTTACGATGCAACAGGCGAAAAGAAGTATATCGACGGTGCTGCTGAAGCTCTCGACTACATCTACGGACGTAACGGAAATGACTTCTCATACGTTTCAGGCTACGGCGACAGAACTCTCACATATCCTCACCACAGACTCTGGGCTCACGGTGTAGACCCTGCATTCCCGATGGCTCCGGC
>CANQJV010000007.1 GCA_947624295.1 uncultured Ruminococcus sp. | reverse complement strand
TATATACGAGAGGTTTCTTGAATTTTTTACCGGGTTTGTTGAGCAGAGCGATAATTATATAAGCAATGCAGAATATCGGCAAAAGGTAAGCCCACGCATTGACGGCAAAGAAAAGTATTCCCGAAAAAAGCATAATTACAGGGAAAATATATCTCTTGTAATTTTTCTTCATCCAACGTGAATGTTCAGGCGTTTTGTAGCCGTTAAGCTGTAACATATGAAATTCACGCAGGGCGAAAAATATCGTTGCAGTAAGCGATATAACTGCATATATGCAAAATAAAATCAGATTCATATAAATCTCCTTAATCAAGTTTCATAAACGAACTCATAACCCTGTTGAAAGTATACTGCTGGTCTAAAAACGAGTAGTGACCTGCATTTTCAAGTTTCACAAGACCTGCATCGGGAATGAGTTTCTCCATTTTTTCGCCGTCCGACAACGGTGTAGCTGTATCGTTCACGCCCCATACAAGTAAAGCCGGACATTTTATATTCGGGAGCAAAGGCTCTAAATCTTCGTTGACGACTTTCACGAGTACCTGCCTCATAAGAGGAGATGCCGCCGCATAGTCAGCACTGCCCATTTTTTTCCTGAAATTTTCAAGCGCATCAGGAGCAATTTTCTGTGCAAGCCCTGTTGAAAGTATAGCTTTACCTGCCTTGTAATAGTAAGTCCTGAAACTTTTTTTATTTGATTTAGGCGGAAGTATTCCCGCACTGTCGACAAGAATAACTTTTGTAATCTTAAACGGTAAATTTTCCCTGCTGTTCATTTTGATTATCACACGTCCGCCGAAAGAGTGCCCTAAAAGCATAACTTTGTCTGCATTGTAATCTTTCAGGAAATCAATTACAAATTCAACATAGTCATCAACACACCACGCTGACGGAGGTTCAGCACTTTCACCAAAACCCGGCATATCCATTGCAACAACTTTGTACTTTTTTGAAAGCAGGTCTATCAGGTTAGCGAACAGTTTTATATTACTTCCCCAGCCGTGGAGCAGGACAATCAAATCGCCCTCGCCTTTTTGCACATAATTTATCTTTATTCCATTAACTGTTTTTGTCATTATTGCTATCTCCATTTTCTTTTTTGTAGCGTATACGTATTTATTATATCACGCCAATAATCAATTGTCAATTATTTTTCGCTTTATATGCTGATTTGCACAAAAAAAGCATACAAAAAGTACATATTATTTGACTATTATTAAATTACGGGAATTTGACTATTATTAAACTGCTTGACATTCTACCTTTTTTTAGGTTATAATATATTATAATAACAGAATATAAAAAATTTTACGAAAGGAGTACGCTTATGGCGACTTCACTTTTCTCAGATATAGAATACCTCAGGGGCGTAGGGAAATCTAAAGGCGAAAAATACCGCAAACTCGGTATAACTTCCCCGTATGAACTCATTTACCATATCCCACGGAATTACCTTGATTTCCGTGCATATGTCCCCATTATGCAGGCTCAGCTGAACAGTTACAACGTGCTGAAACTCACAATACTCTCAAAAGGTTCTCCGCAGGCTGTAAGAGGGAAACTTGTTATTTGTAACGCTGTCGCAACAGACGGCACTGACACGATTACTGTAACATTATTTAACAATGTCTATGCTTTCCACGCTCTCGAAATCGGTAAAACTTACTATATGTACGGCAAAGTCAACGGTAATTTTCTCCGCAGGGAAATTTCATCGCCCGTCTATATAAAATCAGATGAAAAAGTACTTATACAGCCGATTTACAAGCTGACTCAGGGGCTTACTGTAAATATGGTGCGTAATGATATGCGCAAAGCCCTTAATATTATGCTTGCTGAACCGTTCGAAACACTCACCGCCGATATTATGCAGAAATATCAGCTTATGCCGTTGATGTCCGCTCTCGAAAATATCCACTTCCCACAAAGTGACACTGTTGCTGAAAACGCAAGAAAACGCCTTGCATTCGATGAACTCCTCAAGTTACAGCTCGGTATGCTTATGATGAAGTACAGAAAGAAAAAATCAACCGCTTTTGTTATGAATAAAAATATCAGCATTGACAATTTTCTGGAAAATCTGCCGTTCACTATGACTGACGGTCAATATCAGGCTGTACAGGAAATTATCAGCGACCTCTGCAACGGTACTCCTATGAACAGACTGCTTCAGGGTGATGTCGGCAGCGGTAAAACGGCTGTTGCAGCAGCTGTATGCTACTTTACAGTGAAAAACGGATTTCAGGCGGCTGTTATGGCTCCCACGGAAATACTCGCAATTCAACACGCTGATACTTTTAACAATTTCCTCGCAGATTTCGGTATAAAAGTCGCTCTCCTTACAAGTTCCGTATCCGCCAAAAACAGGCGGAAAATCTGTCAGGAACTTATTGACGGCGAAATAGATATTCTTGTCGGCACTCACGCTATTATTCAGAATGATGTCGAATACAAATCTCTCGCACTTGTTATCACGGACGAACAACATAGATTCGGTGTCGCTCAACGTGCCGCTCTCGCCGAAAAAAGCGATTTCCCACATAGGCTCGTTATGTCGGCTACTCCTATACCACGTACTCTCGCACTGAATATATACGGCGACCTTGATATTTCTATCATAAAACAGCTGCCTAAAGGCAGAAGTCCCGTGAAAACTTACGCCGTTACAGGTAAAAAACGTGAGGGTGCTTTCGGATTCGTCCGTGCAAGACTTGATGAGGGTCGGCAGGCTTATATCGTATGCCCTATGATTGAGGACAGCGACAGCGATTTGTTTGCAGTTAAAACATATGCTGAAAATGCCGCAAAAAGTACTCTGAAAGGCTATTCAACCGCTCTCCTCCACGGCAGAATGAAATCAGCTGAAAAGGAAAAAGTTATGAAACAATTCAGTAACGGCGAAATACAGGCTCTTATCTGCACCACTGTCGTCGAAGTCGGTGTTGATGTGCCTAATGCTGTTGTTATGGTCATCGAAAACGCTGAACGGTTCGGGCTTTCGCAACTGCACCAGCTCCGTGGGCGTGTGGGGCGTGGTCAATACGAAAGTTCGTGCATTCTTATTACGGATAACAAAAATGAGGACTGCATAAGGCGTATGAAAATAATTTCCTCTACTACAGACGGTTTCAAGATTTCCGAGGAAGATTTGAAATTGCGTGGTCCGGGTGATTTTTTCGGGAACGCTCAGCACGGTCTGCCTCCTCTTAAAATTGCTGACGCTTTTTGTTCTATGGAACTCTCCGCCATGACAAGGGAATGCGCTGAAAATCTGCTTGCTGATGACCCTATGCTCAATAAACCTGAACATCACGCTCTCAAAATGGATACAATAAAATTATTCAGCAAGGATATTACAGGTTAAATCTTTTATATAAATTTTCCCCGAAAATAATCAAACTATTATTTGCATATAAAATTTTACAAAACTCTTGCAATATAATTTCAAATATGATATAATATATTATATTTATGATTAAGGAAGTGTGCTATATGGTCAATGTTGAAAATCATATCGGGAAAATTTCCGTTTCCGAAAACTATTTCACTGAACTCATCCGCCATGCTGTCTGCGATTGTTTCGGCGTTGCCGATGTGTGCAGTGTGAATACTTTCCGCTCCGCTGTTTCCGCTATAACAGGAGGCAGACTTTGCAAACGGAAAGGTGTCGTTGTCCATGCCGATAAAAATGGCGGTCTTTCTATTGACCTGCATATAAAAGTTACTTACGGCACAAATATTTCAGCAGCTGTTTCAAGTATTACTCACAAGGTCATTTTTACCGTTGAAGAAGCTGTTGATGTGCAGGTAAATAATGTCAACGTATATGTTGATGATATGAATTATTGATTTTTTGGAGGAATTATGATTAATGGTGCTATGTTCAGAGATGCCCTTATCTCTGCAGCTATTACTATAAACAACAGAAAACGTGAAGTTGATGAACTTAATGTTTACCCCGTACCTGACGGCGATACAGGTACAAATATGTCAATGACTATGAATAATGCTGTCGATGAACTCAAAAGAATGCCCGATTCAGTTGATATTTCAGAAGTCGCATCTGTTGCCGCCTCCGCTTTCCTGAGAGGCGCAAGAGGTAATTCGGGCGTTATTTTGTCACTACTTTTCCGTGGTATATCAAAAGGTCTTTCAGGGCTTAGTGAGGCAGGTTGTGAGGACTTCGCCAACTCCCTCGAATACGGCGTTGAGGCGGCTTATAAGGCTGTTATGAAACCCGTTGAGGGTACTATCCTTACCGTTTCAAAAGCTGCCGCTCACAAAGCTAAAGAGTCCGCTCTTTCAACAAGCAGTGATGTTATTTTCTGGAATGACATCTGCTTAGAAACTGAAACAGTCCTCGCTCAGACTACCGATATGCTCCCTCAACTCAAAAAGGCAGGTGTCGTTGATGCAGGCGGTATGGGATTATCTATTATACTCTCAGCTATGAAAAATATATTCGAGGGTAATGAAATCGCTGAATCAACTGAAAAATCTGCCTACGATAAAGAAAAAAATGAGGATTCATTCAAGTCCGCTGTAAGTCAGTACGATGACGATATTACTTATACCTACTGTACAGAATTTATGCTCCGTAAAGCCGATAATTGCCCCGATTCCGCTATTCTCCGTGCTTACCTCGAAACTATCGGCGATTGTGTCGTACTCGTTGAGGACGAAAAAATTATAAAAGTTCACGTACATACCGATAACCCCGGCAACGCTTTACAAAAAGCTCTCGAATTTGGCTGTTTCGTCAATGACCCTCGCCCTAAAATCGAAAATATGCGCATTCAGCACGAGGATAAAGTCAAAGAGGCTAAAGAAATTGAGGCAGGCTTTACTCCCGCTGAACCTGAAAAAGAATTCGGATTTGTGGCTGTTGTTTCAGGTCACGGGCTTACCTCTCTCTTCAATGATTTAGGCGCAGATGTCGTCGTAAAAGGCGGTCAAACTATGAATCCCTCTACTGATGATATTTTAAGGGCGATACTCTCCGTACCTGCTGAAACTGTATTTGTTCTCCCTAACAACAAAAATATTATTATGGCTGCTGAACAGGCTGTTAAACTTACCGACAAAAACGTCTGCGTATTACAGACAAGGACTATCCCTCAAGGTATCGCCGCTATGATGGCTTTCGACGAGTATTCCGCTCTCGCTGAAAACAGAATCGCTATGACTAAAGCTTTCGAGAAAATTTCAACAGGTCTCGTCACTTTCGCCGCAAGAGATTCCGAATTTGAAGGGCATTCCATAAAAGAAGGCGAAATTCTTGCCCTCGATAACGGTAAACTCTCTTTCACTGAAAAAGATGTCAATAAAGCCGCTTACAAATTGATTAAAAAACTCACCAGAAGCGGGGCAAATTACGTTACTGTTATATACGGCTCCGATGTCACTGAGGAAAACGCTGAATCACTCCAGCAGACTCTTCAGGCTAAGTTAAACGATAAAATTGAAATTATGCTTATTGACGGCGGTCAGCCTGTATATTACTACATTATTTCTGTTGAATAGGCAACTTATAAATTTTAACAAAAAACAAGTACTGATTTTCCCTGTTTTACGTTCTCAAAACAGTGTTTTCAGATGTTGCCGATTGAAAAACAAAAGTCCTGCTAAAACAGGACTTTTATTTTTTTGAATAGTCAGGTTTCGCATAAAATATACGTTTTATATCACTTTGCAACAGTTTTTTGTGAAATTTATTCTTATTCTTGCTGTTTCACTCGTCCGTAAAGCTATTACCGCTCCTCGTACGTAATACGCTGTCATATTCCCCGAAAAATTGCTCTGCAAACACGTCACCGCTGAACCGCTTATAAATCCCAGTTCGCTTAATCGCCTCCGCATCGCTCCGCTTATCTCCAGTTCCTCTACTCTACAGCTTTCTCCCTCCTGCAATTGATTAAGATATTCAACATTCATATTATCCCCCGATATTCTCTTAAAACAATACCGCAAATATAAACAGTATCGCCTTAATTGAGATACATAGTAAGCCTACTTGAAAATCAAATAAGTTCACTGATAAAAATTTCCCATAGCTGCGTTGTCGTCGTCACCGTGCGACAGCACACTTTCCTCCTCCGCCTTGCTATGAAAAATTTTTATTTAGTTCCTTTTGTCCGATTTTCAAGTAGGCTTACTATACCATAATATTCAAAATACACTCACTTTGTGAATCTGTCCTCGTATACGCTTAATTCCGTCTTTATACCGTTCCTGTCACCCGTTATCTCTATCGCCTTTATTATACCGTTCTCCACATCTCCAAATGTTACTGTATCATATAAGTCTTCCCGCTTGTATCCGCTGTATGTACAGAATTTACGTTTCCAGCCTCTCATAGCTATCGCATCCCGGAAATATAACGCTTGCTCCGGTTCGTACAAAAATCGCCTGTCTAAATCAAAATATCTATGCCGTACAATTCCCTTTTCCGCTGATTCCGGATTCGTATAACTGTATTTGTCATATGTGTTATCTATATCTGCCATATGATAATCACTCGCTATTTTAGTCGTCCTTATCTCTGAACCATAGTCCAGAAGCGTACTCTCATCAAATACAAGTTTCTTTTCAGGCGTTACCGCCGTCAGCATTACCTTGTTCATTCCCCTGATATACGGATACGTTCCGTGGACTTTATACGCCATGCTCACAAGCGCATCCCACATTGATGAGCCGTTTTTGACAAAAATATAGTTCTCTGTATTGCTGTCCTCATGCGTTACATTGGGTAATTTATAATAGTTGTTCATCAGCTTATTAACCGATATATTCGTATACAACCCCGGTTCAAGCTGGTTCTCAAGCAACAACGATGTGAAACCTCTCGATGTCACTATCCCCCGCTCTATACCGTTCTCCTTCACTATCTTGAAAGAATCTATTATTCCTTGATGTACTGGGTACGAATCAACATAAAATACAACTTCTGCATATTCCGACGGATTCCCAAATGGTGTGAATGCTATCGTTTCTGTCGAAAATACTGCACTTAGTTTCGTGTACGGTGTATAGGCTTCTTTTGTGAATCTGAAACTTATTACCTTGTTCGCTCTGCTCGTTGTTTCAGGATTTCTGTCAGGTCTGTTGAAATTCACAAAAATATACATTTTCCTACCTCAATTCTTTATCATTATCATGTCAGGCGTTGCTACTGTAACCGTAACATATACAAAATCTTCGCCTTTGTCCTCTACCGTAAATCCACATATAATACAATTTTCAAACACAAGTCCCCTGTATTCTATTGTGTAATTCCCATCATATCCCAGCGAATTGGATATAAGTACAAATTGAAGCGGTACTTTCTCATTATATACCCTGCCTTTGAACATTAGTCTTGTCGATTTCCTGCCACTGTTTGTTATAACATTAGCTCCCGATACCGCTAACTGCTCCGATAAATCAGATACCGCATACGCTTTGAAACTCTCACAATAAAGCTCCATATACCCTATCTTTACAGGTACAGCCTCCCGCACACATATTTTCTCCATGATTATACCCCCGTTTCTCGCTGTATTTTCTTCATTCCTCCCGCTGAAATATTCACCGTAAGCACAAGTTTACTGATGTTCTTGTCCTGTTTCACCGATATTCCCGATATGTTACTGCTGATTCCCGTGAAACTGTTCACTATTCCGCTGATTTCTGTCTCATAATAATTGCAGAGTTCCTCCATTGTACTGCTCTCCGGCGCAAGTACCTTGATTTCAAGCTCCGCTTTGTACGGCATATATATCGTGTACTGCGAATAAATCGGCATACTGCATTCGAATTTCTTCATGCCTATTACTGTGAATATCTTGCCTTTATTCGATACGGGTATCGCATCAAATGCACTATATACATTCTCCACTCCACCATTTATAAACTCCTGCTTTACCTCGTTAATAATGTCAATCATTTTTCAAATCCTCCTCTTTCGAAATTCCCATAAAAATAAAATTCTGCGGTTTTATAAATTTACGGCATAACTGGTAATAGTCCCTCAGCATACTCTCCGCAAACCCAAGTGTCGTATTTTTCTTCGCCTTCACCACTCCGCCTGCATATGTGTACACTGAATCATCTGATGCAGATTTAGCTTGCTGATAACGATAATTCGCCATAGCTGCACACAAAAAACTTACTCTCACATCTGCATCATTCGCTCCCGGTAAAAGAATGTCCGTGATTTCATCTCTCGCTATGATTATAAAATCATCGGCATTTTCACACTCGTTCCTCGTGAAAATATTAAAAATGCTTTTCACTAAATCAACGTTTATCATTTTATTTCACTCCCATTATAATTTATACGCTCCCGTCTGCTCCTTTTTATTTTCAGGCTTAAGCTGTACTTCCATATTGCTCCTGCCTGTAAGCTGTTCATACGCTTTTTTGAGTTCAATAAGCTGTGATACACTCATTCCCTTAGCAGAAATTTCAGCCGTTTCCGCTGCGGTTCTGCCTCCTCTGAAAAACGCAAGCCTGCGTATGTCTTTTCTTAGCTCTTTCCCGATTTCTGTCGTGTCTATATCAGCACACTTCTTCTCCGTATCATCTGAAAATTTCTTCGTCACTCCTGCATTCACCTGCGCCGGTATCGCTACAAAACTCCACTCGTATGCGTCAGCAATATCATCAAGAATTACATGACATATCTTGTTGTTATATATCTTCCCCTTGATATGACCGCAATTACTTATTGACTTGTTTATTCCGCATATCGAACACGTTTTCTTCATTGCTCTGCACGATATACTTACCTCTTTTTTGATTCCGCCCTCTATCTCCGATATAAGCCCTTTATTCTCGTCAGTACGCACCATATATGCGTACGCTTTAAGATACTTATAAGGCTTACCCGCTTTCGTAGTACGCTCCGTATCAGTGATTATCTCTGTTTCAAATATCCTCGCCGTCTGATTCTCCGTACTCGCATTATGGTCAAATATTCCCGTCTTGCCTACAAAAAATTCTTTCAGCTTTTCAAGAGCATTCTCCGAAAATCTTTCATTGTCCCTGTCTATCTCGTTGTCACACAAAATCACTGAAAATGTATACAGTTCCTCCTCAGTAAATTCTCGGCGTGTGTATTTGTTTATCTTTTCAAGCATTCCCTTTTCCATAAAAATCCTCCCATTTTTTATTGCTCCCCTGAATTATGCATTCAGAGGAGCTTTTTCTGTTGAATTATAGTCAATCAATTTGGAAATCAGCAAAGTTAATTGAAAAATACACTTGTGACTAAGTCTATTTTACTGATATTTAAGCTGTTCGACCATATCAGCCTGCTATTGTAAGCACTTTCACCGCTTCAGGCGTGATTTTACGGAATCCACACGAAATTGATACAGTTATCTGGTCAAGCTGTCTGTCTATCAGTTTGTCCGTTTCCAACACAAGCCCTGAGCTCGTAATAAATTCAAGCGCAAAATTCTTGTCAAGTCCAATTACTTTATTTTCCCCTACAGCCGATGTCTTTATCATCTCTGAACCAAACGGCAATATCATTCTTCCGTCACCGTCTGTTCTGCTGTCTGTAAGCTGTTCCATTGCCGCTATCTTCGACGCTACAGCAGGATTTACAAGAATAGTTGTCATGTCAAAACAGTCAAATCTACCATAAAGTTCAGCTATATTCGCATATGTCATCGATGATACCGATGTGCTTTCTGCATCCTTTTCAAGCACTTCTACCGCTTTCTTTACTACGGCTACCGCTAACTTCACTCCGATACTCCTTAACATTACTCCGAATACATCAAGCCTTTGCTTACGTACCGCTTCATACGATGCGTTGATAAGTCTGCCGAATTTCTCCAGCACTACCGCTGTTGTACCCTCTTTTACTGTCGCTGTAGGTAACGTCTCTGTCTGATTTGTAGCTTTGTATTCCGCTGTATCATCTATCGTACAGCCAAGATAATGACCGCTTTCACATACAGTCTGCGCCGCTGTTACTGACGAAATTATTGTGTTCTCAAATCCTTTCGCTATATTTCTCTTGACGTATTCAGGGAAAAGTACTGCCGTTTCTGTTGTGTTGAAAAATTTCTCAACTCTGTCACATTCTTCCCCGCTTACCTTGATATTGTACCTCTTTAACTGCCTTTCAAATGCATCAAGTGATTCAAATTCAGTGCCTATATACGCCGATGACGGGTCGAGTTCCTCAAGCGCTCCTGTAAAAGTTTTTCCGCTGAGATTGTACATTCCCTTTTCAAGTTTAATATCATTATACATATTTTTTTCCTCCAAAATTAAATTTAGTCTTTATTACTCTCTTTCAGACGTGCTTCTATTTCAGCCGCCTGCGCATTTTTTAATCTTGCCTCCGCAAGTTCTGTTTCATCTTGTAAATTGATGTTGTCCCATTCGATTTTACATACCGCTCCCACTCCTATCGAACACAAATATGCATTTCCGATTTCACACAATACAGGCGAAATAATCCGGCGGTAATATTCAAGTTCAGATGTTAAAATATCCGCCTGCTGCGATGACATTCGCTCCGTCGTACTCCACGATAAACCCAGTAAAAACGGCGGTATAGATAATTTAGATATAATCTGCTCCAGTAATTGCCTTACAGGCACGTTCGTGTCAAAAAATTGATTGTCCGCTCCTATCACTTTTATATCTACATCTCCGACAGCTACGAAATCTTTCACTTGCCCATATTTCGCACTGTTCATACCGTTCGCCCACTCTCTCGCTATCTCCATTGTACGCTCTTTACTATACGCAAAATCACCCGTATCTGTAGGCTTATACGTCACCGCATACCGCACATTCCCCACTCTGTCATAATTCTGACCGATACACTGGTATATCCTCATCAGTATACCGCTTAGTGCAGGTAATCCACGCAAAACTGACTGTCCGCCCGTAAGCGTTGCGTAAAGTATACGTTCGGGATACTTGATTCTCCTGAGAGTGCCGTCTGTACATTGCACTTTATATTGCCTGTCAAACGGATTCGCTCCCGGCGATATAATCGTCTTCGATGTGTCACCGTTCCACAAACCCGCTATCTCAAGCCGTTCTCCGTCAAGCACTATCTCTCCGATTGCACTACCGTACGTAATCAAATTGTCAAGAAATGTGTCCGCAAAATAATTCAGGGATTTGCCTTTCAAGCCTACACGGACTTCACTGCAAAATCTGTCAAGCTCCTCTTGATAACTTTCATCGGAACTTATCAGCTTGAATCCGCCCGTAAGCCGTATGATTTTCGTTATCGCCGCATCAATTATTGGTACGGTATACCTCAGTTTCTCGAAAAGCTCCCTCTCAAATGATTCGCTGAAGGCAGGAATTGTGAACCCTGTATCAGTTTCACGCTCCGCCTGATAAAGTTCAGGCTCCGCTCTCGGCGTTTTTTCATTCTTTCTCCTGAATATCTTCATTGCTTTTCTCCTCCTTCGGAAAAATAAAATATATCTATCTCACAACGGATACTGCAAAAAAATTGTCGCCGTTGTTCCATAGCATCTCTGATACAAAATATCTCATATCATCCATTGCATGGTCATTCTCTTTTACAGGTATATCTCCGCTCGCTTTGTCGTTCCAACAGTATAAACTAAATTCCCTGATGATGTCTTTACAGGATTTATGAATCTTTATCCTGTTATCCTTCAACGCCGTGCTGACATTCCTTATCCCCGTTATTACGTCATTATTCGCCTTTACAGCTCTGTACTTCCCATGACGTTTCACACATTCAATAAAACTTGCGGCTGACGGGTCAATTATTACTTTGCTCACTCTCCTATCCCCTACAAGATTTTCAAGTGCCTCGTAATGCTCCTCGTCTGTCCTCGATACTCCCTCTCGCTTCGATGAATAATAGTACTCTTTGACTCTGTACCATACTCCGCTGTAATATCCCCATAATCCCATTGATGTGGGATTTACCGTCCCGTAATCACACGATACAACGTATTTCTCGCAATCAATCTCTCCGCTGTATACGTGCTTTTCAGGATTGAACATGGGATATATTATTCCCTCCGCTACTGTCCACTTCCCTAACACAAATCTGTCGTAAAATGCCCCCGAATATAACCGTTCATACCTCTCACGCACTTTCTCGTCAAGCGACGGATTATCGTCCATCGTAAAATGAATATATAACGCTTTCTTTTCGTCAGCTTTCTTTATCCACTCACTATAAAACCAGTGCGCAGGATTGTCAGGATTACAGTTAAACCACATCTTCGAACCTCTTACTGAACACCTCGCAAGTGCCTGCTCCACAAACGACCGAGGCATAAGAACTACTTCGTCAAAAAATACTCCCGATAACGTTATCCCTTGTATCAACGCCGCCGCTCCCTCGTCTTTTCCGCCAAATAAGTAAAATCTGTTGCTTTTTCCGCCAAACGTTACGTCAATATAATTACGGCTGACTTTCTCCTCACATATGAATCCGTACTCCTGCAACATTTTCACATAAGGCGTTATTACGTTCCTTTTCAGCGACGCTATCGTCTTTCCGCATATCGCAAACGCTGAATCCCTATATACCGTATTCGCCCAGAACATAAACCCTAATGTCATTGATAATGTCTTTCCGCTACGTACAGCTCCGTCACATATTATCGCATCATAATCTTTATATTCAGGATTCAGCCACCAGTTAAGTGTCGTTATCTGTTTCTTCGAAAATTCCACTTTCTTCACCTCCTTTCGCTGACATCACAAGCGCATTTATGATTTCTTCCGCATTGCCCTTGCTTTCTGTAGCACTCTCAATCTCATATAACTTTTCAAGCGCTTTCAGCCTGTCAAATAATTTTATCTCCACTCCGCCTCCTTTCACTCGCTTTATCTCCGAAACATTATACAAATCAAGCTGTTCTATTACGGATTTCGGTGGTAATTCCTCCGCAAACGCAAGCACTACCGCATCATTACAGCTACCGAATGCAAGATGTTTCAAGCCCTCTTTTACAGTTTCTTTTCCAGTCATAAAAACCCTCCTTTCTAAAATATTTTTTATTACATCAACCTGATAAAACAAAGTTCAGCATATTAACTCCGTTAACAAAATCGATTGACTATAAAATTACCTTTCACAAGGGAGGCAAAAAATCATTTTTTTCAATGCGAAAACGTTGAATTGCAAAAAAAATTTTTTCAACTTCGTATGTCTGCACAATTTTCAACTCAATTTTTATGCAGTTCCAATAAAAAAGTCTGTACTTTTTATAGTACAGACTTTTAACAAAAATCATTTCTATAGTTGATTACTTTATTTAATCAACTCCCGTGTATATTATTCTTCGCTGTCATTTTTTTCACTGTCGTCATCTTTTTCACCGCCGTCTAATCTTAAACCGCCTTTTACTTCAGGGTCTCTGAATAGCGTACTGCTGTTGAATACCGCTACATTCGCTCTGTCGCCGTAACAGTCTATCTCTATCTCTTCTCTGTTCCTTAAATAATGTATTGCTCCGAATAATACCACAAATCCTAACGCATTCGTTATTATACTGAAATACACCCTTATTCCGAGAATGTTTCCGAGCATTCCCGCTAAAATAAGCGCAATACACGCCACTATCGCTACCTCGTATTTCGTGTTTTCAGGGTCAAGCTGCAAAAACGCAAAACACGCCGCCGCTGATACTACCGCATGAACTATCGCAAGCGGTAATGAGTACGGTTCGTAAAATGAAAAATTATACGCATTCAATTCAAGTATCATCATGACCGCCTCAAGCACTATATACGCAGAAAAACATACTTTCAACATCCGCCTCAGCCGCAGACTCACTATAAGCAGATAGTCCGCATATACAAGCAGCCCAAATCCCATAAATTCAGTCATATAGGCTATAAATTCAAGCACTTTCGAAAAAATACTTTCTGAATTATATGTGTAATAATATAACACACATATCAGTCCGAATGCAACAAATAAAATATTCCCAACAAATCCGAAAAATATGCCCTTTGTCAGTTTTTCCTGCATCGCTTTCTCCTTATTTCTGAGCTTTCAGGGCTCTCTGTCCGATGTCCTTTCTGTAATGCGCATTCTCAAATCTGATTCGCTGAACACCTGCATACGCTCTGTCAAGTGCCGTCTGCAAATCTTCGCCTTTCGCCGTCACTCCGATAACTCGTCCGCCATTCGTCTGAAATTCTCCGTTCTCGCCAAGTTTAGTTCCTGCGTGGTATACAAAACAGCCCTCTGTCTGTCCTTTTTCGTCCATTCCCTCCATTACAAGCCCTTTCGGATAACTTTCAGGATAACCTCCGCTCGCCATTACTACACACGCACACGAACCTTTATGCCACTTTATGTCTACTTTGTCAAGCTCGTGCCTGTATACAGCTTCGAAAATTTCATACAAATCTGCATCAAGCATCGGTAATACTACCTGCGTTTCAGGGTCGCCAAATCTACAGTTGTATTCTATCACTTTTGCTCCCTTGGGTGTCAGCATAAGCCCGAAATACAAACAGCCCTCAAATGTACGCCCTTCAGCATTCATTGCGTTCATTGTGGGTATGAATATCTTCTCCATACACTCTTTCGCTACTTCCTCTGTATAGTACGGATTTGGCGATACTGTTCCCATTCCGCCTGTATTAAGCCCTTTATCTCCGTCCAGTGCCCTCTTATGGTCCATAGACGATATCATCGGCACAAGCGTTTTCCCGTCCGTGAAACTAAGCACTGATACTTCAGGTCCCGTCAGAAATTCCTCTATCACTATCCTCGCTGAACTTTTGCCGAATTTCAACCCGTCTATCATGTCATGTACAGCTTGTATCGCCTCTTCCTCGTTCTGCGCTATGATTACGCCTTTCCCTAACGCAAGTCCGTCCGCCTTTATTACAGCAGGATAACTGTTCTGCTCTTTCAGATACGCTATAGCTTTGTCGCTCTCCGTGAATACTTCATAAAATGCTGTCGGTATGTTGTATTTTTTCATCAGCTCTTTCGAAAATACTTTCGAACCCTCTATTATTGCAGCATTCGCTTTTGGTCCGAACGTCATAAAACCTTCAGCCTGCAATGCGTCAACCATGCCCATTACAAGCGGGTCATCAGGCGCAACTACTACCATATCAGGCTTTATTTGCTTTGCAAGTGCTACAACACCGTCTATGTCAGTCGCTCCTACGCTGAAACATTCAGCATATTTTGATATTCCGGCATTCCCCGGCGTACAGTACAGTTTGCCGACGTGTTCGCTCTCCGCAAGTTTCATAATGATTGCGTGTTCTCGTCCGCCGCCTCCGACTACCAATACATTCTTCATTTTTATCACCTCATAATTTGTCTTTGTTTTTTATTTTTACCTGAACCACCTTTTTTTCATGGCTTTCAGAAAATCTTCCGTCACGGGATAACCACTGTAGTCACCTATCACGCTGTCTATACAACAATACGGACATATTGCTGTATCATTGTCATCAACCCACGAATTGACCTGAATCGGTCTGAATATTTTCCCGCAGTAGAAACAGCCACAATAATAACTCTTTTCTATATGTTCCCTGTTGTGCATACTGTAACTATGCGCATTGTAAATATCTTCGTCACTATACATATGTTGCAAATTACTCCTTAATCTCCTGCAATTTCTTTACAGCATATACTTCGGCAACGGCTGAACCAAATATCAATAGTATTCCGATAGTACTCAGAAAACTAAACATCGCTACCGCATTTCCCATTGCGATATACGCGATATACGCAAGTTGCTCCATACCGGTAAAGCGTACTATGATATTACTAAAGTACATCCTCAGAAAAGCCGGCGGAAATATGCTCAGTATACCCGTTGTAACAGCCGTCGTCATGCCCCATTTGAACGACATATCCTTTCTTCTGAACCCTGTTAAGCCGATAACCGCAAATATAAGCGGTTTTATTGCTCCCATCAATATGTATACGTTCGCCAACGCTGATATCTGTATTTCAGTTTGCCCGATAAAAGCCCGCAAAATACCCTGCGGAAAAAGAATCACCGCTATATACAGCAGAATAACAAGCGCAAATAATGATGTTGCTGTTATGTTCATTATCTTCAAAGATTTACTTCGTTCCATTTATAAATTCCTCATTTCCATATACTATTTCGAAAAATCACACGCCTTAATCTTGACAATGATACGCTTTCCGCATCTGTCACGCAGTTCTATTTTAGGTCTGCCTACAACACCCTCCATTTTTGCAGTGCCGATTGTAGAATCAGGATTCTTTTTGACAAAATCAACAGCATCCTGTATTGTACCGCATAAAACTACAGGTACAATCTCCAACCCAAAACATTTCGCTACATCTTCAACACTCTCACGGCTCTGGTAGTTATCCCCAATCATAACATCAAACAGAATAAAGCCGACATCTGAACGATATTTTCCTCCGTTCTGAATTTTCGCACCATAGCCCTCACCAAAAAGAATAACTTCTTTTTCGCCGAATTTCTGCTCAAACAGTTCCTCTGTTTCATTATTAAGAAAAATTTCAGTCAGTTTATCTAACAAATGCTGCGGAATCTGAGCGTTTTCTGTTCTGCCTCCAAATGAAATTTTATGTCCGTCCCAATAAATACGTGTGTTCGTTCCGTCAATTTTTTCAGTAAATACCCATTCTACGCTGTTTGAAAGAAATTCTACTGTTATATCACGGTATTTTCCTTCTATCAGTTTTTTTGTGCCCTCTGTATCTCGCTCAAAAATTGTGTCTATCTTATCATATGTCTTCATATTATCTGATTCCTCCTGTATATCAGTGGTGGAAAAGCCTGATTCCCGTGAATGCCATTGCTATATTATACTTGTTACAAGTTTCTATAACATTGTCGTCACGGATTGAACCGCCCGGCTCTGCTATATACTCAACTCCCGACTTCTTCGCACGCTCGATATTGTCACCAAACGGGAAAAATGCATCAGAACCCAGACATACTCCCGTATTCTTCGCTAACCACGCTTTCTTCTCCTCAACAGTGAAAATCTCAGGCTTTGTCTTGAATATCTTCTGCCATTCACCCTCTCGCAATACATCTTCATATTCGTCACCTATATAAACGTCTATCGCATTGTCACGGTCTGCTCGGCGGATTCCGTCCACAAATTCAAGACCCATTACCTGCGGTGACTGCCTTAACCACCAGTTATCAGCCTTTTGTCCCGCAAGCCTCGTGCAATGTATCCTCGACTGCTGTCCTGCTCCTATGCCGATTGCTTGACCGTCCTTTACGTAACATACAGAATTTGACTGCGTGTATTTCAGCGTGATGAGCGAAATCATAAGGTCGTCTAACTTGTCAGCAGGTATCTCTTTATTCGCTGTTACTACGTTCGCAAGCAGTTCCTTGTTAATTGCAAGTTCATTTCTGCCCTGCTCAAATGATACACCGTATACCTGCTTTGTTTCTATCGGAGCAGGCTTGTAATTTTCGTCTATCTTCAGTATACAATATGTGCCCTTTCTCTTTGATTTCAGTATCTCAAGTGCCTCGTCATCGTAATCAGGCGCAATAATTCCGTCTGATACCTCTCGCTGTATCATCTTCGCTGTACATACGTCCACTTTGTCTGAAAGTGCTATGAAATCACCATATGATGACATTCTGTCTGCGCCTCTTGCTCTCGCATACGCACTTGCAAGCGGTGTGAGTTCCCCTAAATCATCTACCCAGTAGATTTTCTTGAGGTCGTCTGATAACGGTCTGCCTATCGCTGCTCCTGCCGGTGAAACGTGCTTGAATGATGTTGCGGCACATACTCCCGTCGCTGTTTTCAGTTCCTTCACCAACTGCCAGCCGTTGAGTGCGTCAAGAAGATTGATATATCCCGGCTTTCCGCAAAGTACCTCTATCGGCAGTTCTGAACCGTCTGCCATGTAAACTCTTGACGGCTTCTGATTAGGATTACAGCCGTATTTTAATTGCATTTCATTTGACATAATAATGTCCTCCTTTTAATTTAATTTAATTCCACTATTCTTTTTATGCGTTCGATTTCAGCTCTGATATTATCAACCCATTCAGTATCATTTTCTTTCAGAAGATATACTCTGAATCCGTGTGCAATTCCATTCTGATATACGGAAATTTCATCGTCTATGTGCAAATCAATATGATACTTCGCAGGATATTTAGACGGCATAATCTCTTTTTTATCGCCCTGCACTTCCTTTGCATGACGTTTTCCGTTTATGATGTTGTCAAGCCTTATGCCGTAATGCCTGAAAATATTTCGGATATATCTCTCCGAACGGTATGAAGTAGTATAAATCCAAAGCTGTATATCGGATTTGTTTATCCATTTAAGTAATTCAACTGTACCTGCCCTAAGTCTGTCCCTGTAAATCCTGTCCAGCGGAAATTTCAGCTTATTTTCCGCCGGAATTTTTTCAGGATTTACAAAAAGCGTTTCGTCTAAATCAAAAGAAATTATCATAATTTACGCCCTTTTTATACACTGTCATAACAATTCGGTGAGGCAACAAAACCGATAAACAAAATAATTACTGTTATTATTCCATACAGAATCCACTTTAGAACTTGTTTTTTGCCGTTTTTTATACTGAAAACTATGTCGGCAATCATCATGAGCATGAGTATAATTGATATTTTGTCATTGTAATGTATGGCAAAATTCATGCCTATATTTTCAAGACGGATGAAATATTCTTCTATGCCGAGATTTTCACAAATTTTCCATACATCATAATAAATTCTAAGATTTGGGTCATAGTATAAAATCGTTATAGAATTTATAATTATATATGTTATACATAACGGGAAAATAAGCAGTTTATTGAACGAAAGCAGAAATTTCATTTTTGTTTTTTGGAGTTTGTCATCACCGGTTCTTGTTCACAATTCTTGTTTCCGATTCGCCTGTTTCAAGGTTCACATATCTGACAAAAAGTGATACCTTGTTATCCTCGTTCAGATTATTCCAGAGCATTTCCGTAAATTCATCAATATTCCCCTTTATTTCAACAAGTTTCGGCTCTCCCTCAAAACTCGGCAAAGGATTTCCATCACCCATATATGTGTGAATAAAATGCCCTTCGCCTGCAACGGGATTGCTGTAGCTGAATGTGTATCTCTGACAAGAGTCGGGATTACCGTTCGCACTCTTTATTATTGACATCGCATAATTGAAACCGTTTTCCTCAAATCTCAGAATGCCTGAAATTCGGGGTGTGTAGTTCGGGGCATCGTCCTCAAATTCACGGGTACGGAGGGACTGTTCAAACGTAAACTGCTTATCCATAAGTTCATATATTGTGTCAGTCTGGTCGCCGTTCGTAACAATAAGTTTGTTGCCTAATACCCTTACAGGCGCATAGATGATGAGATGCGGGTCTGTAAGTTTAGACGGGTCAAATGCTTGTGTGCGTATGCCTTTGCCGTCCTCAACAAAGACACGGTTACGGCTGTTTTCGCTTCTGCCCATTATGAAATACGCTGTAACTGCATATTTTCCGCAAGCGCATTTGCCTATGATGATACCTCTGCCGGGGTATGCGTTTGAATTGAGTTCCTTAGCTAAATCAAGTTTAATCATTTTAATTTCTCCTTTATATTTGATTTATATAATTGTATTCATCGGTATCGTATTCAAGCCATGGCGAATAACCATTGAATGAGCTGAGATAAACAACTTTATTGTCAAGTATGTCAATTTCCATGCCATGTTCAATTTCCCAGTCACAGCAACATTCAAGCTGATAGCCGATTTTATTTTCGTCGTCGGGTTCTTCGATTATAAGAAGAGTAGGACTGAAACATTTCAGCATTTCAAGTGGCGGAGTTTCAGAAGTTACGGGAATTGTTAGTTCCTCATCAAAGTTTCCCAATGCCATTTCCATAAAGTCAAGACAGTAGGCTTTTGCACCCTTGCATATAGTTTCAACAAGTTCACTGTTAAGACTGTTGAAATGTTCGGCACATTTCTGTGCATATTCAATGTTTACTCCCTCGTCAATCATAACTTCCATTTCAGTATTGAATACTTTGGAGTATAATTTTCCCTCAATGCCGAATTCTGTTTTTCTTATATCTGTAATCATGATTTTACATACGCCTTTCCATTAATAATTTCAATCTTATCCTGACAGAAAAGTGAAACCGCTTTTGGTAGTAATTTCCACTCAACGTTTTCCATGATACGCCTCTGTAAAATCTCCGGTGTATCGCCCTTTTCCACGTCAACAACTCCCTGTAATATTATCGCTCCTGCATCTGCCTTTTCGTTGACAAAATGAATCGTTGCGCCTGACACTTTTACGCCGTATTCAAGGGCTTTTTCGTGTACTTTAAGCCCGTAATAGCCTTCTCCGCAAAATGACGGGATAAGTGCCGGGTGAACGTTTATTATTTTATACGCATATCTGCTCGTCACGCATTCGTCAAGTATTGTCATAAATCCCGCAAGTACTACCAAATCAGCCTTTTCCGCCTCAAGTGCCTCAAGTATCGCCTCACTGTATGACTTGCTGTCAGCGTACTCTTTACGGGGAATAACTCTCGTTGCAATACCGTTGTTTTTAGCTCTCTCAAGCGCATATGCATCAGGTTTTGACGATATTACACAAGTAATCTTTCCGCCGATAATCTCGCCTTTTTTTTCAGCATCAATCAACGCCTGCAAATTAGTTCCTCCGCCTGAAACAAGAACAATTATATTTTTTTTCATATTTTTTCATTCCTTTGAATTATTTAAGTTTTTCAGTAACACCGCACAAATTCCGCTTGACAGCATATCCGCTAATATTTTCGTTATTTTGCACTAAAATTCCTTGCTGAATGTCAGTTGAAATGTACTGTTTTTATATGATTTGACGAAAAATTTGTTTATGTATCTGCATTTTCAGTTCTATGCGGTATTGCCTTAAATATTTCCTGACCTTCCTTATCATCAAGCTGACAGAAAACATAATTCCAGTCAAAAATATAAAAGTCAAAATTTTGCCAATCCTCCAAACGTTTTGCGAATTTTTTTATATAATAAATGTCAATTTCACAAAAGCAATCAAAATTTGCATTTTTAGCACATTTGAAAAGGTCTTTATATGAGGATTTTTTATATTTTAGCAGTTTTTGTAAAAGCAGGTATATTGTTATACTTGTTCCCCCATAAGGAGCATTTCTAAGCCATTTTATTTCCTCATTTATCAGAGAAACTGTCAGAAATTCAACGTCAAGACCATTTGACATATACCATAAAGCAAGTGAAATTCTCAGTCTGTTTTTTCATTTCTGTCATATCTTTCACCGTCATCAGCTGTACATTCACAATAATTATATTGCGAAATGTTACCGCCGTTAAGGACTGATTCAAGTTCTGCACGATATTCGAGAAGTCTGGATTTAATAAAAGTTTCTGCATTTTCTGTAAACATAAAAGTATCTCCTTAATAAGCGAAAATTGCTATAAGTACAAAAAGTGCAAATATTCCGCCGAAAATTATGTACCTGTAATAATTCGCTGTAAGTTCAGCTTCTCTGTCCGCAAAATAAAAGAAAAGTTCATCTTCAGGGTCATAACATATCATTTCCTCGTCGCCTATATCATACTTTTGCTCTGAATCCGCAATCGTATAAGCTGAGCTTATTTCAACGCCGTCCTCTGTTTCGTAACGCAATATAGGGTAATAATGCTTATGTGTGCCTTTTTCCGTGTGGTAGTCAACTACTCTGCCGTAAACCGCTATACTGTTCTTTATACGCTTTTTTACTTTAAGTATATGATACACGAATACCCCTGCCATAAGAACATATATTCCCAGAAGTCCGTAAAGCAAGTAGCCGAAATGATATGTAACTCCGACTGTTATAAATGATACAATTGCCCATATATAATCTATTTTTTCTACGTTCATAAAATCTGCCCCTTTTCAGCAGATAATTACGCCCTCTTCCGATTCAACGAGTTCACCAAGAATATAAGCATCTTCACCTGCCGATTTTATAGTTTCTACCGCCTTGTCAGCATCGTTTTTATCAACTGATACTACCATACCTACTCCCATATTGAACGTATTGAACATATCACGCTCAGGAATATTTCCACTGCGTGCAATCAGGTCGAAAATGGGTAATACCTGTACCGCATTACGCTCTATTTTTGCGGAAAGATTCTCCGGAAGTGAACGTGGAATATTTTCGTAGAATCCTCCGCCTGTTATATGGGAAATTGATTTGACTTTTACAGCATCAAGCAGTTTCATAACAGCTTTGACATAAATTCTCGTCGGTGTAAGCAGTGTTTCCCCGAGAGTTGCCCCTAAATCGTCAAAATACATATTCAGTTTCTGCTCATTCACGTCAAATACACGCCTTACAAGCGAAAATCCGTTCGAATGCACTCCGCTTGATTTTATAGCTATAAGCACATCTCCTGCTTTCTGCGTATCAGGCTGAAGTATCTTGTCTTTGTCAACTACTCCGACTGAAAAACCTGCCAAATCATATTCATCTTCAGGCATAAGTCCCGGGTGTTCAGCCGTCTCTCCGCCGACTAATGCACATTCCGCCTGCACGCAGCCTTCAGCAACTCCCGAAACTATTTCAGCAATTTTTTCGGGGATATTTTTCCCGCAAGCTATATAGTCAAGGAAAAACTGCGGTTTTGCTCCGCAACAGATAATATCGTTGACGCACATTGCAACACAATCAATTCCGACAGTATCGTGCTTATCCATAATAAATGCTATCTTTATTTTCGTGCCGACACCGTCTGTTCCCGATACAAGTACAGGCTTTTTGATTCCCGTCATATCAAGTTCAAACAGACCGCCGAAACCTCCGATTCCCGATATACACCCCGGAAGCACTGTTCTTGCGATATGCTGTTTCATGAGTTCCACCGACTTGTAACCGGCTGTAACATCAACTCCCGCTTTTTTGTAACTTTCAGAAAAACTGTTGTTCATAGCAATTTAACTCCTTTTACTTAATAAAGCAGGCAGGAAGAAAAAATTATCCTCCTCCTGCCCTTGTAAATATATTTATTATTATTCTTTACCGCTCCAGCAATATGTACACAAATTACATTCGGGCAGTCCTACAGCTTTTACTTTGCCCGGAAGTGACTGAAATTCAAGAGATGTGAGTTTCAACCGCCTGCATATTTCGTCACGCAGTCTCTTGCCTCTTTCAGTACTTGAGTCACTGTATTCAGCAAGATATTTTACGCCTTCCTCACCCTCTGATTCGTCAATAATCTGACGTGCAATCAGTTCAAGTTCCGAATGGCTTCTTGAGAAATTCAGATACTTACAGCCGTACATAATAGGCGGACAAGCTGAACGCATATGGACTTCTTTTGCGCCGTTTTCGTACAGAAATTCCACTGTTTCACGCATTTGCGTACCACGTACTATACTGTCATCAACAAAAAGCAGTTTCTTGCCCTCTATTAGTTCGTGTACAGGAATAAGTTTCATTTTCGCAACTTTATTGCGCATACTCTGGTTAGTAGGCATAAAACTGCGTGGCCATGTAGGTGTGTACTTTATGAACGGTCTTGCAAACGGTATACCACTCCTGTTAGCGTAACCTATTGCGTGAGGAGTACCTGAATCAGGTACACCGCATACGTAGTCAACATCAGGCAATTTACCGGCTCTTATATCGTTTTCAGCCATTATTTCGCCGTTTCTCGTGCGCATTACTTCTACATTCACGCCCTCGTAACAAGCTGTAGGATAACCGTAATACGTCCACAAAAAAGTACATATTTTCATTTTGGAAGGGTCGCCTTCCGCAAGCACTTTGCACTCATCAGCCGTTATTTCAACAATTTCGCCTGCTTTGAGTTCCTTGTAAGTTTCATAGCCGAGTTTCTGGAATGCAAACGATTCCGTTGACAGACAGTAACCGTCCCAGCGTTTACCGATAATGATGGGAAGTCTGCCGTAAAGGTCACGGGCAGCAATAATACTGTCTTTCGTGAGTATGATAAGCGACATTGTACCCTCGATTTTACTTTGTGCGTATCGTATTCCGTCAACAAAATTATCTTTCTGAGCAATCAATGCGCCAATCAAGTCGCCTGAATTTATGTTGCCGCTGCTCATTGCCTCGAAATTCGCACAACCGTTTTGCAGGAGTTCGTCAACAAGCGCATCTGAATTACGGATAATCCCGACAGAACACACCGCATACAAGCCGAGTTTCGAACGAACCATAATAGGCTGAGGGTCAGTATCGCTTATACAGCCAATACAAAGTCTGCCACGCATATTTACGACATCATCTTCAAACTTTGTCCTGAACGGCGAATTTTCAATACTATGGATATTCCTCTGAAAACCAATGTCATCGGAATATGAAGTCATACCGCCACGTCTTGTGCCAAGATGTGAATGATAATCAGTACCGTAAAAAACATCAACAATACAGTCGTTTTTTGAGGCTGCACCAAAAAATCCGCCCATAAATCATTCTCCCATAAGTCTTTTCATAATTTCCTGATATGCTTCTTCAACTCCGCCCATATCTCTGCGGAAACGGTCTTTGTCAAGTTTCTCGTGAGTTGTGCTGTCCCAGAAACGGCAGGTATCAGGTGAAATTTCATCGGCAAGAATAATTTTACCGTCAGAAGTCCTGCCAAATTCGATTTTGAAGTCGATAAGGTCAATGTTAAGTCCCTTAAAGAATTTAACCATAAAATCATTTACTTTGAATGCGTATTCTGCGATAGTATCAAGTTCTTCCTTTGTTGCAAGACCAAGTGCAAGCGCATAGTAGTCGTTTATAAAAGGGTCTCCCAAATCGTCATTTTTGTAGCTGTATTCAAGAATAGGTGTGAGAAGTTTTTTACCTTCCTCAACGCCCATTCTCTTTGAAAAACTTCCTGCGGCAACGTTTCTGATAATAACCTCAAGGGGAACGATAGAAACTTTTTTAACAATAGTTTCCCTGTCGCTGATTTCCTCTACGAGATGAGTCGGAACGCCCTCTTTTTCAAGCATTTTGAACATATAGTTTGTCATTCTGTTGTTGATTGCGCCCTTGCCTGAAATAGTACCTTTCTTTTCGCCGTTGAAAGCGGTAGCATCGTCTTTGTAATCAACGATGACAAGTTCAGGGTTGTTTGTGGCATAGACTTTCTTAGCCTTGCCCTCATAAAGCTGTTCCATTTTTGTTACATTTTCCATTTTGAAATTCCTCCTTGAGAATTTATGAAATATATACAAGTTCACATATTTGTGAACAGGTTAAGCGATTATTTATCTGAAATTTTGTCAATAACTACATTTCCGCTGCTGTCAAGAAGAGGTGTAAGCCCTGATATTGATGTGCAGATATAGTTGACACCTGTAACGGTATCAACAATAATCTGTATCTCAGATACACCGAAAGTCTGTTTTTCCTTGATAACAAAGCGTTTATTATTTTTATCAAACATTTTTGATTTTCTCCTGTAATTCAGCATCTTTCTGACGTACACCGTCCGCTGTTTTTTTCTTTTCAGCCTCAAGTTTTCCGGCAAGCACTTCATCTTCCACGGCAAGTATCTGCACCGCAAGGATAGCCGCATTTTTTGCACTGTTTATGCCTACTGTAGCAACAGGTACTCCCGGAGGCATCATAACAGTAGCAAGCAGAGCGTCCATGCCCTCAAGTACTGATGATTTCATGGGAATGCCGATAACAGGCAATGTTGTATGTGCGGCAATAACACCGCCAAGATGAGCCGCCATTCCTGCCGCACATATAATAACACCAAATCCGTTTTTTCTTGCATCAGCTGAAAATTGTGCAGCCTCAGCAGGTGTGCGGTGTGCACTCATTACACGGCATTCAGTTTCAACACCGTATTTTTTCAGTTCTTCTACAGCAGACTTGACAATTGGGAAATCGCTGTCGCTTCCCATAATTACTGCAACTTTTTTTGACATAACAAAAACTCCTTCTGTAACTTTGTAAAAATTATAAAAAAAAAATCAATTGACAGTCATAATATTCTGCTCCTGATTTTCTTCAATAACCGGTTCAGGTTCAGGGTATACCGGCGAATCAAGTTCAAATTTCCCTGAAACAGCGTAAATGTCATTCTCTGAACTTCCGCTGAATTTCACGGAAATCCTGTAGTTGTCATAAAGGGATTTTCTTTCGCCGTATTCGTCATAATATATAATTTCGGTATCGGCATTCACTGAAACATCATATTTCGGTATGCCGTCATTTGAACTCACGGAATATATGTGTATTTCAGGAATCCCCAGCATTTTCCGTGAAATTATATTCGTATCATTTGCAAATGCAGGAACAAATGATGAAAAATTCCCTGATGTTATTTCGGGTAAAATCCCGTCTTTCAGTGTATACGCATATTCAAGGTACTTTTCAGCGTCGGAAATCATTTTCTCAATGATAGAGGGCGATAATTTCGAGAGAAGTACACGGCTGTATATATTGAGATTATACGGGCAAGCCATTACTTCACCCGAAACTGATGCGCTCTTGAAAAGAAGTTCGCCTGAATCAGCTGAAAATGTGTATGTTCCCGATTTATCGGTAATTACAATTCCATCTTCACCAAAATCACACGTATCCCACGAACGCCTAAAAAACGGCATAAAGTTCTCGTTATACAGAACGTATGAACCGTCAACAGCACTTTCTGCACAATATATTGTTGAATTATTTATAATATACTGTTTTATTTCACGGTATATGAACGGTGTGATAACGTTTCCGTCGTAATCGATACAGCCGAAAAGAATCTCACTGCCTATTTTTTTTGAGGCGATACATCTTCCGTCGCCTGCGAACTCCAGCATTTGCCATTCAGGATTTGCGGTGATTCTCACAGAATCGGCAATCCCAAAACTGCCCTTGCCGTTGCTGAAAATTATATTCCCTGCGCTGTCCGTTTCAACAGTGCTGACTATTTCGGACTTATTATTGTCACTCTGCATATTTTCGGGGACATTCACATAAAACCTTGTAATTGCAGCAGCAAGAACGATAATTACAGCAAAAAGAAGCGATACAATAAGCCTTGTCCGCTTATTCATTATTCAACCTTATCCTTGTTTCTGAAATCCTCATCGGTTTCGCCTGCAATGTAAATGGGACGTTTTTTGACTTCAAGGTACATTTTTGAGATATACTGCCCCATAATACCCATACAGCCAAGCTGAATACCGCCTATTGCAAGTGCTAATGAAATGCCTGCAAAACCGCTGAATTTCTTATCCGTGACAAGTGATACGGCAATACCTGCCATGAACACAATCACTGAAAGAACAAGGCAGATTATTCCCATGAAAATCGACACTGCAAGTGGGAAAGTCGAAAAAGCCATGATTCCCTCAAGCGAGTACTTGAAAAGTCCCCAAAATGACCACGAAGTCGTTCCGGCAGGGCGTTCAACGTTTTCATAGGGCATATATTTTACTCTGAACCCTACCCAGCTGAAAATACCCTTTGAAAAACGGTTATATTCAGACATCGAAAGTACAGCGTCAACCATTTGTCTTGTCATAAAACGGAAATCCTGCGCACCGTCAACAATTTCGGTATCGGAAATTTTGTTCATTATTTTATAGAACATACGTGCGAAAAATGACCGTACTTTTGATTCGCCTTGTCTGCTGATACGCCGTGTCGTAGCACAATCATATTCGCCGTCCTTGACGTAATCGTACATTTGCGGGAGAAAAGCCGGCGGATGCTGCAAATCAGCGTCCATAACAACAACATAGTCCCCTTTAGAATTTTTCAAACCTGCATATATACCTGATTCCTTACCGAAATTCCTCGAAAAAGATATATATCTTACACGCTTGTCTTTCGAGGCAAGTTCCCTGAAAATTTCAAGCGTTCTATCTTTTGAACCGTCGTTTATAAACAGGTACTCAAACTCAAGTTCAGGATTTTTTTCTTTCATTTCGCCGGTAACTTTTGTAATCTCCTCATAGAACATCGGGAGAACTTCCTGTTCGTTGTAACATGGCACAACAACTGAAATAAGTTTCATATATTAGACCTCCATTCCGGAAACGTCTGAACAATAATGTCATGATGTAATTCAGTCCGCATATCCGATAACAATAAATACATTATTATTATACTACAAATTCACAAATTCTGCAATAGTATTTTTATTTTTTCCTGAAAAAACTTTTTTTAATAAAATTATATTGCAAATTTACTATATATTTTAACTATATTTTGCAGTGTATACACATTTATTCAAAATTTCAAGTGGGATTTTTAACAAAAAAGTCAATAACATTTTGTTATTTTTGACGAAAATTTAATTTTAAGTATAATTTTGCACTTTAATTTTCAATAAAAGGTTGATTTTTTTTTATATATGAGTTATAATATATCTGTATAGTATTGATTATTTCCCTCACTTTCAGAAAACTTTCAGAAAAGTGAAATTTCAAAGAAACGGAGTATATGAGTATATTATGAAAATTATCCTTGTTACAGATTCTCTGAAAAATTTGACCCACGGAATTTATGACGATGATAAAAAAACAAGATGCGGAATAAATATTACTAAAGCTGATAACGTTTCACGATGTCAGAAAGGCAATGAAATGAATTACCTCGGCGAAATTACCTGCCCGAAATGTAAAAACAAAATCGCTAAGGAAATGATTAAAGCCGACTCTAAAAAAATGAAAGCACTTCTAAAAGAAGAAAGACTTAAATCTCAAAACGGTACGGACGATGACAGCAATAATAAGTCTTAAGACTGCCCTAACTGTAAAAACTAAAAACTAAAATAAAGAATGGAGAATGTTATGAAAATTACCCTTGTAACGGCTTCTTTCAATGATTTGGTTCACGGCACTTACAACGATAAGAAAACTGCCTGCGGAATCAATCTCATGAAACCCGAAACTGCATCACGCTACCGCAAAGGCGGTGAAATGAATTACCTCGGCGAATTGACCTGCGAAAAATGTAAGGCTAAAATCGCTAAAGAAATGATTAAAGCTGACTCTAAAGAAATGAAGGCTCTCCTTAAAGAAGAAAAAGCAAGAGCTAAAAAAGGTATGGACGATGAAGGTCTTGTGCAATTGTCTGAATTAGCTGTTAAACCGACTTCCACTGCTCCTCCTGAACCTGAATACAATGCTCCCACAACAGAAAATGTTCAGGCAAATACCGATAATTACACACAATCAGCTCCTCCTCAGCCGTCAAAAGAAGAATCTGATGACGATTTCCTCAAACAGTTCGCTATCAAGAAACCTGTAGAAGAACCTGAACCGCCTGCAAAAGAAGAATCTGATGACGATTTCCTTGCGCAGTTTGCTATCAAGAAACCTACAGAAGAACCTGTTCAGCCTGCTGAAGAACCTGAAGAAGAAGATTTCCTTGCACAGTTCGCTATCAAAAAACCTACTGAAGAACCTGAACTGCCTGCTGAAGAACCCGAAGAAGAAGATTTCCTTGCACAGTTTGCTATCAATAAGCCTGCTGAAGAAGCCGGCACTCCTGAAAAAGATGACAGCGATGATTTTCTTGCGCAGTTTTCTGTATCATCTTCCGAAAACAATACATCTTACGACGAAGAACCTGCTCCGCCTGTAATCGATGATATTTCCGACGCACTTTCAGCTATGCAGAATAATCCTGCTTTAAGCCAAAAACAGGAGAATAAAGCTGATGATGATATTTTAAGTATGTTCTCTATAGATAATTCAGCAGAATCTGAAAAAACTAATTCAACAGATTACATAAATATGGACGATGATGACGAAAGCCTTTTCGATTCAATGTACGATACAAATTCAGACAGCGCAAGCGAATGGGATAACATTGCAAACAAAATTTTCGATGAACAGCAGACTCCGCCTGTAATTGACGATATTTCAGTCCCCGAAATCGAGGATATTACTGCTCCTGTAACTGACAGAACATCTGTTCCCGAAATCGAAGATATTGCTGTTCCTGCAATCGATGATATTGCAATCCCCGAAATTGAGGATATTACTGCTCCTGTAGCTGACAATACATCGGTTCCCGAAATTGATGATATTGCCGTTCCTGCAATCGATGATATTGCAATCCCGTCAACTGAAATTGATGCTGTTGAAATTCCGTCTGCTGAAATTGATGATATTGCAATTCCTGCTCCCGAAATACCGACTACGAAAATAGAAGATATTAAAATTCCAGCCACTGAAACTCCTAAACCTGCTCCTGAACCTGTTTCTGCTAAAAAGCAAAAGCAATCTGCTCCAAAACAGACAGCACCAAAACAGCCTGTATCTCAGCCTGTTCAGCCTGCACCTGTTCAGACTGTGCCTGTAACTCCTCCGCCTGTAGCTCCTATGCCTCAGCCTGCTCCTGCTATAGCAGGTATGAATATGGGTATGGGTCAGATAGTTACTGTTCCGCAAATTACAGGATACGACCAGAACGGTCAGCCTGTTTACGCTTATATGCAGATGATTTTACAGGGATACGACCAGAACGGTCAGCCTATAATGATGCCTATGCCTCAGATGAGTATGCCTATGCCTCAAATGGGTATGCCTATGCAAATGCCTGCTCAGCCCGCTCAGCCTGAATATTCTTCACTTGATAAAAATTCAAGGCTTCAGGCAGTTCTCGACTCTCTCGATGAACCTGTTGCGGAAAAAGATATGACTATCGGTCAGAAAATTGCCGCTGCTGATGCCGCTAAAGGTTCGCCTGTTACCGCTAATGTCTCTAAAATCGCAACAAATCCGCATTCCAAATCAACTTCGCAGGCTTTCATCAATGCGATTTCAGAGTCAAAAGACGATACAAAGAGCCTTACAGAATCACAAGGTCTTAAGCCGAAATCTATGGTTCTTGATTCAATTGAGGACGTTCTTTCTCAGCTTGGCGATGATTCGCTCAAGAAAAAGAAAGAGGCTGAAGCAAAAATGAATAAAAATGTGCCTACATATGAGGAATTCAAAACTCCTTCAAGACAACAGTCCTCATCTTTCTCAAGACCTATTCCGTCTTCTTCACGTCCTTCATCTTCATCAAGTATGTCTGATTTACCGCTTACAAAAGCACAACAAAAGGAATTGAAGAAACAACAGAAAATTGATGCCAAATTCCAGAAAGAAATGGCTAAAAGAAAAAAATAATTATATGAGGTAATTCAATGGAATACAAAGATATAATCGCTGAACTCAGGAAGAAACTCGGCGATTCACCTGAAGAAAATGACAAGATACTTAAAAGCGAAGGCGAAAAATTTGCTAAAGCAGGAGATTTTGACGGGCTTAAAGCTGTCGGGGAACTTATCCTCGAAAATATGTCTCCTGAACAGCGCAACGAGTTTGAACGCCTTACACGTATTGACGGTGTGCGCCTTGACGAAATGCACCAAAATATTGTAAATCTTATTAACGCAAAGAAACCTCTTGAGGCGATTCCTCTTGCTGAAAAACTTTACAAAAAAATTATACTTGAATACGCTGAAACAGATAAAATAAAATATGTTTCCCTGAGGAATCCCTTTGAGGAAAACCTCTGTCAGCTTTTGTTCAAACAGGAGAAAGAACTCCACCGCACACCTTTTGATTTCGCCACGTATATCACGACGTACGCTTACCTGCTTATCGAAACAGGCGCAAATATAGATGCTATCCCCGTACTCGAAAAAGCTATAGAATATAACCCTGTTGACGTAGGACCCCGCTTTGAACTGACAGAAGTCTATAAAATCATACGCAATAAGAAAATGGTTCTCGAAACAACAAGGCAAACTCTCGAAATCGCCTCATCTCCCGTAGCTATTGCCAGATGTTACGAAAATGTCGGCTATACTCTTACGGATTTTGGTGAATATGAAGATGCGATTACTTTCTACATCGCAAGTACAATGTTCCACGCAAATCCCGCTGTTCCGCTTGAAATGCAGCACGTTGCATCACTCAAGGGTACACCGGTCACAATGAAGTCACGCAATGAGATAATTAAAACAATGAAAAAATATGATATAAATTTCGGTGCTGACCAGAAAGTAATCGAAATGGCATCACAACTTTCAGCTTATTATATGGCGCAAAAAGATAATCTCAATGCAGTCAATACGCTGAAAATCCTGTATAATCTCACGCTTGACGAAGATGTTAAAAATCTTATCCTGAAATTAGACCCGAAATCCGCTAATTACCGTTCCGCAAGGGAAAATATCAAAAAAACTGACAATAAAAATCCTGAATCATAACAGAAAAGCCGTTCCTCAATGGACGGCTTTTTAAGTTTTGTATAAAATTTGTTTTTGTATAAAAATCAAAAAAATTCATATTGACATTTTGTTTTATTTGCGGTATAATATAATTATATAATCATTACTGAAAGAAGGTAATAAAATGGCTAACGAAAAAAATCTGAAAGTCCTGATTGTTGACGACGACAAAAATATTTGCGACCTTCTCCGCCTCTACCTCGAAAAAGATAATTACAGCGTTATTCTTTCCCACGACGGTGAGGAAGCTGTCGTGAAATTCAATGCACTGAAACCTGATATGGTTCTGCTTGATATAATGCTTCCCGGTATGGACGGCTGGCAGGTTTGCAGGGAAATCCGCAAAAAATCAAATGTCCCGATTATAATGATTACCGCTAAAGACGAAACTATTGATAAAGTTATAGGTCTGGAACTCGGCGCAGATGACTATATTGTTAAACCTTTTGACGCTAAAGAAGTCATTGCTCGTATAAACGCTGTAACAAGGCGTGCAGGATACGTCAACGTTGAACCCGAAATAAAAGAGGTTCACTACGATAAACTGTCCGTGAATATGACTCGATATGAACTGAAAGTCAACGGCAAAAATATAGATACTCCGCCGAAAGAACTCGAATTACTCTACTACCTTGCATCAAATCCTAACAGAGTTTACACCCGTGACCAGCTCCTTGACGAAGTATGGGGATTTGAGTACTATGGCGACTCGAGAACTATTGACGTGCATATTAAAAGGCTCCGTGAAAAACTGGAGAATGTTTCTGATAAGTGGGCTCTCAAAACAGTATGGGGCGTAGGCTATAAATTTGAGGCTGACGAAGAAGAATAAACAGTAATAATTCAGGCAATAAAATAATTCAAGGGGGACTTAACACTGTCCCCTGTTTATTTCGGAGGTGATGCTCTTTGAATGTCAAGGACAGCAATTATTACAGGCTTTTCCGCTACACTATGATTATAATTCTCCTTGTCATACTTGTTACGGGAATAATAATCATCAGTTTCTGCTCAAAACTTTTCGAAAATTCAAGGCTGAATGGTCTTAAAGATGTCGGGAATTTCTACATAAGTGCAATTTCTTCTGAATATATATCAGATAACGAAAATTATATTGACTATTCCAATAATCTCAGGCAGAAACTTATGGATAATCATAATTTAAGAATCTGTATGTATGATGTCAACGGCAAATGTATCGTTTCAGACTGCCCCGAAAATACCCCTCTTGACGAAAGTATGCGTATGCGCATTGATTATAATGCTGAAGTTTTAGAACTTTGTTCGCCCTCGCTATCGTACAGTAAACCGTATTTGTTTTTCGGCAGACAATTCAACGTGCAAAATAACAGCTTTTATCTTCTTGTGTACGGCGATACGGATAATATAAATAATTTTACAATAAAAATCACTGTTTTCTATATAATCCTTGCCATTATTTCGCTTTTAGTATGCTATTTCGTTATGAAAAAACAAATCAGCAGACATATTAAATTTGAGAGCGATTTCTACAGGATTATCGACAAATATACAAAGGGTGACTTTTCAGAAAAACTTGAAACCGATTTATCGCCAAATCTGAAGCATATTTCCGAAAGTGTGAATATGCTCGCCTCGAATTTCGAGAAATCTGAGGAAATAAGCAAGACTTTTATCGCAAATGTTTCGCACGAACTCCGCACTCCTATGACTACAATAGGCGGTTTTGTTGACGGTATACTTGACGGCACTATCAAAAAAAGCAAACAACAGGAATATCTTGTTCTTGTATCGCAGGAAATAAAACGCCTGAAAGTCCTTATAACTTCAATGCTTAATATGAGCCGTTTCGAATCAGGTACCATGTCGCCCAATTTTCAGGAAACTAACCTCACTGACCTTGTTATAAAAGTAGTATTTATGTTCGAAAAGAAAATTGAAGAAAAACACCTTGAAATAGAGGAACTCGACAGCAGTCGCCTTACTGCAATCATTGACCCTGACCTTATGCAGCAAGTTGTATATAATCTTGTGGAAAATGCTGTGAAATTTGTCAATGATGGCGGTAAATTGTCGTTTTCATTTGATAAAAAAGATGACATATGTATAATCGGCATAAGAAATACAGGCGAAGGGCTTAGAGATTCCGAAATACAGCAGGTTTTCAACCGTTTCTATAAAACCGATTCTTCTCGTGGCAAAGATAAAACAGGTCTTGGACTTGGGCTGTCAATATCACGTAAAATCGTGCATCTTCATAACGGTCATATTGTTGTTAAAAGCGTTTACGGTGAATACACGGAGTTTCAGATTCAGATTCCCGAAAATCCGACAATTGCAAAGGAGAAGTGATTATGGACGAAAAAGATAATATATATAACAATACCGAAAATCCCCAACCGACGGAAAATCCCCGACAAATTGAACAAACTCCGCAATATGAACCGTTTATGTATGAACCGATAGGATTTCGGCAAAATTCCGATGTGAATATCACTGAAAATATAAAACTTGAGGAATTGAAACTCAAAAAACAACATATCCGCCATGAACATACAATTATTATCATATTCTTTATACTTGTTCTGATTACTTTAATTATCGGCACTTACGGGATTATTTCCGATATAGTCAAAAGTGAAAAAGCTCTTTCAACATTAAGCAAAAATAATGTGATAATTTACCAAAGTGCTAAACCTGCCGGTGCAAATAAAACTGAAAATTTTGTTGACGAAGACGGCAGATACACTACAGAAGGTGCTGCTGCTGCTGTACGTGACTCAATCGTCGAAATATACACGTATTCAGACGCAATGCATCAGACTCTTCTGGGTACAGGTTCAGGCGTTATCCTTTCAGATGAGGGATATATCGTCACAAATGCCCATGTTCTCAACGCAAACGGTTATCATGATGTGCATATTGCTGACGGCAGAGTGTACTCCGCTAAAGTAATCGGCAGGGATTCCAAAACTGACATTGCCGTGCTTAAAATTACAGCTGATAACTTATCACCTGCTGTTCTCGGCGATTCTGATGAAGTAATAGTCGGCGAACAGGTTATTGCTGTCGGAAATCCCGCTGGGCTTTCAAATACAGTCACTGACGGTATTGTTTCGGCTGTAAACAGGAAAATAAAAAGCGATTCGACCGGATTCGAAATGAACTGCATACAGACAAATGCCGATATAAGCCCCGGAAATTCAGGCGGTGCATTGGTGAATATGTACGGGCAGGTTATCGGGATTACATCTTCAAAATACGCAAGCACTTTCTATGAAGGTCTTGGTTTCGCAATAACTATAAACGAGGCTAAGCCTATTATCGAGGAACTCATAAATAACGGCTTTGTAAGCGGACGTTTCAGAATAGGTATTACGCTTATCGGTATGAATAACGAGTTAAGCATTGAGTCAATTGAGCAAAAACTCGGCTTTGATTTGCCTGAGGATTTCCGTGGAATATATATAGACCAGATTTCCCCTGACTGCGATATTGCTAACACTGAACTCAAACCGGGCGATTTTATTACTGAAATAGACGGTACTCCCGTTACTTCATATGACGAGCTTTTCAACGCACTCACCAACAAATACAAAGCAGGCGATAAAGTCCCTGCAAAATGCGCTCATATTGACAAAAGCGGTAAAATTACAACATACGAGATAGAGTTCAAACTTATGGAAGATACTTCGGGTGATTATTGATTTACATAATTAACAAAACATATACATGGAGTAGTAAAAATATGGATTCTCTTATTATATATCTAATATTCGGCGCAATAGTAACTGTAGTTTTAATTATAATAGCAATAATTGTAATATTAAATTCAATTGATTCAGAAAAGAAATCAAATGACAACAATAATAACAACTATTTACCGCCAATAAATACACCTGAACAATACCAAAATAATCAGCAAATGCAAACAGGACAAAATTACGTCCCTCCGCAAAATACAGTATCAACATTTAACAATAATCAGCAAGGACAATATAACTACAATTCACCCCAAAATTATATACCGCCTGTAAATAATTATTATAACACAACTTACAACAACAATCAGTATTTCCCATATCAAGCTGTTAATCTTCTCACAAACAAAGAGTATAATTTTTTCAGGGCATTAAAAATCATCGCTCAAAGAAATGACTTAAATGTGTTAATGAAAATAAGACTCGCCGATTTAGTGAAAGTAAAAGACAGTGTGCCTAAAAGCGATTTTTATAAATATTTCAACAAAATATCATCAAAACATATCGATTTTGCAATAATTGACGAAACTAAAGTTGTCATTCTGATTGAACTTGATGACAGTACACACAACAGAATCAGCAGAATAGAGCGTGATAATTTTGTTAATGAAATTGTAATAAGATGCGGTTACAAAATAATTCGCACTTACGGTGATATACAACAGATAGAATACGAAATTTCCCAATACATAAAATCAAAAAGCTAATATCAGTTAAAACAATTACATAAGATTTTTCGGGCGTTTGGAATTAACTCCCGATATTCCGCCAATTGCTCCTGCAACTACAAGCAGGAGTAATTTTCTTATATCGGCAATTTCACCAAAAATATCCCCTGTAACAAAAATAATTGCATATAATGCACAACCGCATATAATCCCGTCAATCAATCCACGGTGACGGCGGTATTTTCCGCAAATCCAACCGCTTGAAACTCCTCCTGCTGAGAGGGAAAGTATAGTAAATATATCTGCAAACATCATATTCCCGAACACAAAAAAAGCAAGTACCGAAAAAATCACACTGCATAAAAGAATACAGGCAATTCCTGCTGAAACGGGCACGGCGAAACTGAAAAAAGTGTTTGTCCACAAACTCTGGCGATGACGGCGCATGAAAAAACCTCCGCAATTAGAATTACTACATTCTATGCGGAGGCTTGTTTTATTATTCCTTTCCGGAATCATCGGATTTTTTTGATTTCTTTTTCTTTTTGTCGTCATCATTTTCCGAAACAGAAGCTGATTCAATTGGTGACTTAGGTTTAGGCTGAGCCTGTTTTGCACGTTCATTTGCGGAAACGTTTTCAGCAATTGCCCATTTTTTTATTCTGATTTTATTTCTTTCACCGCCTGTTTCAATAACGATGTTATCGTCGCCTATACGAACCACCATTCCGATAATACCGCCATTTGTAACGATTTCGTCGCCTATCTGTATACTGCTTTGCATTTCCTTAGCTTCTTTTTCCTGTTTTCTCTGAGGTCTTATCGCCAGAAAATAGAGCAGTACGAACATCAGCAGGAGTGGGAGTATAAAACTAAAAAAGCTGTTTCCGGCTGTTGCCTGTTGTGCAGTATCAGTTGCCGTTTCGCCCTCCGCAAACGCATTCATTGCAAAAAAACAAGCTGTCAATGCAGTGGATAAAGCTGTTGATAAAATCATAGTAACTTTGTTTTTCATAATTATCTCCTTTTTTACAAAAAATCCGTTCCCATTGGCGAGAACGGATTATATTTACTGATTAGTCAGCAAGTTTAATTATAGCCATTTCAGCGGCATCGCCACGGCGAGGACCGATTTTGATAATTTGTGTATAACCGCCGTTTCTGTCTGCATATTTTGGTGAAATCTCATCAAAGAGTTTCTTTGCAACAGATTCTTTAGTTACATAAGACATTACCTGTCGCTTTGAATGCAGGTCATTATTCTTACCGATAGTAATCATTTTTTCTGCAACAGCACGGACTTCCTTAGCTCTTGTGACGGTAGTTTCAATCTTACCGTTTTCGAGAAGGAAAGTAACCATGCCTCTGAGCATTGCTTTTCTGTGGTCAGAAGTTCTTCCCAGCTTTCTTGTACCCGGCATGTAATTCACTCCTTTTCTTTAAGTGATAATAGTATTATTCTTCTTCGGAGGAGAGGTCAAAGCCCAGTGACTGGAGTTTTTCCTTAACCTCGTCGAAGGATTTCTTTCCAAGGTTTCTGACCTTCATCATTTCTTCCTCTGACTTGTTGATGAGGTCATCTACTGTATTGATTCCTGCACGTTTAAGGCAGTTAAATGAACGTACCGACAAATCGAGGTCTTCGATAGTCATTTCAAGGATTTTCTCCTTACCCTTTTCGTCTTTTTCAACAAGGATTTCAGTAAGACCTGCTTCTTCCGAGAGGTCAATGAACAGTTTAAGGTGTTCATTGAGGAGGTTTGCTGCTTGTGAAAGTGCCTCTTTTGCGGAAACTGTACCGTCAGTCCATACTTCCATAGTTAGTTTGTCATAGTCTGTAACCTGACCGAGACGAGTATCTTCAACAGTATAATTAACCTTCAGAACAGGTGTATAGATGCTGTCTACAGCGATAACGTCAACAGGCATATTCGGGTTGAGCTTTTTATTTCTTTCTGCGGAAACATAGCCTCTGCCCTTATCGATAGTGATTTCCATATAGAGTTTTGCATCTTTGCTTAAAGTAGCGATATGCATACCGGGGTCAAGAATGACGACTTCCGAATCATTCTGTATGTCATCGGCTGTTATTTCACATTCACCCTCTGCTTCAATGTAGACAGTCTTTGGACCTTCTCCGTAGAGTTTTGCGGTAAGACCTTTAATACTGAGGATAATTTCTGTAACATCTTCCTTGACACCCGGAATTGTTGACAACTCATGGTGAACCGTACCGTCTTTGCCGGAAAGTTTCACTGATGTAACAGCTACACCCGGAAGTGAGGAGAGCAGCACACGTCTGAGGCTGTTTCCAAGAGTTATACCATATCCACGCTCAAGCGGTGCTAAAACGAATTTGCCGTATTTGCCGTCACTTTTAAGTTCTACAATATCGATATCCGGCTTGTTGATTTTTTCCAGCATAAAAACCCTCCTGTTTCGCAATAAATGTTTATGAGTTTAATTTCAGTAATATCAGTAATCGGCTGATTACTTAGAATAAAGCTCAACGATGAGGTGTGTAGCTACCTCATAATCAATATCTTCAGCTGAAGGAAGACGAGTAACTGTTGCAGAAAAATCGTCTTTTTTAGCATCGAGCCATACCGGAACGATTCTGTCTTTAGTTTCCTCAACTGTAGTCTTGAATTTTTCGGAAGTCTTATCTTTTTCTCTGAGAGCGATAACGTCACCGACTTTTACTCTATAAGAAGGAATGTTGACTTTTTTGCCGTTTACAGTATAGTGACCGTGTGAAACGAGTTGTCTTGCCTCACGTCTTGTGAGAGCGAGTCCCATTCTGAAAACAACGCTGTCAAGTCTTGATTCGAGGCAAGTAATGAGGTTGTCACCTGCCTTGCCCTCCATTTTTGAAGCAATCTCGAAATAGTGATAGAAAGGCTTTTCGAGTACGCCGTAGATAAATTTCAGCTTTTGTTTTTCTTTAAGCTGAAGTCCGTATTCAGAAACTTTTTTTCTGTTATTGACATTCTTAAAGCGGATTGATTCCTTTTTTGAAACGCCCATAACAGCAGGACTGATGCCCAAAGCTCTGCACTTTTTAAGAATAGGTTCTTTCTGTACTGCCATTAAAAAACACCTCCGATTTGATTAGACACGTCTTCTTTTGGGAGGACGGCATCCGTTGTGCGGGATAGGAGTAACGTCCTTAATCATTCTTACTTCAAGACCGGCAGTCTGAAGGGCTCTGATTGCGGCTTCACGTCCTGCGCCCGGTCCTTTTACGTAAACTTCAACGAACTTGAGTCCGTGTTCCATAGCAGCTTTTGCAGCTGTTTCTGCTGCTGTCTGAGCTGCGAAAGGAGTAGATTTCTTTGAACCCCTGAATCCAAGTTCTCCTGCACTTGCCCATGAAATGGCATTGCCCTGAGTATCAGTGATTGTAACGATTGTATTGTTGAAAGTGGACTGAATATGAACTGCGCCGCTTTCGATATTCTTACGTTCTCTGCGTCTTCTGACCGTAGTAACCTTTTTACCTTTCTGCTGTGCCAAAGCTCATAACCTCCTTACTTTTTCTTGTTAGCGATTGTCTTTACAGGACCTTTGCGGGTTCTTGCGTTTGTTTTAGTTCTCTGACCTCTTACCGGGAGACCCTTTCTATGACGAACGCCTCTGTAGCATCCGATTTCGACAAGTCTCTTGATATTGAGTGCAACTTCACGGCGGAGGTCACCCTCTACGGTGTAGTTTTCATCAATATAGTCACGAAGTTTAGCTAAATCCTCTTCTGCCAAATCCTTGACTCTCACGTCAGGATTCACGCCTGTATTTTTGAGGATATCTGTTGCAGTCTGACGACCGATTCCGTAGATATAAGTGAGACCAATCTCAATTCTCTTATTCTTCGGAAGGTCAACACCGGCTATTCTTGCCATAAATTATACCTCCATTGGAATTTGTTCAGGATTAACCCTGACGCTGCTTGTGCTTTGGATTTTCGCAGATTACCATTATTCTGCCCTTACGTTTGATAACCTTGCACTTTTCGCAAATAGGTTTTACTGAAGGTCTGACTTTCATTAGGAAATACCTCCTCTTTTTTACTTAACTCGCCAGGTTATACGGCCTTTTGACAGGTCATACGGTGACATTTCAAGTTTCACCTTATCGCCCGGCACTATTCTGATATAATTCATTCTGAGTTTGCCTGAAACGTGTGCGAGAACCTCGTGACCGTTTTCAAGCTGTACTTTGAACATTGCGTTTGGCAGTGCGTCTGTGACAACGCCCTCAACCTCGATTACATCTTCTTTTGACACTTAAATAACCTCCTCATTGCTCTTTTCCGTCCTTAAAGTCTTTAAGGAGTGACCGGAGCTTTTTATCAGTTATACCGTTAATATCAATCACACTGTTTGTCGGGCGGATATGCTTTATATTCTTGCGTTTCGGCGAAGCGATTTTTCTGCTTTTACCGTCCGCAATAAAGCAATACCCATTTTCTTCCGGCGAAACGACTACGAAAAAACCTCCGTTATCACGTCCCGCAGAAGCCCTTACAACAGAACCAGTATTCAGCTTCACAATAAATTTTCCTCCGTCAAGGTTTGGTCAGAATGACGGGACCGTCAGGAGTTATTGCGATTGTGTGCTCAAAATGAGCCGACAGAGAACCATTTGTGGTAACCACGGTCCAGCCGTCCTTGAGAGTTTTCACATCGTCGCCTTTTTGATTTATCATAGGTTCTATGCATATGGTCATTCCGGAAACAAGTCTTGGTCCGTGGCCTGCACGTCCCCAGTTTGGTATTTCCGGTGATTCGTGAACCTCTCTGCCGATTCCGTGGCCGCAGTAATTTCTTACGATTCCGTAGCCTCGTGAAGCACAATATTCTTCTACAGCATGAGAAATATCTCCGATTCTTGCGCCAACCTGAGCCTGAGCTATACCTTCATAGAGGCTTTTTTCAGTAATCTCAAGCAATGTTTTTGCCTCGTCAGAAATTTTACCGACAGGAAAAGTCCAGCAACTGTCGCCGTTAAAGCCCTTGTACGCAGCTCCCGTATCTATGCTGACAATATCGCCTTCTTTAAGCCTGCGGTTTGCTTTCGGGATTCCGTGTATTACCTCATCGTTTACCGATATACAGGCATTTGCCGGAAATCCGTAAAGACCCTTAAAGCAGGATTTACAGCCGTGTCTTGCGTAATATTCTCCTACGAGTTTATCAACGTCAAGAGTAGACATACCCGGCTTTAATCTTTCGCCCGCATACCATATTGCGCCGCAGGTTATTTTACCTGCCTCACGCATTATGGATAATTCGGACGGTGATTTAATAGTTATGCTCATTACTCTACCCCTACAGCAGCAAGAGTGAGTTTTGATGTTTCAGCAACTTCCTCCTGACCCTCTACAGTAACAAGTTTGCCTTGTGCCGTATAGTAATCTTTAAGAGGAGCAGTTTTTTCGTGATAAGTAGCAAGGCGGTCAAGAACGACTTCCGGCTGGTCATCCTTACGGATTACAGTCTTGTCACCGCACTTGTCACAAACACCCTCAACTTTTGAAGGCTTATACTCGATGTGGTACGATGCACCACAACCCTGACATACACGTCTGCCTGATACACGGCGTTTGATAGTTTCATCGGGAACGTATATTTCGATTACCTTGTCAATTTTTATGCCCATAGAGTCGAGAGCTTCTGCCTGTGGTACCGTTCTCGGGAAACCGTCGAGGATAAAGCCGTTTTTGCAGTCGTCCTCAGCGATTCTTTCCTTGAGAATACCTATAACGATATCGTCGGAAACAAGTGCGCCTGCGTCCATAGCTGCCTTTGCTTTAAGCCCGTACTCTGTACCGTTTTTAGCGGCTTCACGGAGAATATTGCCTGTGGAAATCTGTGGGATTTTGAGAGTATCGGCAACAACTTCTGCCTGAGTTCCCTTTCCGGCACCGGGCGGTCCTAAGAAAATAAGATTCATATTTTTGCCTCCTTATTTAACTTATGACAAGAAACCTTTGTGATGTCTCATCATAAGCTGTGATTCCAGTGTACGAGTTGTTTCAAGGGCAACGCTTACTGCGATGAGAATTGTCGTACCGCCCATTGAAAGCGAATGCAGATTTTCGTCTGCCATACTGAAGAATATCGGTATAATAGCGATAATTCCGAGGAATATTGCTCCGACAAGTGCTATTTTCGAGAGAACTCTCTGGATATAGTCAGAAGTAGGTTTGCCGGGTCTTATACCGGGGATACCGCCGTTGCTCTGTCTGAGGTTATTTGCAATTTCAACGGGATTGTACTGAATTGATACGTAGAAGTAGTTGAAAGCGATGATAAGAATGAAGTAAAGTATTGCATATGACCAGCTTCTTGTTGAGAAGAATTTACAGAAGTGATAATAGAAACCGCTTGCTTGTTCAGGCTGTCCTGCGAAAAGCTGTATAGTCTGCGGAAGTGACATGAATGACATTGCGAAGATGATAGGCATTACACCGCTCATCATTACTTTTATCGGGATATGAGTTTTCTGTCCGCCATACTGTTTTCTGCCGACAACACGTTTAGCATACTGTATAGGAATACGTCTTTCAGCCTCGTTCATAAATACGATGAAAGCAAATTCAAAAACAATGAAAACGAGATAACCAATAGTAACGAAGAGATATTTTGAAGGCTGTTGTCCGATAAGGCGGACGAGTGTGCCTGCATCAACAGGGAAACGTGCGGCGATACCTGCAAAGAGTATCATAGAAACACCGTTTCCTATTCCCTTATCACTGATTCTGTTGCCCATCCATACGACGAATGACGCTCCTGCCACGAAACAGGCGATTATAACAACAGCGCAGAAATACATTTGCCAGCCTGTTGTATATTTTACGGCGTGCATTTGCGATTTAAGAGTAAGATAATAAGCAAATCCCATAAATACCGACAATGCCAATGCGACACATGCCGTGATTTTGTCAATTTTTTTCCTGCCCTCTTCACCCTCGTCACGCAGTCGTTCCAGAGGAGGAAGGGCATATGTCAATAACTGCATAATAATTGATGCGTTGATATACGGTGTAATTGAAAGCGAAAATAATGTTGCTTGTGAAAGTGCACCGCCGGTGATTGTATTGAGGTATTCGAGAAAGTTTCCGTTTGTAGCGTTCTGTTCCATCCAGCTTCTTACGACTGTTGTATCAAGGAACGGTACAGATACTGCGCTTCCGAATCTGAAGATAATAATCATGAGCAATGTGTAGAGGAGTTTTTTCCTGATTTCCGGAACACTCCACGCACGTTTCAGTGTCTGGAACACATTACATCACCTCAGTCTTTCCGCCTGCCTTTTCAATCTTCTCAACAGCACTCTGAGAGAACTTTGCAGCCTTGACTGTAAGCTGAGCAGTAATCTCTCCGTTTCCGAGAATTTTAACGCCGTCATAAACCTTTTTGATAAGACCTGAAGCCTTAAGAAGTTCTGCATCTACAACTGTACCGTTTTCAAACTTATTGAGGTCTGAAACATTTACGACAGCATATTTTGTTGCGAAGATGTTATTGAAACCTCTTTTAGGGATACGTCTTGCGAGAGGCATCTGACCGCCTTCAAAGCCGATTCTTACGCCGCCGCCTGAACGTGCGTTCTGACCTTTGTGACCTTTACCGGCAGTTTTGCCGTTACCTGAGCCGTGACCTCTGCCTACACGTTTTACAGCCTTATTTGAATCAGCGGCCGGAGTTAATTCATGAATTTTCATTTTGTTTGCACCTCCTTGTTTACGCTTCTGTAACCTCGATGAGGTGTGAAATCTTGTTTATTTTGCCCTGAGTCTGAGCATTGTCGGGCTGTGTAGTTACATCGCCGATTTTTCTGAGACCGAGAGAATTTGCTGTAGCAATCTGGTCTTTTTTTCTGCCAATGAGGCTTTTGATGAGCTTGATGTTCTTAGCCATTGTCAATGCCTCCTTAACCTAAAATTTCCTTAACGGACTTGCCTCTTTTTTCAGCTACTTCTTTTGCGGAAGTGCATGATTTAAGACCGTTTATTGTAGCTCTTACAACGTTGCAGGGATTATTTGAACGAAGTGACTTGGTTCTTATATCCTTTATGCCTGCAACTTCAATTACTGCACGGACAGGACCGCCTGCGATAACACCTGTACCGGGTGCTGCAGGTTTCATGAGAACTCTGCCTGCACCAAATTCGCCAACGATTTCATGAGGAATTGTAGTTCCCTTGAGGGCAATTTTGCAGAGATTTTTCTTAGCGTCTTCGATACCCTTGCGGATAGCGTCCGGAACTTCTCCGGATTTACCAAGACCAAAGCCTACAGTGCCGTTACCGTCGCCGACAACAACGAGAGCTGAGAATTTCATAATTCTGCCGCCCTTGACTGTTTTGGAAACTCTGTTGATAGCAACAACTTTTTCCTGAAGTTCAGGAGCTTGTGTTTCAATATTAGCCATTATTTTACCTCCCTCTTAGAACTTTAAGCCGTTTTCACGGGCACCTTCAGCGAGTTCTTTTACTCTGCCGTGATAGAGGTAACCGCCTCTGTCGAAAACGACTGCACTGATACCCTTTTCAGCGGCATTTTTTGCAATCATTTCGCCGACTTTGCGGGCACCCTCAACGTTTCCGCCGTTACCCTCAAAGCCTTTGTCCATACTTGATGCCGAAGCAAGAGTAACACCGTTTACGTCATCGATAATCTGAGCATAAATGTGCTTAGACGAACGGAAAACATTCAGACGAGGACATTCCGGAGTACCTGAAATCTTATTGCGGATTCTCTGGTGTCTTTTGATTCTTGCCTTATTGCTGTCGAATTTCTTTATCATAGCAATCTGCTCCTTTTAATTACTTCTTGCCCTTACCGGCTTTACCTTCCTTGCGGATAATATGTTCGCCGGCATATCTGATACCCTTACCCTTATACGGTTCAGGCGGACGTTTTTCACGGATTTCGGCTGCAAACTGACCTACAGCCTGTTTATCTATACCGCTTACGACTATTCTGTTAGGCTGAGGAACATCGAGTTTTATGCTTGCTGTTTCCTCAAAGACAACAGGATGTGAGAAACCGAGGTTAAGCGTGATTTTATTTCCTGATTTTGCGGCACGATAACCGACACCTTCTATTTCAAGTGTCTTTGAAAAGCCGTTTGTTACACCCTCAACCATATTTGCGATGAGAGTTCTTGTAAGACCGTGAAGTGAGCGATGTTTTTTATCGTCGCTTGGTCTTGTTACTGTTACAGCACCGTCTGCGATTTCTATACCGAGTTCCGTGCTGAATTGTTTTGTAAGTTCGCCCTTAGGTCCTTTTACAGTGATGCAGTTGTTATCGTTTTTAACTTCCACACCTGCCGGAACTGTAATGGGCATTCTGCCGATTCTTGACATAATGTAGTTCCTCCTTACCAGATGTATGCAAGAACTTCGCCGCCGACGTTAAGCTCTCTTGCTTTTTTATCGGTAACGATGCCCTTTGAAGTTGAAACGATTGCTATACCCAGACCTTTTCTTACTTTAGGCATATCTGCGCAGCTTGAATAGATACGCAGACCGGGTTTTGAAACTCTTTTGAGTCCTGTAATAACGGGTGACTTATTGTCGCCGTATTTAAGCGTAATTCTTATAACACCCTGCTTTCCGTCCTCAATAACCTGAAAGCTTTTTACATAACCCTCATCAACGAGAATCTGAGTAATAGCCTTCTTTACATTTGAAGCGGGAACGTCAACTGTGGGGTGCTTAGCAGTATTCGCATTGCGGATTCTTGTTAATAAATCAGCGATTGTATCTGTGATTTGCATTCAGATGACCTCCTTTTTGTATTTTACCAGCTTGCTTTTTTCACGCCGGGTATCTGACCGTCGTGAGCAAGTTCTCTGAAGCATATACGGCAGATGCCGAATTTTCTGAGATATGCGTGTGGTCTTCCGCAAATCTTACATCTGTTATATGCTCTTGTGGAATACTTGGGAGTTCTCTTTTGTTTGTTAATCATTGCCTTTTTAGCCATAATATTTTCCTCCCTGAATTACTTGATGAACGGTGCTCCGAGGAGTGAGAGAAGTTCTCTGCCTTCCTCATCGGTATTAGCCGTGGTGATGAAATTGATATCCATACCTCTTACTTTATCAATCTTATCATATTCGATTTCAGGGAAGATAAGCTGTTCCTTGATACCGGTGGAATAATTTCCTCTGCCGTCGAAGGAATCCGCACTTATACCTCTGAAGTCACGTACACGAGGGAACGCAACGTTAAAGAGTTTGTCAACAAATTCATACATCTTTTCGCCTCTGAGTGTTACTTTAACACCGATCGGCATACCCTCACGGAGTTTGAAGTTAGCAACCGACTTTTTTGCTCTGCACACGATAGGTCTCTGACCTGTAATTGCAGCGACATCATTCATGATAGCGTCGATAACTTTTGCATTATCCTTTGCCTCGCCTGCGCCGACATTTATAACGACCTTATCGAGTTTCGGAATCTGCATAACGCTCTTATAGCCGAATTTCTTCATCATTGCGGGAGCAACGTCGCTAACATAAAAATCTTTTAATCTTGCCATTGTCGTTTCTCCTTTTAATTATTCAAAAGATTTACCGCATTTTTTGCAGAGGCGGAGTTTTTTACCGTCCTCAAAAACGTGGCCTATTCTTGTAGGCTTACCGCACTTAGGGCATACAAGCTGAACTTTTGAAGCATATACAGGGGCTTCAGTTCTTATGATACCGCCCTGCTGACCCATTCTTGTGGGTTTAACGTGTTTTGTTATCATATTGATATTTTCAACGATAACCTTACCCTCTTTAGGGCTTACTTCTACGACTTTACCGGTTTTTCTGTCGCCGTTCTTCTCGTATTTATCCTCATATTTACCCGTGAGAAGAATAACAGTGTCACCGGTTCTTACGTGAACTTTTTTATTCATAATTGTGACACCTCCGATTAAAGAACTTCCGGAGCAAGACTAAGAATTTTTGTATATTCTTTTTCACGAAGCTCCTTGGCAACAGGTCCGAAAATACGTGTACCTCTTGGGTTTTTGTCTTCTTTGATAATAACAGCAGCGTTCTCATCGAAGCGGATATAAGTTCCGTCTTCTCTTCTGAGACCCTTTGCTGAACGAACGATAACTGCCTTTACAACGTCGCCTTTTTTTACAACGCCTCCGGGTGTTGCTTTCTTAACAGAAGCCACAACTACGTCGCCGATATTTGCATATCTGCGTCTTGTACCACCCAGAACTCTGATACACATAAGTTCTTTTGCGCCTGTGTTATCAGCGACTTTCAAATAAGTCTGCATCTGAATCACAGCGAGTTCCTCCTTTCAAGCATAAAGCTCTTATAAAAATTACTTAGCCTTTTCAATTATGTTTGTTACACGCCATCTTTTATCTTTTGAAAGCGGGCGTGTTTCCATAACTTCAACACGGTCACCGATTCTGCACTCATTTTTCTCATCATGAGCCTTGAGTTTTACGGTACGCTTGATGATTTTTTTGTAAAGAGGGTGTTTTACGTTATCAACGATAGCTACTACGACTGTTTTGTCCATTTTATCGCTTACAACCTTACCTACTCTTGTTTTTCTAAGGTTTCTTTCAGTAGACATTTAGCTGAATCCTCCTTTTCTTACTGCTGTGCAAGTTCTGTTTCACGCAGAATAGTCTTTACACGGGCAATATCTTTTTTTACAGCCTTAAGACGAGCCGTATTTTCAAGCTGATTTACAGCGTGCTGAAAACGGAGAGCGAAAAGCTCTTCTTTAAGGCTTGAGAGCTTCTCGTTGAGCTCCTCAACCGACATTTCTCTTATCTCTGATGCCTTCATTACTGCTCAACCTCCTGCTCTGCTTTTGTAACGAACTTACATTTGATAGGCAGTTTATGCATAGCAAGACGCATAGCTTCTCTTGCAATTTCTTCTGAAACGCCTTTGATTTCGAAGAGAACTCTGCCCGGTTTTACTACTGCAACCCAATATTCCGGTGAACCTTTACCTGAACCCATTCGTGTTTCAGCAGGTTTTTCTGTTACCGGCTTATCCGGGAAAATCTTTATCCATACCTGTCCGCCTCTTTTGATGTAACGGGTCATAGCGATACGGGCTGCTTCAATCTGATTTGAAGTAATCCATGACGGTTCGAGAGCCTGAAGACCGTAATCGCCGTATGTTACCTTGTTACCTCTGTAAGCCTTACCCTTAAGGCGGCCTCTGTGAACTCTGCGGTATTTAACTCTTTTTGGAAGAAGCATTACTGATTACCTCCTTCTCTTTTGCTGTCACGTCTGTTTCCGCCACGTCTGTTACCGTCACGTCTGTCGTCACGGCGGCGTCTGTCGGAACGTTCGCTTTTTCTTTCAACTTTTTCTCTCTGAGCGGCAGCCTTTGCAGCGTCACCCTTGAGAACTTCGCCCTTGTAAATCCATACTTTTACGCCGAGTTTTCCGTATGTTGTATCAGCCTCAGCAAAACCGTAGTCAATATCTGCACGGATTGTCTGGAGCGGTATTGTACCTTCGTGGTAACTTTCACTTCTTGCGATTTCAGCTCCGGCAAGTCTGCCTGAAACCTTAACCTTGATACCCTTTGCGCCGAGACGCATTGTTCTGCCGATTGACTGTTTCATTGCACGTCTGAAAGATACTCTGTTTTCAAGGTCAAGAGCAATCTTTTCAGCAACAAGCTGGGAATCCATATCAGGCTGTTTTACTTCGATGATGTTGATGTAGATTCTTTCCCTGTCCATCTTCATCATTTTGCCGAGCTGTGTTCTGAGTTTCTCGATTTCTGCGCCTTGTCTGCCGATTACGATACCCGGCTTTGCGCAATGAATGTGGATTCTTACTTTATCAGCGAATCTTTCGATTTCAATTCTGGGAACACCGGCAGCATACAAGCTCTTCTTAATGAAATTACGGACATTGTAGTCCTCAACGAGAGTATCGCCGAAGTCTGCCTTGCTTGCATACCAGCGTGAATCCCAATCCTTAATAATGCCGACACGAAGACCGTGCGGATTAGCTTTCTGTCCCATTAGTCAGACCTCCTCGGGATTATTCTTTTTCTTTAAGAACAACTGTAATGTGTGATGTTCTCTTTAATATTCTATATGCTCTGCCCCGTGCTCTCGGCATAATTCTCTTCATAATTGAGCCGGGTGTTACGAAACACTCTGCTACATAGAGATTATCGCCGTCCATGCTGAAGTTATTTACAGCATTTGCCTGAGCGGACTTTACCAGTTTTGCAACGATAGGACTTGCTGCTTTTGGAGTGAGTTCCAGAGCGGCAAGTGCGGTATCGAGAGGCTTGTTTCTGATAAGGTCAAGAACAATCTGCACCTTTCTTGGTGATATGCGGGCATTTCTCAAATAAGCTCTTGCTTCCATTATAGCTTCTCCTTCCGCTTACTTCTTACCGTTATTTGATGTTTTTGAACCTGCGTGACCTTTGTAGGTTCTTGTAGGTGCAAACTCACCGAGTTTATGACCTACCATATCTTCTGTCACGTATACCGGAACGTGTTTGCGTCCGTCGTGAACAGCGAACGTATGACCTACGAAATCAGGAAAAATTGTAGAAGAACGGCTCCATGTCTTGAGGACTTTTTTCTCGCCTGCTTCATTCATAGCCACAACTCTCTTAAGGAGAACCTCCTGAACGTATGGTCCTTTTTTAGTGCTTCTGCTCATTATTCAGTTCCTCCTTCCGATTATTTGCCGTTGCGGCGTTTTACGATAAATTTATCTGTTCTGTGGTGTTTCTTACGAGTCTTGTAACCGAGTGCCGGTTTACCCCATGGGGTTACAGGTCCGGGACGGCCGACAGGTGATTTACCTTCACCACCGCCGTGCGGGTGGTCACAAGGGTTCATAACTGAACCACGTACAGTAGGTCTCCAGCCCATATTGCGGACTCTGCCTGCTTTACCGTAGTTTACATTTTCGTGGTCGATATTGGAAACCTGTCCGATAGCTGCCTTACAGTTAATCGGGATTTTTCTCATTTCGCCCGAAGGAAGTCTTACAAGTGCGTACTTATCTTCTTTGCCCATAAGTTGTGCCTGATTTCCTGCACTTCTTACGAGTTGTGCGCCTTTACCGGGGTAAAGTTCGATAGCATGGATGAAAGTACCAACAGGTATATCAGCAAGCTGAAGTGCGTTGCCGGGCTTTATATCTGCCTCTGCGCCTGATTCAATCTTGTCGCCGACTTTAAGACCGTTCGGAGCAAGAATATATCTTTTTTCGCCGTCCTCGTACTGTACGAGAGCGATGAATGCGCTTCTGTTAGGGTCATATTCAAGTGTAAGGACTGTTGCAATCATATTGTCCTTATTGCGCTTGAAATCGATTACACGGTATTTTCTTCTGTTACCGCCGCCTCTATGGCGGACTGTTATTCTGCCGTAGCTGTTTCTTCCCGACTTTTTCTTCATGGGTTCGAGAAGGCTTTTTTCCGGCTCAACCTTTGAGAGAACTGAGTAATCAGTTACAGTCATCTGACGTCTTGAAGGCGTCGTAGGCTTATAGGATTTGATAGCCATTTATTTCACTCCTTGTTATAATGCGTTGTTTGCGGGAGCATTACTCCCATACTTTCCCGTATTACAGTGGGAATCAATACATACCCTCGAAGAATTCAATAGTTTTTGAATCGGGTGTAAGAGTAACGATTGCCTTTTTCCATGAAGCTGTTCTGCCTTCAAATCTGCCGACACGCTTCATTTTACCTCTGACGTTCATAGTAGTAACTTTTGCGACTTCAACGCCGAAAAGTTTTTCTACAGCCTTTTTGATTTCGGGCTTTGTAGCGTCTTTTGCAACCTTGAAAGTGTACTTGCCTGCCTGAAGATTATCCATTGATTTTTCAGTGATAACAGGTTTTATAACAATATCCTGAGCAGTTTTCATTATGCGTACACCTCCTCAATCTTTCCTACAGCATTCTTTACAACGATGAACTTGTCATAGTTGAGAATATCGTATACGTTAAGAGTATTTACAGCAGCTGTTTTAACGCCGGGGATATTTGCTGCACTTTTGATAACTTTTGCATCAGCTTCTGCTGTAACGATAAGAGCCTTACCGTTTACGCCGAGAGCCTTGAGCATTTCAACAACTGTCTTAGTTTTGTAACTATCGAGTGTAAGAGAATCGAGGACAATCATATTATTGTCGAGGACTTTTGTTGAAAGTGCGGACTTCATTGCAAGTCTTTTTACTTTTTTATTAAGGGTATATCTGTAACTTCTGGGCTTAGGTCCGAGTGCAACTCCGCCGTGAACCCACTGAGGAGCACGTGTTGAACCTTGTCTTGCGTGACCTGTATCTTTTTGTCTCCAAGGCTTTCTGCCTCCGCCTCTTACTTCAGTTCTTGTAAGAGTTGACTGAGTGCCCTGTCTCTGGTTTGCAAGATAATTTACTATAGCAGCGTGCATAACGCCTTGATTTGGAGTAATTCCGAAAACTGCATCGTTAAGCTCTGTTTCGGAAACCTGATTGCCGGCCATATCATGTACTGAAATTGTAGACATTTTCGTTTCCTCCTTCCTTAAGCCTTAACGCTGTCAACGATATAGACGATTCCGCCCTTTGGACCCGGAACTGCACCTTTGATAGCGATGAGATTGTTTTCTGTATCAATTTTTACGATTTCGAGGTTCTGTACTGTAACCTGTTCAGCACCCATATGACCTGCCATGCCCTTGCCCTTGTAAATTCTGGACGGTGAGGAACATGCACCCATTGAACCTGCCTGTCTATGAACAGGACCTGTACCGTGAGTTTCCTTGAGTCTGTGCTGATTGTGACGTTTTATTGCACCCTGGAATCCTTTACCTTTGCTGATGCCTACAACGTCAACTGCCTCGCCTGCTGTAAAAGTATCAGCTTTTACAATATCGCCGACATTGAGTGTATCGCAGTCATCAAGTCTAAATTCCTTGAGAGTTTTTTTGCAGGCTACATCTGCTTTTGTGAAGTGACCTTTCATAGGCTTGTTTACTCTCTGAACCTTTACATCGCCGTAACCGAGCTGAAGTGCATTGTAGCCGTCTTTTTCGACTGTTTTCTTCTGAACTACCACGCATGGACCGGCTTCGATTACTGTTACAGGAATCACTTTTCCTGCTTCGTTGAAAATCTGGGTCATACCGATTTTCTTTCCGATAATGCCTTTCTGCATTTTGATTTTCCTCCTAAACTGGTTATTGGTTAATGCTTGTTTACGCACCAACATGACCGGCGGTTTACCGCCATTCCGTTTCCCGGACGGTTTATTATACAGGCATAATGCAGATTAAATTACTTAATCTCCATAACAACGTCTACGCCTGCAGGGATTTCGAGCTTATCAAGAGCAGCAGTTGTTTTTTCTGTAGGACGGAGAACATCGATAAGTCTTTTGTGAGTTCTCATCTCAAACTGTTCACGGCTGTCCTTGTACTTATGAGTAGCACGAAGGATAGTAACAATTTCCTTATTTGTCGGGAGCGGTATAGGTCCTGAAACTCTTGCACCGCTTCTTTTAGCTGCTTCAACTATTTTAGCTGCTGCAATATCAACAGTAGCGTGGTCATAGCCCTTGATTTTGAATCTGATTTTTTCGTTGACTGCCATTTTTTTCGCCTCCTTGAAAAATTTTCGGGGACGCTGATGAGATACACACGCCTCCACGTGTACCGTCTGTACTTTCAGATTAAAAATTAAATTAAAATAAAAAACACCCGAAAAATTTATTTTTTCGGGCAAGTACAGACAATCAGACACAAATTGAGATAATGATGCTCAGCATATTACCATTAAAAACCACAAACTGTGTCCGTTATCCCTGTCGCCCGGTTTGAAAATCGGACATACTCCACGGAAATTCCCTGCCATACCGACAGCAACCTTCCGCTTCATTGCATATCTTCGCAGTCAGTACAATCAAAAACTGTACTCAACAAATAACATTTTACCACATATTACAGAATAAGTCAAGACATTTCCATATTTTTATATACAGAAATATCCTGACTTTTTATCTTATTTTTTATGCACTTTCAACAAAAGTCTATTGCTCATCATCATCGTGTTCCTGCTTGACCATATTGGTTGTATTCAGGAAAGATGCAGGGTCAAGGCATATACCCTGATAACGCACTTCGAAATGACAATGATTTCCGAAAGAATTTCCCGTATTACCGACGAAACCTATCAGCTGTCCTTTTGAAACATATTGCCCTTCTACAGCATATGTGCTTATCATATGGGCATAAAGCGTTGCATACCCATTTTCGTGTTCAATCATCACGACATTACCGTAACCGCCGGAATTCCAGCCTGCCGCAATAACTGTTCCCTCTTGTGCCGCATATATCTCTGTACTTTCGGGAGCTGCTATATCCATACCTTTATGATTTCTGTCGCTGATAAAACTATCGCTTACCCAGCCTCCGTCAACAGGCCAGCCCATTTCACCGCTTCCGGTCAACGGCGAACCAAAGTAAACAGTCTGCGGGTCATCGGGACAAGCTGAATATGTTCCTATGCCGATTGTTTCAACTACAGGTTTTTTCGTGACTTCACTGCTCAGGACTTTTCTTGCTGATTCTATGCCGTCAACATATGTTATCTCTACAGTACTTTTCTTTTCGCCACGTTCGCCTTTCACAAGGACTGCTCTCGTCCCTACGTTGAGCGAACTCGTTTCGACTTCAAGCGTCTGATAGTCAAGAAATGAAATTGTTTCCATTTCACGCACGTACTTTATCGGCAAATAGCTTTCTCTTTCCACAACATAAAGCAATTTTCCCTCTTTTATGCCGTCTTTTGCGGAGGGATTCATTTCGTTAAATTCTTCAACTGTCATACCGTACTGCTGTATAATATCTATTACAGTTTCGCCCTTTTCAGCAACATGAACGTGTTTTTTCTCTTTTGCCGATGTGAGTAAGTCTATTGTTTCTTCTTCAGTCCTGATACTGCTTTGTAAATATATTCCCTCTGTAAATTCAACTTTGTTTACATATTCAATATCATGCACTATTCCCTCAACATCGTAATTTATCAGCCTGTCGTCAAGCGCATTTTCGATTTTATTCTTATCCTTGACTGCTCCTATAAATTCCCCGTCAATATATATCCCGTACGCCTTTGAGAGTTCCTCGTCCGATGCCTCAAGCATTTTATCCGCAAGCTGTCCTGCACTTATGACTTTATCGCCGTCTGAAATTATTTTCAGTGAAAATTTAGCTGATAAATCTATCATTTCATCTCTGTCAGCGTATGAAATCCTTTGCTGTACATCTTTTTCGGCTTTCGTGAAATCAGCCTCCGCTGAAATTATCCCTATATCCTTGCCGTTATATTCGACTGCTATACCGTACTCCAGCCCTGAACCGTAACCCACAACTCCGACAAGAAACGCTATTGATATTATCGGCAAAATCCAGTTGAAAGCCGTATACATTACGCCGTCCTCGCCGAAAAAAAATGAACATATCAGTTTCGCAACAGCCTGTCTGTATTCTTTACCGCCTTGTTTCCGTGTGATTTTCACTTCGTGCGAGAGTTCCCTCGAAATACGCACCCTGTTCCTGTATGATTCAGTCGATTCCCTGAAAATCCACTTTATCGCCCTGCCTGCAAATCCAAACAGTTCACGGAATTCAGAAAAAATAAACTTAATAGTTTTAATTATTGCTAAAAGTATCGCTGCAAAAAATTTAACTGTACAATGTCCTGCCCTTACCGCAAGAGCTACCAGTAATTTCAAAATAACACGCTCCTTTTATTCACCTGTATGGTATCTGTAATCAAGCATTTCCTCTGTATAGCCGTCCAATTTCTCAAGCAGCGGTAAAACGTCTTTCCGTGCCGATTCAAGGTCATGCTCCAGATAATTACCGCACTCCTCCACGGTACAGCCGGGGATTTCGCCGTCGTACTCAGATATGAATTTATACGATGATTTTACAAGCTCTATAGCATCTTCTCCGCTCATATTGTCCCTCGTAAGCAGGTAAAAGCCTGTCCTGCAACCCATCGGACCAACATATATTATACTGTCACTATATTTGCTGTTCCTCGCATACGTTGCAAAAAGATGCTCTATCGTGTGAAGTGACGGATTCGAAATATATGTTCCGCCGTTAGGTTTCACCATACGTATGTCATATGTCACAATATCGCCGTCAATACGGGATATGTACATTCCTATGCCAAATTTTGTGTGGTCAACCTTAAAACTCTCTATTTTTTCCATTTTTTTCAACTCTCCTATTTAAGTAATTTAATAATATCTTTTGGCAATTCAGAACAAACTGTTATTTCCTCACCTGATTCCGGCAAGGGGAATTTTACTTTCCCGCAATGAAGTGCCTGACGTTGTATATCATCCCGACTTCCGCCGTACAAATCATCTCCTGCAAGTGCGTGCCCTATATGCGCAAAATGCACTCGTATCTGATGTGTCCGACCTGTTTCAAGATGTATCTCAAGCAGTGTATATTTGTCATTTGCCTTTATGCTTCTGTAGTGAGTAACCGCCTGCTGACCGTCCTCACGCACGCAACGAATTATTATACTCGCCTTTTCCCTTGCAACAGGCGCATTTATAACACCTTCTCCGCTGATTTCCCCGTGAACAACCGCATAATATGTCTTTTCGCATTTCCCTTGCAAAATATTCGCTGAATACGGATTTTTAGCGACAATACAAAGTCCCGATGTATCCTTGTCAAGCCTGTTAATCGGGCGGTATGTCAACTCCGGGTACAGATACGCAAAAAAATTACCTAACGTATCATTGCGGTGACGTGCTGACGGGTGTACAGGCATATTGCACGGTTTATCGAAAATCACAAGGCTTTTATTTTCAAATACAATTTCTGCGTTAAGATTCCCGTTAGGCTCTATTTCGTTTTTCTCCTCGCTGTTGAGGACTATAATATCTCCGCCGTTTACAGTGTCAATTGTACGGATAAATCCGCCGTTACAAGTAATACCGCCGTCAATCTGCTTGAGTTTCTGCAATAACCGCCGTGATACTCCGCATTTCCCACGGAGATAATCCTGCACTGTAACGGGATTTTCCGTTTCAACTTCGAATACAAGTTCACTCATATTTCACCTCGCTGTCTGATTTTACGAGCAATTGACCGCTTTTTCCTATGTGCATAACTGATTTTCCCTGCATATTCGTCTTCTTTGAAGAAAATGGAAATCCCTACCGCATAAGCCGATGCAATTACAGGGATAATAAACGGTATTGCGATTACCGTCAGAAACGGTATAAAAAATACTGTTCCCACTCCGACGAACATTTTTTTGCGCCCTCTCATAAAGCGAAATGACATAAATACTGCTTTGATTCCGCTTTTTTCGGGGTACTCCGCCAACAGGAACGGTACTGCACTCATAGTTATTTTCGCCGAAATCCAACAGAAAAACATTGCTATACATAATGCACCCGTATTCGAGGCGATGAAAAGCTGACCGCTGTCCGATGACGATGATAAAATACTTACTGTACAGATTCCCGAAATAATACAGGGCGTAAGTATTGCCATACTTATCAGTTTGCACATAAAAAATGACGATAAACTCCGCCTGATAAAACGTCCGCTTAAAAGCATATCCGAAAAAAGCGATTTTTCGCTGTTATCCCCTGCAAATTCAAGCAGGCGGACTGCTGTTCCGCACCATAGCGGTGCTGAAATTCCCCATCGCATCAGCGTAAAAATTACAGCGATAACAATCTGCCCTATATTTCCGCCAATGAAAAGCCCTGCCGGAGTGAGTAATCCGAAATAAAGCATAAGGCTATATATTGCTGTTTCCGCAAGCCTGAAAAATATTTCCGCTATTATCGGCGGTAAACATATCATTAAAACTTCACGCCGTCTGCCTTTTACTTTTTTCAATGAATAGCCGATAAGTTCAATTGTTTTCATAACAGTTCTCTCCTGTAGAAAGATTTGCTGTTATTATATGAAAATTATAACAAATTATTCAGCAGTCTTTTCGTAAGGGCAATACCCTATAATCTCAAACGCCTGCGAATTAAGCCACATTTGCGTTGTCACCATTATGTCAAAGCCCTCTCCTGCTTGCGCCTGTAGATATTTCGGCTCATATTTCGGTAAACCGAATCCCACAAGCATATTTGTTATTATTCCCGCATGAGTTACAATCGCTGTATTTGTGATACCCTCCTGCATCATATCGTTTATAATGCTATGGAGTGCTGAAAATATTCTTGCTGTCATTTCGCCGAAACTCTCACCTTTCGGGGCTCGTGTATCAAATCCGCCTTTCAGCCAATCTTTATAGTCACTGCGGTTTACGAGTTCGTCAACCGTTTTCCCCTCAAATTCGCCTAAATCCAGTTCACGCAAGCCGTCCGCCCTTACAAGTTCTATTTCGGGGAATAAAATCTCCGCCGTTTCAGTACACCTGCTAAGAGGTGAGCTGTATACTCTTTGTACTGACGGATAGTCAAATTCATCCATTTTCATCGCAAGTTCACTTGCACCTTTCTGCGATAACGGCATATCAGTTGACCCTATGTATATTCCTTTTTCATTTGCTTCAGTCAGACCGTGACGTATAATACTTATCCTGTAAGCTCTCATTTTACCGTTTTTTGTCTCCTTTCGACAAATTATTATTAAAATTGTGTTTCAAATTTGAATAATATTTATATTTACATATTATACATTTTGTATTATAATAATATTATACCAAAAATATACTATATGTTAAAAACCAATCTTTAGGAGGATTTATTTATGAACTCTGATTTCGCCCGTATCATCACCCTGCAAAGAAAAGAACGCCACATAAGCCAGAAACAAGCTGCTACCGATTTAGGTATTTCGCAGGCACTCCTTTCCCACTATGAAAAAGGCATACGTGAATGCGGTCTTAATTTCCTTGTGAAAATCGCCGACTACTATAACGTATCATGCGATTACCTCCTCGGACGTACTCCCGAACCTGAGGGAAAAGTCATTACTATTGAGGATATTCCCGACGACGACGGAAACAATAACCTCGAAATGCCGTCACCTGCTATCATCAATTTCAACAGGCGTATCATCAACAACTCAATCAGCCTGCTTTTCAGCCTCGCACAAAAAGCTCATAGTATCACCCTTATCAAGCAGGTTTCAAGCTATCTGATGCTTTCTGTCTATAAGCTGTTCCGCATCGTATACAACGCAAATCCGCATAATGACCAGAAACTTTTCAAAATACCCAAAGTAATCGCCAATGACAGTTCAAATGCCATTATATCAATGAGTGAGGCTGATATAAAAGCTGCTTCTTCAGGTATCGCCCTTGACGGTAACGATTGTGTCAATAATTTTGAAACGCTGTATATTACGACAGCTACTCTGCAAAAAGATTATGCGCAATATTCTTCTTCCCTGCTGAACCTCATTAAAAGAAGTGAGGAAAGTATCGCAAGAACACGTGAAAAATACCATAGTACAACAGAAAAATCCTGATTATTATTCCCTGATTCGTTCAGGGATTTTCTTTTTGAAACATTGCACAAAATTTACAATGAAAAATTGTGCAATCAGATTTCCGCTAAATTATATAAAGCAATATATTTTAACCGGCAAACAAGAAATTTCAGTGCAAAATAACGAAAATTCAGACGTATGCAGTGTTGTCTTATATTCCTAACGCTATTACTGCCATATTTTTAGTTATTTCGCCTGTTTCAAATTTCCCGGTTTCCTTGTCGTAATCAATAACAAGCTGTATCCCTTTCATTTGCGGAGTATTATATATAAGCCTTAACAATTCCTCTATTTTACACTTGATGTACGGTCTGCCCATTACTACAGCTGTCGCTATATCGGGGAATACTATAAAATAATGATTCCCGTCGTGTCTGCCAATAGCAAGCTGATAATTATAGCCGTCATCTGTTGCTTTCGCCTCGCCGTTAGTTTCAGCAATGACTTCAGCACCCTCTTTCACCATAAACGCAAGTTTTGTTCCTATGGCAAGGTCTACTGCCTGCCCCGATATATCTGTACTTTCCGCAACTTTTCTGTATAATCCTGCTATCATTTGCCAATCAGTTAGTTTTTCAGGCATAAAATGCACTTCCTTTGCTGTTTTTTAATATTATAACACATTTCCACCAATATTACAAGAGTTTATAATAAAATAAATTGCCTGCGGTGGCTCACCGCTTATAACACATTTTCACTCATATTACAAGAGTTATATAAAATAAATTGCAAATTAACTTCCTGAAAATAAATTGCTTAAATAATCAGTATAATTTTTTATATAAATGAAATAATAAATACAGGAGGTATACAGAATGGCAAAATATTTATCTCAGGGAGTTTTTTTACTCGATTCTCCTGTAAAAATCGAGAGTTATGCCGCTGTTGTCGGTGAAAAAGAAGGTCAGGGTCCTTTAGGTGAATTTTTTGACGAAATCGTGAATGACAGTCATTTTGGTCAGCAGACTTGGGAGCAGGCTGAAAGCAAATTCCAGCTTGAGGCGGTAAGCCTTGCCATACGCAAAAAAAATTTAACTAAAGAAGATGTCGATATTATCTGCGCCGGCGACTTGATAAATCAATGTACAGGTTCTTCATACGGTTTACGTGAACTCGCTATCCCGTTTCTTGGGCTTTACGGAGCTTGTTCGACAATGGCGGAAGGGCTTATTACAGCATCGCTTACAATAGAATCAGGTGCTTCAAAACGTTCCGCCGCTGTGACTTCATCGCACTTCTCAACGGCAGAACGCCAATTCCGTGCGCCTTTGTCTTACGGCGGTCAGCGTACTCCTACTTCTCAATGGACGTGTACTGCATCGGGAGCTGTACTCCTGTCGGATAGCGGAAATTGTGGGATTCAGGGTTGCTGTATCGGGGAAATAGCTGATATGGGTGTAAATGATATAACTAATATGGGCAGTGCTATGGCTCCTGCCGCCTCTGCTACAATTCAACGTTATCTGCAAGCAACAGGGACTTCTCCCGATGACTATGACTGCATTGTTACAGGCGATTTAGGTGTTATGGGGAGCAGTCTGCTTGTGGAACTCCTGCAAAAACAAGGGATTGATATTTCTAAACAACACAAGGACTGTGGTGTACTGATTTTCGACAATGATACACAAGATACGCATTGCGGAGGTTCAGGCTGTGGGTGCAGTGCAAGCGTTCTGTGCGGTTATTTTCTTCCCATGCTTGAAAGAAAAGAAATAAAAAATATGCTGTTTATCGCAACAGGAGCGTTGATGTCAACAATGTCCGTCCAGCAAGGCGAAAGTATTCCTGCTGTGGCACATCTTGTTCATATAAGGAGAGATTAGTTATGATTGAAATATTAAAGGCATTTTTAGTTGGCGGAATTATCTGTGCTGTCGGTCAGCTTCTTATTGATTACACTAAACTTACCCCTGCACGTATACTCACGGGATTCGTCGTAGCAGGCGTATTTCTTTCAGCTGTTGGGATTTACAAACCGCTGGCTGATTTTGCCGGTGCAGGTGCAACTGTACCATTGACAGGATTCGGGCATTTGCTTGCGGACGGTGTACGTGATTCCGTTGACAAAGACGGTTTTGTCGGGATTTTCACTGGCGGACTTACTGCGTCATCAGCAGGAATAACCGCCGCACTTATAGCAGGACTTGCCGCCTCACTGATTTTCAAGCAAAAAGACAAGGCATAAATAATTCAGGACTGCCATTTAAGGCAGTCCTTATATATCTTTCTGTTGTTCTTTATTCAAGATAATGTTCTTCTTCTTTATCAGCATCTAATTCAGATTCAGCAGCAATTGCTTTTTTCTTTTTCTTGCTGTCAGTAATAAATGCTTCTATGAATGCTGCTGCGAAGTACACTACAAATGCAAAACCTTCAAAGATAATAAGTGGTTTCTTTGCATTTGCAATAATACGTGATGTATTGCTTGATGCTGTACCTGTTGCCGGAACAAGAACGCTGTACGCATTTTTGAATGTTACATTTTTGTAGTAATCTTCCGATGTATCAGCAACAAGGTTGATGAGATTATCAACTTTTTCGTTGAGTGAGGCAAGGTCTGTTTCAACTTTTTCGAGCATTTTGGAAGAACCTACGTTTTTGCTTTTCAATGCTTCCTGACGTTCTTTGTAGGAGTTTATATTCTGTTTTGTTTCAGCAAGGCTTACAACAATCTGATTCTTTTCGTCAATCATTTTATCATATTGTGCTGATGCAACAGATGACTGTGTATTTGTATCATCTGAACCGTTGCCAAATACATATATCTGGTCTTTTTCATAGTTTTTGATAGATTCGTCATAGGACTTTATTTCTTCTTCATATTGTGCTTTACGGCGTGTGAGGTCTTTTATTCTGTACTCATAATAAGCAAGTGCGGATTCTTTATCTTTTGTAAGATTATTTACAGAAACATAAGAAGAAATTTTATCAAGGTCAATTGTTTTAACAGTATCTATCGCCTGATACAAGTCTGAAAATGTATATCCTGTACTCGATGAACGGAAACGTGTCTTATCCTCATTTGAAAGCTGTTTTACATACTGTTCAAGTATTGCGAGACTATTCTCGAAAAGGTCAATTGATTCGGAATAGTCGTAGTCCTCGTAGTTGATAATTGCAACGGCATTTCCAAGTGATTCGTTATATCCGTATGTTTCATAGAAATACTCATTATACTGGTTGAGTATTGCATTGAACACGTCTACGGCTGTATCTTCCGAAAATGAAGTAGCACCATAGTTGAAATATATATGGAATTGTGTAGGGAAATACGTTGTTTCAAGAATTTTCTCTGCAGCGTTTACACCTCCGTTTTCAAGAACCTGATTATATACGGTAAGTCTCTCTACTGCATCTCTCGGAACAACGCTCTTTATGGTAATACCCTGTCTGATTGATTCAAGTTCCTCAACGTTTATTCCGAGTGAAGTGAGAGCGTTTTCAATTACAGCAGGATTTTTGATTGAATACGGGTCAAATGTATTTCCTGCCGGGTCAAGACCTTTTTCAATGCCTTTATATGAAAATCCTACAAGAGCATGAAGGTCAGGTCTGTTTGCATGGGTAGTAACTCCGGAATATCCGAATGCAGCACCCACAAGGACAACTGCTATTACTATCCATATCAAAAAATATTTTTTCAGCTTTTTAAGCAATGTTGAAAAAGAAACGATTAAATCTTTTTCATCTTCGGGATTCTGTATCACAATGCTCACATTGCGTTCATCTTTTTTTGCCATTTTTTCCTCCTGTTTTGTCATATATGTTTTATAAAGTTTCGTATGAGCGGAATAACTCCGACCGTAAATAATAATAGCACTTTATTTCAAAAAAGTCAATAATTATTTTGATTTTCTGATATTTTCCAACAATTCCACAAAACATTATTTCCCAAAACATAATTTTTTTACTATTTTACTCAAAAAACAACTCTTTCATTTCTATATTTCCCGTTACGGAAAATTCAAGCCTTACATCAAATTTACCGCTGTATTCTCCGGCTGTAACCGCAATATCAGTCCAGTTTTCAGCAGGCGGAATTTTACAGGGAACTCCGTTTATTTTAACAGTACCCTCTCCTGCTCCACGGTATGAAATGCCGATTTTTCGGGGATTACCTGAAAAATACCTGTATATAACAAGAGTTTCGCCGCTGATTTCCGCAATAAATCGCTCATTATCTTTGTGGTTCACGTTCGGAAACGGCGTATCAAAAATTTTATTCGAACCGTGCGGCATATTGCCGTTAGTGATACAGCAGGCGATTACAGCAGGATACCGCCCTTCCGATCTCAATTCGCCGTCATTCAGTCCGCAGCTCGTTATTTCAACTTGCTTTATGCTTCCGTCGTCAGCTATGTTGATTTTCTCCGCACAAGCCTGTCTGCTGTAGTCTGATTTATGGGTGAGTCTATGGTAAAATACATACCATTGGTTATTTATGTTAATTATACTGCCGTGAGTTGTTCCCGTCATATTCATTCGGTGCGCCTCGTCAACACCGTTCACGCCGACATCACCGTTCGAAACAATAGTTCCGCCGTAAATAAAATCTCTGTCGGGGTAATCGCTTACTGCGTAACATAACTCGTGATTTTTCTGTGATGAGAAAATAAAATAATATTTATCTCCGACTTTACGCATCGAACTCGCCTCGAAAAATTCATGACCGCCGAAATCCGCATCATACGGGATAATATGCTTTGCATCTTCTTTTACAGTGAGCATATCGTCCTCAAGTACAACCATACAGGCACCGTTTACATTGTCGGGCGTATTCAATATTTCTTCTGCTGTTTTGTTGTATCTTTTCATTACTTCTGCCAATTTTTCGGAATCATTTGCAAGAATATCATTGTTTTCGCCAATATACTGCGTACCATAGTAAATTCTGATTGTACCATTGTCATTGAATGCGCACGGGTCAAAACAAACATATTTTTTCATCGGTGTGCCGTCAGAATAGTGAACATATCCCAGATATTCATATTTCCCTGCCGGAGTATCGCATACAGCAACGGCTATAGGTCCAAAATATCCGCCGAAACCGTAATCTCCCGAAAGGCAATAGTAAAGATAATATCTGCCGTCATTCCCCTGAACAACATCAGGTGCATACATATACGGGCGGTCTTCACTGTAATCGGGGTCTTGTTCAGCACGGTATATAACTCCGTCACAACGCCAGTCCGATAAATCGTCAACAGGTGCGGAATACACCGTATAATCGCCCATACAGAAAGTATATCCGCCTTCGTAATCGTGTGAGCCGTAAAGATACACTCTGTCGCCGAAAATATGCGGTTCTCCGTCGGGAATATATTCATCAAGCGGTAAAAACGGATTAAAGACCTGCTTTTTCATTTTTTTCATACAGTATGTCCTTTCGCTTTTATCACATCAACAACACTGTCAACATATTTACGGCATATTTCCTCTGTAGGAGCTTCCGCCATTACTCTTATAAGCGGTTCTGTACCGCTTTCACGGACAAGCATTCTGCCTGTTGTACCGAGTTCCTTTTCAGCCTTTGCAACAGCCTCCTGTACGTCTGTATCAGCCTGCGCAAGTGCTTTATCTTTGACTTTGACATTGACAAGTACCTGCGGGAATATTGTAAGAGGTGCAGCAAGTTCACTGAGAGTCTTTTTACTGCCAATCATAGCCTGCATAATCTTCAGACTTGTGAGTATACCGTCACCTGTTGAGGCGTATTTTGAAAATATGATATGTCCCGATTGTTCACCGCCAATACAACAGTTATGTTCTTTCATATATTCGTAAACATATTTATCACCAACTGCTGTTTTTGCGTAATTTATTCCAGCCTCGTCAAGTGCCTTGAAAAAGCCGAAATTTGACATAACAGTCGCAACAATCGTATTATTCAGCAGCTTATCCCGTTTTTTCATATAACAGCCGTAAATATAGAGGATATGGTCACCTGTAACGACACTTCCATTTTCGTCAACACACAAACAGCGGTCAGCATCACCGTCGTATGCAAATCCTACATCAAGACCATTTTCAACAACATACTGCTGTAAACCCTCGATATGAGTTGAACCTGCATTTTCATTGATATTCACACCGTTAGGATTTGCGTTGATTACGTGAGTTTCAGCACCAAGTGCGTCAAATACAGCTTTTGCAATAGTCCACGATGCACCATTTGCGCAGTCAAGACCGACTTTCATACCTCTGAAAGAATACACGCCAAGTGAAATAAGATAGCCAATATACCTGTTTCTTCCTGCAACGTAGTCAACAGAACGTCCGATTTTATCATTTTTTGCGAACGGGATTTCTTCCCAGTCCTGCCCGAATACGTTAAGTTTCCCGTCAAGATATGATTCAACAAGTTCTATGACATCATCTTCCATTTTTTCGCCTTTACTGTTGATGAGCTTAAGACCGTTATCGTGATACGGATTATGGCTTGCCGAAATCATTACAGCGCAGTCGAATCCGTCAACTCTTGATATATACGCAACAGACGGAGTTGTTGTAACGTGAAGCAAATATGCATCTGCTCCCGAAGCGGTAAGACCTCCTACAAGGGAATACTCAAACATATAGCTTGAACGGCGTGTATCCTTGCCTATTACAATGCGTGCAGGAGTATCATCGCCTTTGCGCTTTTTAAGTTCACCGTAATACCAGCCAAGAAATCTGCCGACTTTATAAGCGTGGTCAGCTGTAAGATTTTCGTTTGCTGTTCCTCTGAATCCGTCTGTACCAAAATATTTTCCCATGATATTTCTCCTCAATTATAATTATTTTAATTTATTGACATATAGTAACCCTACTTGAAAATCAAACAAGTTCACTGATAAAAATTTCCCATAGCTACGTTGTCGTCGTCACCGTGCGACAGCACGCTTTCCTCCTCCGCCTTGCTATGAAAAATTTTTATTCAGTTACTTTTGTCCGATTTCCAAGTAGACTTACTATAAATCTGCTGATATGCCGATATATTACAAACTGTTATAACAGTCAGCATATATCAAGTTAATTGTATCACATATTTTGTACATAGTCAAGACGAAATTTGTATTAAAAAATTTGTTTGTTTTTAATTGTGAATATTCATAAAATGAACAAATAAAACTGTTAAAAATAGTTAAAAAAGCTGAAAATGAATAAAACACTTGACAAAGTGAAATAATAGTGGTAAATTAGTATTAGCACTCAAAGACATAGAGTGCTAATAGCATCAGGAACTTGGAAAGGTTGTGTTATTGTGGACGACAGAAAGCTGAAAGTTCTTGCTGCTGTAGTTGACGAGTTTATCAGAACAGGAGAACCTGTCGGTTCAAAAGCAATCGCTAAACTGGAACATATAAAAGTTTCTGCCGCTACTATAAGAAATGATATGGCAGTGCTTGAACAACTCGGTTATCTTGAACAGCCTCACACTTCAGCAGGCAGAATACCAACTTATCTCGGCTATAGGCTATATATTGATGAACTTATGACTTTGCCCGAACTTTCGGACAGCGAAAAATCAAGACTTGATGAACTCCTCGGCGGTGAGGATACTCCCGAAGAACTCCTTATTCAGAACGCCGCTGCCGCACTCACCGAACTCACGCAATGCGCAGCTGTCGTTACAAATTCCGCACCAAGATTTTCAGTTATCTCAAAAGTTGAGGTCATCCCTACAGGAAAAAGACTTTATGTTATCCTCCTCATCACCTCAAACGGCAGTATCAAAAATAAAGCCTGCCGTCTGGAATTTGACCTCACTAACGAACAGCTTGAATTTTTCACACACTACGTCGAACAGAATTTAAGCGGTGTTTCTGTTGACGAACTTTCTGAAGAAATGCTTGACAAAATGATTACAGCAGTTTCCGCTTATATGGTGAGCCTGTCGCCTCTCGTAAAAGGCATATGTGAACTTTCAGAGGATTTGAAACAACAGCAGCTTACTGTAAGCGGAAGTGAAAAACTCCTGTCATGCAATGAACTCGATAAAATGGAAGTCGTAAGATTTATCGAACACAAACATGAACTTGTTGACCTCCTCGAAGACTCTTTCAGCGGAGTACAGATAAAATTCGGGGCAGATAATAATTTCGCTATAGGCAACTCAAGTATGATTGTTTCAAAATACCGCAAAAAAGGTAAAGAAGCCGGCTCTCTCGGAATTATAGGTCCTATGAGAGTTGATTATAAAAAGATTATTCCGTATATCGAATACCTCACACATAAGATTTCTGACCTTATGTCTGAGGACGATGACAATATCACTTATTCGGACGATAATTCGCCGGATTCGTAGAAAGGAGCAGAAATGGAAGAAAAAGAAAAAAATTGCAGTGAAGAAATCACTGAAGAAGATGATTCTGTAGAAATAACAGAAAAATTTTCCGAAGAGCCCGAAGAAACTGTTGAAAATGCTGAAAACGCCGAAAGCGTTGAAAATGAAAACGAATCTGCTGACGAGGAGGACGCTGTAAGCGAATACAACGATACAGCTGCACAATTCGCCGAAATGGAAGAGGAACTTTCAAGGGCTAAAAATGACTACATCAGGCTTTTCGCTGAATATGACAACTACAGAAAGCGCACTGCCAAGGAAAAAACAGAAACTTATTCAAACGCATCCGCAAAATGCATTGAAAATCTTCTGCCTGTAATCGATAGTTTCGAACGCTGTATGCAGATTGAATGTGCAGATGAGAATTTCAGAAACGGTATCAATATGATTTTCAATCAGCTGAAAGAATTTCTGAATAAAATGAATGTCACTGAAATTGATGCCGTAGGTAAGGAATTTGACCCGAATTTTCATAATGCTATACAGAAAATCAGTGATACTGATTACGCTTCAGGCTATGTATGTCAGGTATTCCAGAAAGGCTATGTAATAGGCGAAAAACTTGTAAGACCTGCTATGGTGGCAGTTGCTGAATGAAAAATTTTTCAGAGGTGATTTCATATGAAATACAAAAAAGTCTGCCCAAAATGTGGATTCAGTAATATAGTACGCTTTGAGAGCGAACTTGGTGCTTACGGCACGGGCAACTATATAAGTATCAGTGCTCTGAAAAATGTCTATATTCATAGATATGTCTGTTGTGATTGCGGATATGTTGAAGAATGGATTGACAAGGACGATTTGAAGAGAATCAAAGAGTCAAAAAAAGCAGATATTGTTGAATAATTTTTCAAGTTTAATTAAAATATAAACTATAAACAAATAAAGATTAAATTCTCAGGAGGAATTTGTTATGAGCAAAATTATAGGTATTGACTTAGGTACAACAAACTCTTGCGTTTCCGTTATGGAAGGCGGAAATGCTGTAGTTATCCCCAACAATGAGGGTGCAAGAACTACTCCGTCTGTAGTTGCTTTCACAAATAACGGCGAACGTCTTGTCGGACAGGTTGCAAAAAGACAGGCTATCACTAACCATGAGAGAACTGTTTCTTCAATCAAGAGACATATGGGTACTGATTACAAGGTTACTATTGACGATAAAAAATATACTCCGCAGGAAATTTCAGCTATGATTCTCCAGAACCTCAAGAAATCTGCTGAAGATTACCTCGGTCAGCCCGTTACTGAAGCTGTTATCACTGTTCCGGCATACTTCACGGACTCGCAGAGACAGGCTACAAAAGATGCAGGACAAATCGCAGGACTTAACGTAAGACGTATCATCAATGAACCTACAGCAGCAGCACTTTCCTACGGTATCGACAAGGAAGAAGACCAGACTGTTATGGTGTACGACCTCGGAGGCGGTACATTTGATGTATCTATCATTGAAATGGGCGAGGACGTTCAGCAGGTACTTGCTACAGCAGGTAATAACCGTCTTGGCGGTGATGATTTCGACCAGCGTATAATTGACTGGATTATCAGCGAATTTAAGAAAACAGAAGGCATTGACCTTTCAAACGACAAAATGGCAGGTCAGAGACTTAAAGATGCAGCTGAAAAAGCTAAGATTGAACTTTCCTCAACAACAACTTCAAATATCAATATACCTTTCATTACTGTTGATTCAACAGGTACTCCTAAACACCTTGACCTTACACTCACACAAGCTAAATTCAACGAACTTACAGCAGACCTTGTTGAGGCTACAATGGGTCCTGTACGTCAGGCATTAAGCGACAGCGGTCTTTCAATTTCAGATATTAACAAAGTCCTCATGGTAGGCGGTTCATCAAGAATACCTGCTGTACAGGAAGCTGTAAAGAAATTCACTGGCAAAGACCCGTTCAAAGGCATAAATCCTGATGAATGCGTTGCACTTGGTGCCGCATATCAGGGCGGTATTCTCGGCGGTGAAGTTGAAAACGGACTTCTTCTCCTTGATGTTACTCCGCTTTCTCTCGGTATCGAAACTGCCGGCGGTGTATGCACAAGAATGATTGAGAGAAATACAACAATTCCTACAAAGAAATCACAAGTATTCTCAACATACGCTGATAATCAGCCTGCTGTTGACATCAATGTACTTCAGGGCGAACGTGAATTTGCAAGAGATAACAAACAACTCGGAACATTCAGACTTGACGGCATTGCTCCTGCTCCACGTGGAGTACCGCAGATTGAAGTTACTTTTGATATTGACAGAAACGGTATCGTTCACGTTTCCGCAAAGGATTTAGGTACAGGCAAGGAACAGAATATAACTATCACTTCTTCAACAAATATGTCGAAAGATGATATTGACAAGGCTGTAAAAGAAGCTGAACAATTCGCAGCTGAAGATAAAAAACGCCGTGAGGAAGTTGATACAAAGAATGAGGCTGAAAACCTTGTATTCCAGTGCGAAAAAGCTCTTGCTGATTTCGGCGACAAAGTTTCCGCTGACGAAAAATCAGCTATCGAACAGAAATGTTCAGCACTTAAATCAGCAATTTCAGCAAACAACAGTTCTGAAATCAAATCCCTCAAGGAAGATTTACAGAAGGCTTTCTATGACCTTTCATCGAAAATATATCAGCAGGCAGCTCCAAACGGCGCACAAGGCGTAGACCCGTCACAATTCACGGGAAATATGGGCGGAGAAGCTCCTTCAAATGATGACGGTGTTGTTGATGCTGATTTCACTGAAGTCAACTGATATTTGCAATAAAATCAGGGCGGATTAACTTCGCCCTGATTGGTGTATTATGAATTAGGCAGACTGGAGAGTATATATGGCAGATAAAAGAGATTATTATGAAGTTCTCGGCATACAGAAAGGCGCATCAGAGGACGAAATAAAAAAGGCTTACAAGAAAAAAGCCAGAGAATATCACCCCGATTTGCACCCCGATGACCCTACCTGCGAGGAAAAAATGAAAGAAGTCAACGAGGCTTTCGAAGTTCTTTCGGATTCTGAGAAAAAAGCCCGCTATGACCAGTTCGGTCACGCAGGAGTTGACCCTAACTATAATGCCGGTGGCGGTGCAGGCGGTTTCAGCGGAATGGGCGGATTTGGTGATATGGGCGACATTCTCGAAAGTATTTTCGGCGGTTTTGGCGGAGGTTTCGGCGGATTTTCAAGCAGTTCCCGTTCAAATGCCAATGCACCACGCCGTGGTTCTGATATTCAGGAATCTGTACTTATCAACTTTATGGACGCTTGCACGGGTAAAAAACAAGATATTAAACTTTATCGTATGGCTGTATGTGAATCATGTCACGGAAGCGGTGCTGAAAACGGCTCTTCTCCCGAAATATGCCCCGATTGTCAGGGCAGAGGAAGTGTCAGAGTTGCACAGCGTACACCTTTCGGCAATATTTCCTCAACAAGACAATGTTCACGCTGTAACGGCAAGGGCAAAATCATAAAAAATCCGTGTTCAGTGTGCAAAGGTCTTGGCAGAATAAGAGTACAGAAAACAGTATCTGTTGATATTCCTGCCGGAATTGACAACGGACAGATAATCAAGTTAAGCGGTCAGGGCGACTGCGGTTTCAACGGCGGAGTTGCAGGAGATTTACTGCTTAATATTTCCGTGAAAAAACACCCCATTTTCACTCGTGACGGCTATGACGTAAACTGCGATATTCCGATAACGTATACAGAGGCTGTTCTCGGTGCGGAAATAACAGTCCCTACAATTGACGGTGATGTAGGATTCACAATATCCGAAGGCACACAAAACGGCTCAGTTTTCAGGCTTAAAGGCAAGGGAATAAAGAAACTCAACCGCAATGAACGTGGTGACCAGTATGTCAAGATTTATGTTGAAGTGCCGAAAAATCTTTCCAAAAAGCAAAAAGACCTCCTCAAAGAATTTGAAGATTCGCTTACAGAAAAAAATTACGCAAAAAGACAGAGTTTCTTTGATAAAATAAAAGCAAAATTTGATTTTTGATTATATATATAAATATATAACAAAGTCCTGCAAATCAAGCAGGACTTTTTTGTTGATTTTTGTTAAAATATGATACAACATCACCTGTATTCAGTCTTTCACGTATACGCCTGTAATTTCAGAGATATATGCACGGTGATAAGGGTCTGAACTGAAAAATTGCTCCTGTATTCCGTCGTTTGTGAGGAATCCTTTTTCCTGTAAATCGTAGCTGTACAATTTACGGCACACGAGAATCATATCAGCCTGTTCAAATCCCACACAGCCGTCCATTTCAACGGGAACAAGACCTGTTTCAGCCATTTTATCGCAATCCTTGCCTGAATGTGAACCGCAGAAAGCAAGTGCATTTCTGTATTCCTCGCCTAAAAACGAAACTGCAAAAGATTCGCCCTGTTCGATAAATTCGTATGTATAGCGGTTAGGGCGGATATAGCACGTGAAAACGTTCTTATTCCAGATTACGCCAAGTTGTCCCCATGATGCGGTCATTGTGTTGAATTTCTCCATATTTCCGCCTGTAATCAGTGTCCATTCCTTGCCTATTTTCGTGAACGGATTGAACCGAAGTTCTGTAATATCAATTTTCCTGAACATAATAAAATCTCCTTATTTGAGTTTCAGCACAGACTTATATCTGAGCCGTAATTTATCGGTAATAAGGGCGATAAATTCTGAATTAGTCGGCTTACCTTTACCCGTATCGACCGTGTAGCCGAAAAAGGCGTTGAGAGTATCAACGTTACCCCTATTCCATGCGATTTCTATTGCATGACGGATAGCTCTTTCAACTCTTGATGATGTTGTATCATAGATTCTTGCGACAGTCGGATAGAGTAATTTCGTAACGCTGTCAAGCAAAGTCTTGTCATTTATTGAATAGAGTATCGCTGTTCTTAAGTAGTGGTAGCCTTTTATGTGAGCAGGTACACCGAGTTGATGAATCATATCAGTGACAATGATTTCCATATCATCGCTTAAACTGTTCGCTTTATCGCCAAGTGCGGAGCTTATAGCACAAAACAGGTCATCTGCATCGTACGGTTTAAGCAGGAATTTGGAAGCACCATTTTCCATAACCTGACGTTCAATGAACTCATTGTCGAAAGCTGATGTTATTATGAATGCAGGGAATTTACCGCCCATTTCCCTTACTTTTTTCATGATAGTGACCGCATCGCCATTTTGTGCTGTAATATCAAGCACGGCAACATCAGGCATATCATTTCTTATGGATTCAACAATAACGTCTGAATCCTTACGTCTTGTGTAGGCATACATACCACGTTCACGCAGTTTGTTAGCAGTGCTTACACCTGTTAAAGCAGAGTCGTCGCCGATAAGTACTTTTATCTTATTATTCATTTTTTTTACCTCCGGATTATGTATATTATATTAAATTTTCCATAATTATATCTTATCACATTATAATTTTATCGGCAACAGTTTTTATTGTAGATTTATGACTATTTTTATCTGAAATACGGGTTTACTGCCGTCATATTATGTCGATATTTCAGAATTTAGCTTTTTGTTTAATTTTAACAAGAATACCGTCGGCAATGCTGCGTACTTTTGTACCCGGAGGAAACATTTTGTCGGCGAGTTCTGATAATTTGTTAGGGCTTGCTTCTTTCAGATAAACGGGAGCTGTTTTAGGTTCTGTCACGGCATTTTTCCACTGTTCGGACGTATCATCGTCAAGCAGATTTTTCAGCATATTCCTGTCGACTACTGCCCCATGATTCGCAAAAAATACGAACGGAAGTTCAAAGCCGTTATTACCTGAATTAAACGAAATATTTTTTGTGTGAGCCTTGAAAAGCGTTGCAAAATCATCAGCTCCACGCATTATTTCGTGATTTTTTTCAGCTGAAGATATGATTTTCTGTTGAAAATCAGTCGGCTTGAAATTATTTGCGAGATTCAGCGTCCCGAATACAATAAACCCAAGCATATAGCAATCTGCACAAAAATCGCTCTGGTAGACTTTGTTTTTCGGTAAATCAAACAAATATGATGCATACAGCCCAAAAGCGTAATGAAGTGCAAGAAAATCAGCTGAATCGTAGTCGTAAAGGCGTTCTGACTGAATATATCCCCTTAGCCTGCCTGATTTCACCATAAGCGGAATTACATCGGACATAAGAAGTGCTTTTGAACCGTTTGCGATAGATTTTTCTACATCTTCCACAATATTACCGCCTATATGGAGTAACTTTTCAGGCAATACGCCGGAATTTTCGAGAGCAGTATCATATACCGATTTATCAGCGGACTTGCTTACAACGGTCATTTTTTTGTATTCGTAACCGCATTCGGCAAGAATATCCGCAATTAAATTTTCGGGGTAGACCGTATCCGCAACAATGATAATTTTTTTATTTTTATGTTTTGCCTCGTTGAAAAGTATTTTGCCGAAATTACGTGAAAAAGCTGACTGCTTAAACAGACGGCATTCTGTACTCATAAGCGTATCACGTTCAGCTTTTGAGATTTTCGCCTGTTTCATAATCAAATCATAAATCCCGTCAATAGTAGAAGCCTTATTTTCGGCGGAAATCCTCATATCAACGAAATTTTTCCTGCCTTTGTAGATACGGCGGAAATCATTTTCCATTAAAAGAAACAAATCTTCTCTTTCGGAAAACGGCATATTCACAAGAATCCCCGAAAACCTGAAACTTACGGCTTTTATGCGAGGGTTATCTATTTCAGCTGTCATTTTCCTGATAAGTTTATTCTGTTCTTCCGAAACAGAAATTTTTATTTCCGGAATAGTTTTCAACTTATCACCTCCCGATTGTTGAAAATATGTTGAAAGATTGTTGAAAGATTGTCATAAAATTATCATTCTCCGCTGTATTCCGTTGTTTCCTCAGATGTTGAAATTGTTGAAACTTCTGTTGAAACTGTTGAAATCTCCGTATCTGTATCTGTATTATACTGCGGTGTGAGTTCATTTCCTCCGCAAAGAGTGATATACTCATCAAGGGAAATAACGCCGTCTGAATTATATATTTTTATAAACTGGTCTTTGTCCATAAATTCCTCAGAAAATCCGCCATTTTCGTCCATAAGGTACTTACCGTACCACAAGCCGAAAAATGACCACACAGAATTATCACGGAATGACAAATCAATATCAGGGATTTTACTGCACTCGCTTAGTGCTATGAGTTTATCCTCGCCCACAATCTTCTGTAACGCAAGGAATTGCTCATAGCGACTGCCGAAATCCTTTTCATTGCTCATATAAATATCAAGTGACGCTATATCAAAAGTATTTTTGTCAACAAGCGTGCTTTCACTCTGACCGTTCCACACCCATATAAGATTATCGAGCTGAAAATATTCAGTAAAACGCCTGTACATGAGATTCCAGAGCCATTTATATGATTCTGTATCGCCTCCCCACCAGAACCATTCGCCTGCTGATTCGTGCAGAGGTCTCCATAGTACAGGAACGCCTTTATTTTTCAGGGACATAAGCTGTCCTGCCATATTGTCAATATCAAGAATAAGTCCGTAACATTGTTCAGATATTTTCCCTTCACCGTAAAGCCCTCGTATTTCCTCTTGAGTGAGATTTGCTATATCAATATCGGTCACGGCATCAGCAAGCACAAAATCAGATTCTTCCGCATATACAGACGATTTTTTTGACGGTGATTCCCAGTACCACATAAGTCCGACAATACCGCCTTTTCTGTACCAATCAGCGCAGGCATCAATTTCTTTGAACATACTGTCAAATGAATCGCCTGACGTATGAAGTGCTGAAAATCTTATTGCAGGGTATTTTCCTGTAGTCTGATAGACGAGTTCCAACTCCTTATTTTCGGGGCTTGAAGCGTATTGCCCTGTAATTGTATATCTGCCGTAATTTTCAGTCATAAAATTTAACAATTCCTTAGCTGATTCCCCTGCCTGTTTATTTACAGGTTCAGTGCCAGCGTTATATTTTATCTCGCTGAGCGACGTATTATCAGCAAGTTTAAGATAGTCAACCTTTATATCGCCGTCTGTCGCACGGAGTTCAATTTCAGACTGTCCTTTTACAAGAAATACGCCGTAAAGCGTTATGAGAGTAAATTCCCCGTCATCAACCGTCTTGAAATTGCTTATTTCGGAGCCGTTCAGCGAAACTTTGCAGTTGACGATACTGTCAGATGCTATGCTGAACGACAAATCATAGTGCTGATTACTCGGAGCGTTTACGTCAAAAGTGATATAGGAATTGCCATTTGATTTGAACCCCGTAACATAGCCGTCACCGCTGAAAACGATGTTATTTTCGGGGATATTGCCTGTTGCGGAATCATCGGACGGTTCAGCACCTTTGATTTCAAGCCCGTCACTGAGTTTTGCGAGTTCAGCCTCATACAGGTCGCCTGTACTTTTCTTTTCGATTTCGGGGTAAGTTACAGGGAAATCGGGATAAGTTTCGGGCGGTGAAGTTGACACGGCTGAAGAAGTGCCTGTTGAGTTATCAGCCGTATCTGTTGCGGATTCAGTTTCTGAAGTACTGCTTGTTTCCTGAACTTCGTCCACAATTTTGTTTTTATTTTTACAGGAAGTCAGCCCTGAAATGACAACAGTTGTTGCCATTACAAAAGCAAATATTTTGTTTAATTTCATAATCAACACCTTATTGTATAAGTTATTCCTGCCGTTGTATTGAACACAACAGCACCGTTTTCAATTCGAGGGTTTATATCTTCGTCATCGCTGATAATGCTTACAGCGATATTGTCTACTAAACGCAAATGGCATTCTTCGCCTGCATTCGACTTGATTTCGGCACTTTTCAATTTACCGTCTGCCCATTCCATACTTACTTCAAAACCGCCTTTAGCTCTGAATCCACGGACATAACCGTTTGACCACTCGTGCGGAAGCGCAGGAAGAAGAACAATTTCACCGCCTGTACACTGAAGAACAGCACCGGCAATTGCTGATACAACGCCCATATTTGCGTCAATAGACAAATCAGGGTAAGTATTCACGAGGTTCGGAGCAGTTGAATTGACAAGCATATTTTTTATATTTTCATAGACCATATTCCCGTCATAGAGCCTTGCCCACATATTGGCAATCCACGCACAACCAAAACCTTTATCAAGATTTTCCTGAATAAACCGCCTTATAAGCGTAGTTCTTGCGGAATCGGCAAGTTTAGGAGTTTTAGCAGGAGTTATGAGGTCAGCAGGATAGAGCGCAAAAAGATGATACGGGATTTTATTGACAGATTCAGCCTCATCAAAATCCTCGTTCCATTCTTTAATTTGCCCGTATTTCCCTGTTTCTATTTCAGGAAGGCAAGCTAAAAGCGGTTTAAGTACTTCTGCAAATTCATTATCAAAACCAATTATATCACAAGATTTGATTATATCATCAAACAATACTCTTAAAATTTGTGAATCAACTGATGAACTTTTACAGAGATGTACTTTTGAGTCATTTTCCGCAATATATGCGCTTGTCGGGGAAACAGACGGCGAAACAATAAGTTTACCATTATCGTCTTTTGTAAGATAATTTACAAAAAACATTGCTGCACTTCTCATTGTGAGATATTTGTCCTCCAGAAAATCCCTGTCCATTATATACTCATAATGTTCAAAGAAATGGATTGCAAGCCATGCGAGGCTCATACACCACAATGAATCAGGCGAATAGCCTTGCGGAGCGGAATTACCCCATAAATCTGTTTCCGTATGACACACACTGCCGTCATTTACACCGTACATTTCTTTAGCAGTTTCCCTGCCTGTGATTGCGATACGTTTTATAAAATCAAATAACGGATTCAGGCATTCAACTATTCCGCAAACATCAGCTGCCCAGTAACACATTTGCAAATTCCCTGTAATACGATACCTGTAATGCGAATCTTCGCTGTCATTCCAGAAACTGCATAAATTCATAGGGTAAGTTGCCGTGCCAAGTGTAATCATCAGGTATCGCCCAAAATTGAAATAAAGTTCCACAAGTTTGTTGTCATTGATAAGGCGTGTACATTCCTTGCTGTCCATTTTGTCGCCCTGCAAGCGGAGTAATCTCTCATCAGTCGCCATTATATCAAGATTTTCCTTGCTGTTGTCCTCAAGACTAAACTCAACCCTGTTGTATATGTTCTGATACCACGAAATATAATTCTCAGCTATTTTGTTAAAACACATACCCATAGTATCTTCAATATGTTCCCTGACTATGCCGACAGTTTCCTGAATATTTTCTGTATTGACATCACTTCCGGCATTTAATACAAGCATAACAGAATCGGCATTTCTTACGGAAATTTTGTTCTCCACAATTTTAACTTCACCGCCTGTTGCTTTTACAGCAATACAAGCAACAAAATTGATTTCGTTCTTATCGTATGCACTTCCCGTGCATATGAGTGTGTCTGTTCTGTCAATACAAGCTGTACTGTATATCTTCATTTTGCTTTCAAGCCACGCATCAAACGATATACTTTCGTCCTCATCGCAACAGAAATTGATAACAATACCGTCATCGCCTGTACAGATATAATCCCGCTGAAAATGCTTTTCATCGGCATCAAAGCAGACACTCGCAACAGAAGTTTCAAGGTCAAGACAACGTGCGTAATTTTTAGCTTTACCGCTGAAAATGCAGTCAATGCGGAATTCCGGGAACGGCACACACCATTGCATATTGGCAGATGTCCTCTGCAAAATATCAACAGTTTTTGCTTCAGCCGAAACAATATCGCCGTTATCCACAAAATCCCGTACTTCTTCCATACCGTTACAGAAATAATCATTGCTTGACTCTTGCCGTCGTCCCGACCAGAAACTATCAAGATTAAGTTTTATAGTTTCGTCAGCAGGCTTGCCGTAAATCATTCCAATGATATTGCCATTGCCTGTCAGAATAGCCTCATCAAGATTTTGTGCAGGTGATTTGTATTTAATTATATTTTTTGACATATGTTGCTCCTTAAATTAACGGATTTTCATTTCTATTATATCATAATTATTCAATTTATGCAAGTGATTCAGAATATCAGCTATAATACGGCAAAAATTTACATTTCCGCACAAAAAAAGGCGAACTCGTAAAGAATCCGCCTTTTTGTATATATTTTTCAATCAAATTGTTCCGCCTGTTGATAAAATAGAGTATATACGGAGAATTTCCGATGCGTCACTTGCATCAACTTTTCCGTCACGATTTATGTCATATTTCATATATGAAGGTGTTGACGATTCATAGTGTACTGTTACTTCGATTGAAATTCCTCCATTTATGCTTGTCCACTGTTCAGCAGTACCCGCATAATAAACAGCTTTCAGCGGACAACCGGAAAACGCATCTGCCTTAGTAGAAAGATTACTATATTGACGATAAATTTCTCCCATAGTCTTTGGAATATAAACAGTTTCCAGTTTTGTGCAATTAGAAAAAGCAAATGTTTGAATAGTTTTTGCACCTTTAATTACAACCTGTTTAAGATTTCCGAAGTTATACGCAATATATTTACTTATCGTTTTCACACCTGACGGAAATTCAAGCGATTCAAGGGAAGAACAGTCATTGAAAGCATAATCGCCTATACTTGATACATTTTCCGGGATTGTTATTTCTTTAAGCGAAATACATTCACTAAAAGCATAGTTTCCTATTGTTTCAAGGGAATCAGGCAAAGTAACATTTTCAAGCAGTCTGCAATCCTCAAATGCATTATCCCCGATAGTTGTGATAATTGTCCCGTCAATCAATGCAGGAATAGTGATTTCAGATACAGTGTCATCAACAAGCCCTGTTATTGTGCCGTCACTTGTGTACTTGAAATTTTCGCTTTCATAAGTACCATCTGCATTTGCTATAACAGCAGTATTTCCATTTACATCATAAACAGCAGTTGTAACTCCGCCTACAATACAGCAAGCCATAATCCCTGCAACAAGTTTTTTCATTTTCATAATAATTACCTCCGTAATTTTTTGTATAATTATAACATTT
>CANQJV010000006.1 GCA_947624295.1 uncultured Ruminococcus sp. | reverse complement strand
GGCGACAGAACTCTCACATATCCTCACCACAGACTCTGGGCTCACGGTGTAGACCCTGCATTCCCGATGGCTCCGGCAGGCGTTCTTTCAGGTGGTCCTGGTTCAGGTATGCAAGACCCGTATATCGGCGGTCTCGGATTCAAGAGAGGCACACTTGCTCCTCAGAAGTGCTATGTTGACAACGCTGAAGCATGGTCTGTAAACGAAATCACAATCAACTGGAACGCTCCTCTCGTATGGATGACTTCATTCATGGACGACGTTGCTCCTAACGTATCAGGCGATGTAAATCCTAACAAGCCAACAACTAAGCCAACAGATAAGCCTTCATCAGGCGACGGTAAGGCTACTCTCTGGGGCGATGCTAACGTTGACGGTAAAGTAAATATGGCTGATGCTGCTGCTATTATTCAGGCAGTAGGTAACGGCGATGCTTATCCGCTCAGCGAACAGGGTGCAATCAATGCTGATATTGTAAATAACGGAGATGGAATTTTCGGTTCAGATGCACTTCTCATTCAGTATATGGTTGCTAATATGATTACACAGCCGGAATTCCCTGTTACACAGGAGAAGTTTGACTCTCTTAGTCAGTAATTGCTTTAGATAATTTTTGCTCATACGGTTTTTAAGGGACACTTTTATAGTGTCCCTTTTATTTTTCAAAAAAGGCTTGCATTTTGTTTGTATTCGTGGTATAATATAAGAGTGTAAATACGCAAAAAAATAATGAAAGAAGGCGGTTAAGTGCTGAAAAGCATGACAGGTTACGGACGTGCACAAAAAATCCTGAACGGACGTGACATTCTTGTGGAAATCCGTTCCGTAAACCATAGATACTACGAATACTCATCAAGAGTGCAAAGAACTTACAGCTATATCGATGAGAAATTGAAATCTCTGCTGAAACAGAAAGTCTCCCGTGGGAAAATTGACGTTACTGTAACTATCAACAATATCGAGTGCAAAGATACTGAAATCGCAATAAACAGGGCAGTTGCTGAAGGTTACGTCAATGCGTTGAGAAGTGTTGCGGAGGAATTTAATCTTAAAGACGACCTTACTCTCTCGAAACTAATAAAGCTCCCCGATATTTTCAACGTGCAGAAAGTTTCTGATGATGAGGAGCAAGTCTGGAATGATGTTGCGGAAGTCGCAGGCGAGGCTCTTGAGAAATTTATTGAAATGCGTGAAATAGAAGGTGCAAAGTTACGAACAGATGTTCTTGAAAAAACTGCCCTTATTCTCGATATGGTCGGTAAAGTAGAGGAAATTTCCCCACAAACTACTGAAAATTATAGAAACAGGCTCTATCAGAAACTGAAAGAAATCCTTGACGGGAAAGATATTGATAATCAGCGTATCATTACTGAATCCGCAGTTTTCGCCGAAAAAATAGCTGTTGATGAGGAAACTGTCCGCCTGAGAAGTCATATCTCTCAACTTACGGATTTGCTCGATACAGGGGACGCTATCGGCAGAAAACTTGATTTCATCGTTCAGGAAATGAACAGGGAAGTCAATACAATCGGTTCAAAAGCACAAGATTTGAATATTACAAAACTTGTCGTTGATATGAAAGCCGAACTTGAAAAAATCCGTGAACAAATCCAGAATATTGAGTAAAATACTATGAAAATGATAAACATAGGATACGGGAATATGATTTCCGCATCAAGAATTGTGACTATTGTAAGCCCCGATTCCGCCCCAATAAAACGCCTCATTCAAGAGGCTAAGGACAGCGGAAAGGCAATTGATGCTACTTATGGACGGAAAACAAGAGCAGTGATAATTATGGACAGCGGTCATATAATATTGTCCTCGATTGTCACGGAAACTCTTGCTTCAAGAATAAATGAAACCGGAGGTATGGAAGATGACGAATAAAGGACGGCTGATTGTATTTTCAGCACCGTCGGGCTGCGGGAAAGGTACAATGCTTGCCGAAATTCTCAAAGATAAAAATTTTTACTGTTCGATTTCCGCTACAACACGTTCTCCCCGCAGGAATGAAGTTGACGGCGTGAATTACTATTTCCTCACAAAAGAGGATTTCGAACAAAAAATTAACAATAACGAGTTCCTTGAATATGCCTGCTATTGCGATAACTACTACGGAACACTTGTTTCGGAAGTCGATGATAAACTCAATGCCGGTATAAATGTAATTCTTGAAATAGAAGTTCAGGGTGCTATGAAAATCCGCAAATTAAGACCTGATGCGCTTTTTATCTTCATTTCTCCGCCGTCTGTTGACGAACTCCGTCGCCGTCTTAAAAAACGTGGCACGGAATCAGCGGAAATTGTTGAAAAAAGAGTTGCTCAGGCAGAAAAAGAACTTACGTTCGCATCGGAATATGACTACAATATTGTCAATGCTGAACTTGAAAACGCAATAAGCGACTTTTTCGCAGTAATACGTGCGGAACAGTTGAAAATCCAAAAAAACTAATATTTACAGAGAGGTGTTTTATATGCTCAGACCCGCAGTAAATCAGATTATTTCAAAAAATGAAAGTTGCTATTCCCTTGTAATCGCTGTTGCAAAGCGTGCAAGAGAAATTACAGACGAACTTTACGAAAGAAAGGAAACTATTGAGGAAAAGCCTGTAAAAACCGCTGTTGAGGAAATTGCAAGCGGTAAATGCAAAATTATAAGCACTCCTGACGGGGAATAATATGTCGTTGATTGCAGAAGTCGCTGTAAACGGGACGGTTTATTCGTTCGATATGCTGTTCAGCTACAGCCTTCCCGAAAATATGAGAATCAGCGCAGGGTGCAGAGTGTTTGTGCCGTTCGGACGTGTAAATCAACGTAAAATCGGCGTTGTGATGAGGACTACAGAAGGGGATACTTCAAAACTAAAGAAAATTATCGCACGGATTGACAGTGAACCTGTTGTATCAGCAGAACAGCTTGAAATTGCGGAATATCTCCACGAACACACGTTCTGTACTTATTTCGACGCTGTAAAAGCTATGTTACCGCCTGCATTGGGTATAAAGGCAAAGGAAAATTTCAGTCTTGTGAAGAATTTCGCTGATTTTGCGTTACTTTCAGCTGAATCACGGAATCTCCTCGAAACACTGAAATTATTTGACAGCGATATTATGATGACGGAATTTATTGCTAATTATATTACCGAAAACGGCAGGCGTTTCGTTGACGAACTCCTTGACAACGATGCTTTGAAGTCAAGTAACGATTTCAGGCAGATTGTAAGCGATGCGACTGTTAAAGCTGTCCGCCTGAGTAATTCTTATGTGAATGACCCCGACAAATTTTCATTGACTCCGAAACAAAAAAAAGCAGTGGAATTTTTACAGGAATACGGTTCGGCAACAGTCCGTGAAGTTGCTTATATGTGCGGTTTTACGGAATCTGTCATAAAAAGACTTGCATTGACGGGTGCTGTTGAGGAGTACGAAATGGAAGTTATGCGGTCAGTCGGCGAACTCCCGGACGAACGTATAAATATAGATGATGTTGTACTTTCAGACGAACAGCAGTCGGTTCACAATGAAATTTTTGTTCAAATCGCTGAAAATAAACCGTCCGTATTTCTCCTGCACGGTGTAACAAGCAGTGGTAAAACGTCCGTATTTGAAAAGTTGATTGACGATACAATTAAACTCGGCAAGCGTGTGATTATGCTTATCCCTGAAATAAGCCTTACTCCGCAGGTACTCAATCGTTTCAGGCTGATTTTCGGGGAAAAAGTCGCAGTAATCCATAGCGGTCTTTCGTTAGGGCAAAGGCTGGACGAATACAAACGCATAAAACGTGGCGATGCTGATATTGTAATCGGCACAAGAAGCGCAATTTTCGCACCTATTGAGAATATCGGGCTTATCATAATTGACGAGGAAGGCGAACGCACTTACAAATCTGATATGTCACCTCGGTATTTTGCTCATGATATAGCTAAAAAAAGATGTGCTTACAATAAATGCGTACTTCTGCTTGCGTCTGCAACTCCGTCCGTGGAAAGCTATTATCTGGCGCAAAAGGGAATATATCACCTTGTCGAACTCAAAAACAGATACGGTTCAAATCCATTGCCTGATGTTTCGGTCATTGATATGAATGACGAACGTATGAACGGCAATATATCGGGGTTCAGCAGTAAACTTGTCAACGAAATCAACATAAATCTGCACAATGGCGAACAAAGTATTCTGTTGCTTAACAGGCGTGGTTTCCACACAATAATGAGTTGCTGTAAATGCCGTAAGCCTGTTTATTGCAAAAATTGTTCAGTGCCGTTGACTTATCATAAAAAAAATAACAAAATGATGTGCCATTATTGCGGATATGCGTGCGAAATCCCTCAGAAATGCCCTGAATGCGGTTCAGATAAAATGAAAATTATGGGTTTTGGTACTCAGAAATTAGAAGAAGAATTGGGGAAATTTTTTCCGTCCGCAAGAATACTCCGTATGGACGCTGATACGACTTTTTCACGGTATTCCTATGAGAAAAATTTTATGGCGTTCAAAAACGGCGAATACGATATAATGATAGGTACGCAGATGATTGGTAAAGGGCTTGATTTCCCGAATGTTACTCTTGTCGGCGTTATGTCGGTTGATAATTCTCTGTATGCAGGCGATTTCAGGAGTTACGAACGTACGTTCTCACTTATAACTCAAGTCGTCGGCAGAGGTGGCAGAGGTGATAAAAAAGGTCGTGCAGTTTTGCAGACGTTTATCCCTGACCACTACATTATGGAACTCGCCTCAAAACAGGATTACAAGGGCTTTTACAACGAGGAAATAGTTTCAAGACGGCTGATGATTTTCCCACCGTTCTGCGATATGTGTGTCTTTGGTATTTCCGGAGATGACGAGGAATCCGCTAAAAAAGCATCTGATTCAATAATTCATCTGCTTGATGAGCGATTAAGGGAATTACAGCCGAAAACACCTGTTCGTGTACTGGGTCCTGTAAGTGCTTCTCATAAAAAGCTGAATGGGAAATATCGTTGGCGGATAATTATGAAATTCAAGAATAATCCAAAAATGCGTGGATTTATCAGCGGTATCCTCAAAGAAGGCGCAAAATTGAAAAGTATGAAAAAAATCACTTTCTACGCCGATATAAACGGCGATGTTGGTGTATAATATAGTGAAAAGGATTGATTGATATGGCATTAAGAAAAATTTTGAATTACAAAGACGAAATGCTCCATAAAGTTTGCAAGCCGGTAGAGAAATTTGACCAAAAACTTGCAACACTTTTGGACGATATGCACGAAACTCTTTACAAAGCAAACGGTGTAGGGCTTGCTGCACCACAAATAGGAATTTGCCGGAGAATTTTCATAATGCACCTCGAAGATGAGGGACGTATTGAGGCGATAAACCCCGAAATAACAACACGTTCAGGAAAACAGCGTGTTGAAGAGGGCTGCCTTTCATGCCCTGATTTATGGGGAAATGTCACACGTCCGTGGAAAGTTCATCTCAAGGCGCAGGACAGAAACGGCAACTGGTTTGAGAGAGATTTCACTGCACTCGCCGCACAATGCACTGACCACGAAAATGACCACCTTGACGGACACATTTTTCTTGAAATTGCTGAGGAACTTTTCGAACCTAAGGGGGAATGATTTTGAAGATAGTTTTTATGGGAACTCCCGATTTTGCTGTTCCGTGCCTGAAAAAACTTGCGGAAAGCAGTCATGAAATTTGTGCAGTTTTCACACAACCTGATAAACCAAAAGGCAGGGGATACAAGATGATACCAACGCCTGTAAAATCAACGGCACTTGAATATAATATCCCCGTATATCAGCCTGTTTCGCTCCGGAAAGGCGATGATGCTGAAAATGCTATGAGGATTCTGAAAGAAATCGCCCCTGAACTTATCGTTGTCACCGCTTACGGGCAGATTTTACCAAAGGAAATTCTTGACCTCCCAAAATACGGCTGTATTAACATTCACGCATCGCTTTTACCGAAATACAGGGGAGCTGCGCCGATAAATTGGGTCTTGCTGAACGGTGAAACTGAAACGGGTGTGACTTCAATGCAGATGAACGAAGGGCTTGATACAGGCGATATGCTGGTTAAAAGGGCGGTTGCTATCGGTGAAAATGAAACGTATCCTGAACTTTACAGCAGACTTTCAGAAATTGGCGGAGAAATTCTCATGGAAACAATTGACGGAATTGCCAAAGGTACTCTTAACCCCGAAAAACAGGACGATTCCCTGAGCAGTTACTCACCGATGATTAAAAAAGAAATGAGTCTGCTTGATTTCACAAAAACGGCGCAGGAAGTCCATAATACAATCAGAGGTGTGACGGGATATACGATTCTTGGCGGAAAACGGCTCAAAGTATTCTCCTCCGAAATTTCAGACAATATTGCTCTTACGGAATGCGGTACTATTGCCGATTCAGGAAAATTTGCAGTGAGCTGTAAAGATAAAGTAATAATTTTTAACGAGATTCAACTTGAGGGAAGTAAACGTATGAAAACTGCTGATTTTCTCCGTGGCAGGAAAATTACAAAAGGCGATAAACTTGGTTGAGGAGGCTTTTTATGGATATAATTCTGCTTCTTGTTATGATTGCACTGCCTCTGCTTGCACAATGGGGTGTAGACAGTACTTTCAGGAAATACAGCAACGTCCGCAATTCAAACGGAATTACAGCGGAACAGGCGGCACGTCAGATTCTTGACAGCAACGGTCTACAGCACATCAGAATTGAAAGAATTTCAGGCGTTCTTACTGACCATTTCTCACCGCTTGAAAATGTTGTCCGCTTGTCTGATTCGGTTTACGGGAATACTTCCGTAGCAGCAATAGGCGTTGCGGCGCACGAATGCGGTCACGCTTGTCAGCACGCTGAAAATTATGCGCCGATTGTAATTCGTTCGAAAATAGTCCCTATAGTGAACATTTGTTCGAAATTCTGGTATCTTGTTTTCATAATCGGCTTGTTTATATCATATTTTTTCGTATATATCGGAATAGCTATGTTCGGGGCAGTGGTGATTTTCCAGCTTGTAACTTTACCAACTGAATTTGATGCAAGTAACCGTGCATTGAAAACGCTTGAAAATGACGGAATACTTTCAGCGGACGAAATTTCACCGACAAGAAAAGTGCTGACAGCAGCCGCTATGACCTATGTTGCATCGCTTGTGACTTCAATTATACAGCTTATCCGCTTGATTGCGAGGGCGAAAAATGACTAATCCACGCTATCTTGCCGCAAAATTGCTTGATAAGACTTTCAGGGACGGGAGTTACTCAAATATACAGCTGAACAGCGGTCTTGAAAAGTCAGACCTTGATATTCAGGGGAAAAGGCTATGTACAGCGATTTATTACGGGGTAATCCAACGAAAAATAACACTTGACTATATTTTGTCAAAATATTGTTCACGTCCGCTTGAAAAAATGGACAGTATTGTTGTGAATATACTCCGCTGCGGAATTTATCAGCTGTTGTTTATGGACAATATCCCCGATAATGCGTCAGTTAATGAGAGTGTCAAACTTGTGGGGCAATTCAGGAAAACGAGTGCTAAAGGTATGGTGAATGCGGTTCTTAGGAATTTCATAAGGGACGGTAAAAAAATAAACTGCGATTTATCGGGGAATGACGCTCTTTCAGTGGAATATTCCGTTCCTGTACCGTTGATTGAGATTCTTGTGAACGATTATGGCATAAAAACGGCAACTGAATTTCTGGAGGCTGTTTCAGAACCTGCACAAAGGACGTATATTCGCCGTAATAAGCTGAAATGCACCCACGAGGAATTAGTTAAATCTCTTGACGGGGTTGAATTGTGTACAGATGATGAATTGTGTTATAATTTCAAAAATGGTGACATAATAAATACAAATGCTTTCAAATCGGGGTATTTTCATATTCAGGGAATCGCCTCGCAAATCTGCTGTAAATTGCTGAATCCTACGGAAAATGACCTTGTGCTTGATATATGTTCGGCACCCGGAGGGAAAACGTTTACAATGGCGGAAATGATGAACGGTAAAGGCGAAATCCACGCATTTGATTTGCACGAACACCGTGTTCAGCTTATAAAAAACGGTGCTGAAAGATTGGGCTTGAGGAATATCACGGCGAAAATAGGCGATGCACTGGTATTTAACCCGAATTTGCCGAAATACAGCAAAATTCTTTGTGATGTTCCGTGTTCGGGACTGGGAGTTATTCAGCATAAGCCCGAAATCAAATACAAAAATCCTGCTGATTTCGCTGATTTGCCCGAAATACAGTACAAAATCGCTGAAAATGCCTTGAAATATCTTGATACAGGCGGAGAAATGGTATATTCCACTTGTACCGTGCATAAGGCTGAAAATGAAGATATTGTGTGGAAACTTACAGCAAATCACCCTGAAATAGAAATAGTTGAAAATGCAGACAAAATATTGCTTTTGCCGTCTGATATAGCTGATTGTGATGGATTTTTCATGACGAAATTCAGGAAAAAATATTGACAAGGACGATAAGCCTATGGGAAAAATTGATATTTTAAGTCTTGATTTACAGGAATTACAAAATCTGCTGATTGATATGGGCGAAAAAAAATTCAGGGCAAAGCAGATTTTTCAGTGGCTTCACGTTAAAAAAGTTTTTGATTTTGATAAAATGACTGATATTTCTGCACAATTAAGGGAATCCCTGAAAGAAAAATTTTGTATAAACAGACTATTTGTGCAGAAAAGACTTGAATCTTGTATAGATAATACTGTAAAATATCTTTATAGGCTTCATGATGATAATTTTATCGAAACTGTTTTAATGGAATACAGTTACGGCTACAGCTTGTGTATCTCAACTCAGGTCGGCTGTAAAATGGGCTGTCAGTTCTGCGCATCAGCTATTGCGGGATTCGTCAGAAATCTCACTCCGTCTGAAATGCTTATGCAGATTTATGAAACTGAAAAAAATTCGGGCGTGAAAATTTCGAATCTCGTCCTTATGGGAATCGGTGAACCGCTTGATAATTTTGAAAATGTAATCAGATTCCTGAATTTGCTTTCCCACAAAGACGGTAATAATTTCAGTTTACGGCACGTATCATTGTCAACTTGCGGAATAGTCCCGAAAATATATGAACTCGCTGAATTGAAATACGGCTTGACATTGTGTATTTCGCTCCATAGTGCCGATAATACCGCAAGAAGTAAAATAATGCCCGTAAACCGTGCATATAATATACAGGAACTCCTGAAAGCCTGCCGTCACTATATTTCGGTAACGGGCAGAAGAATTACTTTTGAGTACGCTGTGATTGACAACGTAAACTCGTCTGATGCAGATGCGGACAGGCTTGCTGAATTGCTGAAAGGGATAAATTGCCATGTGAATCTTATTCCGGTGAACAAAGTCAGGGAAAGAAATTACAGGACTGCTAAAAATGCCGTTGCTGATTTTGCCGGACGTCTTGGGAAACGTGGCGTAAATGCTACAATAAGGCGTACTTTGGGAAGTGATATAGAGGCTGCCTGCGGTCAGTTAAGACGTGACACTGTAAACGAAAATGCATTGAATGGAGGTGCATAATATGAAGTTCAGATTCGGGACGGATATAGGTCTGAAACGCTTTGAAAATCAGGATTCCGTAAAATGTGAGTATTTTGGGCATAACGTCCTCGCCGTAGTATGTGACGGTATGGGCGGTGAGTGCGCCGGAAAAGAAGCAAGCGAATTGGCAATAAATGAGTTTTTCCAGCGGTTCAGGGACGGCTACAAAGAAAATCTTACTAACGCCGATATACGTAAACTAATGATTTCGTCGGTTTCAGCCGCTAATTCCGTCATCTATACAAAAGCAAGACTCGGCTTTAAGAATTTCGGAATGGGTACAACCTGCGTTGCTGTTTTTGTTAATTCAAAAGCCGCAATTATCGCAAATGTAGGCGACAGCCGTGCTTATGTGGTTACTGAATCGGGAATGTATCAGGTGACTACAGACCATAATGTTGCCGCATTGCTCTATGAACGGGGCGAAATTACAGAAGATGAAGTCCGCAGTCACCCGCAGAGGCATATGCTTACAAGAGCAGTAGGCGTTGACAAAACAGTCCTCACGGATACGTTTACTCTCGAATACAATGACAAAATAGAACTTCTGTTGTGTTCGGACGGTTTATCTGGGTATTGCAGTGACGATGAAATATATCAGGTGATTTCGGACAACAGTTTTGATGAAACGGTAAATGCACTTATTGAGCTTGCATTACAAAAAGGCGGACGGGATAATGTTACGGTTGCACTTGTTTCAAATTGATTTTTTTTAGATTTCCTCGAAAATTGATGTGTGACAAATGTTAAATTAAATTAAAAATAAAAAAATTTTGTTGCAGGTCAGACAGACTTTGAAAATATACTGTTTGGTGATATGTCACAAAATATAAGGCGAATATATCAGAAAATTTTACAGATGTTATGCATTAGTTTTCGAGGAGGTCTACTATAATAAATATTATTCTGAAGGAAGGAAAAAAACAATGGATAATAAGTACATTGGCAAAAAACTCGATGGCAGATATGAAATAACTGAACTTATCGGCGTAGGCGGAATGGCTGAGGTTTATAAGGGCGTTGATGTTATTGATGAAAAATCTGTCGCTATCAAAATTCTCAAGAAAGAATACGCTGAAAATGAGGACTTTCTCAGACGTTTCAGAAACGAATCAAAGGCAATAGCAGTTCTTTCGCACCCGAATATCGTTAAAATTTATGACGTGGGATTCTCAGACAGTTTACAGTACATCGTAATGGAGTACATCGAGGGAATTACTCTCAAGGAGTATATCGAGGAGGAAAAAGTCCTTACATGGAAAGATACTGTTCACTTTGTAATCCAGATTCTCCGTGCTTTACAGCACGCTCACGACAAAGGTATTGTACACCGTGATATTAAACCGCAGAATATTATGATGTTCAGCGACGGTACTATCAAAGTCATGGATTTCGGTATCGCCAAATTCGCAAGAGAAGAGGGCAAAACCGCTACAGACCAAGCAATAGGCAGTGTTCACTACATCAGCCCTGAACAGGCAGGCGGTAACGTTACCGACCAGAAAAGCGATATTTATTCAGTCGGCGCAATGATGTACGAAATGCTGACAGGAAGAAAACCTTTCGACAGCGATAACCCCGTATCTATCGCAGTTATGCACATTCACGATACTCCCGAACGCCCGAGAGCTATAAACCCCGATATTCCGGACGGGCTTGAGGAAATCGTTCTCAAGGCTATGGAAAAAGACCCTGCTGACAGATACCAGAATACAGACGAAATGCTTGACGATATTGCTGCATTCAAGGAAAATCCGTCTATTGTCTTTGGCTACTATTGCGAAGAAGGTGCCGATGATGATATGGATACAGTGTATGTTGGTCAGAACGGTGCAGGTTACGCTGAATCAGATGATGCAGATTATTCCTCAAACGGTAATTATTCCGCACAATCTTACGGAAATGCATACAGTGATGATGATGATTACTATGATGACGATGATGACTATGATGAAGAATACGATGAAGATGATGAAGATGACGAGGAAGAAGAACGTTCATCACTTGCTGTTCCTGTACTTACAGCTGTAGTAGTTGTTGTAATTATCGTCGGCGTTATTGTAATTGCAATGCTCCTTTCAGATATGCTGAAAAGCTCAACTCAGACAAATGACTGGAAAATGCCTGATGTTGTAGGTATGGACTATCAGGAAGCTGTAAACAGATACGGCAATAACATTAAATTTGAGGAGGACGGCGAGGAATACAACGAGGCTGAGGCAGGTATTATCATTGCACAAGACCCTGATGTAGGTACTGAATTTAAGAAAGGCGATACACTTAAAGTCAAGATAAGCAAGGGCATGGAAACTGTTGAAGTACCTGATTTATCAAATAAAAACGGCGAACTTGCAAAGGATATGCTTGACCAAGTCGGACTTGTCGGTGATATAAGAGAGTCCTCAAGCACTGAAGTTGAAAAGGGCTATGTAATCAATACAGAACCTGAAGCAGGTCAAATGGCACACAAAGGCTCAACTGTTATCATCTATGTAAGCATGGGTAAAGATTTAGGTCAAGTTAAAATTGATGACTGGGTTGGCATGACATCTGAAGATGCATCTATGCTTGCAGGATATAAGGGACTTCATGTAAACCTTGAACCAACTGCATCTTATGAAGATGAGGGTATAGTTGTAAAACAGTCAATTGAACCCGGTGAAAAGGTTGAAACTGAAACTGAAATTACTTTGTATGTAAGTAGCGGCAAAAAGCCTGACGGTGAAATCCCGTTCCAGATTGATTTACCTCTTGAGGCAAACGGACGTTTTGTAGTTGCATTCATGTTCTCTAACGAGGACGGCACAATAAATACTCAAGAAACTCCTACTTTCTATTGCCCTGAAAACTCATCAATTACACAAAATGTTATAGGTTCAGGCGAGGACGTAAGCGTAACTGTTGCAATTACAAACCTCAGCACACAGAAAAGAGCTACTATAGGCACATATACTTTCAACTTCGCAGAGGGTACTGCTGTATGTACAGCCGGCGGAGATGTTACAGCAGCATTACAGCAGATTGACGGATTCCCGACAGAAGAAGAACCAACAGAAGCACCAACTGAAAATGATTATCAGCCCGGTGTAAACGGTGATTACGATATTAACGGCAACTGGGTATACTATCAGGAAGGCGTAAACGGTGGCTGGAGAGGCAACGGCGCATGGGAATGGTATAACAATGGCGTGAACGGTGCTTATGACGCAAACGGCACATGGGTATGGCTTGCTGATAACAGCGGTATAGGCGGTATCCACAACGGTGTCTGGGAATGGTATAACGTAGGTGTCAACGGTGAATGGGGCACAGACGGTCTTTGGTACTGGTATGACGGTACAGGCGGCGGAAGTAACGTTGATAACGGAAACGGCACGTGGTGATTCCGGATAAAATCAGCGGAATTATATTGAAATGCATAGGGGGACTTTATACAGTAAAGTCCCCTGACAGCATTTTTGAGTGCAAAGCAAGAGGAATTTTCCGCAAATCAGGGATAAGCCCTTCAGTCGGTGACAACGTGATACTCGAAAACGGTGTTATATCCGAAATCGGCGAAAGGAAAAATTTCCTTATAAGACCACCTCTTGCTAATCTCGATATGATTATTTTTGTAGTTTCTACCGTAAGTCCCTCGCCTAATTTCCTTATTCTTGACAAATTCATTGCAATTGCTGAATATAAAAAAATTGAACCTGTTGTTGTGATTACAAAAACAGATTTGAGTGACGGCGAACCAATATGTAAAATATATGACAAAATAGGAATTAAAACTCTTGGAATTGATTACAGCGATGAATCGTCAATACAGGCAGTGCGTGAACTTCTCAAAGGGAAAATAAGCGCATTTACAGGCAATTCAGGAGCAGGTAAGTCAACTCTCCTTAACGCTGTTGACCCGTCACTTGATATTGCAACAGGCGAAATCAGTAAAAAACTCGGCAGAGGGAAACATACAACACGCCATGCGGAACTGTATGAACTTGCCGGAGGAGGGTATATCGCTGATACTCCGGGATTCTCGACGTTCGAAACAAATAAGTACGATATAATCCGTAAAGAAGAACTTGCGGACTGTTTCCGTGAATTTCAAGGGTTTGTCGGGAATTGCCGTTTCAGGGACTGCTCACATACTTGCGAAAAGGGTTGTGCAGTGATTGAAGCGGTCAACAACGGGGATATTCCGAAAATACGCCATGAAAGTTACTGCACGATGTATGAGGAGGCAAAACAGCTTAAGGAGTGGGAATTGAAATGAAATGCGTAATTTTTGCGGGCGGTGAAATAAAAAACATAAGTTCTGTCAATGCTGACGAAATTTCAGGCAGTTTTGTTATTTGTGCGGACAGCGGATATAAATACGCCGAAAAATTGGGAATAATCCCTGATATAATTACAGGCGATTTTGATTCATATACGGGGCAACTCCCGAAAAATACCGAAATTTACAGGAGTATCCCCGAAAAAGATGATACAGATACAATGCTTGCAGTGAAAATCGCTATATCACGTGGATTCAATGAAATTGACCTGTACGGTGCTTTAGGTAAAAGATTTGACCATACTTTTGCGAATATCCAGACTTTGCTGTACGCTTACGAAAACGGCTGTACTATGCGGATTATTGATTCAGATAACGAGATTGCGATTCAGGGCAAAGGCGGAAAATATTACACTAAGCGTGACGGTTGGTATTTTTCAATTTTCTCCCTGACTGATACAATTGTTATAGGCGAGTACAGCGGAGTAAAGTACCCGCTTGAAAATTATGTGCTGAAATCGTCTTTTCCGATAGGTGTAAGCAATGAGATTACAGCGGACAATGCTTTTTTGCGGATTGATTCAGGGATTGTACTCGTTGTGCGTTCGGAAATGTAACCAAATCTTTTTCAGTGAATATAATATAATACACCACTGGAAAAGGAGGTACATAAATGAAAATAGTTGTGATTAAAAGTCCGAAATTTCTGTCAGGAATACTCCGTGTAATTTTCAGAATAAAAAAAGAAGAAGAATAAATCAAATGCTGTACCTTATTCGGGTACAGCATTTTTTGTTATTATTTTTATGATTATTGCTGAAATCAAAAGCCCTGTAATTCCTCCGCAAGTGTCAATAAGTACATCAGTAAACATACATGCACGTCCCGGCACGAAATATTGATGAAGTTCGTCCGAACAAGCGTACAGGAAACAGATTACCACAACAACAGCACTTTTCAGGCTGAGTAATTTTCTTTTCCCTGCTGAAAGCGATAAAAAGAATCCCAGAGCCATATATATTGAGAAATGTGCCATTTTCCTGATAATATGAGCTATCTGCCCGTGAATTTCAGTCTGTTGATATGACGGCATTTTGTTAAAATCCTTGTAAAAAGCATTTGTTACAACATTTACAAATATACTGCTTGTATTTGATGATTCGTCTGAATTTTCACTGGAAAACATGAATATACAGACCATGACCGTTAATGAGAACGTAAGAAAAACAATTTGTGTTATATTTAACTTTTTCATATGTAAAATTCCTCCTTTAATATATTATACAACATAAAAAATGATTTGTAAAGCACTAAAAAGAAAAATTGTAACCATTTAGTAACTATTTATTCAAAAAACTACTTGTAACTTTATTTGAAAAATGGTATAATATAATTATGTATGATAAAATACAATATTTTTATATAATGACATTATAATTATTTTCGGAGGTAAAAATGAAGGATTTCTTTTCAAACGTATGGACAAAACGGTTCGTATCTCTAATAGCAGCACTTTATACGGCAGGTGTATGCTGTCTGTCTTATTTTTCAATCTTTTTCTCAATTCACATTGATGACAGATTATCTTTGTGTCTGCTTGTGTCAGCAATATCAGTAATAGCATTGATACTTATGATGTACACTCGAAAACAGTTACTTACAAGAATATCAAGTTTTGTGATACTTACAGCCATGATTCCTGTAGTAGTACTATATTTCAGCGAAAAAGCACTTCTTATTCCTATTGTTATAACAGGCGTGCTGATACTTTTGTTTTCGGGCGCAGGAGAGGGAACAAAAACTGTCATAGGTACTATAATACTTCTCCTCTATATTTTCGCCGCACTGGGTTATTTCCTGTTTACGTCATTCTTTGTGACTTCCGCTAAAACTGAAGTTGTAGCGAGTGGTGTTTCAACGTCTGGAAGATACAGGTATGAAATAGTAAACACGGAAGATACTTCAAACGGCAGTACATCTGTTATAATTGAACCAAATTACGCTGATATTGTTTATCCTTTTGTTACTTTCAAGCTGAAAAATATGGAGCGTACTGTTTATAACGAGCGTCCTATGTGCAGTGAAGTCAATCTTGAGTGGCAAACACAAACTCGTGAGGAGATAACAAAAGAACTCAACAGCATTTCGGACGATTTGACATTGAGTGTCACACGCAGTCAATACGAAAGCCTTGGATATACTATTGATAATGCACTCCAGATTTCGGAAGTCAATATGTATACTTTATTCGAGGCAGGTTTTACAGCAGCAGACGTTGCCCCTATAAATCTCGATAAATTAAGCGATGAACAGCTTGCTGTATTTGATATAGGCAGAGAACTTGACGGCAGATACTATGTACTTGAGCCTACAGATGAACTTCTTGAGAGTACCAAAAAAACAGCAAGTGATAAAGTTTACTTGAGTGAACTTGATTCAAAAGGGCTGGAAATATTCAACGACTCACACCTTGACGAACTTGGTTATACACTTTTTGAAATAATAAAAGATTACAGCATTCCGCTTAAAGAACTTTCAGATGAACAACTTGCTATACTTGGTATTTCCGATTCAGGCGATGTACTTATATTCAATGGCAAAGTTTGTTTCAGATACTATGTTGCAGAAGCAGAGGATTATTTTGATGTAGATTCAAGGAAATTCTCACTTGATTTGCTGAATCCTGTTTCATAAATTATGAAAATATACGTATAATTCCCCCGAATCCGTCAACAATATTGTTGGAGGTGTTATGCGTGAAAAAATTTTCAGATAACAAAAAAGGTTCAAAGGGATTTTATACGGCACTCGGAATAAGTGCGGTGATGATAGGTTCAGCCTGTTACTTTGCGTACGAACAGGGCGAAAAGCTGACGGAGGAATTTACAGCGAAAAACAGTGTTTCAGAGCCTGATGAGGCTGTAGACAGACACGTCAATAATATTCCTAAAGTTTCAACTTTCGCTTACAGGACGGCTATACCGTCAACAACAACAAGAGTTATAGCTACAGCTCCGCCGATTGTGACATTATCGCCGGTAATTACAGCACCGCCTGCTGAAGTCTATATACCTGAAGCGGACGAGCCTGTAATCGCAGAACAGGAACAGGAAGAACCGATTCAGTCGGCAGGAGTCACGAAAATGGAAAATGTCAAGTATCCGTTGGCTGATGTAGGCGAAATCGTCGGGGCATTCAGCGGAGGGGAACTTGTTAAAAGTATTACAACAGGTTCATGGCAGACCCATAACGGCGTAGATATTGCGGCGGAAGTCGGTGCGGAAGTCTATGCAATATCGGGCGGTGAAATTATGGAGATTGATAACGATTCCGTGTGGGGAGTTACGGTGCTTTTGGACCACCATAACGGTTTTACAACGAGATATTGCGGACTTTCGAACGGGCTTGACGTTCAGTGCGGAGATATTCTCGTGAGCGGTGACCTGATAGGTACTGTCGGAAATACGGCTGATATTGAAAGCGCAGTTGCTCCGCATCTTCATATAGAAGTTATGCACAACGGTAATTATATAGACCCGCTTTCGGTGTTGAATTAGCAAAAAATTCCCCTGATTTCGGGGAATTACATACAGGTGATTTTAATGGTAAATAATATTACTGAACAGGCTGAACTAAGTCTGCGGAAAAAATTCAAGAAAAGTATATGGTGTAAATTCACAAAAGCAATAAACGAATATGAACTTATACAGCCAAATGACAGGATAGCTGTTTGTATTTCGGGCGGTAAGGATTCAATGCTTATGGCGAAACTTTTTCAGGAACTCAAACGCCATGACAAATTCCCGTTTGAACTTGTTTTCCTTGTAATGAATCCCGGTTACAATGATGAAAATTTGCAAATGATTAAACATAATGCTGAAATTTTGTCCGTACCGATTGAAATATTTGAGTCTGATATTTTTGGTTCAGTCGTTCATATCGAAAAAAATCCGTGTTATATTTGTGCGAGAATGAGACGAGGTTATCTTTACAGTAAAGCAAAGGAATTGAACTGCAATAAAATAGCTTTAGGGCATCATTTTGACGATGTTATTGAAACTATTCTTATGGGAATGCTTTACAGCGGTCAGGTGCAGACGATGATGCCGAAACTCCATAGCACGAATTTTGAGGGTATGGAACTTATCAGACCTATGTATTTAGTAAGAGAAGATGATATAAAACACTGGTGCAGTTATAATGACCTGCATTTCATACAATGCGCCTGCAAATTCACTGAAACTTGTTCGACTGTTGATAAAGATGGGCATTCAGTTTCTAAGCGAATGGAAGTCAAGCATCTTATTGCTGAATTAAAGAAAATCAATCCGCAAGTTGAGAAAAATATTTTCAGGAGCGTTGAAAATGTCAACCTGAATACTCTTATAGCTTACAAGGACGAAAATGGTGTACATAATTTTCTTGATATATATAATGAAAAGGGACGCAATTAAGCGTCCTTTTTAGCTTTTTGGGATATATCTTGCTACAGTATAATCTGAAACTTCATATACATGAAGGTTTTTATTTGATTCTGGAACATCGTTTTCATTGAAAAATACATATAGAATATTTGTTTCACCACTGCCGGATTGAAGTTCCAGATATTTGTTGTCAGCATATTCAGAAAGAGCGTCATAATCGGGACGGGCAGCGTAGAAACTGCTCATCTTCATATTGTGACATGAAGCGTATTCACCGAATGTCAGATACATTTTAATGTGGTTATTGAAGTCTTTAGGCAATGGCAGGAAAACAATTTCGTCTGCGTCATCAGCTATTTCATCAAAAGAATTATCAAGAACTGAAATATAATTTTTTGTTTCCATAAAGATTTTGTGCTTTTCATAAAGTATATCTTTCAAATCAGTAATCTGAATAAACATACAGAGTGTCAGAATAAAAACGACGGTCTTTTTTCCGGAAAATTTTGATATGACTGCAAAAACGGCAGTATATATCAAATAATCAGCTATCCATATAAATCGTCCTGATGCACGGAAAATTGAAAGAATATTCTTGATTTTTTCGGGATAATCAATTGTATAGACTACTCTTGCATTGAGCATACCGACAGGACTTGCGGCAATGAACATGGATATGGCGATAACTGCAAAGACGGGTACAATTATTTTATATCTATCATTTTTCAGGTCTTTTCGAGAATGTATATTCTTTTCGAAAAGAAAGAACAGGATAACAATTGCTATAATTCCTGCTGTAATCATTCCGAGCCCAAGATAACCAAGACCTTCTGACTGTCCTTTTTTATAGTTAAGTGGTTTAAGAAATTTTGAATAGCCGAATGGATTAAATAGAGAATTATAATTGGCACTGTATGTTCCAAGACCGCTTGCTTGCACATTTCCTTTGCCTTGAAAAGCACCTACAGCAAACATTGTAAAAAGTGCAGTGCAGGTTGTTGAGACAAAACAGGCTATTGAATGGAGTATTCTTTTATTCTGAATTATATCAGTAAATATATATCCGAGCATGACCACATATACCATTGGCAGAAAGTAAATATGCACAAGTACAGCAATTATTCCAAGAACTGCCCACAGTACAATGGGTGTGACTTTGTACTTCCATTTGTGATTGTGGTATGCCCACAAGAGAATTGCAGTTACAATTATCCATTGACCTGCCAATCCCTCATGACCAAACATTCTCTGAATAACAGACGGCGAAATTATAAAGAATACACTTCCAATAAGGCAGAATGCAGTATTTTTATTGAAATGATGGAGCAGGAGCGAAGAAACTCCTCCCATCGTGCTGAAACAGAACAGTCCCCACAGACCTGAATACTGGAATGTTTCGGGAATTATTGGGGAAAGTATCTTGAAAAACAGTGCAAATAGCGGGATTGAATCTGTAAACATGAACGAAATTTGTCCGTCACCATTAAGTCCGTCAATAAGACCTATTGGGAAATGCCATTCTGATTGCCTATAGAATTTCCAGCCAAGATAGTGTTGTGCAAAGTCACCACCTTTTGAAAAAATCCAGTCATCATAAGTAGGATTTAATATTTTGAAACCATATATAATAAAGAAAATTATTGCTCCGAGAATAATACCTGCTGAAAATAACATTAGACTGCTGTCAATTATATTATGCTTTGATTTTGTGTCCATTAATGTACCTCTTTTACCTTGCTATTGTTACTGTAGTTGTTTTTGTTGAAGATTTAGCTGTTGATTTTCCCGTGGAATTTCCTGTAGCTTTTGCAGTTGTGGAAGTAGTAGTTGTTGATTCAGTTGATGCAGTAGTACCGCCTCTTACTTCTGGCGGAAGTCCCTCGTCTACAGTAGGCTTTGAACCGTTTATTCCGTAACACTCGCTGTAAGCGTCAATAATTCCACGAACCATATATTTCGAGTACTCACCGCCTTCAATTACTCCTGCAAAAGCGATTTCAGGGTCATCAGCAGGCGCAAAGCCGATAAATACGGAATTTTGTTTGCTTTTGTTGTCCTGACTTGTCTGCGGAGTACCTGTTTTTATAGCGACACTGAACGGATAATTTGTCAAGGAATACGGATAAGGGACATTTCTTGCAGCGTCCATCATACCGCCTTTTATATAGTCGTACACATAGTCGTTATTCAATTCAATTTCTTGTGCAACAGTAGGTTTTGTTTTCAGCACAAGCTTATTTGAACCGTAAGTATACAGGCTGTCAACAAGATAAGGTTTATAGCGTTTACCCTCATTTGCGATTGTATTTGCGACTGTAGCGAGTTGCAGTGGAGTTATACCGTAGTCCTGATTTCCGATACCTGCCTGAATTACGTAGCCTATATACCATTCCTGACCTCTTTTTGCGAATGTTTCAGGGTTACAGAGGAATCCCTCCGCATCACCCGTTTCAAGTCCGAGGCTTGACCCGAGCCCGTAAAGTTGAGCATATTTTGTGATATTGTCAATGCCGAGTTTCGAGGAAAGTTCATAGAAATAGATATTGCATGAAACTTCTATAGCACGTCTTATTGCGATATAAGAATGAGTACCCGTACATTGGAAATCACCGCCGTGGAAATTGTAGTAGTGACCGCAATAGAATGACGTTGACCCGTCAACAATACCCTCATTCAGCCCTGCTGTAGCTGTAACCGTCTTGAAAGTAGAGCCGGGCAAGTAAAGCCCCTGAGTACAGCGGTCAAACATCGGTGAGCCGTCAGCCTCAAGGAGTTCGTCATATTTTTCAGCGAAATCCTTGAGATTATACGTCGGAGCGTTCGCCATACCTCTTACAGCACCAGTTTTAGCGTCAAGCACAACAATTGCGCCTTTTGTAACGGGTTCGCCGTTATACCAGCCATAATTTGCAAGGAAATTATCAAGTACTCCCTGTAATTTTTTCTGGAATCTGCCGTCAACAGTCAATTTTACAGTTTCACCGGGAACAGTTTCCTTAGTTGTTTTTATGTCAATAATAGAGCCATTGAGGATTGTGACTTCTTCTTTACCGCTTTCGCCACGTAATTCTTTTTCCATAGCGTACTCTATACCGCTCCTGCCGACAGTATCGTTCATAGCGTAGCCTTTTTGTTTGAGTTCCTCGTAATCTTCAGCGTATATAGGTCCGACAGTGCCAATTTCGTGAGGGAGAATATCACCACGGACAATTACTCTTTCAGCAGTATTTACAGCTTCCACGCCACGGCATATATTACTTAACTCTTTTAACTGTATCACCATTTCGTCGCTTACGTCAGTAGCAAGAATCAGGTCATTATCATATGAAAATTCCCTGTCAAGCATAGTGTACCTCAGCCCTGCAATCATACGTTTTTCCCTTGCTGAGTACTTATCTGAAATCTGATAGTCTGAAATGAGTTTGTCAATGCAGTTTTCAGCGGTAGCATACACATTGAGGTTAAGCAATTCAGTTGTTCTTGCGGTATCTTCTTCTGTAAATTCATATGGTTCTTCGAATGTAATCGGCAAAGTTTCTTCAAATATATACTTATTGTCAAGCAATGCGTTATATATTTCGAGGAGTATACTGTTACCCTGCTGTAAATCGTCAGGGAAAAAGGCTTTTTGCAGGACGATGTCACATCTTGAATCGTTGCCTATAATGACATTGCCGTTGTAATCGATTATTTCGCCACGTGTTGACGGGACATCACGTTCGAAAGTAAAAGCACCTGCATCGTATTTATGGGAGGCTTTAATTTCCTCATCGCCTACAATCTGCAATTTCATCAGTTTAGACGAGGCGAGAAGTGTAAAAAGCACAACAATAGTCACTATGATAAAAGATTTTACTGAATCAGAAACGTTATGCAAAATAAACTCTCCTTTCAGTCAAGTTGGTTAATTTAATTAGCTTTTATGACATCTTCAATAGTAAGATGTTCTTTAGGCATAAGGAATTTGTGGATAACTGCAAAAATTATATAGATTACAACAGAAGATATAAGGGTATAAATCCATACTTTAAGCGAAATATTGTAGAATATATGTTCTACATCAGGGTAATCCCACATCTGATAGTAGAATTTATAGTCAAGCCAGCATTGCAGGAACGAAACAAGTGCAGTTATCCAGAGATAGTTAAGGAATTTCTTACGGAGATAGAGTTCATAGAGGAGCGACACCAATGCACAAAAAACGGTAAGAAGTACAGCATTATAGCCGAAAAGCCGTCCGCAGGCTATATCAATCATAAATCCGCAGAATGCGCCTGTATAAGCTGAAATCATCGTATCATTGCTTATAGCGATACAAATTGCAACAGGTACGAGAAATACAGGTTTCAGCCACGAGCCTGTTGTCATCAGTGTAAAAGACAGCAGAATTATAATAATATACAAAATCCAGCGAACAGTTGTTTTGATATAGAGAATCCGTTTTTCACGGGGTGTTTTCAGCCTCATATTCCGTCTCCTTTTTTCCTGAAAAATCGGTTATAACGAATACTGAACGCAAACGGGAAATATCCGTACATGGTTCTATTTCGGCGTAAGCAGTAAGCCCGTTTGATTCAACTCCGATACTTTTAACAGTACCTATGGGGTAATCTTTCGGGAAAAGCCCACTGCTTCCCGATGTTATAATAAGGTCATCTTTTTTTATTTCGTGGTTTATATTCAAATGAGTTAATTTTGTCATATTATTTTCAGCAGTAACAACACTGCCCTCAATAATACCGAAATCGGCATTTGTTGCGGAACATACGGAGGCGATGGACAAATCAGGTGACAGAATAGTGCGGACTGTTGAAGTATATTGTGAAACTTCTATGACAATGCCGACGATACCCTCAGGAGTTGCGACAGGGCAGTAAGGAGTAATACCGTCCTCATGGCCTATATCTATTGTAAATGATTTGAACGGGTCATTTGCGACGTAGCCGAGTATTTCAGCAGGCTGTGAAAAAACGCTGTCGGGGTGCTTTTCTTTAATTACGGCGAGTTTACGGAGTTCCTCGACTTCTGTTTTCAAATCCTCATAGTCAGCGAGTTGCTTATTGAGTTCGCCGATTTTCTTTTGTAAATCCTGATTCTGCTTGTAATAGAAATCGGAATTTTCATAGCGGTCAACAATATCCTCAATCTTTGTAGAAATACTGTTTGAGAAAGTTCTGATAGGTTTTGTTACAGTATTTATAAAAGATGCTCCTGAAAGGGAATAACCGCCTTTTGTAACGGAGTAAATCATAATACCGACAAGGAAAGCGATAAATGCAAGCAGGACTTTGAACCGTGTACTTTTCAGAAATTCACGCATTAAATGCCTCCTTAATAATACTTGACATTTTCAGTGAGAGCGTCCTGATATTTGCTGATATTTTCGAGGATTTTCCCTGTACCTTCAGCAACGCAGTCAAGAGGATATTCAGCGATATATACAGGCATACCTGTTTCACGGCTTATCAGCTTATCAAGTCCACGGAGTAAAGCTCCTCCTCCTGAAAGCGTTATGCCGTGGTCAATAATATCAGCGGAAAGTTCAGGCGGAGTATCTTCGAGAGTTGCCTTTATAGCGTCAATCACTCTTGAAAGCGGTTCAACAAGTGCATCACGTATTTCAGAGGAAGTGACAACGACATTTTCAGGCAGACCGTTCACAAGATTCCTGCCTTTGATTTCCATTTTATCTTCTTTTTCGCCGGGGAAAGCTGAACCGATTTCGATTTTTATATTTTCGGCAGTACGTTCGCCAATAAGAAGATTATATTTTTTCTTAATATAATTGATTATAGCCGTATCGAACTGGTCACCCGCACATCTTATTGAGCGTGACGACACGATACCGCCAAGTGCGATAACAGCGACTTCACTTGTACCGCCGCCAATATCGATAATCATACTTCCGGCAGGGTCATTTGTAGGCAATCCCGCACCAATAGCTGCCGCCATAGGTTCCTCGATAATCAGGACATTTTTAGCACCGGCTTTCTGACAAGCCTCACGCACGGCACGTCTTTCGACGGGAGTAACGCCTGACGGGATACAGATGATGACGTTAGCCTTTGTTAATATTGTACCCCGCAGAGCCTTTTTTATAAATTCTTGAAGCATGGTTATTGTAATCTCAAAATTTGCTATAACGCCGTCTTTAAGAGGGCGTACAGCGACAATAGAACCGGGTGTTCTGCCGATGACTTCTTTTGCCTCCATGCCGACATATCTTGCTTTGTCCGTTCTTGTATTGACAGCAACAACGGACGGTTCACGTATAATAATACCTTTGCCACGGAGATAAACGAGAGTATTTGCAGTACCGAGGTCTATACCAATATCTTTTGTAAACATTCTGAAGCTCCTTAGTTTTTCTATAATCCACTATTTATTATATCACTAATGCCGCAAATAGACAATATTTTTCAAAGAAAAATTTTTCCTTGTATCAGCAACAAAATATGTACATATTTATTATTTAGCGGCAAAAATTTTCGGTGCGGTTTTATAGTATACAATAATTGCAACTGCTACAAGCAAAAGTTGTGCAACATTTACAGTTATGCTTATTCCGAAAGTCAGTTTAATTACATCAAGGTCAAGGAAAGTACCGGGTTCAAAGGCGAATGTTTTCGAGTAGCCGAGCCAGCTGAAACCTTCAGTACCGACAGCTTTATTGCCGAGCATACTTCCGAGAACCAATGCACATATAGAAAGAAAGGACATATATACAGCATATTTCATTGAAAAAACTCCTTAATTTTATTTAAGTCCCGACGAACCAAAACCATTCTGACCACGTTCAGTTTCGGACAGCGAATCACTTACTTCTATTTCAGGGAAAAGCACTTTTGTCGGGATAAGTTGTGCAATTCTCATGCCGTGTTCTACCGTGAAAGGCTGTTGACCGTTGTTTATCAGCGGTATGAACCACGCTCCACGGTAATCGCTGTCAACTACTCCGACGCAGTTCGCTAAAGATACGCCGAATTTTGAAGCAAGTCCCGAACGAGGGTAAATCAGGCATACAACGTCATTGGAATCGGGCATCGCCATAAGACCTGTTGGAATCATTTTTATCTGATTTGGTTCAATTGTCACGGGTTCATCGAGGCAGGCGGATATATCGAGCCCTGCACTGTATTTGGTTGCCCGTGACGGGATTATAGCCTTTTCGTCAATTTTTTTGAAAGTAAGTTTCATATAACACCTCTGCAATAAAGTCCTCTTGTAATATTTCCGGCAGGTTTTACGCCTGATATAGCTGATATTGTCTGTTCAGCATTTTCGTCGCTGAGAAGTACAACAGTAAAACTAATGTTCGTAAATTCATTTAACTTATCAGCCATATACAGAATATCAGGGTTGAGTATTTCAACATAATCTCCGCAGCAGACAACAGGGAATTTCCTTGATGTGCGGTCAATGATACAGTGCGTGCAATTTTTACAGCCGATTTCGTTTTTAACAGGGCAATTCCTTGTAAGCATCAGCGGAAGTTTACCGTAAACAACAGCACCGACAGGGAGTTCAGTCCGCAATTGTCTGAATTGTGCAAGAGTAGCCTCAATCGAGAAAATACAGTCCTCAAGCCCAATATTACGCAGATAATCCGCACTGAACGAGTTGAATACATTCAGAGTGAAATTCCCGTGAAGTCTGAAACCTGTATTTTCACCAATAGCGACAGTATCAAGCGTATGACAAAGTAAATGATTTAACCCAAGTTTACGGAGTTCACAAAGACGAGCTGTAATTTTTTCCTCGTCAACAATAAATCGTGGCGGTGAAATTATAATTTTTTCAGCAGGGATTTTGTCAAGTAATTTTTCTGTTATCAGCTTTTCGGGAATAACAACGTATTCCGATAATTTTTCAGCCGACAGAGCTTGTCCGACAGTCCTGCAAAATGTGCGCACGGGGAGATTCTCCGCTGATTTTGTACGGTTTACAGCTGATTTTTGCGGAATATAGTCTGTTATTCTGTATTTCGGAGTATTTTTTTTAACAATAAGTTCAGTCAATTTTTCAATGACATTCCGCCGTAACTCGTTAATTTTTTTAACAGGCACAAAAAGTCCGTCATCAATATCAGCAGTAAGATTACCATAAAAAAATACAGTATCGCCTGATTTTGACAGTTGTTTTTCAAGCAAATTGAAATCAGTCGGGGAATTTACCGCAATATCAGGGCAATCCCCACGCACTTCCGCTGAAATACCGTTGCAGTACGCTGTAATTGATACAGGTTTGCCCGATTTTATTTCAGCGTGGAAATCTACTTCATATACAGCACGTTCACTGCGATAGAGTTCGTGGATTGCAGGGAGTAATGTTTTAGCTGATGTAACATTTTCCTTGCTCCGTATACCGAACATATGTGAGCGTTCCCCGGTAAAATAGCCGTCCGTGAATCCGCTCCGTGAGAAGATCCCTGCAAGAGTATCTTTGTCAGGTATACCGCCGTTGAGAGCTTTTGTGAGTTCGTTTACAGCTGAAGCCACATATTCGGGGCGTTTCATTCTGCCCTCTATTTTCAGGGAATCAACGCCCATTTTAGTGAGCTGTTCAGCGTATTCCATAAGCGATAAATCTTTTAACGAAAGCGAACAGCAGTCATTTTTCCCGGTTGCGGAAAAAGGCAGACGGCACGCTTGTCCACAACAGCCACGATTTGCGGAACGTGACCCAATAATCGCTGACATATAGCATTGTCCTGATACTGACATACACAATGCGCCGTGAACAAAAACTTCTGTTTCTATATTTTCACGGCATATTTTTGCAAGAGTATCCGCTGAAAGTTCACGGGCAGGGACAACTCTCTCAAAGCCCGATTTTTCAAGCAGACGTACTCCTGCAACTGTATGTATTGACATTTGCGTTGAGGCGTGTAAAACTGAATCGGGAACAATTCCCCTGATGATACCGCAAGCACCCATATCCTGCACTATATAGCCGTCAACACCGATTTCAGAGGTAAATCTGATATAATCGCAGAAATCCTGTATTTCGTTGTCAGAGATAATTGTATTCACCGCAAGGTACAGTTTTGCACTGTATTTGTGACATAGTTCCACTGCACAAGCCAATTCGTCATCTGTAAAATTCACCGCATTATTTCTTGCAGAGAATTTTTTCCCGCCGATATATACAGCATCAGCACCTGTACGGAGTGCGGAGACAAGAGTTTCCATACTTCCGGCAGGAGCAAGGATTTCAGGGCGTTTCATTCAATACTGTCCTTGAGCTGTTTCAGCTTGACCATATTTTCAAGCTGTACTATTTTCGCCTTGAGAGCCTCTATTTCTTTTACAGCCGCATCACGTTCGATACGGTTTTTGCCTGCCTCGTCAACATATTCTTTTGTTTGAGTGCGGATATTTTCTACACGCTGATTTGACTTGTTGAGGTCGTCAAGCAGACTGAGTGCAACCATAATAGCGGCAGTATATGGGGAAGTACCGCTTCCTGAGTTCATAAGTTCGTTGATTTTGCCCTCAAGTGAACGTGCAAGAGAGAAAACATAATTCGGTGATTCAGCCGTTTTCAGCTTGTATTCTTTTCCGCAGATAATCACTTTCACGTCGTTAAGCATTTTTTTGTATCTTCCTTTCTTTTAAACTTAATTTTAATTTTATGATTTAATCAATAGTAGCGTTTCAGACCAATGACCTTTCCGAGAATTTCGCATTCATCGAGGATAATAGGCGGCATACTGTCATTTTCGGGCTGTAAGCGATATTTGCCGTTTTCTTTGTAAAAACGTTTTACAGTAGCATCTTCGCTGTCGATAAACGCAACGACAATATCACCGTTTTCAGCATAAGTATCTTTTTTTACAATTACAATATCACCGTCAAGAATACCTGCGTTAATCATACTTTCGCCCTTGATTTTGAGAGCAAAAAGTTCATTCGGGTCGCAGTTAGGTGCTTCGAAATTCACATATCCCGTAATATCCTCGAAAGCCGTAATAGGTTTACCGGCGGTCACTGTTCCGAGAACAGGTACAGAAGCAGAATTGCTGTTCGGTAATCTCAGCGAACGGTTAAGGGCATTTGTTTTTTCGATAAGACCTGATGAAACAAGGTCATTGATGTAGTAGTAGGCGGTCGAAGTAGATTTGAACCCCATAGCTTTCATAATTTCCCGTACAGACGGCGAAACTCCCGTGCTGAGTTTGCTTTTTATGAAGTTGAACACTTCCATTTTAGTTTCTTCTTTTTTTTCACTTCTTGTCATAATTTAATCCTCCTGAGATAATTTTTTTAGTATCATTTTAGCGATTTTGTAAGCGTCACCACAACCAAGAGTTATAATTAAATCGCCTTTTTGTGCATTTTCGCATACATAATTGCATATTTGTTCAAAGTTAAAATATTTGCGTTCGTCAGTCCATTCTTCCTCCTCATTTTGCGGAAACCATATGCAATTCGGGATTTTTTCCGCAAGATGACGTGTGAAAATTCCATATGTGTTTTTCTCACGGCTGCCCATAATATCGGTTAATACAGTGTAGTCAGGGATTTGCAGTACTCTTGCGAAGTCATCAAGCAGCAGAATTGTACGGCTGAAAGTAAACGGCTGGAAAATCGCCCATACTTTGCGGAAATTCATTTCCATAGCGGCGTTGAGAGTAGCCTCAAGTTCAGTAGGATGGTGTGCGTAATCGTCAACAACAGTTATACCTTTTTCCTCACCCAATTTCTCGAAACGGCGTTTAGCACCTCTGAAGTCAGCAAGACCTTTTGCGATATACTCGAAGTCAACACCGCAGTAACGTGCAGCTGCAACAGCCGCAAGAGAATTGAGGACGTTGTGGATTCCTGCCACGTGGAGCGTTATAAGCCCGAGATTTTCGCCTTTATACATTGCGTTGTACGTCGTTAGCAGACCGTTTTCGTGACGGATATTTTCGGGGTAGTAGTCACATGAACTGTCATTTCCGAAAGTGATAATTTCCTTGCCCGTAATACCGTCAAGCGATTTCATAGAATTTTCGTCTGAACCGTTGACTATTATGCATTTTGATGTATTTTCACTGAATTGGTGGAAAGATTTTATAATATTCTCCAAAGTGCCGAAATAGTCAAGGTGGTCAGCATCGATATTTAGGATAACAGAAATATCAGGGGAAAGTTTCAGGAAATGGTCTTGAAATTCGCATGATTCGCACACAAGAATATCGCTTTTGCCTGCAATTCCACTGCCGTTTATACACGGGAGTTTTCCGCCGATATACGCCGATAAATCGATTCCGGCAGTATACATAATCTGCGTAATCATTGAAGTTGTGGAGGTTTTGCCGTGAGTACCCGAAACGCATATAGCATTGTCGTACCAACTTGTAATGACTCCAAGGAGTTCAGCACGCTCCAGATAAGGCACACCGCTTTTTTTAGCGGCAATGAGTTCAGGGTTATCGTCCATAATAGCAGCAGTATGAACGATTAAATCCGCACCTTTGATATTTTCAGCCTTTTGACCAATAAAAACAGGTATCCCCATATTCCTTACAGCATCGAGAGTTTCAGTTTCGTTGTTGTCTGAACCTGTCAGATAGTATCCCTTACTGTGCAGAATCTGCGCAAGAGGGTACATACCTGAACCTCCTATTCCTATGAAATGAATATGTTTTCTGCCATTGAGAATATCTTCCAAATAAATCACCTTTCTTTTTGTTTAATGTTATAATATTATTATGTACAATATTTAGTCTATTATATTATTATACTATATTTTACCAATAATTTCAATAGCGAATTGAAATTTAACTCGTAATTTTATATTTTTTTTCACTCCTTAGAAAATATTTTTATTTTTTGTATTGATTTTTTTTGATTTATGAGTTATAATATAAGATAGACATATAATTTGTCTGCATGGCAGACAAAAAAGGTTCTGGAGTATATATATGTCACTTGTTGTTTATTAAGGAGGAAAAAACAATGCAAATTACAGATGTAAGAATCAGAAAACTTATGTCAGGTGGCAGACTTCGTGCAGTCGTTTCGGTTACAATCGACGATATGCTTGCTGTCCACGACATCAAAGTTGTTCAGGGCGAAGAAAGACTTTTTGTCGCAATGCCCAGCCGTAAGGACGAAAATGGTGTGTTCCGTGACATCGTTCACCCGATTTCGCCTGAATCAAGAAAAATCTTCGAGGAGAAAATTCTTGAGGTTTACGAACAGCAGACCGCACTTCTTGCCGCTGAAGCAGAAAGTGCATTACTCAAGGCGGAATCATTATCAGAATCATCATCAGAAGAATAATCTGATACATACTGCATTTATACTCTCCGCTGTTGCAAAGTGTCCAGAGAATGCTGAACAGAAAATCCGTATGTCAAGGAAGAGGACGAAAGCATACTGTCGTATGGCGAGTACGATGACGCAGACAGACAGGTTTTATGTCAGTATTACCGGACAGTTTGTAGCAACGGAGAGTATATACAAAAAGTCCTGCTTATTGCAGGGCTTTTTGTTGATTTTTCATATATTGAGAAGTCTTGCGGTTTTGAGTATAGCTATCTGAGTTTTACCATCACGGATTTTCCCGTCCATAACAAGCTGTACAGCCTCAGCAAGCGGTATTTTCTCAACATCAAGAAATTCGTCAGGGTCAAGGTTCTGTTTCTCAAAATGCAGACCTTTCGCCATATACATATATGTTATCTCGGAATTGTATGCAGGTGTCGGTAGCATTTCACCGAGGTAGATATATTCGTCACAAATACATCCCGTTTCCTCAAGAAGTTCACGTCTTCCGCATTCAGCGTGATTTTCGCCCTTTTCGAGTTTACCGGCAGGGACTTCCCTTGTTGTTGTGCGGAACGGATAACGGAATTGCTTTACAAGGAAAATTTCGTTGTTATCGGTCACGGGAATAACACACACTCCGCCGTGGTGAAGAAGAACATCACGTATAGCAGTTTTACCGTTTTCGAGTTCAACAGTATCGTGCGTTATAGTGAAAATTACTCCCTCATAGATAACATCACTGTTAATTGTTTTTTCGTCAAGATGCATAATTAGTCCTCCTTATTTTTGTGACAGTTTCTGATATATAATTCAGAAGCTGTAATTTTATGGCATGAATTGTAATCATAGAAGTGCGAGAATCTGTTTACTTTGGATTTCCTGTCGATAAATCGGCATATCACCATATACAGAACAAACAGGGCGAGTGCTGAAACTGAAATAATCAGTCCTTCTTTGAGGTACGGCGTACTGTAGCGGAATGTGATTGTATTTTCGCCGTTCTGAACGGGTACAGCCATGAATCCGTAGGAAACTTTTTCGATTTTAGTCGGTTCACCGTTGACTTCAGCTGACCAGCCTTTGCTGTATGGAACACTGAAAAATACGAGTTCAGGCTTATCGAGTGTTATTTTTGAAGTAAAACCGTGGGAATCCCATGTAAATTCATCAGAACAATTGTTTTGCTTTTCGAGGCAGGCTTTTTCGTAATCTGATTTTGTCATATTTTTTACACTTCCGTCAGATTTCGTTAAAATATCAGAATATTCAGCAATTTGTTCATCGTTCAGAACAAGCGTTTTTATCAGCATTTTCTCACGGCTGAAATCATTGCATTCTTCTGCATCGTCCTCAGAAATATACGTATCATAGGCGAATCCCATAGGAATATATAATTTGTTTTCATAGACTTCGAAATTCTCATTTTCCGAAACAAATTCAAATCCGGGCATATAATATCTTATATCAGTAAGTCTCGCCTGTATTTCGCCGTCATCATCTTTTGCGTATTTTTCCTCAAGAGAACCGCTATGTTTCTTCATTCTTTCGAACAGGTCAATTGTACGTCCGTCAACTTTTTCACGGTAAAAATATTTAACTGAAAACAGCCCACGCAATGTATAGTGAGTAATGTCAGGGCGTGACGCAACATCACGCTGAACGCCTATTTTATCGTAAAATTCCATAATTGAAGTTTCAACGACACTCTGGAATGCCCTCATATTAGGCAAACCCCATATCATAGGGTAATTGTCAAGATTTTCGGATATATCGACACGGAAAAAATTATCTTCCGTGACTTCCTCAACAACGCTTTTTTTACCGTCAATCGCCATATCTATGTATTTTTTGGCAGATTCGGGCGAAGTTGCTCCGTAGATAACTGTAGTAAGCGTACAGATAAGGCTTGCGACAGCTGTACTGTATACCATGAGATTTTTGTATTTCAAACCTTTGTTTTTTCTATGGATTATATACGATGCAAACAACAAAAATCCCATAGTTACGCCTATTGTGAACCAGAAATAATATACATCACTCGGGAACGAGAACCAGTCAAGCTCACCGTCTTTTTTCTCAGGTATCAGCGATATTGCGGCGAATACGAGGATAACAACCGCATTTATTGCAATTGCAGGTACAAAATCCGCATCTTCATCATCGAGTGTCTGCGCAGTCATCATTGCGAAAATAAGTATCGGCATATAGAACCAGCGTGCGTAATACGAGGCATTGAACATATAGAACATACAGTTGAGAATCGGTATAAATGAGCAGATTATGCACAAAAGCGATATTCTGAAAGCCCAGTGTTTTTTCTTTGTCCGCATGAAAGTGATAATTCCCAAAGTCGAGAATAACGGGAAATATCCGCCGATTGACGACCATTTTGAACCGTCGTTCTTGAAAAGATTCGGGCGTGCAGGAACGTCGGGCAACATGAAGAAACTTTGTATTATACGCAGAACCCTTGATTTTTCGTAGTAGAAAACCATATTTTCACCGAAAAGATGTTCGCTTACACGGTAATTCCCAAGAATAGCCATTGCGGAGGGTAAAAGAATAAATCCTGCCATAGCTGTACCGAGGACAGCCTCAATAAGCAGAGCAAAGAATTTTTTCCACGTAGCGTGGAAATCGGTACACGGTAAACGCATAATAAAATATAGTATCAGGAAAACAACTTGCCCCGTAAAGAAATAGTAATTTATAGTCGCCATAACCGCAACAATAAGCCCGAACCAACCACGACGGCGATTATTTATATTTTCCTCCATTGCAATCAGCATAAGCGGGAAAAAGGCTGTAACGTCCTGAAAGTGGTTGAAAAAGATGTTGAAAATCTGGAATCCCGAAAAGGCATAGAGCATTGCTCCTATAAGAGAAGTTTCTTTACTGCGGACGAATCGGCGAATATAAATATAAGCCGTAAGCGATGCAAGACCGTGTTTCAGCGCAAGCAGAAACGGCATAGCATAGGTGACAAGTCCACGGGGCAGGAGAGTAGAGAACCAGAAAAAAGGACTGCCTATTAAATAAAACGAGTATGAAGTCAGAAAATCTGAGCCTAAATCCGTGAACCAGTTCCAGCCGAAATCCCCTGAACGTACAGTATCATTTGCAAGATTATAGAAAGGTATCTGTTGAGCGTTATAGTCGCCGTAATAGATGAAATAGCCTTTATCGACAATCATAACGGGTATAAGAGCGATGAGAAGTGTCAGAAATCCCAGTAAAAAGGCAAGGAGATATTTTTCTTTTGCAGATTGCGGATGTTGCAGTTTATTTTTCATTTTTTCCTCCTGAAATTTATATAAGGCAATAACCGCATAGAATTGACGTGAAATAAAATTTTTTGTTAAATTGTATAAAATATAAAAATAGTATATTTTAACTGATACCAAACAAATAGTTTTCGTGCAAAATGACGAAAAATTCAAGCGGATATGCTGTCAGGCGAACTTTGTGCGGTGTTTCCATAAGTATATTATAGCACATTTCGGACAATATTACAAGAGTTATAATAAAATTTTCACCAATTTATTCCTGTTGGCATACAATATAAAAGCAGTGTACAGACTGCACAAAAAAAGGAGGATTTTTTATGGCGACTTTTTATAATCAGGCAACGCTTTCATATAATGGAAACGTGACCGGTTCAAATATAACAACAGGTGAAATTGTGGGAGTTATTTCCGCAAATAAAAATGCCACAACTGACAGCTACAACAGCAATGGCAATGTCACCTACGTGGTGAATATAATCAACAGCGGTAATACAGACTTCACAAATCTGACTGTTACCGATAATCTTGGCAAATATACTACAGAGGATTTCCCTACAGGATTGGTTCCGCTGAATTATATTGCCGATTCTGTAAGCTACTATGTGAATGGTATAAAGCAGACAGACCCGACTGTTTCAGAAGAAGAACCATTGATAATAGAGGGAATAAATGTTCCTGCTAACGGCAATGCTTCTGTAATCTATACAGTAAGGACAAATCCGTTTGCACCTCTTGGTGAAAATGCACAAATTACGAATACAGCGACAATAACAGGCGATGGAATTATCACACCTGTTTCAGCTGAAGCAGTTGTAAATCACAGTGATGATGCAAATCTTGCTATCAGCAAATCGCTTGACCCGGCTGTAGTACCTGAAAACGGCACTATAACCTATACTTTCAATATCCAGAATTATGGCAGTAAAGCTGTTGCTACAACAGATGATGTAATATTCAAGGATACATTTAATCCTGTACTGAATATATCATCTGTAACTTTCAACGGCACATCATGGGCAATCAATACTGACTACAGCTATAGCACATCAAGTGGTGATTTCCAGTCGCTTGAAGGCAAAATAACAGTACCTGCTGCAACCTATACTCAAGATGCAACTACAGGAGCATGGGCAATACAGCCCGGTACAAGTACGCTTGTAATTACGGGAACTATAGCTTCCACGAATTGACAATACAAAACCGCATACGGCATATTGCTGTATGCGGTATTTTGTTATATTTGTTATAAAATTGAAATATCAAGCAAACAAGTATCATATGGCAATGTAAAAGCTACTGTATCTGTATCAGCAGGAGCAATTTCAACGGTATATTCGCTGAAATCGTCATAACTGTCGCTTGTAGCCAGCTGTATATCATAGTGGTTTGCATTTATGTAAATATGTATACTATTTGTACCTGTTACAGATGAAGCAGTAAATTTCAGGTATTTTTTCCGCCTGAAGTCAATTCCGCTGTAGATGACGTTATTTTCCCAGTCTTTTGCGGAAATATAATGCCTTCTCAATTTTTTTGACCAGCATATTTCAATATTATCTGCATTGTCAAAAGTCTGCGCCTCAAATTTATAGTTACGAGTACCGAGTTTTTCGCCTGATATTTCGTATTCAGCAGATAACGGCAGATTATCGGACGAACCTCCTGCTGTAAAGATATATTTTCCGCTTTCTGTAATCATCTTGTTACGGCGGACATCGTAAATCATAAGAATATCGGGCTTTATATCAAGAACGACTGTTTTCTTTTCACCTGCATTGAGATGAACTCTTGAAAATGCACAAAGTTTCCTGACAGGGCGATTTACAGCGGAATCAGGTACGGAAAAATACAGCTGTATGACTTCATCACCGTCGGTATCAGATATATTCTGCAATGTTACTTCAGCGGAATAAGCCGAGATATCGAGATTTATGTACTTAAATTCGGAGTACGACAAGCCATAGCCGAATGGATAAAGCGGAGAGCCTTTGAAATACATATATGTCATACCTGTTTTTTCTATGTCGTAATCCATTATATCAGGCAAATCCATATCAGACCTGTACCACGTCATAGCAAGTCTGCCGGCAGGATTATTTTTACCGCTGATAGTTTCGGCAATTGCAGTGCCTAAAGTTGCTCCTGTATGGGTAGTGTAGATTACAGCGGAAAAATCTGCTTCATTTATACAGCAAGGATAACTTGAAACAAGTACCATTATGAGATTTCTGCACATAGTTCTGATACGATTCATATTATCCTGCAAATCAAGCTGTATACTTTTCCTGTCGCAAGTTTCTTTAGCGTATTGAACAGGGTGATTGCCGATGCAGTATATTGTTAAATCACATTCTTTTATTGATTCAATGATATTACTTGTATCGGATAATTCCAAAACAAATTTTGATTCAGGGCGAACGGGCGTATTCCTGCTGAATGAAACAGCACCATTTTCGGAGCAGGTCAGTCGTTTGTGAGTGCGGTAATCGTCAATAATATAGTAGTTACCCGTATATGATATGTTGAAAGTTTCGGGAGTAAACCAGCCGTATATATGTTTTTCGCCGAGTTTCAGCGTATTACCGTCAAATGAGAGATATTTTTTATATTTAACAGAAAAAAGATTACAGCAATTACCTCCCCAAGTCTGCAACTCAAAAAGTTCGCTGTCAGTGATTTCGTCGGCATCAGCTGAAATCGTACCGTCGCTATGGACTGAAATATATTTGCCGTTGGGAGCTTTTATTGCGGTGACGTTCCAGAGATTGCTGAATATAATTTCGCTGTCGGGAAACTCGTTTTTTATGCCGTCAACTATTGAAACAGCGTTACGGAAATATCCCGTATACCAGTCACGCAGATTTTCGTCAGCCAATGCCCCGATTACAGCGATTTTCCGGGGCTTTTCCCTTATCGGAAGTATGCCGTTGTTTTTTAGGAGAACCACTTGTTCCCTTGCTGAACGGAGATTTATTTCAGCTGATTTTTTATTTTCAAGCACGGATTTTGTTATATTATTATACTTGCAATTGCTGTCATTTTTACCAAGTTTCAGGCGCATATAGATTATATTTTCTACAGTTTCGTCAATCTCATTTTCAGTTACAAGATTTTTTTCAAGCGATTTTTTACCTGCATTTACAATAATTTCCTCAGATTCAAGCATTATTGCGCAACCTGCGTGAATTGTTTCAGCGAATGTTTCGGAGTGACTTCCGCAATAGCCGTGTTCAGTCATATTCATTGCAAAAGCACCGCCGTCCGTTACAGCAAACCATATATCAAGATTTTTCAGTTCAGGATTACATAACCCCGGAATGCCGTTAATTTTGTTGTAAGCCGCCATGACACTTTTCGCACTGCCGTATTTTATTGCGTAAACAAAAGGCGCATAGTAGTACTCATATTTCAGGCGCAAAGGGAGATAAGCATTGCAATTCCCACGGTTATCCTCGTTATTATTTGCGCAGAAGTGTTTCAGAGTCGGGATTGTTTTGCAGTACAAATCATCGTCACCCACAAGACCCGTTGTATAGGCACTTGTCATTTCACCAGCAAGGCAAACGTCCTCACCGTATGCTTCTTCAGTACGTCCCCAGCGTGAATCACGTTCCATATCAACTGTAGGACCGTACAAAAACGAGCTTATATTATCCTCATTGTAATATGCCCTTGTTTCATCGCCTGCAATTTCGCCGATAATCCGCATAAGTTCAGTATCAAAAGTACCTGCAAGACCGATAGGTTGCGGGAAAACAGTCGAATAATTTTGCGGAGAACGTCCGACAAATCCACGGGCGATTTCAGTACCGATATTAAATTCAGGCAAATTCAGCCGTTCAATTGATTTATGATGAGTTGTAAGCATTGACAATTTTTCGTCAATTGTAAGTTGAGATACAATATATTTTGCTTTTTCTTTTAATTTATTTTCCATATAATTCCTATTTTTCGTATGTATTTATAATTTTCTCTGCTGATTCACGCCTTGTACAGCGGTTATTCATAGCTTGTTTTTCGATATAGCGATGTGCCTGCGGTTCAGTGAATTTCAGGTACTTCATAAGGACAGCTTTTGCACGGTTAATCAGCCTCATATCGTCGATTCTGCTGAGTACCTCGTCCGATTCCCTGATTTCAGCGAAATTTTCACGGCGGATATATTCTGTAAGAATTTCACGATTTACAGGCTTTGCGAGTACAGTTATACCCGTATCGGAAAGTTTGTTCGCAATATCCTCAGCAATATCGCCTGAACAGATTAAGATTACAGGAACAGATGTTTCCATAATGCAATCTTCAGCGAGTTCATAGCCAAATTCATCGGATAAAGGCGTATTTATTACAATCAAATCGGGGTTGAAATTATTCCTTATAATACGGCGAGTTTCGTTACCTCCTGAAATAATTACGGTTGAAAACCCTGCATTTTTAGCTGTATTGTCAATTAAATCAGCTGTTCCGCACGGGAGTGATACAATAATAGCCTTGCTCATAACGTTTTGAAGTAGTAGCCGTGTTCAAATGAATCCTGATTTTCGGGCGGTATCTTGTTAAATTCATTGACTTGCATTTTGTAGTAATTTATAAGAGTTTTAACAATATTTTCAGGGAGATTATTCCTGACAAAATCACTGTTTTCGGCAATATATACGGCTTCTTCGAAATTTTCGGGGAGTTTTTCACAAGAATTTCCTCCGGCTTTGTTTTTGTCGTAAAGCGAACAATCGCCCGATTTTATGCCTTCAATGCCCGCAGAGAGAATAAGTCTGAAAGCTATGTATGGGTTACAGGAAGCATCAGCTGAACGGATTTCGATACGGGGCGGAGTACCTGCAATATGCGGTATTTTGATGAGTGCGGAGCAATTTTGTGACGAGTAATTCACATACTGCGGAGCATAGCCGATTCCGAACCGCTTATATGAATTTGTCGTGGGATTCAGGAAAGCTGTAATTTCACGTATTCTGCGCAATATCCCCGAAATAAAGCATTTACCCTCATACGGAATGTTTTCGGGAGTATCCCCGAAAATATGTTCGCCATTTTTTTTCAGGCTTATCGAGAAAATCAATGCACTGCCGTGTTCAGTAGTAAGCGGACGTGGCATAAATGACGCAAAAAGTCCGCATTGTGCAGCGATTGATTTGACGACAGTCTTGTAATGCACCATATCATCAGCGGCAGTTACAGGCTCATTTTCGTGGAAATCTATTTCATTTTGCCCTGAACCGTGCTTATGACAGGAACTTTTTGGTTTAAGACCCATTTCCTCGAGAGAAAGGCAAATTTCACGCCTTGCATTTTCGCATTTATCAAGCGGAGCTACGTCAAGATAACCGCCGTTATCGTGCGGAATATCAGTCGGATTACCTTTTTCGTCAAGTTCAAAGAGATAAAATTCGCATCGTGTACCCATTTCGCACGAATAGCCGTTCATACGGAGTTCGTTCATATAATTGATTAAATTTGTGCGTATATCGCCTGTAAAATCAGTCCCGTCAGGATTTTTCAATGCGCAGAAAAACCGCACTACTCTGCCTGATTTAGGTCGCCACGGCAAAACGGAAAGAGTTGATATATCGGGGACTAAGAACAAATCCGAACTGCTGTCACTAAATTCCGAGGCATCGAAAGGTATACCGTAAGCGAAAGCGTGTTCGAGTTCAGTCGGCATAATCGCTATATTTTTGAGATTCCCGAAAATATCGCAGAAAGTAAGCCTTATAAACTTGACATCATTTTCCCTGATAAATTTCAGTATTTCTATAGGAGAAGTATTCATTATAAACCTCCGTGAGTTAAATAATCTGTCTTATTATAACACATTTTCAGTGAATTTGCAACAGTTTTATAAAATAAACAGACAGAAAACCAAGTTCTCTGCCTGTAATTTGTTATTTCTTTTCACTTGTATCACAATGACATTTACCATTACATTTTTTGCAGTCGGGACAGCCTATGCAATGCTGACCATTTTTTTTAGCACGGACAAGGTATATTATAACCGCCGTAACTATAACTGCAACAATCGCAATTATTATAATATTCTCAATCATAGCTTATTTCGCAAGGGCATATTCAGCCTTGATATTCTTATTTGAACGGTTGACAAGAACAATTATTACTGAAATCATAACGAGTATAGCAATAAGTCCTGCTACAGCCGCACCTACGTTGAGTGACGACGGCGCAGTGATTATAGTACCGATTGTGTACACGAGATATGCAATAGTATAGCCGGTGAAAAGTTGTAAACCTATACCGCCCCATATCCATTTTGCACTTTTCATTTCGGAGTTCATAGCACCGATAGCAGCAAAACATGGCGGTGTAAAAAGATTAAACATAAGATATGCAAGTGCAGCAACTTTAGTTATCGCCATAACTGATGCAACACTTCCGCCTGCGCCCTCCATAAGAACAAGGTCCTCTGTATCGATGAGGTTTTCAAGCCCTACAAAACATACAGCAAGTGTTCCGACAACGTTTTCTTTTGCGATAAAGCCTGTTACAGCAGCAGCAGCTAATTGCCAGCTGAGTACGCCTACAATCGGCACAAGAAGATACGCAAACGGGCTTGCTATTGAGGCGAGAATTGACTTGTCAGCCTCCTCTGCAACGTGGAAAGTCCAGTCAAATGTCTGCATAATCTGAACAGCTGTATTGCAAAGGAGAATAATTGTAGATGCTTTTACTATGTACGCCCAGCCACGGCTGCACATTGATTTGAATGCGCCGATAAGTGACGGAGCTTTATATTCGGGGAGTTCAATTATAAAGAAAGATTTTCTTGCTTTGAATCCTGTTATTTTATTCACAAGAAGTGCGCCGAGGAAAATAAGTGCTATACCTGAAAAATACATCAGGAAACTCACCCAGCCTGCGTCATCAAAAAATGCTCCTGCAAAAAGTGCAATTACAGGGATTTTAGCACCGCACGGCATAAACGGCGTAAGCATTGCGGTAGCACGTCTTTCACGTTCGTTTCTGATAGTACGGCTCGCCATAATACCGGGAACAGCACAACCTATTCCGATAACAAACGGGATGACCGATTTACCCGAAAGTCCGACTCTTTTGAAAATAGGGTCAAGTACAACGGCAACTCTCGACATATAACCGCAGTCCTCAAGAATAGCAATAAGAAAGTACATAATCATTACAAGCGGTAAAAATCCGAGTACAGCTATAACACCGCCTATTACACCGTCAACAAGAAGTGCTGAAAGAAGCGGGGAGGCGTTCGCAAGCAGACCTCTTACCCATTCCTGAAACGTTTCAAGCCAGCCTACGAGTGTATCAGCTATAAACGGACCAACCCATACTTGCGAAATCTGGAATACAAGGAACATAACAACCGCAAAAATCGGAATACCCACGATTTTATTAGTGATTACAGCATCAATTTTATCGCCTGTATTTCTGTCTTTTGTAAGCACTTTACGAGTTTCAACGCCTTTGACAATTTTATTGACAAAATCAAAACGCTTGCGGTCAGCCATTTCAACAGCTGATTTGTCAGTGAGGTCAATATCGCCCTGCTTATAAGGTGCGGTCTGCGTTTTACCAGCCTGTTCGACAGCTGATTTTACGACTTCAGCAAGACCCTCAGAAGCAATTGAACTTGTATTGACTACGGGACAGCCGAGAAGTACAGCGAGTTTGTCCGAATCAATTTTAGTTTCTTTTTTCTTGTTTATATCGCTTTTGTTAAGTGCGACAACAATCGGAATCCCCAATTCAAGCAGTTGAGTTGTGAAGAAAAGACTTCTGCTTAAATTCGTAGCATCGACGATATTTATAATAACATCGGGCTTTTCCTTTTTGACATATGAACTTGTAATGCTTTCCTCACTTGTGAACGGTGACATTGAGTAAGCACCGGGCAAGTCAACAGCTATAATTTCGCTGCCGTTTGTGTAGGATTTCTTGATAGTGTGTTCTTTTTTGTCAACAGTAACACCTGCCCAGTTACCGACTTTTTCGTTTCTGCCTGTTAAAGCATTGAACATAGTAGTCTTACCTGAGTTCGGATTACCTGTCAAGGCTATTCTCATAAAAATCTCCTCCTATATATAATATAAATTTATAATGAATAACATTAAGTTATTATATGCTAACATATCATCAAAAAATTAACAACCGACTTTGCGATTGCTAATATATACTCAATTACAGCGGAATTTAGTACACAACGATTGCATCAGCTAATTGTTTATCAATATTATATCTGCCGTCTTTGATAGAAACAACACAACCGTTTTTCATATGCGAGACAACTGTAATACTTTCGCCGCTGTAACAGCCGAGTGAAAACAGAAAAGAATTGAGTTCTTCATCGTCACTGTTTATTTCACGGACAGTGTATTCTTTGCCTTCTACAGCGTCTTTCAAAGTCATACGCAAATCCTCCTTATCAGTTTAGTTATTACTTGCTAACCTGATTATTATTATACTAAGAATTATATGATTTGTCAAGTGATTTTCAGTTAATTGTAACTTATTACAAATTTACGTCATATTTTGCTGAAATTATTATGCAGTCATACGAATTTTATAACAAAAAAGTTGTGCAGAATTAACTCCGCACAACTTTTGTATTTTAGTTAAATCATACACCGTATTTTGTTGTAGCAACAGGTACTCCGGGACCCATTGTTGATGCAACAGTACAGCTCTTGAGGTAAGCACCCTTTGCAGCAGCAGGTTTAGCTTTAACGATAGCTTCCATAAGAACAGCAAAGTTTTCCTCAAGTTTAGCAGCACCGAAAGATGCTTTACCGATAGGGCAGTGAATGATGTTTGTTTTGTCAAGACGGTACTCGATTTTACCTGCTTTAGCCTCAGTTACAGCCTTAGCAACGTCGGGAGTTACAGTACCTGCCTTCGGGTTCGGCATAAGTCCACGAGGTCCGAGGATTTTACCGAGACGACCTACGAGACCCATCATATCGGGTGAAGCGATAACAACATCGAAGTCCATCCAGTTTTCTTTCTGGATTTTCTCAACCATATCCATACCGCCTACGTAATCAGCACCTGCAGCTTGTGCAGCCTCATACTTGTCTTCTTTGCAGAAAACGAGAACTTTAACTGATTTACCTGTACCGTTAGGGAGAATAACTGCACCTCTTACCTGCTGGTCAGCGTGACGGGAGTCAACGCCGAGGCGGATATGAGCCTCAACAGTTTCATCAAATTTTGCCTTTGCATTCTGGCAGACTAATTCAAGAGCCTCAACAGACTCATAGAGCTTTGTATAATCAACAGTTTTAGCACTGTCAACGTATTTTTTGCCGTGTTTCATTATATTTCCTCCTGTTTAAGTGGTAATACCGCATCGCCTATAGCGATACAGTTAGCGGAATTTTCCTCCCACCAATAGATAGAACGCTTAACGGGTGAACCCGTGTGCATTTTTTGTTAAATCTGATTAGTCAACGACTACAACACCCATTGAACGTGCAGTGCCGGCAATCATGCTCATAGCTGCCTCAAGAGAGCCTGCATTGAGGTCAGGCATTTTCTGTTCAGCGATTTTCTGAATCTGTTCTTTGGTGATGTTAGCGACTTTGGTCTTATTCGGAACTCCCGAACCGCTGTTGATATTGCAGGCTTTTTTGATGAGGACTGCTGCGGGAGGAGTTTTAGTGATGAAAGAGAATGAACGGTCTGCGTAAACAGTGATAACAACGGGGATAATCATACCGATGTCATTTTTGGTTCTCTCGTTGAATTCCTTAGTGAATGCCATGATATTAACGCCGTGCTGACCGAGAGCCGGTCCTACAGGCGGTGCAGGAGTAGCCTTTCCTGCTGCGATTTGAAGCTTAATGTAGCCAACTACTTTTTGTGCCATGTATTCGCACCTCCATAAATGTGGTAAATGGCGGGGCAATAATTATTTTGCCTCTCCCACTGAAACTTTTTAAGTTTCGATTTTGTTTGATATTTTACTCATCTACTGCTATAACCTGATTGAGAGATACAGTAGTAGGTGTTTCACGACCGAGCATTGATACAAGCAGATTGACAGTGCGGTCGTCTAAATTGATGCTCTGGACAATGCCTATAAAGCCGTCCATAGCGGTACCCGAAATCTGAACTCTGTCGCCCTCTTTGAAGTTGACCTCAACAATCGGCGATGAAGTATCTATGCCGAACGTTTTGCGGACTTCTTCTTCTGAAAGCGGTGTAGGGACGGAGGCAGGACCGACGAAGCCTGTACAGCCTCTTGTATTTCTCACGATATACCATGTATCGTCGGTAACTACCATTTTTATAAGAACGTAGCCGGGGAAGGTTTTGCGTTCGTATTCTTTTTCCTTACCGTTGACAGTTTCAATAACTTTTTCGGTTGGAACTCTGACTTCTTGGATAAGGTCGTGGAGCTTACGGTTTTCAACAACTTTTTCGATATTCTGTGCAACTTTGTTTTCGTAGCCGGAATATGTGTGTACAACATACCATTTTGCTGCTTCTGACATAACTAATCCTCCTCAGATTTCCGTAATTGTTTAACCTTGCTGATAGATGAGCCTCATAAGGGCAAGGAACCCTGTATCAAGCAGACCGACGAGAACAGCTGAAGCGACAACGACAGCGAGAACTACGCTTGTATTATCAAAGACTGTTTTTCTACTTGGCCAGACTACTTTTTTGAACTCAATTTTCAAATCCTTGAACCATTTTACAATTTTGTTAGGTTCTTTTTTCTCGGATTTTTTCTTGTCCTTTTTATCCTGTTTTTCCTTTTTTTCCTTTTTATCCTCAGTCACTGATTCCTCAGCTTTTTTGGATTTTTTTTCTTTTTCATTTTTGGAAACATCGGGAGTTTCGGACATTTCGTCAGCAGTATTTTTCTTGTCTTTTTTAGCCATTCAAATACTCCTTCCGATTACTTTGTTTCCTTGTGAAGAGTATGCTTACGGCAGAATTTGCAGTGTTTCATCATTTCGATTCTGTCCGGGTCATTCTTCTTGTTTTTCTTGGAAACATAATTACGTTGTTTGCACTCCGTGCAGGCTAATGTAATTTTAACTCTCATATCGGCACCTCCTGAAAAAAATACTTTCTCTGTTTTGTTAGAGATAGGTTGTTTGCCTCCCTCATATCCTCAGCATAAAAATAACCTCCGGATAACGAGGTATAATTATTATAACATAACAAAACGGATTTGTCAAGTATTTTCTGAAAATTTTTTTGAAAAATTTTTCAGACAAGTATAATATTTTTGCAAAATACTTGCAATACAAGTAAAAACGTGATATAATAAGTACATTACTCTAACAAGAAAGCGTGATTATATGTTCATATATCTTGATAATGCTTCAACTACAAAGCCTTGTGCGGAGGCTGTACAGTCGGCTGTAGCGGCAATGACTGAGAACTTCGGCAATCCGTCATCTCTGCACCGTGTAGGACTTGATGCGCAGATTGCTGTTGATAACGCAAGAAAAATAATTGCTGATTCAATAGGTGCGGATTCGTCAAATATTTTTTTTACTTCGGGAGCAACTGAAAGCAATAATCTTGCTTTGCGTGGGATATGTTCAGCTTACGGCAGAAAACGGCGGAAAATAGTCGCATCGTCTGTTGAACACGCATCAGTTGAGGAAACTTTGTCGGCACTCGAAAAATCGGGCTTTGAAGTAGTCCGTGTCTCTCCCGAAAGTGACGGGAAATTTTATTCAGCTGATTTCCTGAATGCCTGCGATGATAATACTGTTATGATTACAATGATGTACGTCAACAACGAAACAGGCTATATTTTGCCGATAAAAGAAACTTTTCAGGCGGTAAAGCGGAAATATCCCGATATTATTACTCATACCGATTGTGTTCAGGCGTATATGAAAATACCGTTCAAAGCAAATGCTCTCAACGCTGATTTGATTTCACTGAGCGGGCATAAAATCCACGCTGTAAAGGGAACAGGGGTACTTTACATAAAAAAAGGCGTTCGTGTGATTCCCGTTATGACAGGCGGAAAACAGGAAAAAGGAATCCGTTCAGGCACTGAAAGCGTACCGCTTATATGTGCGTTCGGGAGTGCCGTCGAAAAATACAATCCCACAATAAAAGAGCGTTATCAGGCAGTATCAGCACTCAAAAGCCGATTGCTTGCAAATATATCTGCAATTGACGGTATATCGGTAAATTCAGCTGAAGATGCGTCACCGTATATCATAAATATCTCGATGGGAAAGCGGTCTGAGATAATGCTCCATTTCCTCGAAAGCAAGGGGATTTATGTAAGCAGTGGTTCAGCGTGTTCAAAGGGTCAGCAGAGCGGTGTATTGAGTGAATTTGGCGTATCTGATAAAAATGCCGATAGTGCGTTGAGGATAAGTATTACAGCGGAAACAACTGAATCTGAACTTGACGAGTTTGTGAAAATACTTCGTGAAGGTATGGCAACATTAAGAGGATAAGGAGAATTTGAAATGAAAGAAATTGTACTTGTAAAATATGGTGAAATGGTTCTGAAAGGGCTGAATAAGCGTACATTTGAGGATATGCTGACTAAAAATATCAAACGCAGGCTTAAAAGTTTAGGGCATTTTCAGCTTACGTCCGCACAATCCACAACTTATATAACTCCGCTTGATGAAGATGCGGATTTAGGCGAAGTCGTTGAGCGTGTAGGGAAAATTTTCGGTATAGCTTCACTTTGCCGTGCGTGCGTATGCGAAAAGGATTTCAATGACATAAAAGTTAAAACAATTGAATATCTTGATGATATACTCCGCAATGCTAAGACTTTCAAAGTCAATGCTAAGCGTTCGGATAAGGCTTTCCCGATGAAATCGCCCGAAATATGTGCGGAATTAGGCGGAATACTTCTTGAGAATTACCCCAATCTTACTGTTGATGTGAAAAATCCCGAAATAACAGTAACTGTTGAAGTACGTGACACAAATGCATATGTTCATGCGGAAAATATCAAGGGAGCAGGCGGATTACCCGTAGGCAGCAGCGGAAAAGCATTGCTATTGCTTTCGGGAGGAATCGACAGCCCTGTTGCAGGCTATATGATGGCGAAAAGAGGCATACGTATTTCAGCGATACATTACGTAAGTCCACCATATACTTCCGACAGAGCGCAGTTGAAAGTAGAAGAACTTTGCAGTAAACTTACGGAATATTGCGGAGGAATAGCATTTTTTTGCGTGCCGTTCACTGAAATTCAGGAGGCTATAAAAGATAATTGCCCAGAAGAGTATTTTACAATAATAATGCGCCGTCTTATGATGGAAATTGCTCAGAGAATAGCTGAAAATGACAATGACCTTGCGCTGATTACCGGCGAAAGCGTAGGACAGGTTGCAAGTCAGACAATGGCAGCTATAGCTTGTACTGATGCGGTGTGCCGTATGCCTGTATTCCGTCCGTGTATCGGTATGGACAAAATCGAAATCATTGATATTGCACGTAAAATAGATACTTTTGAAACGTCAATAGAACCTTATGAGGATTGCTGTACCGTGTTCACTCCTCAACACCCGAAGGTAAAGCCGAAACTTGAAAATATTGAGAAAGCGCAGGCAAAATTTGACTTTGAACCGCTTATACAGAAAGCTGTTGAAAATACGGTTATGAAAACATTTGATTACCGGAAATAGGTATTTTTTACATATTTTAACTGAAAAGTTTGTACAAAATAACTGAAAAATGAATATTTTCTGTGAATTTAACGGTAATCGTGTGAAAATTCGGCTGTATCTCTTGACATTCCGCTTGAAATGGTGTACAATATACTTATAAATATACTCAATGACGAGGTGAAAAATCAGAATGAATGACAACAGCAATGACGCTGAAGCTATTGCAAGAGCTGAAAAAATAAAGGCTATCCGCAAAGCTATAAATGATGGCAGAAAACCTGAAGATGCTGATATACCGTATGAGGTGAGAAGTCACGAGGCACTTCCGCCTGTTCACCGTGTACGGAAATCAAATGAAAATAATTACGCTGAACAAAGACCTGTTCCGGCAAAAAAGAAAAAATCTTCAAATTCAAAGAAGAAGAAAAGAAAGAAGAAAAAGACTTTCTGGCAGAAAATAAGAAGTCTTTTCCCTGAAAAGGGCGACGGAGGACTTGAAAGCACAAGGAAAATACTGTTTCTTGCTTCAATCGCCGCAATAATTGTCTGCGGTTACATGATAGGCGACTACTACCTTGATTTGTGGCGGAACAGTATGCGCAATGATGAGATTGCTGAACTCCACAATACATACTATGAACCTGAAACTGAAGACAGGATAGAAATTGATGAGAACGGCGTTCCGCAAAAATATTATGAACTCCGTGTTCCTGCACAAAAATTACTCGATATGAACCCCGATTATGTCGGATTTATAAAATTACCCACAACAGGCGGTGAACCTGTTTTTGAGTTACCTGTGGTGCAGGCTGAAGATAACGACAAATATCTGCATTTGAGTTTCAAGGGCGGTGACTCCCGTGCAGGTACGCTTTTCATGGACTACCGCAATCATTTCGATGAAGTAGGTGCAGACCATCATCTCGCCGTGGAAAATTCGGATAATATTGTCATTTACGGGCATAATATGGCTGATGAAAGTATGTTCGGCGCACTGAAATATTATTACAGGAACAGCGACTACTACGACAAGCACCCTGTAATATACCTTGAATCAAAATATGAGGTCTATCAATATAAAATATTTGCGTTCTTTATTCTCGACGCTTTCGACGAAACAGAAACAAAATTCGATTGCTGGAATAAGTTCGATTTCGAAAATGAGGAAGATTTCTATAAATTCGTGAACGAGGCTAAAAGACGAACAATCCGCACAAATAATATTGATGTGAAATATGGTGACCAACTTCTCACATTATCAACCTGCAATACGCTTTTAGGTGACAACGGAAGGCTTATTCTCCTTGCAAGACAAGTGCGTGAGGGCGAAGACCCATACGAGGGTACTGAAAGCAAGGCGAACCCCAATATAAAATTCCCGACTATGTATTACAGGACGAGAACAAACGAGAAATATGACCCGAACGCTGAATTTGAACCGTATGGTCCTGAAAGTAAACCAAAAAACGAAACTGAGGAATGATTTAACAAATGAGCAAAACAGCAAAAATTATTTCAGCTTGTACCGCATTTATAGTTGCTGTCGGTCTGGGAGTGTTTGCGTACCTGAGTATCCCTAAAAAAGAAGATACTCCCGTTGCTCCCGAAATAACAACTGCTCCGACGACTGAAACAACAGAACCGCCTGTAACTGAACCTGTTGTGTTGCCTGTATACGACTATGTTCCCTCGGAAAACGGCATGACAGGCAAAGCTAAGGCTCTCCTGAAAGAAAACAAGGATATTGCAGGCTGGATTAAAATTGAGGGGACGGACGTTGACTACCCGTTACTGAAAGACCCCGGCGAAATTCCTGCCGGAATTGCGTATTATGGCGGTGAGGCTTACCCCGAAAATGAATACTATCTTCATAGGGCACTTGACAGGAGCTATGAATTTGCAGGTTCGCTTTATATGGATTACCGTGATAATTTCGGCGGAATTGAGGACGAACAGTCTGAAAATATCGTCATTTACGGGCATAATATGGCGAATAATACAATGTTCGGCTCTATAAGGCGTTACAGGCAGGATTACGACTACTATAAAAAATACCCGTTTATTCAGATAAGCTCAAATTACAAGGACTATGACTATGTAATATGTGCGTGCCTGATTACAGGCGGAAACTGGTACTCTGATTTTCTTTACTGGAATTTGGAAGAACTTGATACGGAAGATGATTTCAACTACTATATGAACTGCGTAAAGGAAAAACAGCTTTTTGATACGGGGATTGATGTGAAATACGGCGATAAACTGCTTACTCTCTCGACTTGCTATGCAGATGAGGATAATTCGAGATTCTGCATAATAGCAAGAAGATTGCGTGACGGTGAATCGGCAGAAGATTTTTCAACTATTGAGATGAGAAAAAAAGAAGAACCTGAAGAAAATACTGATTCTGAAGAAGAACAACAAGAACAATAATTTATATGTTTTAATTTTATGAGGTGATTCCAATGAAGAATGATAATTCATTTAAGAAAACACTTGCAGTAATCGCAGGAACAACACTTATTTTAAGCGCAATGCCTGCAACTGTATTTGCGGAAGATACAACAGTACCTGCAACTACAGAAACAACTGACATAACTGATGTCACAACAACTGTTGAAACTCAGACAGAACCGGCAACTGAAAGCCCTGCTGAGGAAGTACCGGAAGAAGAAAAAGAAGAAGAAATAGAATGGTTTAAGGCTGATCTCGGTGAATACGATGACAGCTTGTCACTTATAAGCTATGAATTGTCACCTGAATCGGCTAAAAAACCTACACCTGTTGAACTGAACGTTACAGGCGGTTATGTGGGAGATATTCCGTGGCTCGAAAGCGACCCCGTTATTGAATCAATCCCCGGTAAATTCGCAATTGTAACATACGGTTGGGGACACGGTGTCGGAATGAGTCAGAACGGTGCGAATTTCTACGCTACATACAGCGGATGGACTTATCAGGATATACTTTTCCACTACTACCCCGATACGTACCTGATGAATACAGGTCTTGCTGAAGATGAGGAAATAACAGTGAACGGAGTTTCGGGCGATGTGCTTTCAATGGTATCACAAATCGTTTACAACGAAATCGGCGGAACTATGAGTTACGAGGCTATCAAGGCGCAGGCAGTTGCGGTTTACAGCTACTGCAAATACAACGGTAACGATGCCGCTGATTTGAGGTGCAAACCGTGTCCTCCGCAAGTTGTTGTTGATGCCGTTTCGGAAGTCCTCGGACAAGCACTTTACTACAACGGTGACTATGCACTGACTATGTTTTCCGCATCAAGCGGTGGAATAACTGCAAATTGTTCGGAAGTTTTCTACTCAAGCCCTCCGTATCTCCGTTCAGTTTCAAGCGACTATGATGCCGCATATGACCCACATTACGGTACAGTTACATATGTTGACGATTTTCAGCTCAGAAATATGATTGAATCGGCATATGACATTGAACTTTCAGATAATCCCGAAAACTGGATTAAACCTCAGTATTCAGAAGAAACAGGCTATGTGACTTATGTCAATATAGATGACCAGAAAACTGTCAGGGGATATGAATTCAAACTCGCTATAGGTTTGAAGTCATCTAAATTCAATGTGTTCTATACTCCCAGACCCGAAGGTGAGGAAATCCCTGAAGGTACGTCAGATTTGGAAGTAGTTGACCCCGACTATATGCAGACACCGGGTGTTTACTATCCGAACAGTTACCCGACAGACATTGGTCTTGAAACAGAAGAACCTGAAGAAGAACCGACTGATGAACCTGTAGAAGAACCTACTGACTATTACGAGGAGCCGACAGATTACTACGAGGAGCCGACTGACTACTACGAAGAACCAACCGACTACTACGAGGAGCAATATACTGAACCTGTATATGAAGAGCCTTTGTGGTAAATAACAAATCAGGCAGAATAAGTATGTGAAATTTTATATAATTTATATATATTTTACTTGCTTATTCTGCAATTTCGTTGCTTTTGATGAAAAAAATTGTGACTAAGATTATAACAGTTAACCAAATAAATAAAACATATGTTTTTAGTATAGCGGCGAAATTTGATTTTTGAATAATATGTATAAAAAAACTTGTTTTTTAGTTGAATTTTTATGTGAATTGTGTATTGTAAATTTTAGACGAATGTATTATAATATTTATATAGGGTTTTAAGGCTTTATTTGTGTTTCGTTTTTGCGTGGAAACTGACATACTATGCAGATTGTGACATTTCTGTCCCGTGCCCCGAACACATCAGCCGTTTACTCTGTAGGAAAGTCCCTTGATACTGCGATAACTCGCCTGAGATTGCCGGATTCGTCCGAAATCAATGAAAAGTTTTCAGAATGTCAAAGAAAATGCACTCTACTGTTAACATATTTTACAAAAGCATTCACGCTGAGCGCATAAACCTGACAACTGATTCGCCGTATACAGTAATCAGCAGAACTGAAAAACAAGACTGACTGCCGTAATCACGGAATACTGAAGATGTTACACAAATATCCGATGTTTTCCGCCACAAAAAAATTACAACGGCAGATTTATCGGCTATGCAGTACAGACTTGTAACAATGCGGTTTGTTTGTGCGTGACCGGACTAAGGAGCTGTTTTATGAATTTCAGACATACACCTGTCCTGCTTAATGAATCTGTTCAGGGACTTAATATCAATCCCGACGGCGTATATGTTGACTGTACAGCCGGAGGAGGCGGACATTCCTTTGCAATCGCTGAAAAATTAAGCGATAAAGGCAGACTTATTGCTATTGACCGTGACCCCGATGCCGTCAAAACGGCTACCGAAAGACTTGCGGAATTTAGCAATGCTGTTGTCATTCACCGTAATTATTCGGAACTTGACACTATTCTGTCTGAACTCGAAATAAGCGGAGTTGACGGTATACTTATGGATTTAGGCGTTTCGTCATATCAGCTTGACGAGGAAAGCAGAGGTTTTTCTTATCATTCCGTGAACGCTCCTCTCGATATGAGAATGAGCAGAATCGGTATAAGTGCGGCTGATATTGTAAACAGTTACCCCGAAAAACAACTTGCAGATATAATTTTCAGGTACGGGGAAGAAAAATTTTCACGCCGTATCGCCTCAAATATCGTGAAAGCAAGAGAAACTGCACCGATTGAAACAACTTTACAGCTCGCCGATATTATAAGAGAAAGTATTCCGCAAAAAGCCCGCAGAGAAAAAAATCCCTGTAAAAAAACTTTTCAGGCTATACGAATCGCTGTCAACGGAGAATTGGAGCATCTCACTGAAGGGCTCGATAAAGCCTTCGCCAGCCTGAAACCTCAAGGCAGACTTGCCGTAATCACTTTCCACTCGCTTGAGGACAGAATCGTCAAGCAGAGGTTTGCGGAGTGGTGTAAAGGCTGTATATGTCCGCCTGATTTCCCCGTTTGCGTGTGCGGACACAAGCCGCAGGGATTACTTGTGAATAAAAAGCCTATAGAGGCGGCTCAGAGTGAGCTTGAAGAAAACAACAGAAGCAGAAGTGCCAAATTAAGAATTATAGAAAGGAGCGGATTGTAATGGCTGATAATAATACCCTCAAACAGCATGATAACAACTTTGAGGAAAAAACTGCCGGCGTTACTGAAACTGAAAGTACCGAACCAAAGAAAAAACAGAAAAAAGCCGGTAAAAAACAGAGTATCAATATGAGTAATACGGAAACAAAAAGCGGTTCTGTATTTTCTATAGTAGTTGTTTCCGCTCTCGCTGTAGTAATGTTTGGTGCGGTCATTTACAGCTTTGACAGGCGTAATACAATGTATAACAAAGTTTCTTCCCTTAATAATGAACTCAATATCGCCGAAGCTGAAAATGTAAGACTTCAATCGGAACTTGACAGTAAAATGTCTGCCAAAAACGTTGAGGATTATGCCGAAAATGTACTGGGTATGCAGAAAATAGATTCGTCACAAATACAGTACATCGAGATACAAACCGATGACGTTGTTAATATTCCAACACAAGATGAGGGCTTTTTCGCAAAAGTTAAACGTTTTTTTGACAATTGTGTGGAATATTTCAGAGGGTAGTACAAATATAAATATAATACAGACTGCCCCTGATAATTGAATACAGCGGTAAAAACAGAGAGAACCGCAGTGATTTGTAGAACATAGAGATACAACGAGTGAACGGATTATATTTTAAGGAGTCGCTTTCCTCATAACTTCATAACGATTCCGGTGAAGAAAGCGATTCCTCGCTTATAAGAAATATGTTTCATTATGTATCAAAGGCATCATATAAAGAGAGATGTCGCAGGCGGGGCAAAAGTTACCCTGCCTTATTCTGTTTTATATGACTGTAATTTTCAACAGGAAAGGGAAATTTATGGCTAATAATAAAAATATTCCATCAAAGTCAATGAAAATCAGAACAAGATGTTTCATGATAATTTTTTTCCTTATTCTCTTTTTCGTTGTGATAAGAAACTTTTTTATCATTTCAGTCATTGACAACGAAAAGTATCAGGATATGGCAAATGACCAGCATTTCGGCTCGATTACAATTTCAGCGCACCGTGGTTCGATTTATGATTCTCAGGGAACCGCTCTCGCAAAAAGTGCATCTGTGTACAAAGTTTTCCTTGACCCGAAACAATTCAGGCAGGATATGAAAAATCTACAGAAACGTATTGATGAGCGTAATAAGCAGATAGAAGAAGGTACATATAAGCCTGATGTCCAGAAAACTACAAACGAAAACGGCGAGGAAGTACAGGTTATAGTTGAGGAAACTCTCCCTTCATCTGCACAGGCATTCCGTGAAGAGGCAATTTCAGTGCTTTCAGGGAAATTGGGGATAACTGCCGAAAAAGTTACAAAAGCTATGGAAGAAAACAGTCAGTACAGCATTTTACAGGAACAAGTCGAAAAACCTGTTGCTGATGAAGTGCTTGCGCTTTTCAATCAGTACGGTCTTGTAAGCCTTAATGTTGAGGAGGATACGAAACGTTACTACCCACAAAATGAACTTGCCGCATCAGTTATAGGATTCACTTCCGCTGACGGATACGGTATGTACGGCATAGAGTCTTATTATGACGATTATCTTTCGGGGACTGACGGCAGAACAATTTCAGCAAAGGATTCAAACGGAAATGAGTTGCCGTACAGGTATTCGAAAACTTACCCTGCACAGAATGGCAATGACGTTTACCTTACAATAGATAAGGAAATCCAGTATTACCTCGAAAAGCACCTTGAGGAAATGTCAACAAAATATATGACTAAAAAAAGAAGTTGTGCTATCCTTATGAACGCAAAAACAGGTGCAATATACGGTATGGCACAATATCCGAGTTATGATTTGAATAATCCCTATGATATTGCAGATACCGCAGTTGAGGAAAAGTTAAAGACTGTAAGCGACGATAATGAATACAGTAAAATACAAGGAGAAGCGAGAGAAACTCAATGGCGCAACAAGTGCATTACTGAAGTATATGAGCCGGGTTCCGTATTCAAAGTTATCACAAGTGCCGCCGCATTTGAAGAAAATCTCATTGACAGAGTGCGGGACAGTTTTTATTGCTCCGGTTCAGTGAAACTTGACGGTATGGCACAACCTGTATCATGCCACGTTGCATCAGGTCACGGAGCACAGACGTATCAGGAGGCACTTACGCACTCCTGTAACCCTGCTTTTATGGAAATCGGTGCGAGAATAGGTGAGGAAAAATTCCTGTACTACTTTGATGCATTCGGGCTTAAAGAGCCTACGGGAATTGATTTGCCTGCTGAATTTAGTGGTAATATACAGGATAGTGAAACTTTTACAAATGTTGACCTTGCAATGTCGTCAATCGGACAAAATCACACAATAACTCCACTTGAAATGATTACGTCCTATTGTGCCGCAATAAACGGTGGATATTTGTTACAGCCGTATGTTGTTGATAAAATTCTTGACGAGGACGGCAACGTTATCCTCAAAAATGAACGTACAGTCCGCAGGCAAGTCATTTCGGAGGAAACTTCTGCTATAATGCGTGATTCGCTTTATCACGTAACAGTTGACAACGGTAGTGGCAACGTCACTATAAAAGGCTATGCAATTGGCGGAAAATCGGGTACATCGCAAAGACTTTCCGAAACCGAAAAGGGACATACGCTTGTGCAGGGTGAAGTTGAGGACGCAAGCCGACAGGAATACGGTGCATCTTACTGTTGTTTTGTGCCTGCCGACGACCCCGAAATCATACTTCTTGTGCTTGCGGATATGCCTGACTATAAAAATAATGGCGGTAATTATTACGGAAGTCAGGTTGCAGTGCCTACAGCAAGAGAGATTCTTGCAGAAGTCCTGCCGTATATGGGAATAAGTCCGCAGTATACAGATGAAGAACTTGCTGAACTCGATATAAAAGTACCGCTTCTTGAAGGTTCTCTCGACGATGCAAAAGCAACTTTAGAGGGACTTGGTGCGGAATATGAGATTATCGGTTCGGGAACATCTGTTCTGAAACAATCGCCTGTAACAGGTTCATCAATTGCAAAAGGCGGTACTGTTTACCTCTATACTGATTCGAATCCTGTACTTGAATATACGGTAGTACCTGATTTGAGAGGAGTAGACCCGCAGACTGCTAACGATTCAATCGTATACCAAAGGCTTAATTACGTTGCAAAAGGTGCATCAATTCATCGTGACGGTGCAGTTGTGGAAAGTCAGTCAATTGAACCGGGTGAAACTGTACCTGTAGGAACAACAATTGAACTTGAATTTATGGTGCACGACAGCGGAGACTGATTCTATAGGAGAATGATTATGAAATTAAAAGATTTACTTGAAAATAATGCCGTTACTTCTGTCGGAGATATGGAAATCACTTCAATTACGGACGATACGAGAAAAGTAAAGCAAGGGAGTCTGTTTTTCTGTATAAAAGGCGGTAATTTTGACGGGCATAATTCAGCAGCCGAAATGCTTGAAAAGGGTGCGGCAGCTGTTGTATGTGAGTACGATTTGGGACTTGGCGACAAGCAAATTATTACACCTGATACACGTCAGCTTTACAGTGAAATATGTGCATCGTGGTTCGGACACCCCGAAAAGAAAATGACATTTATAGGCGTTACAGGCACAAACGGCAAAACTACCACAACAAATATAATCAAGCATATTCTGATGAGTACAGGGCATAAAACAGGTCTTATCGGCACAATACAAAACGAAATCGGCAACGAAATCCTCCACACCGAAAATACAACACCGCTTGCTTATGAGTATATGGAAGTACTTGCAAAAATGGCGGAATCAGGCTGCGAATACGTTGTTATGGAAGTGAGTTCGTTCGCACTCGTGCAGAAAAGGATAGGTTCAACGCATTTTAAGTTAGCTGTTTTTACAAATCTCACGCAGGATCACCTTGATTACCATAAAACAATGGAGGACTACTATCAAGCAAAAAAATTGCTTTTTGATATGTGCGATACTGCCCTGATAAATATTGATGACGAGTACGGGCAGAGGCTCTATGATGAGGTGCAGTGCAGAAAACTTTCGTTTTGTATAGATAAAAGACTTGCTGATTATAAGGCTGATTCCGTGCAGGTAAAATCAACCGGCAACAGATTCGTTTTGCTTTCGCATAAGATTACGCCTGTAAATTCACGTATTCCGGGGAAATTCAACGTATCAAATATGACAGCCGCTATAGCTGTATGTATGGAACTCGGTATAGATACCGAAAATATAGTAAATGCTGTTGAAAATTACAACGGAGTAAAAGGCAGATGTGAAATTATCCCTACAGGACGTGATTTCACGGTAATATGCGATTACGCACATACTCCCGATGCAATTGAAAATATTCTTTCAAGCGTGAGGGAATACACGGATAACAGACTTATATGCCTGTTCGGGTGCGGAGGTAACAGGGATTCCGCAAAACGTCCCAAAATGGCGCAGGCAGCAGCAAAATATGCTGACAGGCTTATTGTGACTTCTGACAATCCCCGTAACGAAATTCCTGAAGAAATTATAAAAGATATACTGAAAGGGCTCGAAAATACAGATATTCCGTATGATGTTGTCGTTGACAGAAAAAAAGCTATCTTCCATAGCTTGCAAATTGCAGAAAAAGGTGATATAATAGTATTGGCAGGAAAAGGTCATGAAGATTATCAGATTCTTGCCGGAATGAAACATATTCATTTTGATGAAAGAGAAATTGTTGCAGAAGGCTTGAAACTGCTGTAACAGGAGAAAAAAAGGAGTTGTTTGATTAAATGTCATTCTGGATAATTAACTTACTTACAGCAATGCTTTCGTTTGGGATTGCCGCTGTATCAGGGAAATGGCTTGTGCCGTTTCTGCATAAAATAAAGTTCGGACAGCCGATAAAAGTAAAAGACGGTCCCGAATGGCACGCAAAAAAACAGGGTACTCCTACAATGGGCGGATTTATGTTCATAATTTCGTCCGTAATCACAACAATTGCAGGATACTGGGTTTACCGTATACAGGCAGGGCTTGACGTGACTGACGCTGAAACTCATAAATCTTTTTACAGGATGCTGAGCGTATTGATTTTCGCACTTTTGTTCGGGCTTATCGGATTTATTGACGATTACACAAAAGTTGCAAGGAAAAATAATGACGGACTTACAGCAATACAGAAAATCATTTTACAAACACTTTTCGGATTGGGATTTCTTTTCACGCTGTATAAATTCGGCGACGGCTCGACTTCAATAGACCTCGGTTTCTGGGAATCACCTCAACTCGGCATATTTTACTATATTATAATGATACCTGTTATAATATATCTCACAAATGCTGTAAATCTTACGGATGGTGTTGACGGTTTATGCGGTTCAGTTACGTTTTCAGCAATGTTGATTTTCACGGTATGCTGCGCAATTCTCGGATATAATGAAATTTCGTGCTTTACTATGGCACTTGCAGGCGGTTGTCTTGGATTTCTTATATGGAATCTCAATCCTGCCAAATGCTTTATGGGCGATACAGGTTCAATGTTCCTCGGCGCAAGTGTAACAGGTGTTGCACTTGTCCTTCACAAGCACTTTCTCCTTATACTTGTCGCAATGGTTTACATTATAGAGGCACTTTCTGTTGTAATTCAGGTGAGCTATTTCAAATACACTAAAAAGAAAACAGGTGAAGGCAAACGTATTTTCAAAATGACACCCATACATCATCATTTTGAAATGTGCAAATGGAGTGAATACAAGATTGTTATAACTTTTTCACTTACAGGAATTATTTTCGGAATTATAGGAATAGTAACATTGTTGGTATTTTAACGAAAGGAGACCGATATGCCTGCTATAGTAAGAACTAAAAAAAAGAAAAAAAGAAAAGGCTTGTTTGTTGTGCTTTTCGGCGGTGGAAAAAACAGTGACATAAGTCTGTCGTTTTTTGCTTATGTCATGATACTTCTTGTCGTCGGAATTGTAATGATGGCTTCCGCAAGCTACGCATGGGCTTACAGTGACCACGGCGACGGTCTTTATTACGCTAAAAATCAGGCTGTGAATGCTATAATAGGTTTTGTCCTGATGATTTTCTTTATGAAATTCGACTACCATAATTTCAAGCAAATGGAATTACCACTATTCAGGAAAGTCAACATTGCATCACTGCTGTACTTTGCAGTTGCTGTATTGCTTGTTGTTGTGCTTTTTATAGGAAATACAGAAGGCGGTTCAATGGGTGCAAGAAGATGGATTACTATAGGCGGAATAAATTTCCAGCCGTCTGAAGTCGCAAAACTGGCACTTATTATATTTTTCGCTTACAGTATGGAAAAAGACGGCAATAAAATGCGTAAATTCAAGACAGGTATTCTCAAATACGGGCTTTATCTTTTAGCATATGTTCTTCTTATTGCACTTGAAAAACATATCTCCGGTATTGTCCTTATAGGCACAATTGCAATTGCAATGATACTTTGCGGAGGTGCTAATCTTAAACATTTTATTCCGCTTGGTATCGTTGCTGTATCAGCAGCGGCAGGATATATTTACTGGCAGTATAGTATTCCGGGGAGCTATGTTCAGGTGCGTATAAAATCATGGCAAGACCCTTTTTCTGATATGCTCAATGATACTTGGCAGACGGTAAATTCAATAATTGCAATCGGTTCGGGAGGACTTTTTGGTTTAGGTCTTGGAAATTCACGCCAGAAGTACCTCTATCTCCCCGAAACAAAAAATGACTTTGTTTTCCCTATCGTATGCGAAGAAATAGGCTTTATCGGTGCATTGGCGATTATAATTGTATTCTTTCTCCTTGTTGTCGAGGGATTTTCAATAGCTGTACGCTGTAAGGACAGATTCGGAATGTTGCTTGCCGTAGGTATTACCACTCAAATCGGCATACAGACGGTTCTTAACCTCGCCGTTGTGAGCAATCTTATACCAAATACAGGTATAAGCCTGCCATTTTTCAGTTACGGCGGTACAGCGTTGATAATGCAGCTTGTTGAAATGGGTATCATGCTGAATATCTCAAAACAGCGGTATTATCCTCCCGAAATTCATGGGCAGGAAGAATAATTTGACTATAATTAAAGGAGCAGATTTATGAGAGTTCTTATTTCTTGCGGAGGTACAGGCGGTCATATAAATCCCGGTCTTGCAATCGCAGATATAATAAAATCAAAGTACCCCGATGCGGAATTTCTTTTTGCAGGTACTCCTAAAGGTATGGAGTCGAAACTTGTACCGCAGGCAGGTTACAGAATCGAAACAATAAAAGTAGCAGGATTTCAGCGGAAAATTTCGCTTGAAAATATCGGTCGCAATATAAAAGCTGTTGCTTATCTTGCGGTTTCGGGGAAAAGAGCAAAAGAAATAATCAGCAATTTCAAGCCTGATATTGCAATAGGTACAGGCGGATATGCTGCCGGTCCCGTAATCAGGAAAGCCGCAAGAATGGGGATACCTACAGCAATACACGAACAGAACGCTTATCCCGGAGTTACAAACAGACTTCTCTCGAAAGAAGTTGACTATGTTATGCTTACGGTCAAAGAAGCACTTGATTTCATGGATAAGAGCAAATTCGAGTACAGCGTTACAGGGTTGCCTGTAAGGAGTAATATAAACCATATCAGCAAAACTGATGCCCGTAAAAAACTCGGATTCAACAGCGATTTTACTATATTGTCATTCGGCGGAAGTCTTGGCGCAGGCTGTATAAATGACACGATGACAGAAGCTATAAAATGGCATTACGGGAAAAAGCTGAAAATAAATCATATTCACGGCTACGGCGGTATGGGAAAAGACACATTTCCGCAGGCTATGAAATCAGCAGGTATTCCTCTGAAAAACAACCGTCTTAGGATTACGGAGTACATAAACGATATGGACGTATGTCTTGCAGCAGCTGACCTTGTAATATGCCGTTCGGGAGCGTCAACTCTTGCGGAACTTGAGGCGGCAGGCAAGGCATCTATCCTCATTCCGTCCCCGATTGTAGCAGGTAATCATCAGTATCATAATGCAATGGTGCTTGGGAAAGCAGGTGCGGCGGAAGTTATTGAACAAAAAGATGTTACTCCCGAAAAAATAATTAAAGAAATTGACAAATTATACAAAAATCCCGATAAAGTTGAAATAATGTCGAAAAGTGCGGCGAATCTTCATCTTGACGATACAAACGAGCGTATTCTTGCGGTTATCGATAAACTCATCGCAAAAACAAAGTAACTGAAAACCGCTTTACAGCATAATATAAACAAAAAGCTGTGAGGTGGTATATTTGCAAAATTTTGTTATTACAGGCGGAAACCGTCTTAGCGGTGAAATAAATCTACAGGGCAGTAAAAACAGTGCATTACCGATAATGGCAGGGGCATTTCTCGTAAGCGGTGAGTGTGTACTTAAAAGTTGTCCTGTACTTACCGATGTGTATTCCGCATCAAGGATTCTCAATCGCCTTGGCTGTAAATGCCGGTTGTCGTCAGGTGAGGCTGTAATTGATTCGTCAGGCGCATCAAGTTTTGAGATTCCCGATGAACTTATGCGTGAAATGCGTTCGTCAATTATGTTTATGGGTGCTATTTTAGGGAGAATGGGCGAGTGTATTGTGAGTATTCCCGGCGGCTGCGAACTCGGTTCACGCCCGATTGATATGCACCTTGCTTCAATGCAGAAAATGGGCGTTGAAATTTCGGACATCAATGGGAAAATACATTGCCGTATACCGTCAGGCAGAGCGCACGGAACAAAAATTTCGTTGTCATTTCCGTCAGTCGGCACAACTGAAAATATAATTTTGTGTGCGGTTACGGCAAAAGGAGAAACGATTATCAACAATGCCGCCCGTGAACCCGAAATTTGTGACTTGTGTAATTTTCTGCGGTGTTGCGGAGCTGAAATAAAAGGCGACGGCGAAAGCAGGATTGTCATAAATGGTGTTGAGAAATTACACGGTTGTGAGTATACGATAATGCCCGACAGAATTGTTTGTGCTACGTACATTGCAATGACAGCGGCAACAGGTGGAGAAATGATAATTAAAAACGCTTGTATTTCCGAAACAGAGCCGTTTATTTCCGTTATCGAACAAACGGGCTGCGGGATATATCTTGCGGATAACAGAATATACGTCCGTAAAGGTGCAAGATTACGTGCGTTGAAAGACAGAATACGTACAATGCCGTATCCGGGATTTCCGACAGATACACAAGCAATTTTAATGTCAGCACTTATTACAGCGGACGGCACGAGTGTTTTTGAGGAGAATATTTTTGATTGCCGTTACCGTCATACAGATGCATTTGTTAAAATGGGCGCAGATATTCAAGTTATGGGGAAGGTGGCTGTAGTACGTGGAGTACCTGAAATTCATGGTGCTGATATTGAAGCTACGGATTTGCGTGGAGGTGCGGCAATGGTGATAGCGGCACTTTCAGCGGAGGGTACGACGCATCTCAGTAATATTTATCACATAGACAGAGGTTATGAAAAATTTGAGGAGGCTGTTTCATCTCTCGGAGGGAAAATCCGTAGGGAGTAAATACGGAGGTTAAAATTAGTATGGGTAATGATATTGATAAAACAAATATTGAAAGGCAGAACAGCGGAAAACGTATGCGTCGTAGAAAACGTATGATGAGCGTTTATGTGATTACTATTATTCTGCTTGTCCTTACTATCGGAATTACAATGTGCTTTACTTTTTTGTTCAATGTTGACAGTATTGTTGTTTCTGGGGAATCGCAAACTTACGACTATATGAAAATTGTGGAAGTTTCGGGGATACGTGCAGGCGATAATCTGCTTCGGCTAAGTACAAAAAAAGCTGAAAAGCAGATAACGGACGAGTTGCTTTATGTTGAAACTGCTGATGTGCAGAGGGATTTCCCGTCAACATTGCGGATACACGTAACACGCTGTATTCCTGCTTACAATGTGCAGTATGATAAGGGAGTACTTCTTGTAAGCAGGCAAGGGAAAATTCTTTCTGATAATAATTTTTATACTGATATAGAGAATCTCCCTGTAATATATGGATTTGAACCGGCTAATACGGAGGTAGGAAAAGCACTTGAATCGAAGAATCAGAATAAATACGATGCGTTCACGCAAATTATAAGCCGTTTCGACAGGGACGACAATACGCAAATTGAGTCAATTGATATAACAAATGAATACGAAATAATGGTAAATTACAGAAATGGTCTTGTTTTCGAAATGGGTAACTGGAATGATGTTGAATATAAACTTGACCTTGCGCAAAATGTCATGAATGACGAAAACGTCAAGGGTAAAAAGGGCTATTTGAGAATGATAGGCTCAAATCAGTGCAGTTTCAGAGGTAACGGCGAAATTGTTACGACAACTGCACCTGAAGTCACGACGGCTGATTCAAACGCTACAACAATGGCGGTTACTACGACAACTACAGTCACGACAACTGAACCTGTTGTTGATTACGGCTACGATGACGGCGGATACAATGAGGGTTACGGAGGCAATTACCTTACAGATGAGGACGGCGACGGTATTCCCGACCAGTACGGGGAATATTTTGCTGACTACGATGGCGACGGCTATCCTGATTACCCGAACGACTACAATGGCAACGGTGTGCCTGATGACGAGGAAACATGGATGGATATTGACGGCGACGGTATTCCGGACTACGGCTATACGGACTACGACTATGACGGTGTGCCTGACCAGTGGGGATAATAAACAAAAATGAGCTTGCATTATATTGTAAAATTGTGAAATATGCAGAATTTAATCAATAATGGCTATGATACTTGAAAAAATCATCAGAATATGATAAAATTATAAGTGTATTTATAGCTTGAAATTTACAGACAAAGATTAAAGTTTGAAAAAAATAGGAGGAGTTTCAAAATGTCAGATTTCAATTATGAGGAAGCAATGGAACCCGATGTTAATATAAAGGTTATAGGTGTTGGCGGCGGCGGAGGTAATGCTGTCAACTGTATGGTTGACTCCGGTGTAAGCAATATCGAGTATATTGCTATAAACACTGATGCTAAAGCATTGAACAAGTCCAAAGCTACAACAAGAATCCCAATCGGTGCTAAACTTACAAAGGGCAGAGGCGCAGGTAATAAGCCTGAAATCGGTCAGAGAAGTGCAGAGGAAAACAGGGACGAAATTGAGGCACATCTCAAAGGTGCTGATATGATTTTCATTACCGCAGGTATGGGAGGCGGTACCGGTACAGGTGCAGCTCCTGTTGTTGCTAAAATCGCAAAGGAAATGGATATTCTCACCGTCGCAGTCGTTACAAAGCCGTTCCTCTTTGAAAGAGAACAGAAAATGGCTCAGGCTGAAAAAGGTATTGCTGAATTAAGAAAATATGTTGACTCACTTATCGTTATCCCTAACGAAAAACTTCTTGACGGCAAACAACAGCTTACAATGAAACAGTCGTTTTCTCTTTCGGACGATGTCCTGAAAACAGGTGTAAAGAGTATTTCGGACCTTATAGTTGAGGAAGGCTACATAAACCTTGACTTCGCAGACGTTTCAACGATTATGAGAGGTGCAGGTTACGCACATATGGCTATCGGTCACGGTTCAGGCAAGGATAAGGCAAAAGAAGCCGCAAATGCCGTTATATCAAGCCCTCTCCTCGAAACCTCGATTTCAGGAGCAAAAAGACTTCTTATCAATATTGCTATGTCTGAAGATATTCTTTCTTCCGATGTCGATGCTGCTACAAAGATGATTACAGATACAGCCGCTGAAGGTGTTGAATTTATCTTCGGTACGGCGTTCAAGGAAGATATGCAGGACGAAATGACTATTACAGTTATTGCAGCAGGTTTCGATGACCCCGATGCACCTGCTATTGAAGATGAGGACGATTTTGCAGTTCCGCCGGTTGAAGAACCTGATGAGCCTGTTATAAAAATCGATAACCCACTTATTGACAGCCTTGGTACAAGCACAAATGATGAACGCCAGTCAAATATAAGACAGCCTCAGCAGCCTACTCAGGACTACGACCTCGATGATATTCTTAAAATTCTTGGCAGTTGATTGATTTATACGAGGCGATTGCTCCGGCAGTCGCCTTTTGTTATATTTTTTTGGCGAAATGCATAGAAATTCACACTAAAATTCTACATAGTTGATAATTGAAACTTGTTGTGAAATGTGTTATAATTATTGTAAGGCTTTTTATGCTTAAAATACTGCCGCAAATCCATGCGGAGAACGGAGTGAAATAATGGAACAGCCAACCGTATTACGTACCACTAAAATCGGCGGTGGATTCGTTAAGGAAGATGTTTTGCAATATCTTGATGAATTAAATTCAAAAATTGAATCACTGGAAAAAGAACTTTCTGAAGCCAGCGGTCCGAAACAGCCCGCTACAGACCCTCAGGAAATTGCAAAATACAGAACCCAAATCGATAACCTTCAGGAAAAACTGAATGCTGCTAATAACGGCTGGAGAGCTGCACGAAAAGAAAATGATGAACTTAAAAAACAGCTTGACCAGATTAAAGCAGGAAAAGGTATTCCTACAGGCAATACGGCAAATCAGGCAGCACTTGATGCCGCTAAAAAGGAAATTGCCGCACTTAAAGCACAACTTGCACAACAGAAGTCAGCAGGCGGCGCTCCTGCACAAGCACCTGTTGATAATTCAGCAGTGAACGCTGAACTCGCAAAGACAAAGCAGGAATTAACAAAGGCAAAACAGGATTTAGCAAAGGCTATTGCTGAAATCAAGTCCAAAACTGAACAGCTTAACACGAAAGTCAAGGAATCAGCTGAAAAGGACAGCAAAATTGCTAAACTCACGAAAGAAGTTTCAACAGCATCAACAGGTAAAGACGCTGAGATTAACAAACTCAAGGGCGAAATCACTCAGCTTAATGAGAAGATGAGCAATCCTACAGCTTTGCTTAACGACTTGATGAGCAATATCCTCAATAATGCGCAGGAATCTGCTGACAAGAGCAAGAAAGAAGCAGAGGAAAATGCAAAGACAACTATTAAAGAGGCTCAGGATAAAGCTGATAAAATCCTTAAAGATGCCGATAATAAGGCACAGAAAACTATCAGTGAGGCAAATGAAACTGCTAAGAAAACTGTTGACGATGCAAACGCAACAGCTAAAAAGACTGTTGATAATGCGAACGCTGAGGCTGAAAAAGCTGTCAAAGATGCAAATGAACAGGCTAAAAAGCTCAATGATATGTCGTCAACTGTCCGCACATTACTGCTTAATGAAATCGAGAGCGTAAACAGTAAGTTTACAAGTTTAACAGATGCTGTAAATAATTTTGCATCACAAACAACTGAAAAACTCAAGGAAACAAATAATATTATTGCTGAGGCACGTGACGCTGTAGAAACAGGCAATGATAAAGCTACTATAAAGTTAGCTGAAGTCAAAAGAGCTGATTTCAAGCCGTCCGAAACTCCAAAGGCTGACGTAAAGCCGAGTACCGCCAAACCTTCAGCACCTGCTATGTCGGGTATGGACGATATTGTTATAAACAAGCCTGCAACTACACCAAAACCTGCTGCAACTTCAACTGCATCAGCACCTAAGCCGGCAACAACTGCAACAGCTCCTAAGCCTGCTACAGCACCGCCTAAACCTGCTGAGGCACCTAAGCCTGCACCGAAAAAGCCTATAAGCAATTTCGGCTTTGATATGGCTGAACTGCTTAAAGCTGCTGAAGAAGAAGCTGCTAAAAATGCAAACTGATTTCTGAATATATTTCCGGCAATCTGCGGATTTTCTGCGGATTGCCGGGGATAATATACTAATACTCTTTGAAAAACTGAATACAGATAAAATTGATTGTTGGGTGAATATCTTGCTTGATTTGGATTTCAATTTATTAAATGAATTCTGCGGTAAAACTGATGATGAACTTGCTGTAACTGCGAAAACAAATAAACAAGCCGCAAGCACTCTCGTGTTTCGTTACTCAAAACTTATTTTTGTAAAAGCCGGAATTTATGCCTCCTCTGACATCGATACAGACGATTTGAAACAGGAGGGATTGATGGGACTTCTGAAAGCAATTGCTTCATTTGACATTGACAAAGGTGTGAAATTCTCTACCTTTGCGGAAGTCTGCATTACAAATCAGATGAAAACTTTCCTTGCAAAATCAAGGAAAAATCCGTTTCCATGTGAAAGTCTTGACAATATTCCGACTGATTCTATTTCAGAGGAGAAAACTCCGGAGAGTATTTATATCAACAAGGAATTTTTTTCTGAATTATGGCACGCCGTGAATAATATCCTTTCCGAAACTGAAAGAAAAGTTTTCAGCCTTTATATTCAGGGTATGAGTTACAGGGAAATCGCTTCAAAATGCGGTATTTCCGAAAAAACTACAGATAATGCAATACAGAGGGCGAAAAATAAAATCCGTGCCTATATCGGAAAATATTGAAAATGGTTATGTAGTTCAATCAAGAACATTGTCTGCCGTAAGGTATTTCAAAGATACAGGTGCAATCCCTGTCGTAACACAAATCTTATTAAGCGAGGTATTAAAAAATGTACGAGGACAAAACTTTAGTCTGCGTTGATTGTGGTAACGAATTTGTTTTCACAGCAGGCGAACAGGAATTTTATGCTGAAAAGGGTCTCACCAATGAACCGAAAAGATGTAAGGATTGCCGTGCCGCAAGGAAAAACGCTGTAAAACGTGAACGTGTAATGTATACAAGCGTTTGCGCAGTATGCGGCGGAGAGGCAAAAATCCCGTTTGAACCAAAAGAGGGCAGACCTGTTTATTGCAGTGAGTGTTTCTCACGTCTTAACGAGGAGTAATTTTTTCAGTATATGCCGTTTTCGGTTTTCGGGAACTGATAAACCGGAACGGCATAAGATGACGGATTCAGGGTGTGACCTGTAATCTGTACCAATTAAACAAAAATTTATCGGAAGGAAGTATATTTATTATGGAAATTACTAAAAATACTATCATCGGCGATATTCTCGACGCTGATTTTGAAGTCGCACCGTATTTTCTTGAAATGGGTATGCATTGTCTCGGCTGTCCCGCATCAAGAGGCGAATCAATTGAGGAGGCTTGTTCCGTACACGGTACAGACCCCGATGAACTTGTTGCAAAACTGAACGAACATTTTGCTAAAAAGGCGTAAAAAACTAAAGGCGTACTGATTTACGGTACGCCTGAATTTTTATTACAGGAGAAGATTATGCTTGATAAAAGACTTGAATTATGTGCAGAATTTGTAAGCGGTAGGGGAACGGTTTGCGATGTAGGGACTGACCACGCATATCTTGCTGTTGAACTCGTAAAATCGGGGAAATGCGGGAGAGCAATTGCGTCTGATATAAATCCTAATCCGCTTGAATCAGCACGCAAAACTGTTGAAAAGTACGGTATCACCGATAAAGTTGAACTTGTGTTGTCGGACGGTCTTGAAAATATAAATCTTGACGGCGTGACCGATATTGTCATTGCAGGTATGGGCGGTGAAACTATTGTAAATATACTCAAATCAGGCAATTATAATAATGTGCGGTTTATTTTACAGCCTATGACGAAACCCGAAATACTGCGGAAAATGCTTTGCAGGAACGGTTTTCAGAATATATCTGAAAAGGCAGTTGAGGACAGCGGGAAAATTTACACGGTGATATGCGCTGAATATACATCAATCGAGTGCGAATATAATATGTCTGAATGCACGGAATTTGAATCAATCAGCGGTTTTTTTGATAACGGCGATGAAATGGGCGAAAAGTACCGTGAAAAGCAGTCCGAACGTCTTGTGAAAATGGCTGAATCGCTTGAAAAATCGGGCAGAATTGACGAGGCAGTCCATAGCAGGGCACTAAGCAGGAAACTCATTGAGGGCGCAAGCGTTAAAAATGTCAACGAAATATATGATTTCCTTGACGGAAAATATCCGTTTTCTTTGCAGGAAGACTGGGATAATTCGGGATTTCTCGTGAACAGTCTGCAAGCGTGTTCTAACATACTCCTTGCGCTTGATATTACAAATTCCGTTGTGCAAGAGGCGGTTTACAAAGAGGCTGACTTGATAATTTCGCATCACCCCGTGATTTTCCACCCATTGAAAAAAATCGATGCAGGGAATCCTGTTTATAAGCTGATAGAACATAACATAGATGCGATATGTATGCACACGAATCTTGATATTGCGGAGGGCGGTACGAATACGGCTATTGTTAAAAAAATTGCCGAAAAAGTTGGGATTTCCTCAACTGAACCGCTTGAGGACGGCGGATTTGGCTATATAATTGAACTAAAAGAAAATGCCGATACGTATGAATTTGCAGGAATCCTGAAAGATATTTTTGGTCTAAAGCGAATCAGATTGAGTAAAAAATATAACGAATACGTTTCAAGAATTGCGATATGTTCAGGTTCAGGCGGTTCACTCCTTGCCCTTGCGGAGAAAAAAGGCTGTAATGCGTTGATTACGGGCGATGTTAAGCACGATGTCTGGATTGATGCGGATAATCATAATTTCACGGTTTTTGACTGCGGTCATTTTTACACGGAAAATATTGTTTTGTGGGAATTAAGGCGTGTACTTGAGGAGAAATTCCCATTGCTTGATATTGAAATTGCGGAAAATTCGACGGTTCCGTTTGATGAATTGTGATGTATAAATTATTTTACTAAAAAGCAAAGGACTGATTTTATGGCTTTAGACGGAGCATTTCTATATGCGGTGAAAAATGAATTGCAGGAACTTATCGGCGGACGTGTTGAGAAAATCTATCAGCCGTCACGTGAGGAAATTGTTATATCAATACGCAAAAAAAAGCTCTATATTTCGGTGAATGCAGGCAGTGCAAGGGTACACATTACGCAAAAACAACCCGATAATCCGCAAGTACCGCCGATGTTCTGTATGCTGCTGAGGAAAAGAATCGGCAACGGCAGACTTATTGCAATACGGCAGGATGGTCTTGAAAGAATACTTTTCCTTGACTTCGAATGCGTGAACGAATTAGGCGATATTACGACAATAACGCTTGCCTGCGAAATTATGGGGCGGTGTTCGAATCTGATTGTGATAAACAGCGATGGCAAAATAATCGACAGTATCAAGCGAGTTGACGAGGAAATGTCAAGGGAAAGAATGGTACTTCCGGGAATGAGGTACACACTTCCGCCGAGAGATGAGCGGTTGAATTTCCTGAAAGCCGATAACGAAACAATTGTTTCGCATCTAAGGGCGACGACTCCTGCTGAACTCTCAAAGGCTTTAATACGTGTTTTCGAGGGGATTTCTCCGGTACTCGCAAGGGAATGGGCATTTTTTGCGGGACGTGGGAATCATTTGCAGAGCGATACAATTGACGGCGACCGGCTTGACAGACTGCTTTTTGTAATTAAGAAAACTCGTGAACAGCTTGTTAATGGGGAATGTTGTTTTTCGGTCGCAAGCACTAAAGATAAAATGTTAAAAGATTTTTCTTTTGTCAGGTTGAATCAATTTGGTACACTGATGTACACTAAAGAAATCCCGACAGCTTGCGAACTTCTCGACTATTTTTATTACGAACGTGATAAAGCTGTCCGCACAAAACAGCGTGCAAATGATTTGTTTAGACTGCTTGTCAACCTCACGGAACGCACAACAAGGCGTATTTCAGTCCAGAAACAGGAACTTTCGGAATGTGCGGGCAAGGATTACTATAAACTTTGCGGTGATTTGATTTCAGCAAATATGTATCGCATAAAAAAAGGCGATTTATCGGCAACTGTAGTCAATTTCTATGATGAAAGCAACCCTGAAATGACAATTGAACTTGATGTGCGGAAAACTCCGTCACAAAATGCACAATATTATTACAGTGAGTATAAAAAATGCGTTACAGCTGAAGGAAAACTTGCGGAACAAATTGCTAAAGGCGAGGAGGAATTACAGTATCTTGACAGCGTTTTTGATTCCCTCACACGTTCGGAATCCGAAAATGATATAATTCAGTTACGGCTTGAATTGCGTGAACAAGGCTATATAAAGTCAAACGGAGGGAAGTCTAAACCGCCAAAAGCATTACCGCCGATTGAGTACAAATCAAGTGACGGGTATACTATTCTTGTCGGTAGGAATAATTGCCAGAATGACCAACTTTCATTGAAATTTGCCGAAAAATCGGATATATGGCTACACACGCAAAATATAACAGGTTCACACGTGATTATAGTTACGAACGGCGAAAATCCGCCTGATAAGACGATTGAGGAGGCGGCAGTTATTGCGGCATACAACAGTAAGGGACGAAATTCAGACCTTGTGCCTGTTGACTATTGCCTTGCGAAATACGTGAAAAAACCGTCAGGTGCAAAACCCGGCAAAGTAATTTTCACCAATTACAAGACGGCGTTCGTTAAGCCTGACGAGGCAACAGAAAATAAACTGAGGGTATAATATATGATTCTTACTGAAAAATTTTTCCACCGTGATGCGCTTGACGTTGCCCCTGAACTTGTCGGGAAAATCATAGTACGGCGATTTGAGGACGGGACTGAACTTCGGGAACGTATTGCGGAAGTTGAAGTGTATCGTGGCGAGGAAGATAAGGCTTGCCACGCATCAAAGGGCAGAACAAAGCGGACTGAAGTGCTTTACGGCGAAAGCGGGCTGATTTACGTGTATTTGTGCTACGGTATGCATTGGCTGATGAACGTCATCACGGGCGAAAAAGAACAGCCACAAGGTATACTGATACGGTGCGGGGAGGTTCACAACGGACCTGCTAAATTAACGAAATATCTGCAAATTGACGGGAGTTTCAACAGTACGAAGATATATGGCAACGATAAAATTCGGATTGAAGATGACGGATTCAAGCCCGAAATCAGAACAGCACCACGAGTCGGGATTGATTACGCAGGGGAGTATTGGCGTAATATAAAATGGCGATATATAGCTGAAAAAAGGTGATTTTTTTGAATATAATTTCAGTCGGCTGGAATTGCATTTATGAGAGCGATTACAGCTATAAATCCGACAACGGGAATAATTGCCTGTTGGTGTTGGCACGGAGTAAAATAAAGATAAACGGCAAAATTTCACCTGAAAATACGCTGATAATATACGACGGGACGACTGCTGTCGATTATTCGTCAGCAGACGATTTTCTTGTGTGCGACTGGATTTCGTTTGAAACTGATAAAGATACGGATTTCATTGATGTTGGATTCAATACCCCGATAAGCAACGCCGACAGTGAATTTATAAGCCTGCTTATCAGGGATATTACAGCGGAATTTTATTCCATGAACGGCAGGCGTGTGAAAATGCTTGATTTTATGATGAAAACGTTGCTGATGAAAACGTCCGAGAGCTGTATTCACGGGGATAACGTCAATACGGCTACTGAACCGCATTACAGTGCGCTGATTGAACTGCGTGAGAAAATATACCGTAATCCGCAATTGAAATGGAATGTTGATACTATGTCGGCGTATGTGAATATGTCACGTTCATATTTCCAGCATATTTATCGTGAAACTTTCGGTGTATCGTGTATGACGGACGTAATCAGCGGTAAAATCGAGAAAGCGAAGGAGATACTCAGCGAAACGGGCTGTACAGTTTCGCAGGTTGCGGCGATGTGCGGTTACGATAACGAGGAGCATTTTATGAGGCAATTCAAAAAGATTGTGGGAGTTACTCCGACGAGTTACAGGAAAAAATAAATTTTCGTTAAATTTTCATAATTTTATCATTAGCATTTGATAAAAATTGTGATATTGTAGAAACAAAAGGAGGTCTGCATTATGAAAATCAAATCTATAATAATCGTTTTCGGAGCAATCGCTCTTGTCGGAATCTCTTGTACTTCTGCATTATTTTCATATGCAAATGGCAATGAAAAAAAAAATGAACTACCAATAGAAACGGCATATATAAATAATGAGAAATGTTTTGCTGAAAATCTGCCATATTATGAAAAAAATGAAGATGATGTTGAAAATACGACTTTTTCCGTTTCTTTTCCTGTTAAAAAAGAAATGAATGTAAGAGCCGTTCCTTTAGAAAAAAATGAGTGATAATTTTGACAAATTACAGGAAAAAATAAATTTTCGTTAAATTTTCACAATTTTATCATTGACATTTGATAAAAATTGTGATATTATAATTATAGGTAGAAAAGTGAATAAACCTTGTCGGTAACACCTCTTGTAAATTGTGGATAATGGGTACGGCTAAAGTGTAATAATCGGCTTGGTTTAGGCATAAAACAGACTGTTGTTTGGGCAGTCTGTTTTTTTTGATTTACCTATTGACAAACCTGCATTCGTGTAGTATAATATAATCATACCTTATCAAGAGCGACGGAGGCAACAGAGCCTATGAAGTCCGGCAACCTATATTTTTAATACTGAACTCTGTTGCAATTGGCACAATAGATAACAAGCAGAAATTTCGCTTGTCAAGGAAGAGGACGAAAGCATACTTTGTGTATGGTGAGGACGATGACGCAGACAGGCGGAATTTATGCAGTTAGATATGTGGCAGTTGCAATAGAGTTCAGTATAGTATAACGGTGCTAAATTCTGCGGTATATTTCCGGAAGATGAGGATTTTTACAAAAAATCAAGGCACTCCCGGAGAGGAGTGCTTTTTTAATGGAGGTCAAAAGATATGAACAAAGTTTTTTTTACTTCTGAATCTGTAACTGAGGGTCACCCCGATAAAATATGTGACCAGATTTCAGATGCCGTACTTGACGCAATGCTTGAACAGGACGAAAATTCCCGTGTTGCGTGCGAAACAGTCGTAACAACAGGTATGATTATGTGTATAGGCGAAATTTCCACAAAAGCTGATGTGGATATCCCGAAAATTGCACGTAAAGTAGTGGCTGATATAGGTTACGACCGTGCAAAATACGGCTTTGATGCGCATACGTGCGCAGTCATTACGAGTATCGATGAACAGTCACCTGATATTGCTATGGGCGTAAATGAGGCTTATGAGTACCGTGAACAAAATAACGCTAATGACGGACTTTCGAACGGTGCAGGCGACCAAGGTATTATGTTCGGCTATGCCTGCAATGAAACTCCCGAACTTATGCCGTTACCGATTTCCCTCGCTCATAAACTCGCAATGAAACTCACGGAAGTACGCAAAGACGGCACACTTCGTTATCTCCGTCCCGACGGCAAGTCACAAGTTACAGTAGAATACCACAATGACAAGCCCGTGAGAGTTGATGCTGTAGTTGTATCTTCACAGCATTCAGCAGACGTATCACTTGACCAGTTACGCCGTGATATTGAGGATTTTGTTATACGTGAAGTAATCCCCGCTGAACTTATGGACGAAAATACAAAGATTTACATAAATCCTACAGGACGTTTTGTAGTCGGCGGACCGCAAGGTGACAGCGGACTCACGGGTAGAAAGATTATTGTTGATACATACGGCGGTTATTCACGTCATGGCGGTGGTGCATTCAGCGGAAAAGACCCGACTAAAGTTGACAGAAGTGCCGCATATGCCGCAAGATATATTGCTAAAAATATTGTTGCAGCAGGACTTGCCGATAAATGCGAGGTACAGCTTTCGTACGCTATAGGAGTTGCAAAGCCGATTTCGATACTTGTTGACACGTTCGGTACGGGGAAAGTTGACGAAAATGAACTTGCTGAGGCGGTTTCAAAGGTATTTGATTTAAGACCGACAGCTATAATTAAAATGCTTGACCTTAAAAAACCGCAATACAGACAGCTTGCAGCATACGGACATATGGGACGTGAAGATTTAGGCGTTGCGTGGGAGAAAACTGACAAGACAGAAGCTATAAAATCGGCACTTAAAAAATAAAATAAAAAGCCTGAGCGTAAAAACTCAGGCTTTGTTAATAAAGTTAATGAAAATCTCTTGAATGGAGAAAATATATGAATAAATTAAAAATATTCGTTATTTGCGCTGCTGTTTTAACAATGTGTTCGTGCAGTGATGAACCTTCTATAGAAACTATGTTCGAAGATAATACGTTATTTTCTGACTATACAGAACCTGATTATGAACCGGAAAATCCCGATTTTTCTGAAAATTCCGATATAGACGATTCCTCTGAATTTTCTGATATGCCGGACTTTTCTGAAATTCCCGATATAGACGATTCCCCTGAAATTTCTGATATGCCCGAATTTACAGATATTCCCGAAATACCCGAAACTAAGCCTGTTACAGAAAAATCAACTGCCACAAAACAAATCACTACAAATCCGCCTGAATCAACTAAACAAACAGTTACAACGGTTGCGGAAAATGATTTTGTATGCATAGATGTCCCGTATATTTCACAAAAAGAGGAGTACCCTACAGGTTGTGAACTTGTCAGTGCGTCAATGCTGTTGAAATTCTATGGATTTGATATATCAGCAGGCGATTTGATTGACAAAGGGTACATAAAACAGGCTGATATTGAGTACGGCGACGATAACAATATGTATTGCGCAGACCCTGCAAAAGTGTTTATAGGTAATCCACGGAGCGAAAGCGGATATGGTTGTTATGCGCCTGTAATTTTCAACGGTTTGGAGAAATATCTTGATAATGAGTATTTTGACGCTGCTAATCTTTCGGGTTTGAGTTTGCGTGACCTCTGCATTGAATATATAGATTTCGGCGACCCTGTTATCATATGGGCGAGTATAGGTATGAGTAAGACTGTAGTTGACGAAAATGCGTGGACTATAAAGGAAACAGGTGAGAAATTCAACTGGATTTCTAATGAACATTGCCTTGTGCTTGTGGGTTATGATGAGGAAAACTATTATTTCAATGACCCACTGAAAGGTTCAGCAGTACCGTACAAAAAGGAAACGGCTGAACAGCGTTACAAGGAACTCGGAAGTCAAGCGGTAACTATTCACCCGTGGAGGTAGATATGTTATAATTTTTAACATCATCGAAAATATTTTCTTTCAGGTATTCACGCATTGACAAAGCGTTGTCAGAACCTACTATTATATGGTCAACAAGGACAGTATCAGCCATATTAAGCATTTCTTTTATTTTCAATGTTGTATTTATATCATCATTTGACGGAAAAGCATTTCCGTCGGGGTGGCAATGTGAAATAATCACATATTTTATAGAATCATTTTGTGCAAATTCATATATTTTTCTAAATGGTAAATTTACCCTGTCTATTTCTTCATTCGAAAAAATCAGTTGATTTATGATATTGAATTTTTTGTCAAGTGCAATTACAACTGATTTTTCAAAGTGATTATTTTTCAGGAGTGCGGAGAAAAATTCTTTGGCATTTTCAGATGAATTGAGTTGCAGTTTGCTGTATTCTTCAAATGTATAAATATTGCTGAATGCAGGGATAAGGCTCAGTAAAACTGCGCTTGATGTGCTTAATTTGCACACATTCATGAGGAAAACTACGCCTGAATCAGAAGCAATATGTATATTCCCGAATGTTTTTGTAATAATTTCAGTTGCTTTGTCAAGATTTTTACCTTTTTCGGAGTATGAAAGAAAAAGGCGGATTTTCTCATCATTTGTAAGCGTATCATAGCCATATGAACGGTATTTGTTTTTAAGCTGTTCAATAGTAAGTTCATTATTATTGTCGTTTGTCATATTTTATTATTCCTCAAATGAAAAAGCACCATGTTGTTTTAATGAGAAAGTTTCATTTTTACTGCATATTATGCAGTCAGCAAGAATTATGTTTAATACGGACAATTTTTCGGATAAAAGTTTTATTACAGCGAAATCCAAATCATTAGGCATAGCTATTCTTTCGGGGTGATTTATACCAGCGATGACTCTTGTGCAGTCGTTTGTGATAAGAAATTGCACAATACGGCGTATTTCTGAATCATCTTTAAGTATATTTTCAATTGTGAAATTTATTTTATTTTTTATATTGAGCTTGTTGTCTATGCATAAAAGCAAACATATATTTGAATTTGCGCTTTGGAAATAGTTATGGAGGTATTCAGGGAAATAATTTTTAGTAGTATCATAATCATGTGTTGTTGAAAATTTATTGTATTCTTTGCATATATCGGCGAAAAGCCGGATAAATTCAGCGGAATTTTCTCCTATACCTTTTGATTTTGTAAGTTCGTCTACAGATGCATCAAGTATATTTTTCAGATTTTCGAAATCATTTATAAGACTATGTGCTATATCATTTGTATTTGCACGTGGAATCGAGTAAAACAGCGCAAGTTCAAGTAATTCGTGGTCAAGCAATGCCTCTGCACCGAAATTTATAAATTTATTGCGAAGTCTTTCCCTGTGACCGCTGTGAATTTTATTTTTGTCCATAAAACACCTTTTTCTTTATTTAAGTTATATATATATTATAGCATATACCAGTATATATTTCAAGTACTTTTTTAAATAATTCATTTATAGAGTATATATGTAATATTATTTTATTTTGCAAAGAAAAAATGATATTATTTTACACTATAAAAAATCAGTTCTGAAAAATATCATAAAATATCATAAAAGTATATAATTTCTGCATTGACTTTGTAAATATATTATGATATAATTAAAACAGATAAATTATATTTAGGGAGGATTTTTATGAAAGCAAAAAGATTTTTGAGTTATCTGACTTCGCTCACACTGTCACTTTCGGCATTTGCAGGGATTTCGATACCTCAGGCAAATTCAGCTGCTACGGACTGGAAATTTGATTTTGGCGGGAACGGTACGGAATCGGGTTACACGGGAGTATCAGCTACAGACGGCTATAACGCCTCAAAAGGATATGGATTTGCGCAGACAGCGAACGTTGCGAACGTTACAGCTAAGGGCAAAGGTGCATTAAGTGATGCGGTGCAGTTCAAATCGGAAAGCGGTGCGAATACTTTCAATGTTGATTTGCCGAAAGGTTTGTATGAAGTCAAGGTCATCACGGGAGATTGTTCACGTACGTCAATAAAAATGGAGGGTATTCTCCAGATGATGAATCTAACAGGCAACAACGCTGCAGAAACAGTGCAGATTCCTGTAACGGACGGTCAGTTGAATATTCAGGCTGTTGCAGGCAGAGCAAATACACCGTTTACGATTTCGGCGGTTGAAATAAAACAAATCAACGATACCGGCGAAACTAACAAAACAATATGGCTTTGCGGAGATTCAACTGTAGCAAATTACTATAATGTCAACGATTCGTCACAACACGGCTGGGGACAATTTTTAGGAGATTACGTTTCAAAAGACTGGCAAGTACGTAATATGGCGGCAAGCGGTCAATATGCGAAAGGTTTCGTTGATGCAGGGCAATTCGCACCTATTGAGAAATACGGTAAAGAAGGCGATATTTACGTCATATCAATCGGTATAAACGATACAAACTACTCAAATAAAGACGAGTACTATGAAACTGTCACGGATATGGTGAAAACCGCAAAATCAAAGGGAATGACAGTGGTTCTCGTAAAACAGCAGGGCAGACGTGGCGACCTCACAAGAAGCCCATTGCTTTCGGGACGCTGGTTCGGCGGTCAGCTTGACCAAATCGGCACTGAACAGAATGTTACAGTTATAGACCTGTTCAATCCGTGGCAAGATTTCGGGCTTTCCGTGGGATACGACGGAATGGCTGAATACTACGCAATACAGGCGAATGGTTCAGCGGACGATTTACACCAAAGTAAAAAAGGCTCACTGAAACTTGCTGAACTTATGTCGCAATTGTACGATTTCGACAATGCAAACGCAATTACAGCAGAAGTTTTTGATGAAAATGTCATGTATTCTTTCGAGAACGTAAACAGCGGTCTATATATGGAAGTCGCAGACGGTAAAATTGAAAGCGGTGCAAATGTTCAGCAATGGGGAATTACTGAACAGGCTGAATATAATACATGGCGATTGAAGTCGGCAGGTGACGGATATTATTATATATTTCCTGCTTACAGCGATAAAGTCGCACTTGATGTTGCAGGCAACAAGCCTGAAAATGGTAAAAATATAGGGCTTTATAATTTCAACGGCGAAAATAATCAGCAGTTCAAATTCACAAAGAATGCTGACGGTTCATATAAAATAAGAACAAGAGTTTCAGGCGATAAATCAGCAGTTGAAGTAGTAAACGCTCTTAAAGATGCAGGTGCTAATATTCAGCAGTGGGAAATAAACGGCGTAAATTGTCAGGACTGGTTTGTCAGAGAAGCTGTAATTGTCACCGCTACAACAACAGAACCGGTGACAACTACAACTACCACAACAACAGCAACGGAAACAACTTCAAATCCGCCTGAAACAGAACCTGCTCCGACAGTTCACTTTGGTGATGCGAACCTTGACGGTACTGTTAATTTTGCTGATGCAGCGGCTATAATCCAATATATAGGTAACAAAGATGTTTATGGACTTGATGAGGCAGGTATAATAAACGCTGATTTGACTCAGGACGGCATGATTACAGGGGAAGATGCTCTTTTCATACAGGAATTTCTTGCTGATTTAAGGGAATTACCCGTATATGTTCCGCCTGTAACGACTACAGCAACTACAACAACTACAATCCCGACAACAACAGACCCACGCTATTACGCTGTAGACCAGTCGTGGAGCAGTGGTGTTGCTGAAACAGTAAACGAGGGCTTTACAAAGACAATGCCTACAGAGAAAAGTGAAGTTATAGGCTACCTGAATCTTGACAATATTCTTGACAGCAGTGTTACTTTTGATGTTGACGTGACCGCAAACGGAAATTATATGACACATATAAGATTTGCGAACGGTACTGAGGCAGACAGGAAAATGAAAATATATGTGAACGGCAACACAACTGATTACTGGATGCAGTCATTCACGGGTACAGGCGCATGGACTCAATGGACGGAATTTGGTATAGTATTACCGCTTATTGCAGGCAAAAATACGATACAGTTTGTATCAGCTACTGAAAACGGCGGACCTAATCTTGACTATATCACGCTTATGCCTACAGATGAGCCTTTTGCTGAAATTTATGACCCGAACAGCGATTTACCGCCAGTTGAAACAAATAAGCCTACTATATATATTGCAGGCGATTCAACAGTACAAAGTTACCGTGCATCATACGCACCTCAGCAAGGTTGGGGATATTATCTTGCGGACTATTTCGACGACAGCGTTACAGTTGCGAATCATTCAATAGCAGGACGTTCAACAAAGAAATTCTATGATGAGGGCAGATGGCAGACAATTGCTGATAATCTCAAAGAGGGCGACTTTGTAATGGTGCAGTTTGCTATAAACGATTCAGGTAAAGCGAACGCTGACAGATACGCACCTACTTGCGGTAACGTGAATAATCCGTCAGAAGGTTCATATGAGTGGTATATGACAGAGTTCATCAAATCAGCGCAGGCGAAAGATGCAACACCTATACTTGTTACTACTGTAATCGGCATGAAAGCATATTCAAACGGTAAATTTGTTAATAGTTATACAAATTATTGCGATGCGTGCAAACAGCTTTCAGCGAAATACAGCATACCTTGCATTGACCTTAATACGCTTATGGTTAATCATTATAACTCAATAGGATACGACAGAGCGTTGAAATATCATCTTATGGGCGTTGTTGAGGGTTCAACAGACGGAACGCATTTTTGTGAAGAGGGTGCAAATGCAGTTGCAAAACTTGTTGCGGACGATGTAAAAGCGCAGAATATAGCAGGTTTAGCAAATCATGTAAAATAATATAACAAAAATAATCCTGTTTTTTGAGGACAGCGTTATTTTTTTGCGGAAAAATAAAGGACGTTCCGAAGAACGCCCGATATTTTTGAGAAAATGGGTAAATTAAGCTCTTTCAACCTTACCGGAACGTAGGCATCTTGAGCAAGCATAGATATGACAAGGAGTACCCTTGACGATAGCCTTTACACGCTTTACGTTAGGCTTCCATGTTCTGTTTGTACGTCTATGAGAGTGGGAAACTTTAATTCCGAATGTAACTCCCTTACCGCAGATATCGCATTTTGCCATCAGGCTGCACCTCCTTATAGAATCATAGAATCAGATAATAACTGATATATTATCAGACAATAATAATATTGTATCACATTCTTTCAGAAAATGCAAGTGTTTTTTGAAAAAAAAATACAAATTTTTTTAATAAGCTGTAAATTTGCAAATTAGGCTTGAAAAATTTGTGCATTTGTAGTATAATAAAAAATATATAGTTTTAATATATATAATTAAAAATTAAAAGAAATAACGAGGTGTTTGGTTTGAACAATACTTTACAATTATTTTTAACATTTTTTTCAAGGGCATTGATGTTGTTCCTTGTATTGCCTGTAACTAACTCCGTAAAGGGACTTGTTGCGAAAGCGTTGGGAGATGATACGGCTGAAGTACAGGGGCGCATAACTCTCAATCCTATGGCTCATCTTGATTTGCTTGGTTCGCTTGCGATAATGCTTGTGGGATTCGGCTGGTCTAAACCGCTGCCCATAAACGTAAACCGCATGAAAAATCCACGTACAGGCGTGCTTGTACTATCGCTGACAGGACCTTTAACTCACTATCTTATGGCGATTATCTGTATGAATATCGCTATGATTATTGCGTATACCGGAGGAAGTACAGCTGTTCTGGCATTGTGCCTTGTCCTGAATTTCCTTGCGAGTATCAATATATGTCTGGGTACTATCTCAATTTTGCCGTTGCCTAATCTGGACGGGTTCAATATTCTGAGTTACTTTGCACCGCCTAAATTCCATAGCTGGTATTTCAGGAATTACAGGCAGATAAATCAATGGTCAACATATATTCTGCTGGGACTTTTCTTCATAGGACCTCTCACAAATCATCTGATTGACCCGTTAGGCTGGCTTATAGGGCTTATCAGCAGACTTATTTCGCTTACAACAGTATGGATTCCGTTGGTATTTGGCTGATATGGAGAAAATAACATATAAGCTTGATGTATATGAGGGACCGCTTGATGTGCTGTTAAATCTTATAACAAAACATAAGCTGAATATATATGATATAGAAATATCAAAGTTACTTGAACAGTATATGCTTTATATAGACGAAATGCATAACAGTAATCTTGAAATTGCAGGCGAATTTCTTGAAATGGCGGCAAGGCTTATATACATAAAGACTGCCGCACTTCTGCCGAAACCTGAAGAAGCTGAAAAACTCAAGAAAGAACTTGAGGGCGAATTGATTGAGTTGTCACTATGCAGACTCGCCGCAAAAGCACTCGCCGAAAGAAGTACAGGAAGTGATATTTTCGTCCGTAAACCTATGAAAATAAAGGCGGATATGACGTACACACTCACGCATGACCCCGAAATACTCGCAGAGGCTTATAAAGCAATTTCACCGCAGAAAATAAAGGCTGAAATGAAGAAAATCCACATAGAAAACAAGATAAATGCTGTTGTCAAGCGGAAAATCGTTCCTGTAATAACTAAAGTCGTGCATATTTTGCGTGAATTGTATTCAACAGGCGAAGTGCAAATGGATAAACTATATGACGGTGTGCGTGACCGTTCGGAAAGAGTCGCAACTTTTCTCGCCGTACTTGAACTTACACGTTTCGGGCGTATCACGATAAGCGACGATAATACTACCATATTTTTCAAAGGAGAGAGGAAGAATTGGAAGTCAAAGAAAAACTCGGAGCAATAGAGGCTGTACTTTTTGCAGGAGGTGAACCTGTTGAATTGTGCCGTATTGCGCAGTCCTGCGGGATTGATGCGGGGACAGTGCCTACAATGATAAATCTTCTCAATGAACGGTATGACGATTGCGGCAGCGGTATCTGCATAAAAAATCTTGACGGGAGTTATCAGATGTGTACCCGTGAGCAATTCGCTCCGCAAATACGTGAGGCTCTCGAAACTAAAAGGAATACTCCGCTTTCAAATGCCGCTATGGAAGTCCTTACGATTATAGCGTACAATCAGCCTGTATCAAAGGGATTTGTTGAAAATGTCCGTGGCGTTGACAGTTCGTCCGTCGTCAATAATCTCGTTGAAAAATCGCTTATTGAGGAGGCAGGCAGGCTTGATGTTCCCGGGAAACCGCTTGTTTACCGTACAACGCCTAATTTTCTGAGATGTTTCGGGCTGAGTTCGCTTTCGGAATTACCGCCTCTTGCTGAATTTCAGCCGTCAAGACAACTCGAATTTGACCTTGACAGCGATGATAATTCAGATGAAAATATTTAACTGAAAGGAGCAGATATGATAGTTTTGAAAATTCTGTTGTGGGTAATTCTTGCGATTATAGGAATTATCCTGCTGTTTCTTATTATACCTGTAAGTGCGGAAACTGCTTATATTGATAAAAAATTTACTTATAAAATAAAATACGGTTTTGTTAATATTTACGGTTCAGATAAAAAAGGAATTGCAGTTAAATTTATTGACAAACATATCAATAAAAATGATGATGATTTTGACGAAGATACAGATATAGATGAAATCAGCAATATAGAGGACAATATTGAGGAACTTCTTATGCCTGAACCTGACGAAATTTACAACAACGATGAAATTGACGATATTACTGAAAATGATGCTGATGAAACTGTATCAGATGACGAAATTTCGGATAACACTGCAAAAGACAGCGAAAGAGAAAACGAAAAATCAACATTTGATGAAGATGACGAAAAAAAGGGTAAACTTGAAAAGATTTTTGATAGACTCGACGAAAATGAGGATAAAATAGAAATGGTGCTTGATATGCTCCGTTCAGCTGACAGACCGCTTATTCATATTTGCAAAGGGTTCAGATTCAGCAATATTTATATTGATTTTATGATTACAGGCGAAGATGCTTATAAATGTGCGCTGAAATACGGCGAAATAAGCGGAGCTGTATACAATATAATCGGCTGGATTAGTACAGTTTGTACAGCGAAATTCAAAACGGTTGACATTTTCCCTGACTACAAATCAGATAAGAGCCGTTGGGATATTTCGGTGAAATTAGGGTTCAGACTTATTACACTGATTGTTGCAGGAATTTATTTCCTGATAACATATATGTTCAGATTTTTCATTCCGCAGAAATTACAGGAGAAAAAACTGAAAAAATCAAGAAAATCAAAGAAATCAAAGAAATGAGGTCTTATTTTATGGAAACAAAAAAGAAAACAAATATAAATGAATTGCTTGGCGTTTCAATGGAAAAAGTCAAGGAAATGGCTGACGTAAATTCGATAATAGGTGAGCCTATTACGACAGCAGACGGTACTACAGTAATACCTATCTCAAAGGTATGCTATGGATTCGCCTCAGGCGGTTCAGATTTACCGTCAAAATACGACAAGGATTTATTTGCAGGCGGAGCAGGCGCAGGTATAAGCATTAAACCGGAGGGATTCCTCGTCATATCTCCTGACGGTAACGCAAAAATGGTTACTGTTGATTCGGGCAACGACCGCTTGAACAGTGCAATAAATGCTGTGCCGAATGTTGTTGAGAAAATACAGGGCATTATGGCTAAGAAAAAGGCTAAGAAAAATGATTCAGACAGCGATATTTCTTTAAGCGACTGATGTAATATGATACAGCTTTTCCGCATATTATGCAGAAGAAGATATTTTTTTGCGGAGGTATGCGTTTATGAAAAAATTAGCTGTAATTCTGTTATCTGCATTTGTTATAGGCGGAATGAAAATTCCGGACGTATGTGCTGAAGATGAAACCGAAATATCTGCAAAGGCGGCTGTTGTTATTTCAGCTGATACAGGCGAGGTACTTTTTGAACACAACAGCAATGAAAAATTACCTATGGCGAGTACTACTAAGATTATGACAACTCTCATCTGCCTTGAAAGCGGAAATCTTGATGAACCTTTTGTTGTGGACAGCGATGCAATTCACGTTGAAGGTTCGTCTATGGGATTGCAGGAAGGCGATATTGTCACAAAATACGCTTTATGCTGCGGAATGCTTTTGCCTTCGGGGAATGATGCCGCAAATGCAACTGCTGTAAAAATTGCAGGAAGTATTGAGAATTTCGCTGAACTTATGAACAATAAGGCGGAAGAAATAGGTCTTACAAAGACTTATTTTGTCACGCCATCAGGACTTGAGGGTACAGGGCACGGGTCATCAGCGTATGATATGGCGATTCTTGCATCTGTAGCACTTCGTAATGATATTTTCAGGGAAATATGTTCCAGCGAAACAATAAAATTAGAGTACGGTAATCCGCCCTATACACGTTGGTTAAAAAATACAAATAAACTCCTGTCGCTTTACAGCGGTACTTACGGCGTGAAAACAGGCTTCACTGACGAGGCAGGCAGATGTCTTGTATCAGCTTGTGAACGTGATGGGAAAAATCTAATTTGTGTTACTTTGAACGACCGCAATGACTGGAATGACCATATTGCGCTATATGACAAATGTTTTGAACTTGCAAAGACTGTTTCGCCTGAACTCCCCGAAATACAGCTTGATATTGCAGGAAGTGACAGAGATAAAATACAGGTGACAGCAGAAAAAGTTGATTTTACGTCATTTTCAGCGAATGCGGAAGATTTCGAGTTTGTTGTAAATGCTCCGCCGTTTGTATATGCACCTGTTAAAGAAGGCGATAAATTGGCGGATTTGAGTATATACTACAACAACAGGGAAATTAAACAGATTCCGCTTTATTCCGCTGAAAATGCCGACTACATATTACATAAACCCGAGAAGAAAAAAGACTTTATTACAAAAATCAAGGAGTTTTTCTCCTGAAAGGAGATAAAATGGAAAAAATAAGAATACAGAAAATGATTGCCGACAGCGGTTACTGTTCACGCCGTAAAGCTGAGGAACTTATGTCCAAAGGCAGAGTTAAATTGAACGGGCACCCTGTAAAATTGGGCGATAAATGCGGTTTCAGCGATATTATTACGATTGACGGCGAACGCATATATATGCCGAAAAAGAAAAATTTCATCTACATTATGATGAATAAACCCCGTGGATACGTGACGACTGTTTCAGACGACCGCAACAGACGTTGTGTTATGGATTTGCTGGAGGACGTTGAGGAACGTGTTTACCCTGTAGGCAGACTTGACCGAAATTCAGAGGGATTGCTTTTGTTCACAAATGACGGCGAATTTGCAAATAATATAATGCACCCAAGCAGACATATCTCTAAAACGTACCGTGTAACAGTCCGTCCTGATATAAACGATGAACAGCTTGTCAGGCTTTCGGAGGGCATTGAAATTGACGGTAAAAAAACTATGCCTGCTACTGTAATTGTCAAGGAAAAACAGGCAGGACGAGTTGTGTTGCTTATCACCATAAAAGAGGGCAGAAACAGGCAAATCCGCAGAATGTGCGAGGCAGTAGGTCTGGAAGTCGCAAGACTTCGCCGTATAAGCGTAGGTCCGCTGAAACTCGGTATGTTACAGCCGGGAACGTGGCGTGAACTTACAGCGGAAGAATTGCGTGCTATAAGGACTGCAATAGGTAAGGAGAAGTAGGAGAAATAGGAGAATCAAATGCTTGAGATACAGGAAAAATTTGATACAAACGGCTATGAATCGCTTACAGAAAGGATTGGCGGGAATAATCTGCACATAACTGAAGCGATTGAACACGGTGAAGCAACAGGCTTTATTGCGTACGCATATCAGGCGGATTCAACTGTTGTGTACGATTACGATGATAAGGGCGATTTGATGCTATGTGACGGTCTTGTGCGGTCAGTGATGTTCAAAAGCGTCCTCAAAGGTATCGAAACAATGATTTTTGATATTCCCGACAAGGCAAAGTATAATAATTTAATCAAATTGCGTTTTCTTTCGGGAAACAGCAATGTGTGCGAAAATCTTGACAGTTTTATGAACGCCTGCGAATCGTGCAAAAATAAAAAGGAGGCAGATTGAATTATGCCGATAAGAATTTCATCTGAACTCCCTGCATTCACGACTTTAGGGGAAGAAAATATATTTGTAATGTCAAAGGAACGTGCTGAACATCAGGATATACGTCCGCTGAAAGTTATAATACTTAACATAATGCCGAAAAAAATTGAAACAGAATGCCAATTGTTAAGACTTTTAAGCAATACGCCGCTGCAGGTTGATATTGAACTTCTGCAAATGGCATCACATATTTCGAAAAATACATCACGTCATCATCTTGAATCTTTTTATAAAACTTTTGATGAAATAAAAGATTGCCGTTATGACGGTATGATAGTTACAGGCGCACCTGTTGAATTGCTTGATTACGAGGAAGTTGACTACTGGAACGAAATAACTGAAATTTTCGAGTGGTCTAAAACTCACGTATTTTCGACATTGCATATATGTTGGGCAGCGCAGGCAGGTCTTTATTACCATTTCGGCATACCAAAGTACACGCTTAAACAAAAAATGTTTGGGATTTTCCCGCATAAGGCGGAAGTCGAAAACAGTCTGCTTTTGCGTGGATTCGATGATATTTTCTATGTACCGCATAGCCGTAATACAGAAATTCACCGTGAAGATATTGAAAAGGAAAATCAGCTTGTAATACTTACAAGCTCCGAAATTTCGGGAGTTCATATAATTGCAAATAAAAACGGCAGACAATATTTCATTACAGGTCATTCGGAATACGACAGGGATACAATCGCTTCGGAATATTTCCGTGACCTGAAAAAAGGGATTGATATTCAGATACCGTACAATTATTTTCCCGGCGACAATCCCGAAAATATACCTATTTTTTCATGGAGATGTACAGCAAATCTTATGTTCTCAAACTGGCTTAATTACTGCGTTTATCAGCGTACGCCATATAATCTTGATGAACTTGAAATAAGAAACTGGACATGGGAAACAGATTACTAAGAGGAGATTAAAATGGAAGGACAATATAATAATCAATACAATCCGTATAATCAGCAGAATATGCAGAATATGCAGAATATACAGAAAAAACCAATGTGGGCAGCAGTTACAAGCTTTGTGCTTGGTCTTGTGAATATACTTCTCTGCTGTTGTACGACATATGTTTTCGCACCGCTTTCAATTATTTTCGGAATCGTATCGCTTGCGAAAAAATGGGGCGGAAAAGGGCTTTCAATCACCGGAATAATTCTCTCGTCAATATCGCTTGTGCTGATGATAATTTCGACTATACTTGTGAATACAACGTTCAAAGAGCCGTATGAAGATATGATGAAATTCGCCCTGCACCCCGATAAATACATCGAGGAATATCAGGAAACAGGCGAAGTACCGGAAGATTTCAGGAAATATTGTGACCCGAAATATGACGGTTTATGGGAATCTATGGGATATGATGATTTCGAGGACTTCTTTGAGGAATACATAGAAAATTACAAACGATATAATAATTACAGCGACAGCAAATATGACAGAAATGATTACGACGATGATGACGATTATGATGATGACCACGATGATTATGACGATTTTTTTGATACTTACGGTGAAGACCCTATTGAATTATAACAAAAAGTCCTGCATTTTGTGCAGGATTTTTTTATACCTCAAAAATTTCGTCAAAACTCACATTGAGGATTTTTTTGATGAGAATTATTTCATCGGGGTACAAATGACGTTGACCCACCTCAATTTTAGCGACGGAACTTCTTGTTATGTCGCAGCCGTTTATCTGTAATTTCAAGGCAAGTTCTTCTTGAGTCATTTTTTTCTGTTCACGCAGTTTTCTGATATTGTTTCCTACTTTGGTTTCAATTATTTTGTTCATTTTTAACAAAATCCTCCTTTAATTTTTTATACCTTTTTTTGAAAAAGCTATTGACTTTATTATAAATTTATTTTATAATAATATTGCACCTATATAGGTGCAAAAAACTAAAGGAGAGATAAAAATGAAAAAATATTTTACTTTATGCCTTGCAATGCTGATGATGAATTGCTTTGTATCGTGTTCATCAGGCGGTACTGAATCATCATCGGAAAATAATTCCGTTGCTGATTCCGAAAGCAGTGCAGAACCAACAGAAAAAGAAACTGATGAACCTGAAACTTCAGAGGAAACAACAGAAGAACCAACAGAAGAAGAAACTGATATTCCGGAAACGTCTGAAACGGAAAAACCAACTGAAGATAAAGGAATTTCTATAAATTCATGGGAACTTGATAAAGATGATGACGGAAATGATGTGCTTGTTGTTGAGTATGCATGGACAAATACTGATAATGAACCAGCGTCATTTACATTTTCTTTAATTGACAAAGTATTTCAGAACGGCATAGAATGCGAGAAATCATATGGATATGACGGTACTGACATTGAAATGCAAAGCAAGGACGTTCAGCCGGGTGTTACATATAATGTCAAAGTTGCATATATTTTGCAGGATATGACAACGGCAAATGTTGTTGTAGATGAAATATTTTCACTTGATGATGAAACGCTGTTAGATGAGAAAATAGACTTAGGCGGCGGAGAAGGTACAACTATTAACAGAGAAGATTTGCAGGAAACATCTGTAAAAATAATTGACTATTCTCTTGATGTTGACTATAGCGGTGAGGAAGTGCTTTTAGTTAATTATGAGTTCTATAATGGCGAGGATAGCACAGAATCATTTGCAACAACTTTTACAGACAAGGCTTTTCAGAACGGTGTAGAATGCGACAATATGGTTATTATGGACTTCGACAGCGATGTTGATTTAGGTAAATCTATGACCAATATTCAACCCGGTGCATCATGTATTATTACGCAAGCGTATAAGTTGACAGATAAATCTGATGTTGAAATTTCTGTAACAGGCTGGCTTTCTGATACTGAATACCTCAAAGAAACAATAAAACTTCAATAAATAAAAAAGTCCTGCATTTTGTGCAGGATTTTTTATTCAGTAAAAATTTTTTTCATATATTCTTCCGTGGAATATAAACCGCTTCTGTTGTAACGTCCTATGCCGTACAGACAATCCGTATCACGTGTGATATAGTTAGGCGATTCACGGCAGGTGAGCGTCATAAGAAAGCCGTTTTCACGGATAACAGGGAGACTCTCACGGCTTACCTTGCCGAAAGGATACGTGAATACTACAGGCGTAAAGCCTATATTTTCCGCAAACTCCTCCTGTAATTGCGAAATATCATTATTTAGCTTTTTCCTGTAATCAGATTCTGTTTCACCATTAGCAATTCCACAACCTGTACGTTCGCCTTTGAGGGAATGCATATTATACGTATGATTGCCAAATTCAACCCGTCCTGAGTTTTGTAGTTCAGCAATATCGTCCCATGTAAGATAGGAGTACATCGGATTATGAGGGTCAACGACTGCATCATTATCTGTATATTTCCCGACAACCGATATAACAGCAGTCATATCATATTTTTCAAGCAAGGGCGAAAGTACAGAGAGGTTATTATAAAAGCCGTCATCAAGTGTAATCATAACGCATTTTTCGGGGAGATTGCCCTTATTGCGAGTGTAATTTATAACTTGTTCCGCCGTGACAGTAGAATAACCGTTTGATTTAAGCCATTGCAAGTCATTTTCAAGTTGCGTGGGAGTTACAACGTATTCCGCAGGAGTATCGCCATATACACTATGGTACATAATAACAGGCAAAAATACGCCGTTATTTTCATCTTGTGCAGAAGAAAAAATCATTTTACCGATAAAGAAAAAAATTGAACATACTGAAAAAATAACAGTATCTATCATAAGCAATTTGATAAATTTTTTGACATTATAGCATTTGTACATAAAAATCACCCTTTATAACTTATTCATAATTATGCCTGAAAATGCCTGTACAGTAATATTTTTACCGTAATACGAATATATTTGAATAAAAAATGTTATAATAATTGAGGTGGAATTATGACACGTTTCAAACGCCGGAAGATTGCGGGTACTGTTAAATGTATTGCTTTAATGCTTGTACCGTTCTGTACGGCAGGACTTGCAAAATGTATACCCGTTATAAAATCGGCAGTTGACAGAATGGGGAATATTTCAGTAGGCGAAAAACAGCCCGAAAAAAATTCATACAGCGTACAGCACGAAAATTCACCGAAAGATTTGCTTGACAGTAAAATCATTTTATCAGAGGGATATGGTGCAGAGGCGGAAGATTTCCCGTATGAAGTCGATTTACAGAATCCGCTTGATATGGTTTCGGATAATCCCGGTGACAAGCCTTATCCGCAGGAAAATGAGTGGTCAGGTAACGGTGTACCGATTGTGCGGACGACATACGGCGAATACAGCGGAACGACTTACTTTAATCTTGCGGACGGCGGACAGGTCAACAACAAAACATCTTTGTCAAATGAAAAACTTATTGAGGAAAGCCGTAAACTCCCTGATTTTACTTTGTCCGATACTGATGAACCGCAAGTGCTTATTTACCATACCCACACGACAGAGAGTTTTGAACCGTATGTTCGTGATAACCTCGATGCGAATTTCAATTACAGGACTACGGACGAAACAAAAAATATGATTATGGTAGGCAATGCTATACAAGCTGAACTCGAATCGCACGGAATAGGCGTTATTCACGTAACGGAAGTACACGATTATCCGTCATATAACGGCTCATACAGTCGGAGCAGGGAAAGCATAGTCCCCGTTCTGGAGCAGTACCCGACAATTAAAATTGCACTTGATATTCACCGTGATGCTATTTCAAATTCAGAGTTTGCAGCTCAGCCTTATGTAGAAATCGACGGCAAAGAAGCTGCACAAATTATGATAATATCGGGTTGTGATGACGGTACACTCGGAATGCCTGATTATATTAAAAATTTTCATTTTGCCTGTACTTTACAGCAACAATTTGAAAACGATTATGCAGGTTTCACACGCCCGATATTATTTGACTACCGCCATTACAATCAGGATTTAACAACAGGCAGTCTGCTTATTGAAGTCGGTTCTCACGGCAATACATTGGAACAAGTGCAGTATTCGGGACAACTTATCGGGCGTTCGCTATGTAACTTATTTGACAAAATCAAGGAGTGATGATTTTATGAGAGTAAAAAATAAAACAACGGTCAGGGCGATTTTGGTGTATATCGTCCTGACCTTTGGCTTGCAAATGTTTCTGTACGCTTGTGCAAATTCATATAACAGGCTTAATGATGAGAAAATCACGCCTGCAAGCCTTATTGTGAACGACGGCAATGCAGAACTTAAAATTCTTGACAAAAGCTATAACTTCAGTTTCAGGGTAATATCTCCCGAAAATAAGGCTTATTTTATTGCATATCTTTTTACGCCCGATGAATTAAGGGGCGGACTGCTTTTGTTTCTTTAGAAATCGTCATCATATCGTCATAGAAACAATTCAATTCACCGGCATAATATAAATCGGCATTCGGAAAATTACGGAAATCATCAGGTCTGTAGAGGCTGAACGGCTTTTCAAGCGGTATGCCGATTTTATCCATAGTATATGCGACAAACTGCGAACATACAAAGCTATGTGTTCTCGCCCAGTTTATATTGAAGTATACAGCGATAAGCCCAAGAAGATTATAGGAGTAAATTTTCCTGTTATTTGCGAAATGTTTTATTACTTTGTTATATTTTCTTTTCTGTTCAGGCGTAACTTTAATGCGGTATATTTCGCAAGGTATATAGTCGAATCTCCCTAAAGTACCTTTCCCGACAATTTCCCTGTTGAAAGTCGCAGGCAGTGGAAAAGGGCGGTATGTACGGCAAAAACTGTACATTTCAGATAAATCGACACTTCCGGAAAGCGATACATGATTATACGGCTTTTTAGTTAAAAATCTGAAAAGTTTAGCAGGTCTTGTGCCTGTTTGTGCAACTATAATATATATATATTCCAAAATAAACACCCCATTGTGTAATTTATTACAACAAAAAATCTATATAATAATTATATCATAAATGATTACAAATTTCAATAGTTTCTGAATCAGCCGCACGGAAATCAATTTTGCTAATAAAATTATTTAACTATTTTAATTTTATATGGTTTATGTTAGAATTAGAATCATTTTCAGATGATTTTGAATGAAATTACTCGTCAAAATGCTATAAAAACACTGTTACAAAACAGATGTTTTTTGAAAATTGATTTCCGTG